>NZ_CP047189.1:1938273-2584365 GCF_030440575.1 Corynebacterium ciconiae DSM 44920
ATCCCCCACCACCTCGGCCGTGCCGGGGTCCACAAACACGCTGCGAAGACGCGACTCTCCCACTGTGTCATCACTCAGCAAGACTCGTGTTGTTTCTCCCGGTTCGCTGGACGGCCACACCTGCGCGATCGGCAGATCTGGGTGCTCCGCATGCGCGGCGCGAACCTGCTCTGCCAATGGCTGAGAAGAGTCGGACTCTGACACACGCATGATGTCTCGGTACACGACTGATTCCATCGTCGGCGCCACTGCATAGAGCGCT
This sequence comes from Corynebacterium ciconiae DSM 44920, assembly GCF_030440575.1. Classification (NCBI taxonomy): domain Bacteria; kingdom Bacillati; phylum Actinomycetota; class Actinomycetes; order Mycobacteriales; family Corynebacteriaceae; genus Corynebacterium; species Corynebacterium ciconiae. The sequence goes on from NZ_CP047189.1 coordinate 1,938,536, forward strand.
CCCGTTACCGCAGCCACGAGAAGAAAAGGCCCGATAAACATTCCGGCATAGAAATGGATACGCCGCACCAGCGCCGCCAGTCCACTGCGCGACTCTGTGCGCGTATCTCCATTCGCGGACATGCATTCTCCTTAACTATTCACAACAATGCTTGCCCCTAGTTGTCGGATATGTCGCGCTTTCAGTTCCCATTTCCCTCATTTTTGCTTTTCGACGCCATCTCGCATACTTGTTTCCCTTTGTAATTAACCGATAAACGCCATCTTTTTGTTGATGGGTTCATCTATATTTCTCTCAGGGACGCTTCGAATTCCTTTGGCGTTTCCGCACCGCGCACCTAACCCACCTACGCTGGCCTACCCCTACGTACGGGGCACAATTTTGGCCCTGCCCACCGATTTGGTTGAGTCAGTGTCTGTGACTGATAACCAGCGCCAAGCAGCGCCCCACCAGCCCCAAGCCCACTCGGATGAGGTTCCCGAAGGCCCACTTGCGGTCAACGAACCGGTGAGTAACCCGCACCCCTCCACGGTTCCGCCCAGGATGACCGCGCGGGAGTTCACCCTCAAGGTGCTGAATGGCATCTCTATCGCGGTGGTAGTGGCGCTCGTCCCCCAGGCACTCTTGGGAGCACTACTAAAGGCCTTGCTTCCCGTCTTCCCCCTCGGCGGGGAGATCATCACCGTCGTGAGTATGGCCACCTCGACTCTGCCGCTGCTTATTGGAGTGCTCGTGGCTATGCAGTTCACACTCACCCCCATCCAAACCGCCGCGGTCGGAATTGCCGCCATGTGCGGCTCGGGGGTTGCCACCGTGGACCCTGATGGCGGCTTCCACCTTCAAGGCACGGGATTGGTGATTAACACCGGCTTAACCGCAGCTCTAGCGGTCGGCCTGATCTATCTCATCGGTGACCGCCTGAAGAACTACACCATTTTGTTGCTCTCCACCTTGGTGACGGTAATCGCAGGCGGTATCGGCTGGATTGTCACCTATCCTCTGGTCAAAGTCTTCACCGAGTGGCTTGGGGGGCTTGTCAACGGAGCAACCGGACTCCAGCCCATCCTCATGGGCATTGTGCTTGCCATGATCTTCGCCGCGATGATTGTCTCCCCCGTCTCTACTGTGGGTTTGGCCACGGCGATCATGATGGACGGAGTGGCCGCTGGAACCGCGAACCTCGGTGTTGTTGCCGCCGGCTTTGGCCTCATGATTGCCGGATGGCGTGCCAATGGTGTCAGCACCGCTCTGCTTCACGTCCTCGGATCGCCGAAGGTACAGATGGCCAATGCCTTCAAACGCCCCGTGATGATGGTCCCCATCCTTGCCCAGGCCGCGGTGCTGGGGGCTATCGGCGGCGCGATCGGCATCGCCGGCACCCCTATTTCTGCAGGTTTTGGCATCTCTGGGCTCGTTGGTCCGCTCGCAGCCTACAACACCGGAAGTTCACTGATTACCGTCGTGTCGATCTTCTTCATCGCCCCAGTAGCCCTCTCGCTGGTGTTCACTGTCGTGTTCCACAAGCTCCTGCCCATCACCTCGGCTGAGGACTACGCGCTCGAGTTCGATTAAAACCAATACTCACCCCGAGTTACCCACTGTGCCCCAGTTATTAAGGCCACCGCTACGCCCTAAAAGCAGCCCAGCGTGAAAACACACTGGGCAGCACTCCTTCCTTCAATTCTGAAGGACCTTCTCCACTGTCGAAGGAACATGGCTGTAAGAGCACCACGAGTGGATTCTCGATCAGTGCCGGCTACACCCCAGCGATTCCTTCTATGCGGTACCTAGCATCGCCGGTCAGTACTGCTTGAGATTAGCCACCAGAGAATCAAATTCGTAGCGCAGATCCGTTCCAACATACTTAGTCGCAGTGACCCGTGGCCTGATCTCTTCCACGAGGGCTCGGGCCTCAGAGATGTCCTCTACCTGCAGGAGCATGGCGGCCTTCGATATCAACGTGAGCAACTCCATCTGCTCGTCACCCAGCGCGGCGAAGGCTTCTGCCGCCGAGGACGCGTAATCCATACCGGTGCGAATGCTGTGGCAGCTAAACCAAACGTGGCTGGCCTGCCGCAAGTACATAGCCTCCCGCCACTGGCGAGACCGGCCCCACCGCTCCCCCAACTCGGTGTTCATCACCAGTTCCCTTACCCGGTCAAGGGTTAGCTCCACCACTGCTCGCTCTTCATCGGAGGCGGGTCCCGGCTGCTTAGCGATGAGGCTCGCCAGGGCCTGCAGATCGTCACTGAGGTTGACCTGCTGATCAAAGTAGTCCTGCTCTGCTGCCTCGATAGTCTCGGTTGGCTCCGCGGACTCTTTCACGCTCGCCCACCTCATGTGCGCCTGCTCAAGCCGCGCCTCTTGGAAGCTCACAGCACGCTGAGCCAAAGCGATGGCCCGGCCATACTGCTGCGCGTTCTCGAAGTGCTGGATGGCAATCGCAGTGAGTTTTCGACGCTGCCGCGGCTCTTCGACGCTCTCGGCTACCTGCTCAAAGTAGTGGCCAGCATCCCCGCTATGCCCTAGATCCGCCGCAGCCCGAGCCACATCGAAGTTAGCGTTTAATAACACTTCCGGCAGAGGTTGACCGGTACTGAGCTCATCGAGACAGCCCTGCAACAAATCTGCGGCCTCCGCCGGGCGCTTGAGGTCCAAGAGAACTTCGGCCAACGAGCCTGCTGCCAACATGCGAAAGTGAGTTATGGCGCACGCCGCGGAAAGGTTCACGCAATCGCGCAACGGGGCGATGGCCTCCTGAAGATAGCCGGCTTGTTGAGCAGCACGCCCCATGAGCAGCCACGCACACAGCCGTGCGCCGATAGGCTCAGTCGTCTCCGCGTAGAGAGACTGGTGGCACAGTTGCGCGCATTCTTGGAATTGCCCCTGGTCCATGTGTTCCTGGGCCGGCTCCAGCAGCGTGTATGCAGGTTCGATGGAGGTGGGCTTGTCGCACCCCATTGCGGCAAGGCGCACCCGGTGCACCGTCAGCTGTTCCTCTGGGAGGCCGCGCAGCTCGGCTGCCTCGATGGCCAAACGGAGGCGGATGTAGCTCTCCTCTGGGCTGCCTTGACCGCCAGTTGCGCTGGCTGCCCCATCCTGCTGGTGAAACTCCGGCCACTGATCCGGGGACTCGGAGCGATCCATCATCCGCTGCTTAGCGCTAAGACCGTAAATAGCGTCCGCGTCCACACCGTAGGTGGCCTCCGCGGCAATCAGTTCATCCACCGAGGCCTCCCGCCACGGCCCGCGCACATCGACCGGCGTAAGTGGTTCCTCCTCCTGCTGTTCGTCCTGGGCGGCACTTACTCCGCCAATGCCAGTGGTACGGAGCGTGGACGGGCCGGAGGAGCTGTCGACAACCAGCTGCCCGCTCAAACCCGTGACGTCGGGGATCTCGCTCTCCGGTGAGAGCTGCGGCGGAAGTTCCGGGTTGAGCCACTCCTCCAAGCGGCGCATTTCCACCTCCGGGTGCGGGTGACCCGGGCGGGCAGCGAAACTCTGCGCCAAAGAGCGCGCCACATCCTCGCACCAGTGCCGCGCCTGGGAGATGGTGGGGTTATCCAGCCGAGGCGCATGAGCCCATTCCAGGCTGTCCCCCGGCAAGGTGCCGTGCAGCTGCTCCTGGGCTCGCTCCGGGGGAAGTGCACCCAGCAGGACGGCACCCGCGATGGCAAACAGTTGCAGGTCCCTAGGAGTCTCAAACTCGGTGAACCAGGGCAGATGGCGCCGGAAGATTGCCAGTCCCCGCTCCAAGCGGGATGGCCGCCCTACCTGGCCAGAAAGCGCCAGGTACAGCACTTGCTCCGGAAGGTACTGCGCATCGTACGGCGACTGCTGCCACTTGCGGTAGGTGCGCACGTGCGCCGCCCACGCCAGATCGTCCTTGCCTGCGTAGAGCCAAGGCACCATGAGCTCGTTGAACAAGGGATCCGCCACAAAGCGGTCCTCGTGCTCCTCGACCAGTGCAGCCTCGCCCATGTTCGTAGCCGTGGTCCACTGTTGCCGCTCACGGTAATAGGGCAGGAGAGTAATCATCTCCGACGCCAGTGAGGAGCAGAGATCTCCACGCGGCGTGGTCTCCCACTGCGTCAACGCTGCATCCGCCGCCTCCGCATTGCCCAGCGTCTCGTTGATATCCAGCTCAGCCAAGGAAACGGCGCGCAGGGTGTCACCAAGCTGCCGGTACAGCTCACGCATACGCTCTAAGAACTGCTCCAGCTGGCTGACCGACACAGTGGGAAGCAGGGTCATGGCAGTGATTGTGGTCGGGTAGAACTGCGCCCACAGCTGCACCTGCCCATTGGAGAAAGCCTCCGGATGCTCCCGGTAGGTTCTATCCAGCCACGCCACGGGGGCGATTGCCCGAGTGTAATCGCCGCCGGTTTGATAAGCCAGCGCCAGCGAGAGGTAGCAGTCCACTGCCGTCTGAAGATCCCCTCGTTCCTCCGCCAAGGAGGCAGCTTGCGCCCAGAGGTTGGACCTCGTTGTACCCCGTGGCGCGCTGCGGGCTCGGTCCATGAGCATCTCTAGGTCATCACGCTGGTCCTCCGGTTCGCGCGATGCTGCGGAGGCGTTGGGCGGCGGAGGTGTGGTGGACATCAGATGGTCTCCTTGATCGGGTAGAAGTAGCGGTCAGGGGCGAGGGGTCTGCTGCGGGATTGGGGCAAGCTACGGTGAAGAGCCGGCCAGGGACAGGGAGATCAAAGTGGTCAGGGCGCTGGAGCTCCAGGACCGGGCCTGGGTAGTCAGCGGGTGGTGCCCCGCCAGGAGCGCCTGCACATACAAGCCACGGATGGCACTACGGGTGAGCTGATGTCTATCGCTGACACCCGAGAGCTGGTTAATCACTGCGCAATCGGCGTTAAGCACCAGCTGTGCGCCGGGGCTGTGCGCGGCGCGGATGCGCGCCCGGCCGGCGCTGGCGACGATCTGCCCCATCAGGTCGTTGGCATTGTGCAGGCGCTCCTCAATCTGCCGACCGGCACCGCCCTCATCCGGCAGATACACCACCGGCACCGAGACCGGATGGAAGCGACGCACGAGCACGCTCACCCGTTGGGAGGCCAGCGCCTCCTCGGCCGCCGCAATCAGTGGGAGGAACGGGGCCTCCTCAGAGGCCCCTAGCGGGGACATGGCACCAATAATCTCCGCCGCATGAAGGCGGCGCACCGGAACGTGCGGAGAATCCAGCGCCACCTGTGCCAGCAGCTCCTCGTCAAAGGCGTCCCCTGCGTAGACCACCGTCAGACCATTGCCGCGGACGATGGGTAACACCGTGCGGTATTCCGCCTGGGTAGGCACAAAGAGAATCTGCCCGGCGCGATCCATCACCTGCTGAAGAGGCACCATGCCCTGCGAGGTGGGGAAAGGCACTGCGCGCACGACCATCGCCCGGGTGTGCGTATCCGTGACGGCCAGCGCCTTGAGCCCGTGGATGTGCAGGCTCACAAAATTCTCAAACAGCTCGGGGTTTTCATTGGCGAGCTTTTGCAGCCAGCTCTGGATCTGCTCCCCTAGTTGGATGCGGGTTGCGTCCAGCAGTTCATCGTCGAAAAGCTGCTCGCGGGAAGCTGTGGGTTTGAGTATCTCTGTATTGAGTACCACGCGAGCGAAATAGGCCCACTCTGGCAGGATATTCGTAATCCGGTGCCCTACAAGCATGCGGCGGATGTAGACGTCGTGGTACGTGGCCTGTCCGGGGACGGAACCGGTGCCCATGATGAAGGCCACGCCCTCGGTGCCCATGGCGGGCAGCTTCAGTGGTAGGCAGGCGAAGGGGGTGAAGCCGAAGTGCTCCGCGCACCACTGCCCCGCCTGGCGCACGGACATCTCCCACGGCGGGGTGGGGTCACTGATCACTTCGTGCTCCCCGCCGTCCCGCTCGATGGTGATGTGCACGGGCAAGTAGCGGCCATAATCGCGCAAGATAGCGGTGAGGACGGGGACCTCGCAGTATCGCTCCCCCCGGCCGCGGGTGAAGTATCACCGTGGTCCCCGGACCATGAAGTTCCGGCGGGATCTCTCCGGACGATGCCGTTTCCACGGTCCACGTCCCCCGCGAATCGCCCACCCATTTCACCACATCGGCTTCAGGCTCGCGGGCGGAGCGGGAGAACACCGTAATGGTGTCAGAGACCATGAAACAGCTGAGCAGGCCAATACCAAACTGCCCCAAGAACTCGCTGCGGTCAAAGCCCAACTCGTCCAGTTTCGAGGAAGCGCCGATGGTGGCCAGCAGCTCGCGAGCTTCCTGCAGCGTGAGCCCGATCCCCGAGTCGGTGACCCGCAGCCACCCTGGGCCTACGACGCAGCGGATACGCGCCGGGGCATCGGTCTCGATTTCTCTTCGGGCGGTGATCGCATCGAGCCCGTTTTGGAGAAGTTCTCGCGCGAAGACCCGCGGACCTGAGTAGAGGTTTCGGGAAAGCAGCTCCACCATGCCGCGCAGATCCACGCGAAAGCTCTGTTGCGAGCCCTCCCCCGGATTCCGGCGGCCAGGTGGATGGTTGGCGTCACTCATTCTCGATGGGCCCCTCCACGCCCTCCTGCTCTTGCCCTGGTGGTGTGTAACGCAAGCGGCTTATTGGGCGGCGTCCTCGATGCCCATGGCCTGCTTGTACTCGTCCAAAGCTTGGACGGAAAGGGTGGAATACGTTGACAGAAACAGGTCAAGCTGCTCGTCTGAGCAGCCCGCATCCCCCAGCACTAGCGCCGAGCCCATCTCTATCTCTACTCCCTTGTCGGGATTGAGCGTGGGGATGGCGGTCGGCGCGACGGCCACGCAGTTCCAGTGATTCGACCACGACAGCGCCGCGGCGTAACGCTCCGCCGGCGCCGGCTCCAGCAGCGCCGCTTGGAAGGACAACCGCTGATGATCGCAAGAAACCTTGACGAACACCCCGTCGAAACCGGTGATCACAGTCTCCTGCTCCTCGATGAGCTGGTGATCAAGCCCCTTGGACTCAAACCACTGGGACACCCTCTGGGCGGTCAACGGGGCGGTCTGAGGGGCAGAGCTTTCATTTTTGTTAAACCATGCCATTGTTAGTTCTCCTCCTGTACCGACACCACAGATGGCATCTCTTGCGAGAGCGTAGCTAGCGCTTCGCCGTAGGCCTGCATCGTGGAGTCGAAGAAGATCTGCAGCTGTTCATCAGTCATACCGGCGCCCAAGGGGAAAGCCGTGTCCATCGTCATCACCCCGGGTGCGTCCTGTGTTCCCACACCGCTCACGCAGACCCTAGGAACGAAGACGTTGCTGGTGTAGCTGGAGGCAAGCTGAACGGCTTTGGTCATCTGTTCATCGCCGTAAAGCCTCCCGGAGAGGTAGGCCAACAAGGTCAGGTAGTTCTCACTCACCTCGACGAAGCAGACGAATTCTTCGAAGCCGAAATACGGCTGTCCGCTCTCGGTAACCTCATAGTTTAGGTTGGCGTTCTCTAGGACTTGCTTCATTCTGTCGTAGGTGACAGGTGGTAAAGACATACACACTCCCTATGGTTGGTGGCGTAGAACACACACCCTACATGACAACGTCGACACTCTGCGTTGACGGCTATTCCACTCGAGAGACTTGCAGTCATGGTCTTTGAGAAATTCCCAAGCATGGAAGCTAGGAGCGAGATCAGGAGATGAACCAGATACACCGCCTTATCAAACGGTAGCTGCCATCGCGTTCGACATTTTCCTTTTGGAAATGACACAAACGAAATCGGCGACACTCTCGTTGCGCCATGAGCAACGACTCTGCAACTCCCCGCCGTCTCGAGGATGTGCCATTAATCGCGTATGCAGCGTATCCCTTGAAAGGCCCTGTGAGCAGCCGGCTTGACCAAGAAGCGCAACACGATAGTTTTAACGCCCCCCGAAGCGACAACCGCCAAAGCACCGGTTAGCGCGACAATAACAAAAGAATTCCTCTACGGGGCGCCAAACTAAGGACCACAAACATTATTCCAAAACAGACAGCATGAGCTTCTGCTACATTTGTGGACTTCGAGCGATGAAGCGGCATAAAACCAAAGAGCACGTCGGGCGCGATGAGCACAATGGATACCGCGAAGGCATGAGAGTGGGACTCGTGCCCACTAGAAGCAGCATCCGGCCCCTGCGCCGCGGTGGCAGGGCCCGAGAATTCTGGTTATGCGAGCACCAGACCATCGGCCTGTGCCACAGACGAACCGAGCACTGCACCCTTACTCACCGGCTCGACTATTCGACTGGCGGCCCAATGCGAAGACACCCTCGGCAGAACACAGGCTGAGCGGAACGCTGCCGACCTTCCCATCCCCACCGCTGCAACGCCCACTGGGCACATCCGACCACTATCCCCCACGAGTTTGGGACCACAATGCGCCTAGTTAGAGCGCGGCGGGCGATAAGCCTATCGAAGGTTGTAGTGGGATGAGAGTAGGTGCGGTTAGCTGTTGGATCGCGTCACTGGGGTTATTTTCTGTTTTTATTGCTACCCCCGAGGTGTGCGCGCCTGTGGGTGATGTGGTTATCTAATGCCGCGCGTTGCTGATGGTTTTGTTTTCCATCAACTAAACGCTGTTATGTCACAGTCTTCTCTGGAAAGGACGATGCTGATGAATACCTTCATCACCGCTGTTACTGCTATTGCAACGCTTGTAGGTGTGATTGTTCCTCTTGCTCAAAGCAGCGCGGAGAACAACGAGAACCCGGCTGTCGTTGAGCAGCAGCCTGCGGACAATGGTTCGAGCAGTTCTTCTTCTGCAGAAGACACCGCTGGCGCCGAGGACGCTGCCGCTTCTGAGGATGCGGATGCTGCTGCAACCGTTGATGAGGATGCTGCTGAAACCGAGTAGCTATAGCCTCTCAGAGAGCTAACTACACCGAGGCCCGGATAGTGCTGTACTTAGTCACTTTCCGGGCTTTCTTATGACCATTCTCGTGGGCACAGGCTGGTGAACCCCAGAAAATAGGTGGGAGCACATGCCCATGACCACCCCGCGTACGAGGCGGCTCGTTTTTCTTCCGTCTATGCTTCAATCAACCTCTGCACTAGGAGGCCTCAGCAGAATCATCGGGCGCCCCTCTCCGCCTGCTTAAGACGATCTCCAACCATCATTAACACCTTGTCAAATTTCCAGTCCATGCTCTTTCGATTGCGTACCGGAAGCGATGGAAGAAAAAAGGACAAGTTCGGGCGTAGACCTCGGAGAAACCCACTAGGCTCCGGCGACACAATAGCTGGGCCAGCACTGCGCCGGCATCCCAGTAGAAAAGCTCCACTACACCCTCACTCATCCGAGCACTCCACCGGCACCTTGGACCCAGAATCACGTGCCGTACTGTTCTCGGATACCTGATCCGAGCTGGAGTAATCAGCGGCAGAGGCCGCTTCCTCGGTGTTCTCTGGGGTGTGATCAACAGAATCGTTATCCATGACTCCTCCTGGGAGTAGAAAAATGGGCATAATAAAACCCCACACCAGCAGTTCCTTCAAGGACCGCCCAATGTGGGGCCAGTCGCCACGCTGGGAATCGAACCCAGCATCACCCAGCCAGGAAGCCAACACCACTACCCTTTGCAGGCAGCAGTTAACCAGTGCTAGGGGACGAGCTACGTCACTTTCAGTGGATCGACAGACAGCGACTGAGCCAGAGTGGGAAAATCGTAGTCTCCTTTGAAAAGCCGCAGGTTTTCCCGCACGGTGTAAGGGATGTAGTCGTCCATGCCGTAGTCCCTAGCGATTTGCATATAAACCTTCACGGCGAAGGTGTAGTCACCGTCATCTGCTTCCTCTTGAACCCAAGCCATTTTCTCTGGAGGAAGCTGAGGTCCCGTCGAAGTGATGTACTCGTACACACTCTTTTGATCGTCAAACTTGGGGTACTCCACGCTGGGCTCCTCTTCTGTCTCTTGATCTCGACCGGATAGGCGTAGTTGGCGACGGTAACGCTTGTCTACCACTCAAGACGTTGTTGTGTCTGTTGCTCCATTAATTCGCTTCTTGACCTCCGTGCAATCCCTCTTTGGTGATTCTAGCTTCCACCTCTTCTCTGGAACTTGATTCACCTTCCACTGGACAACACTGGCTTCCGCTTGGGTTTCGAGCACATCACGGACCGCGTCCACGATCTTCTGGTTCGACCACGAATCGGGATACCCGGGCCTAGCGACCTTCGATACGGCTTGTTTTCTTGGGTGCGTCGTCGAGTTCATGGACACCAAGAGCAAAATACTGTTCCACCACCTGCTCGCGTCTTTTCCCAAGGGGCTCATCGGCGTTCCACCCCCAGAGCACATACCCAGGCTTGTGATGAAGAGTCGGCAGCGGAAGCTTTCACTACCGCGTCCAGCCCCTGAGCACTGCGGTGCAGCCCCGTGATCTCGCCCTCTCCGAAAATCTTAGGTTTTCACCCTCGGACTCGGAGTGAACTGCAGGTGACATGCTGAAACACCATGTTCGACAATCAAGTTAGTTTTCCACTGTGTCTGACGTTCTTGATTTGAGCGAGGCATCGACGCAAGCGCCCTAACCTCCATGGCCACATACCGGCGATGGTCGTGAGACCTCAAAGCCTTAGTCACACCAGCCGTATCCGCGCTGTAGACCGCAGGCCGCGGAGCTGCCACGAAGCAAAAAACCGTGTGGTGCTAGCTTCCTCCCCCAGCAAACTTCATCTCAACAGCAATGCTGCTTTGAGTCCTCTCTCGATCCGGATGCTTCAACACTGCCGCTGACGACGGATGGGTATGTGAACATCTGCCGCAGTGGATCTTAACCTCGTGGCAGATTCCAGCCCAGAAGAACCAATGGAAGGCTGCGACGACTATGGGTCTGGGACTTGACGCGCTAAAAGACATTACAGCCGAAAAGGGCATCCGGTTCGTGCGTCACATCGGCGGGACTAAAGGGTTCTGGCTACCCGAATACAACGCCATCAGCCTCCGCCGCGACCTCAACGACATCAATGCACGCTGCACGTTCACTCACGAACTTGACCACGCCGCACGAGGACACCCCCTGTGCGACGGCCCGTTTCCTTCAGCCATAGACGTAGCTGGGTGCTCCAGCTTGCAGACTCGTGCACACTTGCACGAACCTTCATCCATCGCGGGTCGAGGCCTGTAGCTGGGATGCGCCTAAGGGTTTGGCTGTAGCGACCCTCAACTATCCTAGCTAGTATCAAGGCAACGACCAGCCGGCTACCGAGGTCTTCTCGACTGGCGGCGAACTGCGGTGTCAGGTTTTTCCCAAACCGCGATTCTCAGCGGTTGGTTCTACTGATAGGCCAGCAGCTCAGTTATGTTCAGGGCCGCCGATATTCACGAGGCATGAACACTCTCCCACAGGGCATTATGGGTGCACCGTGGAGTGACTCGCAATACTTCAGCTAGCAGCCTCAAAAAGGGAAAACCCCTGCTCCCGAATGGGAACAGGGGTATTAATCCGTGGAGCTGCCGGGAATCGAACCCGGGTCCTTCGTCATTTCACCAGGGCTTCTCCGTGCGCAGTTCGTGCGCTGATCTCTACTCGGCTCTCCGGCTTGGACGAACACATCCGGACGATGAGCCCAGTTGGCGGTAAGTGTCCCCTCTGGCCCCGTCAACGCAGCCAGTGGGCAAGTTCCCTTGAGTCGATGCCGGGAACTAGGGCGGGAACTACCCTAGGCCGACAGACACGCGTCGCTGATTAGGCAGCGAGGGCGTAGTCACGCTGAGAGGTCTTCTCTGCGTTTATTTTAGGTACTACGACGCTTAAATCGGTGGTCGATAGCCTGCACCGGCACGCTTCCCCTGGATCAGGGTACGAAGTCGAAACCAAAAATCAGCCCCTCGTTCGCACTGCGAGGCGGTCGGGTTGTGCATTGATCCGCTCACAGGAAACCTCATCCTACACCCTGGTGACGGCACTGGCAATGCCTCATCTGGGCTAGGAAGGTTTAGTCAGGCGTTGATGCCCTTGATTCGCCGGCCCAGCTCGCGGGTGATCTCACGTTCCTCGGTGCGCTTCTTGATGTCTTGGCGCTTGTCATAGGCCTGCTTTCCTTCTGCCAAGCCGAGCTCCAGTTTTAAGCGCCCCTCTTTGAAATACAGCTTCAGGGGGATGAGGGTGCGCTTGCCATCGCGGACTTTACCTTCAAGCGAATCGATCTCACGGCGGTGCAGGAGCAGTTTGCGGTTGCGCCGCGGGGAGTGGTTGGTCCACGACCCCATGGAGTATTCGGGGATATTGAGGTGCTGGAGCCACACCTCGCCGTTGTCGATGGTGGCGAAGGAGTCAGCGAGGGAGACTTTCCCTTCCCTAATGGACTTCACTTCAGTCCCAACTAGGGCTACCCCGCACTCATAGGAATCGAGGATGGTGAAGTCGTGCCGCGCTCGCCTGTTGGTGGCCACCACCGCATCTTTCCCGGCGCGTTGCTGCTTCTTCTTCTTTTTGCTCATAACAGCACTCAGTCTAGCGCGCACCTACTTAGCGCTGCGTCTACTGCCCTCAGGATGGCACGGCGGGCGTTTAGTGATACACAGCTATTCGATAGTGCGGGCCGTCCATGCAGGTTACTGGGGTGTGAAAAATTTCGGTGAGAATCTCCTCGGTCATGATTTCTTCAGGCGGGCCAAAATAGCGCACCTCTCCGTTCTGTACAGCGCAGATGTTATCGGCATAAGCCGAAGCGAAATTGATGTCGTGCAGCACCACGATGATCGTGCGGCCTAGCTCGCGGGCAGCGGCGCTGAGGTGCTTCATCATAGAGACCGAATGGGCGATATCGAGGTTATTTAACGGCTCATCCAGCAGCACATATTCGGTGTCTTGGGCCAACACCATGGCCACGTAGGCGCGTTGGCGCTGCCCGCCCGAGAGCTCATCGAGGTAGCGATCCTCGAGCTCAGTGAGCTGGAAGAACTCGAGGTAGCGCTCAATAATTCGCTCGTCCTCCACACTGAGGCGCCCCTTGCTGTAGGGAAAACGTCCGAAGCCTACGAGTTGGCGCACGGTGAGCCGAGTGATGAAGTGATTGTCTTGGCGCAGGATCGACAGCACACGGGCGAGATCCTCCGAGCGGGTGCTAGCGACATCATAGCCAGCTACCGTGATCGTGCCGCTATCCATCCCGAGAAGCCGGCCGATCATGGTGAGGAGCGTGGATTTACCCGCACCATTGGGCCCGACTAGTGCGGTGATGCCGCCGGCTGGGATCTCTAGGTCCACCGGCCCGATCTCAGTGTCCGAACCATAGGTTTTGCAGACAGAGCTCAGACGAATCATAGGGTGCCTTTCTTCAAGATCACGGTGAGAAATACCAGCCCGCCAACGAGTTCGATGATGATGGACACCACGCCCTGGGCGTAGAAGATGTGGTTCATCACGAAGTAAGCGCCTGCAAGAACTACGAAGCCGAGCACAGCAGCCATGGGCAGGATGAGGCGATGGTCGTAGGTGTCCGCAGCTTGATAGGCCAAGGTGGCAACGAGGAAGCCGAGGAAGGTCATGGGGCCAATGAGGGCGGTGGATACCGCCATGAGGCAAGCCACGCAGGTGAGCACCACGATGGTGTGCCGCCGGTAGTTCACCCCGAGATTCGCGGTGGCTTCCTTGCCCAGGCTGAGGACATTGAGCGTTCGGGTTTTCATGAGCAACACACTGGCTGCTACTGCCATCACCGGCACCGCGATGGGTAGATAGGATGCATCGGCGTTATTGACGGAGCCGAACATTCGGGCTGTGAGTAGATCAAACTCGCTAGGGCTGAGCATACGACGCATGAAAGTCGACAGGGAGGCCAACCCTCCGCCAATGATGATGCCGATGAGCAACATCAGCTGCATGTCTCCCCGGTGACCATCGAGTAACCAGCCGTAGAGAAGAAGCGCAAGCACCACCATCACCACCACTTGCACGCCAAACTGCAAGGGGCCGGTAAAAGCAAGCAAACCAGAGACACCGAAGAAATACACCAGGCTGGTGTGAATAGTGACGTAGAGGGCTTCGAAACCCATGATGGAGGGGGTGACAATGCGGTTGTGTGCCACCGTCTGAAAGGCCACTGTGGCAAGCCCGTGGCAGGTGGCTACTATCGCCATCACCGCCACGGAGAAGGACCGTCGCTCGGCAATGAGCCAAAAGCCGCGACTGCCGAATTCCATCGGGTTATCCCACCAGATCAAAAGCAGTGCCAGTGCTGCGGCGAGCATGCTGAGCGCCACCATGAGCACCCAATATCGCCGGGCAGATTGGGCTGAGCCGAAGGCTGGTGTGCGGCGACGAGGCGCGGGATGATCCTGCGGGTGTGAGGGTTGGGATGGCTGCGAGGAGGCGTCGATAAGCGAAAAAGAAGCCATCTAGATTCTGCCCTTTCGGTGTGAGAGAAGCAGGCCGATGAACACAACTGCGCCCACAATGCCGAGCACCACTGAAATTGGGATTTCGAAGGGCATGATGATGAGCCGGCCGATGAGATCGCATACAGTCACAATGCCCACGCCCAGAAGACATACCCATGGCAGATTCGAACGGAGATCATCGCCGCGGATCATTGAGACTACGTTGGGCACAATGAGTCCAACGAAGGGAAGGTTGCCAACAACGACAGTGACCACCCCCGTGGCGAGCGCAATAAGAATGGTGCCGATTAACAGTACGCGCTGGTAATTCACTCCAATGGTGGTGGCCAGCTCCTCGCCGAGACCTGCGGCAGTGAGGCGATCAGCGAGGATCCACACGGCCACGACAATCACAGCGACCAGCCACAGCACCTCGTATTGACCCCGCAGCACCGAGGTGAAACTCCCAGCGAACCAGATGCCAAGCTGTTGCAACATGTCGGTTTGAAGTGCAACAAAAGTGGAGATCGAACTGATCACCGCACCCAGCATGATGCCGACGATGGGCACGATGAGCGAGCTGCGCAGGCTCACTCGGCGCAAGAAGAGAAAAAACACTACGGTGCCGATGAAAGCGAAGATCACCGCCGAAATCATGCGCACCATCAGCGACGGGCTGGGAAATACGATCATCGCGCACAGCAAACCCAGCCCCGCCCATTCCGTCGTGCCCGTGGTCGTGGGCTCCACAAAGCGGTTCTGGGTGAGTAGCTGCATCACCAGACCCGATAGCGCCATCGCTGCCCCTGCCAGAACGAGTGCAATCGTGCGCGGAATACGGGTGATCGCCAGCATCTCTGAGGTGTTATGCACACCAGTGAGAACCGAAACCACCAATAGGCCCGCCACGACCGTGATACCTATGATCAATTTCCATTCCCACATCGAGGAACGGGTACGCCGCCTCGCAGTCTGCGGGTGCGGGCCGTGGCTGGGCTGAGAGGTGGGCTCATCGGCATCCGTGGAGGTCGGGAGAGTCATGGCGGCGGCAACTCCTTAAGGTACGCGGAACACCGTTCACGCGCGCGCCATTAGGTACACGCACAGCGCGCACGAGGTAACGAACGGCTCACACCCGCACCGCTGCAAAAGCGACAGTGCGGGTGTGAGGGGAATGCTATTTCTTCAGTGCCGAGAATTTCTCGGCAAGAGTGGAGAAGAAATCGGTGTAGGTTTGGATGCCTTCGTTGGTGTAGGTGTCATTGTCCATCACCACGATGGCGTCATTCTTGATGGCTGCGACATCCTTCAGCGCCTCGGAGTTAGTGAGAACCTCGAGGGCCGGGGTGTACTCCGGGTCATCGGCCTTGATCGCGGCGTCGCGGTCCATCACGAGCAAGATATCGGGGTTGGCCGCAGCGATCGCCTCCACCGAGATGTCATCGCCCTGATGATCGTCCGAGACGTTTTCCACCTCGAGGGCCGGGGTGAGATCCAAAAGATCAAAAACCGGGCCCAAGGTACGACCGACGCTCGGTGCCACATAACCGATCTCACCGCCGGAAACGATCACGGCCATCACACTGAGATCAGGGTCGTAGGCATCTTTTGCAGCCGCGATAGAGGCGTCGAAGTTCTCGTTGAGCTTCTTCGCATCATCCTCACGCTGGAAAATCTTGCCCAGGTCCGTGATTTGATGCTTGAGCTCCTCGTCCAGCTTCTCCCCCTCCTCGATCTCGTAGTCCAGCACCGTGGCATCGGGCACAAGCTTGGTGATCTCCTCGTAATGGCTGCGGAAACGCTGACCATTGAGCACGAGATCCGGTTCTGCGGCCACGATGGCCTCAAGATCAGGTTCACGGTGGTTGCCCAAGTTCACGATCGAATCATCATCGCGGTAGCTGATGGTGGTGGGGATGATCTTCTGCGGAGCTGCCACAAGCGGCACCTCCCAGTCCTGCAGAGTCTCGAAGATCCGGTTGTCCGTGGCCACTACCCGCTGGAGATCTACCGGCACTTCGTGCTCACCGTATTGATCGGTGACACTGACGGTGCTCACCCCCTCGGCGGTGGCGGAGCTTTCCGCCGCGGAGGAAGAGGAGGAAGAACCGCTCCCCTCCCCTGTGGCACAGCCGGCGAAGGTCAGCGCGGCAATGGCGCTGAGGGCAGCGAAGCGAATCTGCTTCTTCATGAGGTCAGTCGTCCTTTCATCAAGGGCGGCCGGTGGCACGCGGTAGCTAACCACGGCTGGGGCAACACCCAGTCGGTGCGGGCGAGTCTCACCCGACGTGACAGCGAAATGTCGAAGCCCTGCCGCCCATCGACACACGCCCATCGGCAAACACGCTTCGACCTAAGGCAAGGGTAACGTAAACCCCACCCCAATCCTAGGGTTTGCTTAGCGTTTGCTCAGTAAGCTATGCCTTAGCTGCCAAAACAACCTCTCACCTAGTGCGTGTGCGCTACCCCCACACGGGTAGGAGTCGGCCTCGCCCCCCTCTCGCCCCCAAGGATCCCTCCCAGCAAACGTCGCCCGCAGGATCCAACCCGCGGCAGACATGATCCGCAGGATCCGGCCCTCGGTGGATGCATAACGCTCGAACTCGCACCTCCCGCCTTCGCCCCTTACACAGCACAACGCCCACCTAGGCCCATGGCACGATCCCCAATTATTAAACAAGGACCGGCCTAGTGGCCGAGGTGGGCGCTAGATCGAGCTGCGAGGCGGCGATTTTCTACCGACCCCCAGCGCGCGGGACACAACTGCGAGCACTCCGCCGCAGACCCCCTGCGCGCGGCGCCATGCCGCACTTGAGGAGCTTCGCCAGCGAGCACTCCGCCGCGCGGTTTATTTCCTCACGTAGAGCCGCAGGGTGACATCGGCGGTGATGGCTGCAAAGCCCACGCCGATGAGCGCGATCACGGGCGCGAGCACCCACACGTGCTGGTCGAGCACGGGCGCAATAATGTGCGAGGAGTAGAGGTCGGACAGTGCCTGGTCCACCACGAGTTTCTTGCCGGCGAACAGCCCAGCAACGGCGAGCACAGAGCCGATGAACGCCGCAAAGACAGCCTCCATGATGAACGGCGCTTGGGTGTACCAGCGCGAGGCTCCGACGATGCGCATGATCTTGGTTTCCTCACGCCGGTGGTAGGCGGCCAATTGCACCATGTTGGCAATGAGGAACACTGCTGCCACGGCCTGCACGGCGGCGATGAGGAAGGTGGCGTTTCTAATCGAGTCGAGGTTGTCCGTGGCGGCGCGCACATCATCGTTTTGGTCGATAATGGCGATGACCTGATCTTTGTCACGGATGGGATCCAGCGGCGAGTCGTCGAGCGGATCGGTCAACTGCACATGCAGCGCAGCCGGCAGCGCGTCCTCGCTGGTGGATTCCACCAGTTGAGGGTCGGTGTCTTTAAACAGCTCCACGAAGCGCTGGTAGCTATCAGAGCGGGAGCGGAAAGTAACTGATTCCACGCCCTCGGCCCCGTCGAGCGCTTCACGAACCTCCTTGCAGGCGTCGCTCTCACAGGTGGGGTCGTTGGCCGAGATGTCATCGTCGAATTGCACGATGGTTTCCACTCGGTCGAGGTAGATGTCCTTGGTGCGTTCGGTCATGTTGGTCACCAGAATGCCGGTGGCGAGCAGCGCCAGCGAGATCGCGGTGGTGATGACGAGCGCGATGGTCATGGTGATGTTGCGGCCTAAGCCTTGCAGGGCTTCGCGCAGCACGATTCCAAGCCTCATGATGTTGTCTCCTTTTGTATCCCGCTGCTACTAGTTGCCTTCGCCGTAGACGCCGCGGACGTCGTCACGGACGAGCTTGCCTAGGTCTAACTCGATCACGCGACGGCGCATGGCATCCACCGCGCCGGCATTGTGGGTAGACATCACCACGGTGGTACCGGTCTTGTTGATGCGGTTGAGCAGCACCATAATGTCCGAGGAGGTGTGCGGGTCAAGGTTGCCGGTGGGCTCGTCGGCCAGCAGCAACAGCGGCCGGTTCACAAAGGCGCGCGCGATGGCGACGCGCTGCTGCTCACCACCGGAAAGCTCGTTGGGCATGCGGTTGGCCTTGGCCTCAAGACCAACCATTTCGAGGGTTTCGGGCACGAGTTTCTCGATGGTCTTTCGGTCCTTGCCGATCACTTCGAGCGCGAAGGCTACGTTGTCATAGACATTCTTCTTCGGCAGCAGCTTGAAGTCTTGGAAGACAAAGCCGATTTTGCGCCGCAGCTCGTTAATCTTCTTCCCGCGCAGGGCGTTGACGTGGAAGTCGTCGAAGTATATATCGCCACTCGTCACGTCCTCTTCGCGCACGAGCAGCTGCAGGAAGGTGGACTTGCCCGATCCTGACTGTCCGATCAGGAAGACAAATTCGCCTTTTTCAATCTCGAGGTTGATATTGTCCAACGCTGGGCGCGTGGAGGTCTTGTATGTCTTAGTTACACCATCAAACGTGATCACATGAACCACCCTAGTTCCCAACAGTCACATTGAAAACTCTGCTGTTGGCTGGTGTTAAAGTCTGCGGCTTCGTCACGAGCACGAGCTTATCGACGCTCACCTGCGTCAATTCCACGCCTCGCCCGAGGCTTTAATCCTCTTCGGTGTCGCGCCCGACTCGCCAGCGAATGCCAGCCTCAAGCAGATCGTCGATATCCCCATCGAGAACCTTGGAGGGATCATTGACTTCGAAGTTCATCCGCAGATCCTTCACCATTTGGTAGGGGTGCAGCACATAGGATCGCATCTGGTTGCCCCACGAGGCATTGCCACCAGCGCCGAGGGCTTCCATCTCGCTGCGCTCTTCTTGACGCTTGCGCTCGAGCAGCTTGGCCTGCAGCACCCGCATGGCCGAAGCTTTGTTTTGGTGCTGCGATTTTTCATTTTGGCAGCTCACCACGATTCCGGTGGGAAGGTGCGTCAGCCGCACCGCAGAGTCGGTGGTGTTCACGCTCTGCCCGCCAGGGCCTGAGGAACGAAACACGTCGACGCGAATCTCGGAATCGGGCACATCAATGTGGTCGGTCTTTTCCACCACGGGCAGAACTTCCACCTCGGCGAAGGAGGTTTGGCGCCGCCCCTGGTTATCGAAGGGCGAAAGGCGCACCAAGCGGTGTGCCCCCTGCTCCACCGACAGGGTGCCGTACATGTATTCGCCGTGCACGACGAAGGTGGCAGATTTAATACCGGCTTCTTCGGCATAGGAGATGTCATAGACATCCACCTTGTGCCCCTTCTTGTCGGCCCAGCGGGTATACATCCGCATGAGCATCTCTGCCCAGTCGGCGGCATCCACCCCGCCCGCACCGGAGCGAATATTAATCACGGCCTCGCGGGAGTCGTACTCGCCCGACAGCATCGTGGTCACTTCGAGTGATTCGATCTCCTTCTGCAGCGACTCCAGCTCCTCGTTGGCTAGATCATCGGGTTCGCCTTCTTCCTCGGCGAGCTCGTACATCACCGGCAAATCGTCGACACGCTGCCGCAACTGGGTGAGCTTTTTCAGCTGGGCCTGCTTATTCGACAGCTCGGTGGTGACAGCCTGGGCGTGATCAGGATCGTCCCAGAGCGAAGGATCGGCGGCCTTCATTTCCAGCTCGCGCACGGCATCGCTCAACCCCACCGGGTCGAGCACCTTCTCGATGGTGCTCAGGGTGGAATCAAGGCTCGCATGCTGGTGCTGAATCTCGGGGCGCATAGTTGTTCATTCTTGCATATTGGGCGGGCACCCTGAGCGTGCTCTCCCCCACCAAGCGGCACTGTACTCACCCACAGGCAGCAGACAAGGCACAATGGTGGACATGAGTTCTTTAGCTGAGATGATCTCGTCTGTCACTAATACCTTCGTTGTGGCCCAACAGGACCGCTCTGATGAGCAGTTAGCCCAGGCGCTGGTGTACAACGCCAGCCGCCTGGCTTGGCGGATGCGGGAGGTGGGTATCACCACCGAACGCAAGACCAGCGTCTCAGATGTGGTCACCGAGGCCGACCGCGCCGCCGAAAGCTTCGTCTCCGATGCGCTCAAGGCACTTCGCCCCGAGGATGGGGTGCGCGGCGAGGAGGGCAGCTCCCGGGAATCCAGCTCCGGCCGCTATTGGGTGATCGATCCCATCGACGGCACCTTTAATTTCTCCCGCGGCTCGGATTATTGGTGCTCGGCTCTGGCATTGGTCAGCGGCGACCCCGAGAATCCCGAGCGCGTGCACTTTGGGGCAGTGCACCGTCCCGACATGGGCTACACCTGGTTTGGCGGCCCAGAGATCCCCACCACCCGCGATGGCAAGCCACTGACTGAACTCAGCGATGCTGATATTGCCTCGATTCCCCTGGCCACCTATCTCCACCCCACCTATGTGGGCAATGCCGAGGTGGCCGGCGCGTGGCAGGCGGTGGCACAACTGCCGTCTACGATCCGCATGTGGGGCGCCGGCAGCGTGGATCTGGCAAGTGTCGCCGATGGCACGATGGGGGCGTGGATGCAGCACTCTGTGCCCTGCTGGGATTGGCTTCCCGGCCGTGCCCTCGTGGAGGGCATCGGCGGCGCCACCGCCCAAGTGGAGGCAGGCGGTGTGCTCTGGTCCATCGCTGGTAACTCCCAAGCTGTGAAGCAGATCCGCGCCGCATTGCAGGCTTAACGCCCCCAGAACCTTCATTCATCTACTAAGGAGTCAGTAGTGCCAACTTATGCCGAGGATCTCGCCCTTGCTCTCGAGCTTGCGGACATTGCCGATGGCATCACCACCGATCGTTTCCACGCCGCCGACCTTAAGGTGGAGTCTAAGCCTGATCTCACTCCGGTCTCCGATGCAGACACTGCCTGCGAGCAGGCCTTGCGCGAGCGTCTTAGCACCGATCGCCCCCAAGACAGCATCCTGGGCGAGGAGTTCGGTGGCGACTACGAGGTTGCTGGCCGCCAGTGGGTGATCGACCCCATCGATGGCACCAAGAATTTTGTCCGCGGCGTACCCGTGTGGTGCACCCTTATTTCTTTGCTTGTCGACGGCACCCCCGTGGTCGGAGTGGTCTCGGCCCCAGCTCTGAGCCGTCGCTGGTGGGCTAGCTCTGGGCAGGGAGCATGGACCCAATTCCAGGGCGCTTCACCGCGGCGCATCGAGGTTTCGCGGGTCTCGAATCTGGCGGATGCATCGGTGTCCTTTTCCTCCCTTGCCGGCTGGCAGGAGCGGGGCCAACTCGAGGAGTTTGTGCGCCTGAGCGAGGACACTTGGCGGCTGCGCGGCTATGGGGACTTCTTCTCTTATGCCCTCCTAGCAGAAGGGGCGGTGGATATCGCCCTCGAGCCTGAGGTTTCCCTCTGGGATCTGGCCGCGCTCAGTGTTCTCGTCACCGAGGCCGGCGGGCGTTTTAGCTCCGTCGATGGCGAGGACGGCCCTCACGGCGGCAGCGCCCTAGCCACCAATGGCCTCCTCCACGAGGAGCTCCTCGGCCGCTTTGCCCGCTAAACCGCACTAAGGATCCGCCAGACAGTTCAACGCTCCCACCCACCTCCTTCTGATTCTTGGAGGGCGGGTGGGAGCGTTGGTGTCTCACGCGCCGCTGCGGCGCAGCGGGCTCTGCGGCGCTAGGCCAGCTCGATCAGCGACTGGCCGCCTTGGACGGCGTCGCCGGCATCTACGTTGATGGCCGCCACGGTGCCGTCGGCGGGAGCGGTCACCTCGGTTTCCATCTTCATGGCCTCGAGAACCACGAGCACCTGACCGGCGGAGATCTCCTCGCCCTCGCTGACGAGCACCTTGCTGACCGAGCCGGACAGCGGCGCCACGACGGCATTAGCGGAGACTCCCTGCACGGAGGCGGTAGCCGGCTCGGCGGACGGCGACGAGCTGCCGCCGAACACGATCGGGCCTAGGGTGCGCTTGTCTTCTTCAACCTCAACGTCCACGCTGTAGGCGATGCCGTTGACGGTAACTTTCAGTTTCATGATGCTTATACCTTTAACAACTTGATCTACAGGTGAGCGGAACGGGTTTGGATGACCTGGCGGCCTTGGTGTGCCCAGGTGCGGTGACGCTGGAAACGCACTGCCTTGACCTTGCCCTTGTTGCCCAAGTAGGCCGACACTGCGGCGCTAATGGCAAAGAGCACATCCTCGGGGATGTCCTGGTCGGAACGGGCCCTGAGCTCTTTGACCTCGTCCTCCAGCGCGCCAACTCGGGTGTTGAGCTTCTGGATGAGCTGGTAGAGCTCCTCGTTGCTTTTCGGTTTCATACTTAGACCTTCTCCCTCGCTTCGTTCGCGCCGCTGGCCTTAGGCCGGGCCCAGGCCGTGCTTCTTGAACGGGCGGGTAACACGCTTGTTGCGGAGCATCTCGAGGGCGTTGGCGATCACCGCGCGGGTATCGGCCGGGTCGATGATGTCATCCACCAGTCCACGGGAGGCGGCCATGTACGGGGTGGAGAAGGTGCGCTTGTACTCGGCCACCATCTCCTCACGCTTGGCCTCGGGATCTTCGGCGTTGGCGATCTCCTTGCGGAAGACCACGTTCACCGCCCCCTCGGCACCCATGACGGCAATCTCTGCGGTGGGCCATGCGAAGACGCGATCGGCACCCAGATCCTTCGAGCACATCGCCAGGTGGGCGCCGCCGTAGGACTTACGCAGCACCACCGTCACCTTCGGCACCGATGCCGAGGAGTAGGCGTAGAGCATCTTCGCTCCGTGGCGGATAATACCGCCATGCTCCTGCGCCACACCGGGCATGAAGCCTGGAACGTCCACGAGGGTGACCAACGGGATGTTGAAGGCGTTACAGAAGCGGATGAAGCTCGAGCCCTTGTCGGAGGAGTTGATATCCAGCACACCAGAGACCACATTGGGCTGGTTGGCGATGATACCAACGGTGCGGCCCACCATGCGGCCGAAACCGACCACCATGTTGCGAGCGAAGCCCTCTTGGACCTCGAGGAAGTCACCGTGGTCCACGATGCGGGCGATTACCTCGCGCACGTCGTAGCCCTTCTTGCCCTCCACAGGCACGATGTCGCGCAGCGACTCGTCCGGCTCCACCACGGGATCGGGATCAACCACCGGCGGCTCTTCGGTGTTGTTCTGTGGCAGGAAGCTGAGCAGTTTCTGGGCAATCAGGATGGCTTGGTCATCATCGTCGGCCACAAAGTGAATATTGCCGGCCTTAGCCATGTGAGCATCGGGGCCACCGAGCTGCTCGGCGGTGACATCTTCGCCGGTGACCGACTTGATCACGCCAGGGCCGGTGATGAACATATTGGCCTTGCGGGTCTGGATGATGAAGTCCGTGAGCGCCGGCGAGTAGGCGGCACCACCAGCGCAGGGGCCAGCGATGATGGACACCTGCGGCACCAAACCCGACAGGGTGACGTTTTCGTAAAACACCTTGCCGTAGCCGGAAAGGGAATCGATACCCTCTTGCACGCGGGCTCCGCCCGAGTCGTTGATGAACACGAAGGGAGTACCGGTCACGCCGGCCTCGCGCATGGTTTGCGCCACCTTATTGGACTGGGTCTCACCGGCGGAGCCGCCCATGACGGTGAAGTCCTGGGAGGCGACGTGTACCAAGCGGTCGAAGACCACACCGGTGCCGGTGACCACACCATCTGCCGGGGCGTTGGCCTTATCCATCCCGAAGTGGGTGGTGCGGTGCTTGGCAAACATGCCAGTTTCTTGGAAGGTGCCCGGATCCAGCAGCTTCTCGATGCGCTCGCGGGCGGTAAGCTTGCCGCGCTCGTGCTGCTTTTCTAGACGGTCCGCTCCTCCACCCAGGGATACGCGCTCGCGTTCCTCGGCAAGGTGGTCGAGGCGTTCTTGCATTGTTGGCTCGTGAGTATCAGCCATTGTTTACTGCTTTCCTCTTCTCGTACGTGTCTACGTGGCCCGCGCTGATTAAGCGGGCTCCACCTTGACGGTCTCGCTGCGGCCACCGACGGTGACTCGGTAGCTGATGGGCTCGCGCACCGCATTGGCGGCACCGGACGCAGCCTCTGCTTCCTTCTTCATCTGTTCCTCGGTCTTGCCCACATTCTTCGGGCCCTCGTGGCGGGTCTTAAAGAAGCCGGGCGCCACAGACGGGAATAGCGCGTTGGTCAACACGTCCTCATCGGTGCCGTTGAAGCCGTCGAGCTCCTCGGCGGCGGCGGTGAGCTGATCCCACTCCGGCTCGAGCAGATCGGCTGGGCGGCAGGTGATGGGTTCCTTCTTGGTCTGCTCCTCAGCCTGCTTGATCAACTCGGGGTTACGCTCGCCGATGCACTCGCCGTAGTAGCCGAGCATGAGATCAGCGAACTCCGCGGTAAGCACCTTGTAGCGCCCCATGAGCACGTTGAACACGGCCTGGGTGCCGACGATCTGAGAAGACGGGGTAACCAACGGCGGGAAGCCGGCATCCTTACGTACGCGCGGCACCTCCTCCATCACCTCGTCGATGCGGTCGCCCGCACCCTGGGCGGTGAGCTGAGACTCCATGTTCGAGAGCATGCCGCCGGGAATCTGCGAGAGGAAGATGTTGGTGTCCACCAGAGTCTTGGACTCGAACTCCTTGTACTTCGGGCGGACCTTCTTGAAGTGGTCACGGATGGCGATGAGCTTGTCCATGTCCAGATCAGTCTCGTAGTTCGTGCCCTCAAGCATTTCCACGAGAGACTCCGTCGGGTTGTGACCCGGGCCGAGAGACATCGAGGAAATGGCGGTGTCGACCACATCGGCCCCGGCCTCGATGGCCTTCATCAGGGTCACCATGGTGACACCAGTGGTGGAGTGGCAGTGCACGTTGATCTGCGTGTCTTCGCCGTAGGTCTCCTTAATGCCGCGGATGATGTCATAGGCCGGCTGCGGCTTGAGCAGTGCAGCCATATCCTTCAACGCGATCGAATCTGCACCCATGTCCAACAGGCGACCCGCCTGCTTGATGTAGCCTTCCACGTCATGCAGCGGGGAGACGGTATAGCAGATGGTGCCCTGGGCGTGCTTACCCACGTTCTTGACCGCCTTCATGGCGTGCTCGAGGTTGCGCGGATCGTTCAACGCGTCGAACACGCGGAAGACATCCATGCCATTTTCGGCAGACTTCTCCACGAACTTATCCACCACGGTGTCCTCGTAGTGGCGGTAGCCGAGGAGGTTCTGGCCGCGCAGCAGCATCTGCAGGCGCGAGTTCGGCAGCAACTTGCGGAAGGTGCGCAGCCGCTCCCAGGGGTCTTCGTTCAGGAATCGAATGCAGGCGTCATAGGTTGCGCCGCCCCAGCACTCCACGCTCCAGAAGCCGGCCTGGTCCATCTCTTCGCAGACATCAACCATGTCTTCCATGGCCAGACGAGTTGCAAACAAGCTCTGGTGCGCGTCGCGGAAAGCGACTTCGGTTACGCCAATTTTTTGTGGGCTCATACTGCTTCACCCTAGTGGGATTTCCGCCCTAACGCAGATCAATTGCCATGAGTGAACGGACACGATGGCGCAGGAAACCCACATAGAAATGTGGGAGAGTGCCTGCAATCCCCCTACCCCCACCCCAGTTGTGAGCGAAAACAAATGAACCCCACAAAACCGGACATTCGTCCCATGTCTTTAAATACATGAGCCCGCACACAGATGCCCGTCTATGTGTGAGCAATGTCCCACCTTTGAACGGCGTTCATGTTACGGCTCCGTAACTTATGGGGGTGGCGCAGCTCCCTCCAGGCACACAAAACCCCGACCCGCGCACCTGCACAGATCGGGGAGAAGTGAAACCTAGAAGGCTTTACTCAGCACCGGGGAAGGTGAAGTCGCCGAAGCTGATGAGATCGTCAGAACCCCAGTCGGTGGAGAACTGCTGGCCGTCAGAACCCCACTCGGTGGAGAACTGAGCGCCGGAGAAGTCAAGCTGCTCAGGAACAAAGTTCGGAGCGAAGGTAGGCAGGGAGCTACCGGCCTCGACGTACAGGTCCTTGATCGGGCCCTCAACGATTTCCTGGATCTGAAGAACGAAAGACATACACTGACTCCTCTTGGTCTGTAGCCACCGAGTGACTGCTGTTTACGTGCACAACAAACACTAAGAGACTGCCAAAATGATTGCAATAACTTTCCCTGCGTTAACCACCAGTTCACCTCGGTTATCTTCAGGCTGGATTCAGACTTTCCTCAGGAAACATTTCCAATAGCCCAGCTAAACCACTGATTTTCGGTGTCACAGCACACACCCACCCGGCCCGCAGGAGCCCTCGAGGGCCACATCCCACCCCCTCCTAGGCCACCCCCTCCATCCACCCCCATATCCCTCGGCGCACCATCCGATTGACACCACCTATCGTCTATTCCCACCCTTTCCCTCTTGCTTACGCCGCCGCTTTCTTTATCGATTCCTCCACCTAATTGTTCGCAGGAAGCGCTGTTTCAGCGCCATACACTGCAGATTTTTCCCTGTAGACCAATAGTTTTCGCCCCTCACAATCGCGCCCCTAAGACGCATCCAGAAAACAAAGGGTTACCTCAGCAGCAGCGTTAGCCACACAGGTGATTATTTTTCTGCCGCTCACCCACGCCGGACACCTGCCACCTCCCCGCTGTCCGAGTGGGGGCTGAGGATAAAGCGCCTAAGCGTGCGCTGAGAAACTGGCGTGGATGTTGGCAACGAGGAGGCGTCTATAAGCGCCTACAAAGAAACACCGCCCATACACAAGCATGGGCGGCGTAAGACAACGGCGAGCGCTAGAGGCGGCGGAAAGGCTTGATCAGCACACTGGGGTGCGGGTGTCTTGAGAGGTATCGCTACGCCCTTGGCCGTGTCCCTTGGTTGTGAGTACCACGTACTCGGTATCACCGTCATACGCGGGGACGCTGAGTTGTACACGGAAGGAGCCATCCTCCCCCATGGGAGCCGTGCTGGGCATACTGCTTGCCATGGAGGCCATGGCCGCGGGATACACCCACCAAGTGGAGCCGGCTTCCATAAAGTCCTTGTTAGGATCGGCGCCGACGAAGCTGTCGGAGTGCCCATAGAATCCCGGCACGGTGGAGGGCGCGATCGCGACGTAGATTCCGGGGCCACTCGTAGCAAATCCCGAGCCGCCGATCGTCACCTCACCACCCTCCCGGGCTGCGGTGCTGACCGTCACCATGGGTGTCGAGTCAGCATGG
This sequence comes from Corynebacterium ciconiae DSM 44920, assembly GCF_030440575.1. NCBI lineage: Bacteria > Bacillati > Actinomycetota > Actinomycetes > Mycobacteriales > Corynebacteriaceae > Corynebacterium > Corynebacterium ciconiae. Next base: position 1,965,954 of record NZ_CP047189.1, read on the forward strand.
GCTGCCGGTACGGCCATGCCCGATAGGAGGAGTATGAAACCGAAGAACAGGCTCACTATCTGCCTGTGCGTCGTTGTGACCATGCGAGGTCCTTTCATCGAGGGAGAATGTCAGACCTCACTATAAATTAGGTTAGGCTCACATATACTTAGTTAGGTGTCTATGCTATCCCACCCATCCACTCCGACCGCGCTATGAGCATGTGAATTTTCCCCCACACACTGGCACAACAGCATGGCGCACGCCCACAGAGCGACAACCCCAGCACCACCATCCCTGCCACTACTGTGAGCACAATCGCAGCACCGCACAACCCCTTGGCTAGCCACCGCTAGCGACAGCCTGCCACCGCTACTTCGCGTAACTATTAGAAACTCGTCGGTCCGCTTGTCGACCAGGATGTGCGGGCACCGGTGCCGCTGGGTCGGGATAGCCCATGGCCACGATCACGGCCACACTGCGATCCTTCCGATCTCCAAGGCCGATGATGTCCTTGATAGCGTGTTCATCCCATCCCGTAGTCGGGTTAGTGACCAAGCCTTCGGCTTGAGCCGCAATCAGTGCGGTGCCGGCCGCGAGCGTGGCGTCGATAATCGCTGCCTTGACACGCTGTTGCTCGGTTTGTTGCTGCTTATAGTTGCGCACATAGTCGGCCTTTGCCCCAAGAATCTCCTCGGCATCCTCCGGCCACAACTCACTACGCCCCACAAACACTAGGACTGCTGGGGCGGCAGCGAACTGCGGTTGCCCGGAAGAGTCAGTTAGCGCCTGCCGAAGCGCCGGGTCAGTCACCACCACAACATCGCGCAGCTGCAGGTTGAAGGCACTAGGGGCCTCCAAAGCTGAGGAGACCACTCTGTCCAGCACTGCATCTGGAATCGGAGTATCCGCGTACGTGCGCACCGTACGACGCTGCGCAATAAGAGAATGAACAAGAGAAGACGTATTACCCATGCCCACTACAACAGTGAATGGGGGCTGTTATTCCGCACTCCCGCCCTGTAGGGCGGGCTGCTCGCTGCGCTGCTGAGCTAGACCGTCTGGTTCGCCGGTCTAAGGAGACTACCTGTGCTTCTTGTGCCCCTCTCCCCGCTTACTGACGCATTCCTGGATGTCTCCATCGCCGGTGAGCCTGTCTCCGCTGCGCAAAATGGCGGCTTCCTCGCCGCGCTCACCGACCTCGTCGCGGGCCAACTACTCGGTCCACATCATCGCTGAACACGCACACACCCCTAGCACGTCTCGTACCCGCTCTGCACGTCCACGCTTTCCCAGCGAGAACCCCAGCTGGGAGAAAATCGGACACCGCACCCCTCAGACTTCATCTACACTCAGGCTGTGTTCCACTCACGTGATGAAGCTCTCAAAGCCATAGCGGCTTTCAGCCAGAATTACCCACAGCACCTGCACGAAGGTCTAAATCAGCTTTTGGCTGAGCAGCTCATTCCCGTCGTGGGCGTGCACAGCGGCGAACACTCAGAGTGTCCTACCGGCTCGACCAAACTGGGCGGTAGTCCTGACATGGCGCCCGGCGCGACGTGGCCCGTCCCAGATCCGCTCTCAGCCGAGGATGCACCTGCGCAGCTAGCGTTTTTCGCACAGATCGACCTCGCTGAGCTCGCCCGAGTCACGGCAGACCGCCGCGCAGCTGAGCTCGATGTGCCTGACACCGGCAGACTCTTATTCTTTGCTTGCCCCGAAAAGGCCACCGCTGATGCCATTGATGAGGCGGAGGGAGATCCACAGCGCCGCTTCTGCCGGGTGATCTGGGATACTACACCGGCGGAAGAAACCCAGCGACTGGCTGTGCCCGCCGCGTTGCAGGAGGATACCTCCGACGGCGATGTTTTCCACGATCAGCAGTGGGACTCCTTTTGGTGCCCAGAAAAACCTTGCACACTCATTCTGGGCTGGTCAACCCTAGGCGAGGACTCACCCGAGCTTCACGACTACCTCGAGCATTGTGCAACCAATCCCCCAGCAGGACTGGCCGATCCGGAGCAACAGTCAGAAGCATTGAATGAGTTTTACTGGAATGCAGAAGAATTAGTGCCCGGCAGAGAGTGGACTACCACGATGATCGGTGGGGGCCCCATCTGCGAGCAGTCGGATCCTCGCGGCTATGTTGATGACACGAACCCCGCGGCGTGGCAGCAGCTGTTCCAGGTATCGCTGCCCGATCTCCTTGGGGAATACTCAGAGGGAACTGCTTACTTCCTTATCCCTCACGATGCCCTTAGACGCCGCGACTTCTCCGAAGCGAGGGTCGAGTTTCAGCAGACTTAACTCAGATCCAAGCCGAATCGGTTGTGAGAGACGAGTCTGAATTTAACGAGCCACTACTCACTACTTGGGTCTGCCTTATTCCCCAGCTAGCAGCGAATACACGGCACAATCCCTGAACCGATCTCGGTCAAACAGGGCTCGACGCAGCACTCCTTCGAAGGTGAATCCAGTCTTCTCTGCGACGCGCCGAGAAGCTCCATTATCGGCGATTGCTCGAATCTCTAGGCGTAGTGCACCGTGGTCGAAGGCGAATTGGCTCACGGTGCGCACTGCGTCGGTCATCAGCCCTTTGCCGCGGGCCCACGGAGCGGTCAGATAACCGAAGGATAGATACAGGCCCTGTTCTACGTTGCGCAGGTCGATCTGCCCCATGTAGCGAGCAGTGGTGTCGCCAGCGTCAGTGATCACCCAGTACATGCCGGAATCATCGTGCTGCGTCATGTCCACGAAACTCTCCGCCTGTTGCCGCCCGTATGGGTGCGGCACGGTGGTGAAGCGTTGAGTATCGGGGTCGTTACCGGTCACCAGCATGTCCTCGATATCGCTTGTGCTGTAGCCACGCAGCTTCACCTTGGTGCCTGTCAGTTCCTTCCACTTATACGGCCACGTCATATCATCCATACTGGACAATACTAGAGAAAGGTGGTGTGGGATCGGCGCGCGGTGGGCCGCTTCGTGTCACGTGCTAAACCGCTCACACAGGCGCACCGGAAAGATAGCGGCGTCCCCTTTGCCTCCCTATCTCTTAGCGGCCTCCACCCCCATACGGCACTTAGGGTGCTTTGCTCGGGATGCCTCCAGACTGCGAGCAGCATTGTCATCAACCCTCGTCTATCGGGTCCACGGGCACCATCTAGGCACGACTAGCGTTGTGACAACAGGCGTGCGCCGGCTCCCGGGTTCACGCGCCACAGGACCGTGGATGTGTCACTACAGCAAGACCCCCACCGGACATTCAAGTGCGGGTGGGGGATGGCCTGCCAGATTGGCGTAGAGATGCACGCCGCAGACGCTCAACCCTCGCCGAGGCTCCACCTACACATCCCGCCCCGCACCACACAATGCTCGCCACGTGTTCAGTTCTCAGCACGCTCGCCACATGTGTGCGGGCATCGTATAGAACCTCACTGGCCCTACCGAGAACTCCAGAACACACTGAGGCGTGACTAGTTCTCACCACCGTCCGCAGCCATCATTGCGATGTAGGTATCTACTGCCTGCCCCGAGCGACTGAGGTATTCCGTTAGCAACTCATCGAGCTGATCGTCTGTGCATCCGACTTCCCCCAGTGCCGCACCGGAATCCAGCTTCATACGCACACTGTTCTCCGAATCCACTGAAGGGATCGCAGTCGGTGCGACCGTGTTTTGGTTCCAGTTCACAGCTGGACCCATCCTTGAGCAAAGTCCAATGCGCTTGCTCCCCTAGCTCACCCAGTGCACCACCAGCTGATACCTAAGAGAACAGTCATTCCCGCGTGAGTGTGCGCATGCCAACCTTTTTGATCGTTAACCCACGCCCTCGGGAACGTACCAGCGCAGCAAGAAACCCCCGACTTCCAATCGGAAGCCGAGGGTTCTCGGAAAGTGGTAGCGGGGGCAGGATTCGAACCTACGACCTCTGGGTTATGAGCCCAGCGAGCTACCGAGCTGCTCCACCCCGCGTCGGGTGCATGTATGCACTTGTTGCTGCTTTAGAACCTTAAGCGGCTCTGTCTCAGCGACGTGTACCTACTATACAGACGAATACCTCAGCACCCAAATCGCCGCGTGCACTGCGGTTTCTTAGCCATCCGAGCCGCTGGGCCGGTGATTGAGAGTGCGCGCGGTGCGCCCCTAGTGTTCTAGGACCACGCAGACACCATGGCCTCACCTGCACGCGTTTCGTCCACACGCGTTCCTCTCGCCTACTGGAGCCCTGAGCGGTCTGTGCAGTTAACGAGAAAGCCCACAACCACCTCCACGGGGTTGTGGGCGTCTCGGCATCTTCGAATGCGTGTCAGGGCAGGAGGTTAGTTTTGGTAGTTCTCCTGGTAGTCACGCACCGCGCGGTCCAATTCGTCGAGGGCACGGCCATACTCCTCGTTGGAGCCATTGCGGGCATTCTGCAGCTTCTCGAGGGCGCGGTTAATGCGATCAATAGCTTCGCCCTGATCGCCGCTGCCGCTGGCCGGTCCGCTCGGGGTGTCCGAGTCTTCCTTCTTCTCCTCGGCGGATGCTTCCTCGTCCTTCTTCTCGCCTTCCTGCTTGGCATCATCCTTGGGCTCGTCCTTGCCGCCATCGACGCCTTCGGCCTCGTCCAAATCTGCGGCTTCCTTGGGGTCGATGCCCACTTGGTCGAGAGCTTCGGCGATGGTCGGCGCATAGCCCACCTTGCCGTTGTAGGAAATGAGCACGCGCAGCAGCTTCGGGAAGGCGGATGCCTGGTCCTTTCGCTGGGTGTACACCGGTTCCACGTACAGGATTTCGCCGCCGCCGACGGGCAGGGTGAGCAGATTGCCGTCAATCACCTTGTTGGTGCGCTCCCACAAGGAGCGGTCGCGGGCGATTTGGTCGGAGGAGATCATGGTGTCCTGTGCCTGACGCGGACCCTGGGTTTGGGTATTGGTCGGGAGCACGCGCACCGTGATGTGGCCGTAGTTGTCCGGATCGGAGGACACCGCCATGTGTGCGGACAAGAATTCTCGCTTCAGTCCGCGGAACGGGGTGATCATCTGGAAGCTGGGCTCACCGGTCTTAGGATCGGCGGCCACCACGTAATAAGGCGGCTGCGCCAACTGGCGCCCCTCGTTACCGCCGGACTGATCACCGGAGCGGGTTTCCGTCGCGGTCGGATCGGTGGGCACGGACCAGAAGGCATCGTTGTTGAAGAACACGCCAGGGTCATCCACGTGATAGCGGGTCATCAGCTCTCGCTGCACCTTGAAGAGGTCCTCGGGGAAGCGCAGGTGCTCCATGATCTCTGGGGAGATCTCGGACTTCGGCTTCACCGTATCGGGGAAGATATCGCTCCACGCCTTGAGCACCGGATCCTTCTCGTCGAAGGCGTAGAGCTCAACATCACCGTCGTAGGCATCCACCACCGCTTTGACGGAGTTACGGATGTAGCTGACCTGTTCATTGAACAAGGCTTGGTTGGTGCCTTCAGGGTTGCGGGCATCCTCAGTGGCGTTCGATAGCGAGGTGCGCTCGGCGTAGGGCAGGTTGGCCAGAGTGGTGTAGCCGTCCACGATCCACTTGATGCGACCATCCACCACTGCGGGGTAGGTCTTGGAGTCGGTGGTCAGCCACGGCGCCACCTTCTTCACGCGCTCTCGCGGGTCGCGGTTAAAAATGATCTTGGAGTCGCTTCCCACGCGATCGGACAGCAGCAGGTTCAGCTCCTGGTAGCGCAGGGCGAAGGCGGCACGGTTGAACATGTTGCCCACGTCCACACCACCGGTGCCGTCATAGGTAAAGCGATCGGTATCGGTGTCATACTCCACCGGCCCCGCCCCAGTATCGCCAACAATGGAGTAATCCACGTTCGCGGGCACCGCACTAATCACCGGACCGTAGTAGGTGCGCGGCTGGTCCACTTCGATGCCCAGCTTCTTTACTTCCTCATCGTTGCGGTTCTGCTTAAGAGATTGCAGGTCCGACACGTTGTAGACGGGGTAGCCACCACGGGTGGACCCCACATCCCGAGCCACCTCGTCCACTTGGTTGGCGGGGGCGGCGATGAAGCCATTGCCGTGGGTGTACACGGTGTGGCGGTTGATCCAGTCGCGCTGGTTATCACTCAACGCGTTGGGATCCATTTCGCGGGCGGTCACCACATAGTCACGCAGCTCCCCATCGGTGGTGTAGCGGTCGATGGCGAGGGTGTCGGGAAAGCCGTAGAAATTGCGCAGCTGTTGCTGCTGAGTGAAGGTTGCGGCCAATACCTCGGGATCAAGTAGGCGGATATTGGACAGGGTGGCGCGATCATTAGCCACCTCTTCATCGGTTGCGCCTTCTGCACCCCAGTTGTCCATGTAGGTGACGTTGTCGTCGGTGAGGTTATAGGCGTAGCGCGTGGAATTGATGTTGCGCTCGATATATTCGCGTTCCTTTTCCGCGCGGTTCGGCTTCACCGAGAATTGCTCAATAATGAGCGGATAAGCAGTTCCGATGACCACAGCGGACAGCACCATCAGGCCAGTCGCCAGCGCGGGGATGCGCAAATCCTTCAGCACAACAGCCGAGAAAAACGCAATAGCCACCACAATGCCGATGACCATCAATAGGATCTTGGCGGGAAGGATGGCGTTGATGTCGGTGTAGCCGCCACCGGTGAAGGTTTCGTGCTTATTAAAGAGGAGTGAATAGCGTTCGAGGTAGTAGCTCGCTACCTTCACCAGCATCCACAGCCCGGCGGTCACGGTCAGCTGTACCCGAGCGGCCTTGGAGATAGACCCGCGCACCCCAGCGGCGCGGTTGCCTACGCGAATACCACCGAGCAGGTAGTGGCCGATTAGTCCGATGAAGAAGGCAACAACCAGAAATACCGACGCATAGGACACGATGAGCTGCAGCATTGGCAGCACAAAGGCGTAGAAGCCGAGGTCGTGGCCGAATTGCGGATCCGTTTCACCGAAGCTTTCGCGGGAGAAGAACATCAGCACGGTGCGCCATTCACGCTGGACTGCGAAACCGCTGAACAGCCCGAGCAGAACCGGCAGCCCGATCAGTACGCCCCGCAGCGAGGACTCCACTGCCTTGCGGTACTGGTGAATGGGGTTGTTCGGGTCGAGAGCTTCGAGGGAATCTGGACGGTTTTTATAGGTGACATATCCGGCGATAAACGCGATCAGACCAGCCACGAGAGCGCCCACAAAGAACAGGACGATGCGGCTGAGTACTACTTTGCTGAAGACACCGGTGAAATCAACTTCTTTGAACCACAGCCAGTCGGTATAAAAGCCGACGACCATGGGGGCGATCACCACAAGAGCGATAATGATGCCTAAGGTCCAGCTGAGGGCCTTCGGTGGGCGTTTAATGGGCGGGCCGGACGAGGGCCGCTTATTCGACAACGCTATTCTCCTTGATGCACATTGTTAGGTTAAGTCACGCTCAATCAGCCACGGTTGCCGTACCGTTGAGGCATAAGGCGATACCGTGCGAGCGCGATCGACGCCAGCTAGCTAGTGCGGTGCGTGTGACAGTGCGCGTGGACCCCCTCATGCTGATCGAGGACGCCCGGCAGCCACACCTAGCTCCGGCACATCTCACACTCATATCTACCAAAACTGAATAGACAGTTCACCACATTACGTAATCCAAGGAAACCATGGGCAATCACGAAGAATCCGCAGCAACGTATCTTCTGCCGCAGGCCCTTAACAAGGCCATGCTGGAGGCAGTCGAGTTCATTCACGCCGAGGGGTGGGATGCATCCCCCACCCTGTTCGCACTGGTTCCTCGCGAGCGGCTTATCGACGCTCTCCCGGAGGATATCGATGACTCACCCTTCGTTCTCGTGGTGCAAGACAACCTGCCCGGCCACATCGTGGCAGGTTCAGAGGAATTAGGCGATTACATCGCCCGCATTGTCTGGCCCGAAGGCGTCGAAGGCGCCGTGCTGGCCCAAGAAATCATGTTCAAAGATAGCGAGGATCAAGCGGATGCGGATGCTCGCCCAGCACGGTTGTTTTCCGGCGTGGTACGCGGCGGCAGCGATCTGACTCTCCTGCAGCTTCGCCCCACCGAGGAGGAACTCGAAGCCAAGGGGGCCTTCGCGGAGGACGATATTGAGCTTCGCGGCGGCACTGGGGTGGCCCCTGGGGTCATTGCCGCCTTGCGCTATTCCTTTGAGGAAGAGTGATCACACAATCCCTATCACCCGCACTGCTGGGTGAACTAGCATGGATGATGCGCTGTGCCCACTGGATTCCTGCGGCGTGAGCCTCAAGAAGTCAGGCTTGTGGGAGATGGTGGCGTGCGCATCGGCCTTGCATCCACACGGAGGAAAATAGCACTGTCATGAAAGATTTTCGGTTGTTGCCTGTAGCGGCGCTCGCCGTGGCCGCTGTCGTCACAGTGGCGGGATGCTCTGATTCAGCGGATGCCCCGGATTCTCAGGACTCCTCATCCACCTCCTCTACGTCCTCCCAGTCCACGGAGCCCTCCTCCTCTGAGGCGGAAGAGAGCAGCGAGACGGCGTCGACAAGCGCCGCGGATAGCGCCGATGCCTCGGATTTCAAGGACGCCTCTATCGCCGAGGCCTATGACATCTATGGTGATTTGGCGCCGCGCGAGCTGTTTGAGCAATTAAATGATTGCCAACCCAATGGCCTGCCAAACTCGAAGACGTGCACCGGCCCTAAGGTGGGCACTTTTCAGTTCATGAGTTCGAAGACCAAGGCTGTATCTGTGATGCAGGCGCTGACTGAGTTTTCGAATTCGCAGGTAGTGGAAAAGTCCGAGGACCGGGTGGTGGGCTGGTCCATTATGGGCACGACGGCGATTGTGACTGTGGTCAATAAAGACAAGGGTTTATTGCTGCAGCAGATGGTATCGACCGATGATGTGGATCCGGAAGAGCGCATCTATGAGTTAGGGCTCGCCCAGCAGCCCGAGCAGTCGCAGGCGGAAACTTCCGAAACTAATAAGGACAACTCCGAAGATAAAGACACAAAAGACAACGGGGACGAAAAGTAGCTCACCTAGAGCCACAGCGCGCTAGGAGAGTAATGCAACAGGGCGATTATCCGCAGGTAGGGTAATCGCCGCCGGTGTGATAGGCCTCCAAGGCCGAAATGGCGCCAGCGAGGTCTGTGACCTTAATAATCTCCATGTCGCCGTGATCGCCCTTGAGCGCTTCAGCGCAGTTGGCTTCGGGGGCGAGGAATACCTCGGCGCCGGCGTCACGGTGGGCGGCGGTGACCTTGTGTTGAATTCCGCCGATGGGCCCCACGCTGCCGTCGGCACTGATCGTGCCTGTACCGGCTACATTCAAAGAGGCGTTGATGTCCTCCTCGGAGAGCTTTTCCACCACCCCGAGAGTAAAGATCAGCCCGGCAGAGGGGCCTCCCACATCCTCGAGGTGAAAATCCACATCCACGTTGTCGCCTGGAATCGCCCGCATCACAATGCCCAGCAGTGGCTCGCCCTCGCGCCGAGAATTCTCGCCTAGGGTGATGTTTTTCTCCTGTTGCTCTCCCTGCTCGGAGCGCACAGTAACTGTCACTTCATCGCCCACCTTGTGAGATTGCACGATCTCGCGGGCCTGCTCGGGCGTGGCCACCTTCGTGCCGTCAATGGCACGCACCACCTCACCCGGGTGTATCTGCCCATCTGCGGCGGAATCTGCTGACACCGACACCACCTCAACCTCAGTGGGGTGCTTGAGATAGTTCATAGCGGCCACTACCGCCGCGGACTCGGAGTCCACGAAGGCCTGCCGGTTGATCTCTTGGATCTCTTCTTCCGTCTTATCCTGAGGGAAGACGGCATCGATAGGCACGATGGTGTCATCAGTAAACAGCCACCGCCCCATCGTTTGCGCAAGCGACATGTTGTGGCGCACGACCACCGTGGTCATGTCTAGGCTGCCGGTGGTCTCATGGGTGGGGGTTCCCGTAATCTCCACCACGGGTTTCCCCGCGAACTCGGAGAGCACATCGTAGGTGGGACCAGGCCCCTCGGCAGCGTAGGGCACGGTGAGTGGGATGTCGGTGCCGGGAACGTGATCGAGGCTGGCGAGCACGGCGAGCGCCACCACGGGGATGGCGCCGTAGGTTAAGGTGCGCTTTCGAGGGTTCACGTCAGACCACATTACCTTCCTCACCCGCGCATCGATTCACCCCTACCGCGGCTGACGGGCGACGCGGCGGGTGTTCGCTCTCAGCGTGGCTGTGGTGCTAGCAAGCGCTCGTTTGGGCGCGGTAGATTTGGATCCATGAGCCGTAACGGATTTGGATTTTCCTTTGGTAATGATGACGATGACGATGACCGCCGTCGGGATGACCAATCGCCCTTTGGCATGTTCTTTTCCGGAGGCTCGGGGGGTGACCCTAAGTTTGTATCCGGTGGTTTAGGAGACATGCTCAACCAGTTTGGGCAGATGCTCAGCGATATGGGCTCGAGCATGAATGACCCCAACTCGGAGGGGCCGGTGAATTACAACCTCGCCGAGCGTATCGCCCGCCAAGCCGCTGGGTCGCCGGATTCGGTGCGTGCCAACGATGCGGAGGCAGTGCGTGAATCGGTGCGTTTAGCGGAGCTGTGGCTGGACGACGCCACCCACCTACCCACCTCGGAAGCAACGGTCCAGGCGTGGAACGCCCACGATTGGCTGCAACACACGCTGCCGATGTGGAAGCGTTTTGTTACCCCTGTGGCCGAGCAGATGAACGAGGCGCAATTCGATAACGTGCCGGAGGAAGCAAAGGAAATGATCGCGCCGATGCGCGGCATGCTTTCCCGTATGTCCTCGATGAATTTCGGCATGCAGCTTGGCAACGCGCTGGGCGAGCTGGCCACCCAGGCCCTGACGGGATCGGACTTTGGTCTGCCCGTGGCTCCGCGCGATACCACCGCCGTGCTGCCGCATAATCTGCACGCCATGTCCAAAGACCTGGGGGTGCCCGCCCAGGAGGCATTGGTGTATCTCTGTGCCCGCGAGGCCGCGCGCCAGCGCTTGTTTAAGCACGTGCCTTGGTTGGTGGAGCGGCTCGTCTCCTCCGTGGAGGAGTACGCTGCCGGGCTGGTGATCGACACCTCCAATGTGGAGGAAGCGATGCGGGAGATCCAGACCGAGGCCCAAGATCCCGAGGGTATTCAGGAGGCCATGGCCCGGCTGCAGGGCATGGACCTCTCCCCCACCGTCACCTCCCGCAACGCCGGCGCGGTGAGCCGTTTGGAAACGATGCTGGCTCTCGTGGAAGGCTGGGTGGAGCTGGTCGTGACCGAGGCTATGGGCGATCGGGTGCCGTCTACCGCGGCGATGAACGAAGCTTGGCGCCGCCGCCGTGCCACCGGCGGCTCGGCCGAGAAGGCCTTTGCCAAGGTGGTAGGCATCGAGTTCGCCGCCCCCAAGGTGGCCGAAGCTCAAGAGCTGTGGCGGCGGGTCGAAACCGCGGTGGGTATTGAGCGCCGCGACGCCGTGTGGGATCACCCCGATTTCCTGCCTGTTGCCGAGGATCTAGATAACTCCGCCGAGTTCATCGACGGGCTGCTGGGCTCGGAGGATGCCGGCGATTTCGATCCCATCGCTGAGATCGCCAAGCTTGAAGAAGAACTTGCGCGCGAGGCCGAGCAGGACACTGGTGAGGCCGACTCAAAGGGCACCGACTCTACGGACAGCGACCCTAGGGACACCGAGTCCGGCGACAGCGACGCCGATACCGACTCCTAGTCGTCTACTGCGACCAGCGGATCCTGCTCCTAGCCGGCGCAGGATCAGCTGGGCGCGCGCTGCTCCATGAAGCTGAGGGCTTCTAAAAAGCCCTCAGCTTTTTCTGTGTGCGGATAGCGCATCACCCATGCACGAAACTCTGGCCCGTGCCCACCGGGGACGAAGGTGTGCACCATTTCGTGCACTATCACCGCGTCCACCACATAGCTGGGCAAAGGCTTGAGCCTGTGGCTGAGGCGAATTGATCCCTCGGCCACGCTGGTAGATCCCCAGCGCCGATGCTGGTTGCGCACCCAGCGGATAGAACTTATGCGGGCGCGCGACTCGAGATACTGGGCGTTGAGTTCCTCGGCGCGGCGTCGTAAAGCATCATCGTCGTGCAGCTGGCCGCGAGCGCGCTTCGCTTCGATGCGACGGACCAAAGAGGCCACCATCTTTTCTTCCTCGCGGGCGCTCATCCGCGCGGGAATGCGCACCACATAGCCGTCGCCACGGGCCTCGATGGCGGCGGTTTTCTTGCGCTTTGCGGAACGAATCACCGTCACTGGGGGCTGCTTGTGAGTCACAAGCACGCCAGTGTAGTCCGCCTCCGCTGCGCGAGGGGTGTTCGTGTAGTAGAACTATCTCCAGACACGGCGGCGGCACGGGCCGCTGCCGATGCATCTTGGGGTTTGGGGGAACGTCACTATGCAACCACCGGCTGAGCATCATGCCACCGCTGCGGCGCGCGCATCGCTGCGCCTACGGGACGGGATTGCGGTATTCATCCGTCCTTGCGGCGCGCTGCAATTCGGGCAAAACCCGCACACCGCGGTAGTGATCGACGAGTTCACGCCGCTGATCGGCGTCGCCATCGCCCGCAGGTTCAGGCGGGTGCACACGCCCACACCCCGCTCCCAGCTGGCCGCATGGTTGGAAGAAGCCGGCATGTCGGCCACTGCGGCGCGCTCGCTTATCGACGATCTCCTCGAGCACCACATCCTTCAGGCCTGTCCAGACATCGGCCGCACCGCCAGCCTCATTGGGCGTTCCGAACTCGCCACGCAGGTGCAGGGCGTGCTCGAGGCCACTGGGGTGAGTGTGCACCGGCCGCAGCACCCGGATTTTGTGTATTCCTTCGTGCACGACATCGCCCAGCTTCCCACCCATCCGGTGCTCGTAATCGATGAAATCAGCCAGCATCGGCTCCTCGCCCCGCTGCTCACCCGGCTGCTGGCTGAGCAGCAGCCGCTGATCCTGGCCGATGTGATCGATGGCCACTATTGCATTGGGCCGATCCGCCGAGGCAATCGCGGCCCCTGCCCGCTGTGCATGGAGCTTTACCGCAGCGACGCCGACCCAGCATGGTCCGACATTCTCGCCCAGCGCATCCCGCATAAGCTCGAACCCAACCCCATCACCACCACCGCCACCGCCGCGGTGATCGCCGCGCTCGTGCAGGCCGTCCACGAAGGCACCCAGCCGCAGCTGGTGGCTGCCGGCACCCGCTGGAGTATCACTCACACCTCGGTGCGGGAAGATCAGGTGGCGGCTCACCCCATCTGCCCCGTGTGCTTCGAGGTGAACTCGACTAGGCCCTAAACAGCCTGGGCGCCGGGGGCTAGCGAAGCTCGTCGAGAAGCTGCAGCAAGGACTCGCCGAACTGCTCCACCTTCATCGGCCCGATCCCCGAAATATCCAGAAGCTCAGCTTTGGTGGCGGGCATCTCCTCGGCGATCGCGGTCAAAGTGGCATCGGTAAACACGATATACGCTGGGGCGTTGAGGTCTTCCGCCTCGGCGCGGCGCCACTGCTTCAGGCGCTCGAAGATCGCCGCATCCGCCCCCGATGGGCAGTCCTCATGCCGGCCCGCCACTTTGTCCTGCGGGGTCATCAGCGACTTGCCGCACACTCGGCAGCGCTTCGAACGGCGAGAACGCGGCGGAACCGAGGAGATATCCACCTCCGGCACCACAACATCCAAAAATCGGCTGCGCTTGCGTGAGGCCCGCCCGCCTTCTTTGCGAGCCAGCGCCCACGAACAAAACAGATGCTCGCGGGCACGGGTAATACCCACATAAAACAGTCGGCGTTCCTCCTCGATGGCCTCGTTCCCCGATTTGATGGCGTGGCTAATCGGCAGGGTTTTCTCCACCAAACCCACCACAAACACCGCATCCCATTCCAGGCCCTTAGCGGCGTGCAAGGTGGCAAGGGTGACACCCTCGACCGTCGGATCCTGCTTAGCGGCGGCGCGTTGATGCACCTGATCCATCACCTCCTGCAACCCCCACGTGGGATGCGAGGTGGTGAGATCCTCGATCACATCGGCCAGCGCCTTCAGGGACTGCCAGCGTTCGCGCTGCTTAGCGCCCTCAGGTTCTTTTTCGCTCAGGCCCACATCAGCAAGCAGATCGCGCACAAACCCATTGAGCTCCACCCCACTCGGGCCGATGCGCTTCAACTCTTCTTCGGCCACTCCCGCCGTGCGCTCCACCTGGATCTGGCGGTTGAGTTTCTGCGCGGCGCGCACCAGCAGCGCCATCGCTTGGCGTACCTCGGCCCGGTCATAAAAACCCTCGCCTTGCTGGACTTGATAGGGGATGCCGGCGTCGGCAAGCGCCTGCTCATACGCGGGCGACTGGGCGCGGATTCGAAACAGCACCGCAATCTCGGAGGTAGGAACCCCATTATTCATGAGCTCGTGGATGCGCTGAACCACCCCGCGAGCCTCGGCGTGTTCATCCGCAAAGGATTCAAAGCTCGGCGCCGGGCCCGGTGGGCGCAGCCCCTCTAGCTGGAGGCGCGTACCGGCAATGCGGCCGCTGGCCTCCCCGATCACCATATTGGCCACCGTGGTGATCTGTGGGGTGGATCGGTAGTCGCGCTGCAGGCGCACGGTGGTGGCGTGTGGATAGCGGCGCTGGAAGTCCAGCAGATAGCGCGGGGTGGCACCAGTAAAGGAATAAATGGTCTGGTTGGCATCGCCCACCACCGTGAGATCGCTGCGATCGCCGAGCCACGCATCCAAGACCCGCTGCTGCAGCGGGGTGACATCCTGGTACTCGTCCACCACGAAGGTGCGGTATTGATCGCGAAACTCCTCGGCCACCGCTGGGGCGTTCTCTAGGGCCCCAGCGACATGAATGAGCAGATCATCGAAGTCGAGCAGCACCCCCTCCTTGGTGTTTTTCAACTGCTCGTAGCGCTCATACGCCTGGGCGATCTTAGCCGGATTCGCCGGTGCGGTGCGCAGGGTCTTTTCTACCTCCTGCGGATAGGCCTCAGGGGTGAGCAGGCTCGCCTTAGCCCACGAGATCTCGCCTAGCACGTCTCGAATGGATTCTGTCGAGGTATCCAACCCCACCGCCCGCACCGCCCGGGCCACCGCGCCAAATTGATTATCCAGCATCCGCCACGGCAAATCACCGGCAATCGAGGGCCAAAAATAGGCCAATTGTCGGCGCGCCGCGGAGTGGAAGGTGCGGGCTTGCACGGCCTGAACCCCCATGCTGCGCAGCCGTTGCCTCAGCTCGCCCGCGGCACGGGTGGTGAACGTGACAGCCAGCACCCGGTTCGGCGAGACCATGCCCTCGTTTACGAGGTTGGCGATGCGGTAGGTGATGGTGCGTGTTTTACCGGTACCGGCGCCGGCCAGAATGCAGACTGGGCCGCGTGGCGCCGCGGCGGCGCGGCGTTGGTCCTCGTCGAGGTCATCGAGGCTGAACATGGCGTCGAAAAGCACCTTCCCTGTGATGGTGGTGTGGTCGTTCTTAGGCACGCAGCGCGTCGAAGAGCCTACCGGCCGCCCACGCGTGCATCATGCTGTGCGCTATAGATCCTGCCCGCGGCTGCGGAAAGCGCTGTTCACGAATGTCGCTGGCGCTTACCCACCGCGTTTCCCGCAACTCGTTATCGGTGGCGCTGTGGGGACGCACGTCGCTGGTGGTGCCGTACATGCCGAGCATAAGCGAGCCGGACAGCGGCCACGGCTGGCTGGCCACATAGCGCACCCGCTCTACCCGTCGGCCGGTTTCCTCCCGCACCTCACGAATGAAGGCCGACTCCACCGACTCACCAGGTTCGACATAGCCGGCGATGAGCGAAAAATACTGGGAGCGCTGCGCGTTCCGGCCCACCAGAATGCGCTGCTGTTCGCGCAGCTCCACCACCCCGATCACGGCGGGATCGATGCGCGGAAACACCCAGCCAGAGCCACCCCGCGCCTGGGCGGAATCCGCGAGATAGTCCAAAGCGGAGCCGTCCGCGGGGTCGAAATGCGTGTTGTCCTTGTACTCCACTAGTGCCAAGGCCCGCAGCAGCGCGGCGTGACCGGCGATGGAGCCGTGCCAAAACTCGGGATCTCCAGGCCCAAGAATCCGTGCCCCCAGCTGCTCGGCGCACGCGAGCGCCTGGGCTTCCCCCTTCACAGCAAAGAGGGCTCGCTGCGTATCCACGCTCACTCGCCGAGCAATAGCCTCGGCGCTCACGCCACAGACGTGAAGCTCCTCGCCGCTGAGCCCACAGGCGATGACATGCTGCGGACCGACGAGGAAATAGCGCGCTGTTGATTCCTGCGCCACGGGCTAGGTGCTTTCCCCGCGCGAGGACTCCGCCTCGGCGATATCGGCGGAAAGCACACGGCGCACATAAAGCAGTCGGTCGCCGGGTTCGACAGACTCCGCCTCCTGGGCATCGATGCGGTAGAGCTTGCCGGAGCGCACCACACCCAGCACGATATCCGCCAGGTGGCGGGGGTTGGCGCCCACCTCGTCTTCTTTCACCATCCGCTCCGCAATGGAGAACCCCTCGCCCGGGGAGAGAAGATCTTCCATCATCTCCACCACCGGCGGGGTAACAGTGGCCAGGCCCAGCATCCGGCCGGCGGTTTCGGAGGAAATCACCACCGAATCGGCGCCGGACTGCTCCACTAGGTGCAGGTTTTCGGATTCACGCACCGAGGCCACGATCATCGCCGAGGGCGCGATCTCGCGCACCGACAAGGTGATGAGCACCGCGGTGTCATCTTGGTTGGGAGCCACCACCACTGCCCGAGCACGCGACACCCCGGCTAGCTTGAGCACATCGGACTTGGTGGCGTTGCCTTGGACAGTCACGAGATTGTGCCCCGAGGCGCGCTCCAAGGCCTGCCGGTTGGTGTCAACTACCACGATCTGTCCGGGCGGTACACCGTCCGCCAGCAGCGCGGTCACTGCAGAGCGTCCCTTGGTGCCGTAGCCGATGACCACTGTGTGATTGCGCAAGCGCTTCCTCCATCGTTGGATTTGTAGGGTGCGGCGGGATTCCTCGGTGAGCACCGCCAGCGTCGTGCCCACCAAGAGGATCAGGAAGGCGATACGCAGCGGGGTCACCACAATAACGTTCAGCAGGCGGGCCCGGTCGGTCACCGGGGCGATATCGCCATAGCCGGTGGTGGAAAGCGACACCACCGAGTAGTACAGCGCATCGAGGAAGGACAACGGCTCGGTGTAGCCGCCGCTGTCGAAGTAAACGATCACCGTAACCGTGAGGATGAGCACGATGGCATAAACCACGCGGCGGGCGATGAGCAACCACGGCGAGGAGCGCCGCTCCTGCGGGATCCGGATGATGTTCAGCAGCGCATAGTCCGGCAGATCATCCAGTTCAGTGGGGCGGCGCACCACGGGTTGCCTAGCGCGGGCTCGGGTACCGAACCTATTACGCATTCTCGCCACGGCTACATCCTTGCTGCTCGGGTGCGGGGGTCATGGTGGTGCTCTCCAGCCCGCGCGCTCCACGTGATTGCCCAGCCTCATGGTTTTAGGACTGGTGGTCGTTGGCGTGCATAAGCGCGGCGAGCTCTATCTCATCGGGTAGCTTACTCGGTTCGAGAGTGTGATCGTAGGCGATGTAGTGGAAGGCTGCACGCACCGACTCCGGATCAATCTCCCGACCCAACCGGCTCGACAGCAGACGCGACCACGCAAGCCGGTAGACGGCCAGCTGGATTTGGGCTGCCTGCATGTCCGCACCTGTGGGCGGGCGTCCCGTTTTCCAATCCACCACATACCAGCCGGAGGCCTCATCGTCTCCGAAGTGGAAGATCGCATCGATACGGCCACGCACCATGCTGCCGCCAATAGAGATCTCGAAGGGATGCTCCACGTAGGTGGGGGTGCGATCCGCCCACTGGCTTGCAAGGAATTTCTGCTTGAGCTGCTCTAGCTCCACGCCTTGGGGATCGATCTCCTCCCCCGTGCCGGGCAGCTGGTCATCATCGAGCAAGGAGGTAGCTCCGAATCGATCCTCGATCCACTGGTGTAGTGCCGTGCCGCGCTTGGCGTAGGCATTGGGTTTGAAGGGCACGGGGCGGTGCTGGCGACGGGCGAAATCCTCTGGGCTGGCCTTGAGCGAGACCAAATCCGAGGTCGATAGCTCATGGCTAAGCTCCACGCTCACCACGGGATTAAGGGCCGCCTCGTGCTCGGCGATCAGGGCCGCCACCTCGTTGCGCCATAGCTGGCTGATCTCGCTGCTATTGGCGGGGAGATCTTCCCACCGCCGGTGGCGTGCCGCATGCACGGCCGTGGCGGCCTCGTCGAGTATCCGCGTGGAATAGTCTGGGTTGTCGTGGGCGATTCCTAGCGCTGTGGCCTTCTCCTGCTTCCACTGGCGCGGGAAGTAATTGTCCACCTCCGGCTCATCGGGCGCGGCTGGGGCCTCCTGGGGTGTGCTCTCCGCTGCGGCATCCTCACCGCTGGGCTCGTGCCAATGCACCACGGAGTCTGGGGCGAGGTCTCGCAGCGCGGTGAGGTGCTCGAAAGGCTTGACCTCTTTATCACTCGCTGCGGGTCGTGCCGAGCCGGTGACGATCAGCGTGTGCTCGGTGCGGGTTATCGCCACGTAGAACAGGCGCACCACCTCGTCGAGATGCCCCTGCCACAGCTCGTTGCGGTGCTCGGCGATCGCCCGCGAAGCCTCGGTTTGGGTGGTGCATCCCTCAAGGTCCAACACGGGCACCCCATTGGGATTCTCAACTCCGGAGATATCCACAACGGCGGCGTCACCACGAAGCACCGGCGGCAGCTCTTTGACCTCATTGATCCAGTGGTCGAAACTCTTCCGCTTGCTCTCCGAATCGTTGTAGGTGCTGTTATCGCAGTGCAGCACCGCAACGGTGTCCCACTCCAGGCCTTTGGATTTGTGAACGGTGAGCAGCTGCACACGGTCACTGTGTACCGCTACCTCAGCGCGGTCAAAACCGTCCTCTCTTTCTTTGGCCAGCTCGAAATAACTGAGCATGGACGGCAAAGACGCACCGGGAGTACGGCTAAATTCGGCCACCTTTTCTGCCAGCTGGTTCAGGTGTGCCACTCCGGCGCTGCCGTCCGCACTCGGGTCTCGGCGCACGAGGGCCTCAGTGCGGATGGAAAACACCCGCTCGATATCCGCAATGATCTCGGTCAGCGGCTTCGATAGCGAGTAGGAACGCAGATACCGCAGCTGGGAGCTCAGCTCGGTGAGGCGCCGGTAGCCTTCCTCGCTGTAGAGCTCTGGCTCTCCAAGATCGGCGATGGCATCCACAAGCCCCACGTGGGCATCGGGCTCATCGCTGAGAGCGCTGTCGATGGAGGCACGTAGCCGCTCGAGTGGATCGGCGGACGATAGCCTGGGGTCTTCTACCTTCTCCCCGCTGGAATTCACCCTGCCCGCTATGTTTTCGGCGCGGCGGTGCAGCACGGCGAGGTCTTGCAGGCCGAGGTTGACCAAGGGTCCACACAACACCCGCATGGCGGCGGCATTGTTATCAGGGGCCACCAGCATGGTGGCAATAGCAAGTACATCGGCCACCTCGGGTACCTCGAGCAGCCCAGCTAGGCCGACGATCTCATAGGGGATACCGCGCTCAGCCAAGGCTGCGGCGATGGCTCCGATGTGTATGTTCTTTCGCACCAGCACCGCCCCCGTGAACCGCTGCCCTGCCTCTTGTTTTTCGTGGAAGCGCCGGGCCAGACTATCGGCCACATACTCCACTTCTTCTTCGTTCGTGTCGAACCACCCGAGCGAGATATCGCCACTGCCTGCATCTGGCCGAGAGCTCAGCTTCTCGACGCTACGCTGGGCCCCATCCCGTTCCAGCACGGAGGAGGACACGGCGTTGGCTAGCTCGAGCACTCCGCTCGGGTTACGCCACGAGGTTGTCAGCTGCGCTTTCGGCGCCGCTGAGGTGGTGCCATCCTCTGCGATCGCAGGGAAGTCCTTGGCGAATTGCTCGAGGTTGGTGGAGGTGGCGCCACGCCACCCGTAGATAGCCTGCATGGGGTCGCCAACGGCGGTCACGCTTAGCGCGCGATCGGTGCCACCAAACAGACTCGACAGCAGGAGTCGTTGCGCATTCGAGGTGTCTTGGTACTCATCGAGCATGACCACGCGAAACTTGCGGCGTTCTTTATATCCCACCTGCGGGTAGTTCTGGGCGATACGCGCGGCCGCGGAGAGCTTCTGCCCAAAGGTAGCCACGTTGTCGCGCTTCATGTGGCGGCGGAGCTGCTGCACCAGCGGAATATAGGCCTCGCGGAGCTGGAGGCGGTGAATGAGTTTCTCCACATCTCCGGTGTATTTCTTTTTTTGGCGCGGGCCGGGATCGAGTCCATCAATCAGCGCCACGTACTCGCGTTGGGCAGCATCAAGATCCTCTTCATCCACGAGGTGTGAATCGAGTGCTTCCATGAGGTTGATGGTGTCTTTGATCGCCGTGCTCATACTGGGGCTGCCGGCGATGGGGGTGGAATGATCGCGCACGACTTCGTAGCAATATTGATACAGCTCGGTCTCAGTGATGAGCCGTGCGGTGGTTTCAATGGGAAGCAGCAGCCCATACTCGGATACAAGATCGCCGCAGTAGGAATCATAGGTGGAAACTTTCGGCTCAATGCTGAGCTCGCGACCCTGTTCATCCACCGCAAGCCCCAGCGTGTTCTTCAACGTTGCTAGGTTGCGCCGAATGCGTTGTTCCAGCTGGGATGCTGCTTTCTTAGTGAAGGTTAGGCCCAGCACTTGGTCTGGGCGCACGAGTCCGTTGGCCACGAGCCACACCACGCGCGCTGCCATGGTTTCCGTTTTGCCTGCGCCGGCGCCCGCCACCACCAGTAGTGATCCTTGGTCTGCCCCGATCACCTCGGCTTGCTGTTCGGTAGGCGCATAGGGCTGATTCAGCTTGTGTGAAAGTTCGCTGGGTGAGAGACGAGCGTGAGTGTGCTTAGCCATTGAAGAGGCTCCTTCCCTGCTCCTGTGCCGGGCACACCGCTGTCAGCGTGCAGTACTTGCATTGGTTTTCGTTGATCTCGGCGAGCAGCCGAGGCTGGGTGGTGTGGCGGGCAAGTTCGATGAGCTTTCCCTCGAAGTCCGCGAGCTGTTGCTCATCTAAACGCGCCTGCTGCCGAGTTGTGGTGCTTTTGGTGCCGGTTCCGACATACACCAGCACTGCCCCATCGCGCTCCAATTCCGGATCATCGGGGCCGCGGGTGAAGAGATTGCCTTCATCATCGAGGCGGGCATGGGACACCGCCACTTGGTAGGCCGAGAGTTGGGCGTGCGAAGCAACATCCTTCAGCCCAATGGCTTCGGCAGAGGTTTTGTAGTCCACCACACGCAGGTTGTCTCCAGCGCGGTCAATGCGGTCAAGCCGACCCGAAATCAGCACATCATGGTCGCCATCGTCAAGGTGGCCGATCCGCACCCTCGCTCGGCGCTCGATGCCCACGAGGGTGGTGTCAGTGTTGGCTCCCTCGATCCACCGAGCTGTTTTGTCCAGCATGGTCCGAAACTTCTCTGTCTCGGCCTCCACGCGCCACTCAGCATCGTCGAGCTGGGCGCGAAACGCCTCCATGACGAGTTCTCGAGCTGCCTGCTCCTCCGCACCATTGTCGAGGGTCTCGGCAAAGGCGTGAACGAGCGAGCCCACGATCTGCGGACTACCGCTGGCGGAACTAGCGAAATCACCCACAGAGCCCACGAGAGGACAATCGAGGCTTTTTTCGATACGCGAGGGAGACAGGCGCACCGTAGCGCCGGGTTTCACGAGTGGCTCAGTGGTGGAGCTTTCCCGCATACCCCACCATTCATTGGGGTTGGCGCCCAGCACTCCGGCCTCTGCTAGGCGGGCGAGATGATAAGCGGCGTGCTCCCGATCGGCGGGCCTAGACTGCGGGTTTTCGAGGCAGCGCCGCAGCTCCGCAATCACACTCGACGTAGAGAGCATGCGCGGCTGCACGATCTGCACGGCCGAGTCCGCATCCTCGCTGTCTACCACCGCCTCGGCGCTGTGTACTCGCATACTCACCGGATACTCCGCGAGGAAGCGGGAGGGTTCGGTGGTCCCGTCCTCGCTGCCGCTGTCATCCACAGCCACGATGTAGAGCTGTTCGGTCGCTCGGGAACACGCCAAGTTGAGCAGGCGGCGTTCCTCTGCTTCCCGCTCGACCGTGTGGGTGACATGCACCCCTGGGTCGATGTCCTCGTCTGTGTGGTTGATCAATTCTTCCTGACCGAAGAGGGTGCCCGTCTCTCCTAGTTGCGGCCACGCACCTTCATTGACTCCTGCAACTAACACGAGGCGAAAGTGCATGCCCACGACCGAGTGGGCGGTAAGGATGGTGACGGCGTCCGTTTTTGCGCCCCGCCGCTCGCGGGTGAGCGAAGGCACATCGAGGCTGTCGATATAGGAGATGAAGCTGGAAAAGGAGGCCCCGGGGCGACGCTCGGTGTAGTCACCGGCGGTGTCGAACAATGCCATGGCTGCGTCGAGATCTTGATCTGCCTGGGAACCGGACGCCCCACCACGTAGCGAGACCGCCTGCAGGTGCTGGGCTAGGCCGGTGGCCTCCCACAGCGCCCACAGCACCGCTTCCACGGACTCGCCTCGTTCATATGCCGCTCGGCCTGCATCGAGAACGTCAGCGGTGCGCTGCAAAATCTGGGTCTCGCGCTCCGTGAGATGCTCACGGATCTCGGCATTTTCCGGCGCGGTGTAGCCCGGGGATTGAGGAAGCAGGAGATCCTCAAGTACCTCGATGGATCGGCGGCCGCCACCGTGGTGTTTCTCTGCGGCTCGCAGACCGCGCAAGAGACGACGGTAGGTGACAGGATCGGCGCCGCCGACGGGGCCGAGGATGAGCTCACTGAGCTCGGCGCTACTGATTCGGCCCAGTAGGCTTCGTGCGGCGATGAGCAGGCTCGACACCACCCGCTGTTCTTTCAGCACCATCGCCGAGTTGTCCACGTGAACGGGCACACCAGCAATGAGAAGCGCACGTTGGAGGCTGCCAATCTCTCCTGAACTACGCACGATCACCGCGATATCGCGCCAAGCCACCTTATCGAGTAGCCCAGCACGACGCACGCGATCCGCGATGAAGTCGTGGTGGCTTCGAGCATCCGCAGCCACCACATACTGTGAACGCGCGTGGACGTGAGGCTGTGTCAGTTCGATGGTGTGCTCGGCTTGATAATCGGTGAAGAAGTCGGGATCCGCGCCGCGGAAGTGGAACACGGAATGCTCAGGGTTGCCGCCGAGCACCATGAGCGTGGTGTGCGGAGTGAGCGCCTCGATCAACCCAGCCGCTTTAGGGTCGAGATTCTGAGCATCATCAACCAGCACATACCGCGCTGAGCGGGCGACTTGTTGGGCGAGCCGGTCATCATCAATGATCAGGCGATGAGCCTCGGCCAAAAGCTCGGAGGCATTGAGCGAGTCCTGCCCCGAAAGCGCCATGGTGTGGCGATACTCTCGCAGAAACTGCCCCGCGGCAGTCCAGAGGGGGCGGTTCCAGTCCTCTCCGAGCTGCTCGAGGTCCCCGGCGCCGAGGCCGCGCTCTTGAGCGCGCAGCAAAAAATCACGCAGACCGCGGGCGAAGCCGATAAGTTCGAGTGCCTCGTGTTGCTCGTCCGGCCAATAGGCTCCGCCGCGCTCGCGGTGGCCGTCGAGAAGCTCGCGAATAACCGCATCCTGCTCGGCTCCGGTCATCATGCGGGGCGAGGTGCCGATATCGTTCTGGCGCGAGGCCCGGACAATTGCGAAAGCTAAGGAGTGAATGGAACGCACGAGCGTCCCCGCCGAGGCAAAGCCCTCTGCGCGGCTACCCAAAATAGAGGAGAGCTCACTGCGGTGATAGCTCGCCGTCTCCTTGGCGGTAGTGATCAGCGCAATCTCTGCCGGATCCACTCCCGCGTTGATCAACCCCACCACCGTATCGCTCAAGGCGGAACTCACGCCCGTGTTGGCGGCGCCACTCAGCTTGACGGTGCCCGTCAATCTAGCTTCCACTAGCTCGCGTGCCTCGCAGGACCACGTCCTGCGAGGCGTATCACGCGGACCAGGATAAGTCACTGTCACCGTAGGGTTCGGTGGTGGGGCCATCAGCGGGGTGCTATTCATGCCCATCATTGTTGCAGAGGAAGTGGACACTCACAGCGATCTCACCCTCAAAGAACTAGAACACGCATTCGACACTAAGGGTGGGGCGTGCCCTTACGCTCCCAAGGGCACGCCCACACCCCGAACTAGGAATGCGGTAGGCCTGCGCTAAGAATCGGCGTCCAATCGTTCACCTATTTCACGAGCCAAAGCCACGATACGGCGACTGTGTGCTGGGCGGGTTGCTGGGTGCAGCGCGTGAACGTAGAGGCGATACAGCACACCGCGGGCGGCAAGGGCGTCGAGATAACGCAGATGTGAGAAACGATCCAGTACCCCAATATCCACGGCATCGGCGATAATGCCGTCGACCATCGTCAGTGCCGCAGTGTAGGCATGCGGATGGGCCACGGGCACGATCTCAGTCACGATCGGAGCCTGGCTACCGGAAAAGATGGTTGTGCCCAGCATGTCAGCGTGGCCCAACTGCGTTTCGAGGGGAATATCAGGCACGCGGCTATGCAGCTCCGCAGCGGCAGTGAGCGCCTCCACCTCGTGGCCGTGGGCTTCCCGATTGCCGTCGAAAGCTCGGGCGAGCAGTTCGGCGGGCTGGTCTGACCAGGCAGCACGGTCAGCCAGGTGGAAGATACTGGCCTCACCGTCGATGCGCGGCACATCACGGTTGACCCACTGGGGCACGCGCACCTCGGCGAGGGCGTCCGCAAGCCGGAGCGCGGCACTGACGGTTTCATCGACGCGCTGAGCTGGCTCCCCCACGACGAAGGCGTTGGCACGAAAACCGGAGATCACCACGCGACCATCTGTAGAGCGCACCGGCCGTACGAGCCGCACCCCAGTGGGATGAAGGCTCTCGCGCAATTTCGCCGACCACGCAGCGAAAGAGGCGGAGGATGCTCGGGAGATCACCACGTTTCCGCATTTGATGCCGTTATCCCACGCACTGCCGAGCCGCGAGGACGCGGCGATGTGGTGGGTGGGCACTCGGAAAGCCTCGAATACATGCCCCGGTACCGAGCCCACGGGTGTCGAGTCGGTGGTGTCAGTCATAGCCCCTAGACTAGCGTTTCATCCCGCCAGCTCCGCGCTCACACCACGGCCGCGCGAGGATTTACTGCTGTGAGGGCTGCTCGGTGTCGTGATTAAGCCACCAGTACATGATGCCCCCGTCGAGGGTGATCACGCGCTCAAAGCCATGCGCTAGCAGGATTCGGGCGGCTTCCTCGGAGCGCACCCCAGCCTTGCAGTACAGCGCCACTGGCTGGGCCCGGTCTACCGCGGCCACGGGGCCGAGATCCCCAGCACGCAGTTGTGAGAGCGGGGCCAGCAGGCTATCGCCTAGCACTCCCCCTTCCCATTCGATGGGCTCGCGCACATCCACCGAGATCATGCCCTCCTCGAGCAAGACGGGCAGCTCGGCCATGGAGCGATGCTCCGGTTGGCCGCTGGAATCGGTGGGCTGCGCGGGGTGCGTGGGGTTCATGCTGTCCTTCCCTCCGGAGGTGTGAGGAGACGAAAAGCCCGTCGTTGACTGAACCTTCTCCGCCTCCGTATTGGGTTGCTCGGCGCCTGCGAAGTCACAGGCATCTGCCACGGGGGTGTGCCGTAGTTTCGCTGAGTCGGGGTTGGGCGCAAAGGAGAATGTTTTAAAGCTCGAGCGCGCGGCATCCCACGTGGCGAGTCGACCGATGAGCGGGGTACCGAAGCCGGTGATCAACTTGATCACTTCGGTGGCCATCATGGTGCCGATCACTCCGGGCAGAACCCCGAATACCCCAGCCTCGGCACAGTTGGGCGCGCTGCCCGGCGGTGGCGGGGTGGGGAAGATATCTCGTAGCGTATAGCCCTCGGCGAATACGGAGAGCTGCCCGCCGAATTGCTGGATGCTTCCCCACACCAACGGGATATCGTGCTCGGCACAGTGGTCAGCCACTAGGTAGCGGGTGGCGAAATTATCGGATCCATCCACCACGATGTCGTAGCCGTTGAGGATCTCCTCCACTGTGGTGGCGTCGAGTGCGCTCGGGTGGGTGCGCACCGTGATCTCTGGGTTGAGTTCCTGTACGCGCCGCGCTGCGGATTCCACCTTGGGCACACCGATATCACAGCTACGATGCACCACCTGGCGCTGCAGGTTCGAAAGCTCCACGTAATCGCCGTCGCAGATGCCCAGGCACCCCACCCCCGCTGCGGCGAGGTATTCGATCACAGGACTACCCAGCCCACCGGCCCCGATGCTCAGCACCGAGGCGCCGTTGAGCTTCTGCTGTCCGCGCAGCCCGATCCCAGGCAGGGAAAGGTGGCGGGCGTAGCGTTCCGCCGCCTGTGGTGGCAGCGGCCGCGGGGGGAGAGTCACCGAAGTTAGTCCTTCTTGCCTGTCGGATAGGGCCATGCGTTGTAGCTGCAGGTGGCCTGGTCATCGGGGTAGATCTCGTTGGGGTCGATCTTGTTCAGCTCCGAGTTAGAGAGACTGAGGGTCTGCTGCATCATGATCGGCGCGAGCGCGCCGTCGCGGCCGCAGGGCACGTGCTGGGCATAGCCGATGCCGTGCCCAACCTCGTGGTTGATGAGGTATTGACGGTAGGCGCCGAGGTCGCCGGCGAAGGGTCGCGCACCGCGCACCCAGCGGGATTCGTTAATCACCACTCGGTTGCCGTCGGAGGTGAAACAGGAGGTCTCCATGGCGAGGTTGGCGCCGCATTCCTTGTGGGTGGTGGCCACAGAGGTGAGCTGGATGTGCAGATCCGCTTTGTCGGCATCCGCAATGTGCTTGAAGCCAAATTCGGGATCGGCGGTCCAACCCTTGGGGTTGGTGAGGGTGGCATCCACCATCGCGGCAAAGCCGTCATCGCCGCCGTAGTGGGCGGGATCGAGCCCGTCTTCTACCTGGATGACATAGGTGAAGGTGCGGGGGCGCCCTGCCCCAGCTTCGGCGCCGGGATTACCCACGGTTCGGTAGGTGCCCTTCCCTTTGTCAGTGTAGGGCCCGCCATCAGGCAGCTCTCCGCCTTCGGTCATGAAGTCGAGATCAGCTGGGTTGGGCACGGGGGGACGGCGGTCGTTATCGGCGGTACTGGTGGCTGCGGGCGGGTTGGGCGGGGTGGTGTCCGCAGGCTGCTGAATGATGTCTACCAGCACCCATACGGTGATGATTGCGAGCACCGGAATCGCATAGGCTCGCCAGCCATAGTCGCGGGCAAAGCGCACGAAGAAGGAATCCTGAGCCTCGTCCGCTTCTCGACGCTCACTCGCAGCCTCGTGCCGCCCGTGCCGAGAGCGAGTCTCCTGCCGCTTCGGGCGCGGGTCAGCAAGATCATCGTGGTCATTCCACGCGTTGTAGCGGTCGGGGCGGTTCTCCCCGTCCAGGCCGCGTGGGTGTCTTCTCTCGTCGATGACTCGCTACTCCTTTTAGCTCGTGCGCGTGTGGGTGGTCAACCAGGTGCGTTAGTTGATAAAGCCCACCGGGTGCGCGTGTGCGGAACCAACTTCCACATATGCAATGGAGCTACCGCACACCACGTAGGTACGGCCCTTGTCATCGTCGAGAGTCAGCGAGCTCGGCTCTTCCGCCTCGAGCACCTTCTTCACCTGTGCCAGCACCTGGTCTTGGGCGGTGTTGGTGGCGATCACGAGCTCGCGTGGGCTGTCGTTGAAACCGATCTTGATGTCCATGAAGTGATGCCCTCTTTTCTCTATCTGTGCCATTCGCGCGGCACCTGCCTAGGCTACCGCGCCGGCGCGTATGAGCAACGATTATCGTCTCACATGCGCGGCCAGGAGGGTAGCTGCCTGCACTGCGCACTGAGGCATTCTCCAATACTAGTGGCAGGCCAGTTAGTATCTATAGATGTGTCTGACCAAGGATCCTCCACCGCTCACGATCAGCCTCGCTCTGCCCGCTCGAGGCATTCTCGACGCCGCGTACGCCGCGTAACCACCCGCCAGCGCCCAGCCGAGTCCCCGCAGCCGACTCAATCGGCACCACCCGAGGACACTCAGGCCCATGCCTCGGCCTCGGCTGCAGCGGCCGGCTCCTCGGCGTCGACCAGCACGCCCACCCCGCAGGGTTCGAGCACTCCCACCTTCGCCGAGCTGGGTGTAGCCGTAGAGATTGTTGAGGCCTTGGCAGCCAAGGGCATCACCCATACCTTCGCCATCCAGGAACTCACCTTGCCCTTGGCTCTTGATGGCGCCGACATCATCGGCCAGGCGCGCACGGGCATGGGCAAAACCTTGGGCTTCGGCGTGCCGGTGCTGGATCGCGTCTTCGATGCCGCCGACGTGGCTGAGCTCGATGGCACCCCACGCGCGCTGATCGTGTGCCCCACCCGCGAGTTGGCGGTGCAGGTGAGCGAGGATCTCATCAGCGCCGCCGCGAAACTGCCGGTACGGGTGACAGCCATTTATGGTGGCACTCCTTATGAGGATCAGATCTCCGCGCTCGAGCGCGGTGTGGACGTGGTGGTGGGCACTCCCGGCAGGCTCATGGACCTTGCCCAGCGCCAGGCGCTGCGGCTGGATCAGGTGGCTATCTTGGTGCTCGACGAGGCCGATGAAATGCTCGATCTAGGGTTTCTACCTGACATCGAAAAGCTCATGTCCATGCTCACCCATGCGCATCAAACCATGCTGTTTTCGGCCACCATGCCCGGCCCTATCGTCACCTTGGCGCGTGGTTTCTTGCACAAGCCGGTACATATTCGTGCCGAGTCAGCGGAGTCCTCGCAGACCCACTCCTCTACCCGCCAAGTGGTGATGCAGGCGCACCAGATGGACAAAACCGCCATCATCTCCCGCATCCTCCAGGCTCCCGGCCGAGGTCGCACCATCATCTTCACCCGCACCAAGCGCTCCTCGGCGATGCTGGCGGAAAACCTCGCCGCCCACGGCTTCTCGGTGGGGGCGGTGCACGGCGATATGGGGCAATCTGCGCGCGAGCGTTCGCTCAGCGCCTTCCGCGAGGGCCGCATCACGATTCTGGTTGCCACCGACGTGGCGGCCCGCGGTATCGATATCGACGATGTCACGCACGTCATCAATTACCAGACCCCAGATGATCCGATGACCTATGTGCACCGTATTGGTCGCACCGGCCGCGCCGGACACACCGGCATCGCGGTGACTCTGGTGGGCTACGACGAGGTACACAAGTGGGCGCTCATTAATGATGAGCTCAAGCTCGATACGCCCGAGCCTCCGCAGTGGTTTTCTACCTCGCCGGAGCTCTTTGAGGCCCTCGACATTCCGGAGGGTGCCACCGATTCCATCGGCGATGCCCGTCCGGTCTTTGGTGGCGGGGCCTCCAGCGTGCGCAACCGCGGTGGCCGAAAGCGGGGCTCGTCTCATAACCGCGACCGTGGTTCCCACCAGGGTCGCGGTGGCCGCGGCCGCCGGAACTAGAAAGTGACATTCTCTTCTTTCCTCGCCTATGACTTCACGTGACAGCGTGGCGGCCGACTCCGCCTCTTCCACCCGTCGCCGCGGTGTTGGCCCCGCCGGCACCGCCGGCTGGGCTGTGCTGGTGCTTGTAGTGGTGCTCATCTGCGTGCTCACTTTCATCAGTGCTCCAGCGCGCCATGCGCATCTACACAGCACTATCGGCCCCGATCAACAGCCCCCGGCGGTGCCGGACACTGTGACCTCGTTTCCACAGTCGCTACACAAGCAGTGGAGTATCGCTGCCGGGTCCCCGCTACACGAGGACGACACCTATGTGGTGGACGGTCTGGTGATTGCCGCGGAGGAGCATCGGGTCTATGCCTTCGACCCCGCTACTGAATCCGAGCGTTGGTCCTATGAACGCAGTGACGCCACGGTGTGTGCCCTGTCGGTTGCCTTCGCTCAGGTGATGGTGTCTTTTTCCACTGGTTTTGGTTGCGGTGAAACGACCGCGATCGATGCCGATACGGGGCGCTATAAGGCCACCCGTTCGGTACTCACCGCAGAGCCGGTGCACTCTGTGCGCTCGAATGACGCCGCAGGTGTGTACAACGATGAGTTGGTGGTGTTATGGCGCTCGGATTTGGTGCGCACCATCCAGGTGGGCACGGACCCCGCCCCGCAAGAGCGCGAGCAGCTCGGCACGGAGTATTGCCGTATTGGCTCAGCCCTGACGCGGCTCAGCTCCCTGGCATTGGTGGATGTGTGCGCCCCGGGCGAGGCGGATAACGAGACTGGCCAGCTGCTGGCACGGCTGCATTTTTTCGACCGTAATCCCGAGGATTCGCGAAAACCAGAGCCAGAAGAGACTATCGAGTTAGAGCAGCCGGACGCACAGTTGCTGGCTATCGCCAAGGAGGCTGCGGCGGTCTACTACCCACCGCTTGAGCCGGGGGCACAGGGCCGCATTGTTTCCTATGGTCACGATGGCTCGGTTCTGAGTGAGCGCAGTGTGCCGGCGCTGTCCGATCCCCACGATCTCATCCACGCCGATCTGCCGCATCACGTCACGGTGCACACCGATCGCGGTCTTATTCTCTTCCACCCCACCACCCTCGCGGTCGAGCACATCTTCGCCGATGCCATTGGCTCAGGTGTGGCGCTGGGCAGCGATGCGGTGGCCTATCCGGTCCGCGATGGCCTTGCCCTAGCCGAGTGGGGTTCGGGCGAGCGCATCGGGCATGTTCGCGCTTCCATCGATGATGGCGCCGATTCCACCCCCATCAACCTGCGCTTGGCTGGGGACACCATCATCGCCAAGCAGGGTTCGACGATCACAGGGTGGCGTCGATAAGCGCTTATCGACGCCACCCTGGCGGCCCGAATTCCCCGCTAGTACTGCGATGCAGCCCAGCGCACCGCTACCCCATTAAAGAGCAGGCCTAGGCCGATGAATCCTACGATTCCCACCGCGATGGCGAGTGGGGTGTGCCCGCCGCCGTGGATATAGAAGGCAATGGGGATGAGCAGCATGTTGAGCATGAGGATGGGGGCTCGGCCCCAGCGCTTACCGCGCGCGAGCACGATGGCGGCGGCGAACACCGCGCCGAAGAAGATGAGAAAGACCACGCCCGTGCCGAAACCAAGCAGATCGGCGCGGAGTTCGTCTTCGAAGACCGCAGAGTCATCCCGGTAGCCGAGCACGTCACGGATGATGAGAAAAAGCCCGTATCCGATGCCGGCGAGCCCCTCGATTCCGCCGAGTATCGCCGCCCACCGAATGGGGGCAGGCACGGCCGCCTCAGGGGCCTGCTCTGTGCGCGTAGTCGGACGAGGGCGTGGGGATTTATCTGCTCTGCTCACAAAGCATCAGTTTATACCCAGCCCTTGCGGCTTCCCGAGACGTCCCGCTGCTGCACCACGCACGATGCGGTGGGGGAAATCCTTTACACTGGGGAATCGTGCGAAGCCTACTTTTGATGAACCCGAACTCCACGAGCGTCAGCCATGCCATTGTCCGCGAGGTTGTGAGCGCGCTCGCGCCTGTGACGTCCATCAAGGCTGTCCATACGGCCTATCCGCAGCATGCGGAAGAGATCTGCGCCGGGCTGCGGCGTGAGGATTATGACGCCATCATTGTTCTCGGTGGCGATGGCACCGTGGGTGAGGTTATTAATGGCCTGCTCGGCAAGGACATTGATGCCCGCCCAGACGCAGATGTACTGCCACGGCTGGTGATTATTCCTACCGGCTCGGCCAATGTCTACGCCCGGGCCCTCGGATTGCCCAATGATCCGGCGGAGGCCGCCGCCGAGATCGCCGAGTTGCTGCGAGCCGAAGCGGTGCGGCGACTGCCGCTTGCCATGGCCCACAATGTGGGTTCGGCCGATAGCGATGCGCAGGATGATCAGTCCCGGCGCTGGCTGTGCGTGAACCTAGGCATCGGCATTGACGCCGCGGTGATCCACTCGATGGAGCAGGCTCGCAAGCGCGGCATGTCCGCCACTCCCGGCAAATACGCCCTCATCGCGGCCCGGGCGTGGCGCCGTCTGCGGGCGCATCCGCCGCACATCTCCTTCACCGCGGAAACCGCGAGCGGGGTACGCGAGGAAAAGAATCTGCCCTTGGTGGTGGTGTCTAATACGAACCCGTGGACATTCGCCGGCCCAGTTCCGGTTGTGACCAACCCCGATGCCCGAACGGAAGGTGGGCTGTCTATATTCGCCCTCACCAGCGGCGAAGGCCCCGGAGGTTTGGCCGCCCTGATGAAAACTGTGGGATCTAATGTCCGGTTCTGGTCCGCTTTGCCTGTGGATACCGGAGAAATCCAAGTTGACGATATCAACGCTCTTACACTCACCCTCACAGAGAAGACGAAGTGGCAGCTAGACGGCGAATTCATGGGCGAGACAGATCGTATCGATATCGTTTCTGTCCCCGAAGTCATCGACGTGATTGCCCCTGAAGGCCCTCAATTAATGTGAGATATTGCACATTTTTGCGCGAAACTCTAGCCAAGCGGACATACTCGTGCAAGAATTCACCTCAGCGAAGGCAAAGAAAGCAGAACCCTTTGCCACACTTCGGTAGAAGCAGAGCTTAACCACACGTTAAACCCGCAGCTGAGACGGAACGCTTGAGCGGCGGGCGTTATTTTTTCTCCTCTCTGGCTTCTCTGCGGCTAGCATGCACGGGCCCACCTTGAGTGGTGTTGCCCGCCAGCTGTGCGGCCCTGGGATGTTCAGATCAGTGATAAACCAACGCCCCGCGAAGCTTCCTCCCTGCACCCCTCTGTTTGTGTCCGGAGTCTTGTTATCACCACATAGATGCACAGAAACTTTTTGCTTATTTAAGGAGTACACATGGACTGGCGCCACAATGCCGTTTGCCGCGACGAGGACCCCGAGCTCTTCTTCCCTGTAGGAAATTCCGGCCCTGCCCTCGCTCAAATCGCCCGGGCGAAGCTCGTGTGCAACCGCTGCCCTGTGACGAACCAGTGCCTGAAGTGGGCCCTCGAGTCCGGCCAGGATGCCGGCGTATGGGGCGGCATGAGCGAGGACGAGCGCCGCGCGCTGAAGCGTCGCAATAAGGCTTTGGCTCGCCAGCGCTCCCGCGCCACCGTCTAGGACCTGTCTCCTCTCGCCCACCCTCGAGGTGAATTGTTTTCGCCTTTGTTGAGGCGATACACTGGGCACTCAAACTTTAGTTTCATTCTTCACCCACCTCTAGGAAGGAGACCACTATGAGCAAGCGTGGTCGCAAGCGTAAGGACCGTCGCAAGAAGGGCGCTAACCACGGTAAGCGCCCCAACGCCTAAGCCAGCACCGGCCTAGGCCATCGAGCAAAGACAAAACCCAGCCTGACTCTCACATCCGAGTCACGCTGGGTTTTTCCTTATTCACCACTTGCAGCGGTTAGCCGATGGTCCACTCCACCCGCATCTTAAAGCGGATGGTTTCTCGCAGATGAGTGGGCGCCTTCTGGCAGCAGCACCGCCTAAGCAGCTCCTTGACCTGCTCCTCTACTCCTAGCCGCTCGAAGCATTCGGGGCAGGCCTCGACATGCCGCCGCAGTCGCTCACGCTCGCCCGGGGTGCAATCCCCGTCGAGCAGCCGCGCGAGAGAGGCGTAGGCGCGCTCGCAACTTTCAGAGCATTCGTGCTTGCGTCCGCAGTCTCTCATTGGCTCACCTTCCGCGTCGTCGTGGCCGTCTGGGTTGTGTGAGTTTCACTATCTACGCCGATACCATGATCGGCCGCTACTTCCTTCAACGCATCACGCAGCTGTCTTCTTCCCCGATGCAGCCGGCTCATCACCGTTCCGAGGGGAGTGCCCATGATCTCCGCGATCTCTTTATAGGCCAGTCCTTCTACATCGGCGTAGTAGACCACCATGCGGTAATCCTCGCTCAGCTGATTCATCGCGTCTGCGATCTGCGTGTTCGGCAGCAGCTTCAACGCCTCCACCTCGGCAGATTCCAGCCCAGTGGAATCGTGAGTGGAGGTGCTCATCAGCTGATGATCGGTAATTTCCTCGGTAGGCATCTGCTGCGGATGGCGCTGCTTCTTGCGATAGCTGTTGATGTAGGTGTTCGTCATGATCCGGTACAGCCACGCCTTGAGGTTGGTCCCCGGGGTGAAAGAGGAGAAGGCCTGATAGGCCTTGAAATAGGTTTCCTGCACGAGGTCCTCTGCATCTGCCGGGTTGCGCGTCATGCGCAGCGCGCCGCCATAAAGCTGGTCCAGCAGCGGCAGCGCATCCTCCTCGAAGCGCTTTTCGAGGCTGCGCTGATCCTCGCCCGCATGCGCCCGGCCCGTGGCCTGTGCGTTGTCAGGTGTTGTCGCCATGCTTATTCCTGTGGCTCCTGCCTTAAATCGCGTTGTGCGCCTAGCGTTGTATCGTCTTTCATTCTAGGATCCGCCACATCCACGCAGCGCACCGCCTCCTCATTGAGCAGCACCGGCTCCGATGCCCATGCACCATCGGCCTGGCGTACATACAGCGCCACCATGCCGGCGAAGGGCGGTTCACCTACGCGAATCTCGGCACCCGGCACGATCGCGTGCTCGCGCAGGTAGCGCAGAATATCCACGCTGTGATCGTGAATCCGCTCAACCACCGTGTGCTCGCCGGTGGCGATGGCCCTGAGCGTGAACCCGCCCACCGTGTCGATCTCTCCGCTGGCACTGGGAATGGGATCGCCGTGGGGGTCGCGACTGGGGAAGCCGAGGAAGGTGTCGAGCCGGTCGAGCAGCCGATCAGAGATGGCGTGTTCGAGCATCTCCGCCTCCTCGTGCACCTCGTCCCAGCCATAATTCAGCGCCTCGACGAGGAAGGTTTCCACCAGCCGGTGGCGTCTCACCATCGCAAGCGCCAGCTGCCGTCCCTTCTCGGTGAGAGTGATGCCGTGATAGGGCTCGCGGTGGATATAGCCGTTGAGGGCTAGCTTCTTCACAGCCTCCGAGGCGGTAGGAGCCTTTTGCTCCATCGTGGTGGCGATCTCCTTCAACGAGGCTGGGGCATGCGTGCGCTCACAAATATCGAAAATGTTTTTCAAATAATCTTGAGTGCGCACAGGCAGATCGGTGATGGGCGGTACGGGCGTATCCATAGTCTCTAACCCTAATGCCCAGCGGCTCGTTCGCCATGTTTATGCAGCGCTATAGTGAGACGTCGTTATGGCAAAGAAGAAGAACAGGCCCACCTCCGGCGCCGCCACGCCCGCCGTGGCTACCCTCAAGGCCGCCGGGGTTGACTATCGCGTACACGAGTTCGACCCCGGCTCTGATCACTTTGGGCAACATGCAGCTCAGGCCCTCAGCGCCGCGCAAGGGGCCGAGGCATCGGCCATCTTCAAAACTCTGGTGGTGGATCTCAGCGCCGGCCGCGGTCCGCGTCGCATGCTTGCGGTATGTTGCGTTCCCGTCACCGGCTCGCTGTCTCTCAAGAAAGCCGCCCAGGCTTTTGGGGTGGCCAAGGTGAGTATGGCCGATCCCCACGATGCCGAAAAGTCCTCCGGATACATCACGGGCGGAATCTCCCCGCTGGGGCAGAAAAAGCCACTACCCACGCGTATCGACGCCACCGCTACCTCCCACCCCACCATCTACGTCTCCGGGGGCAAGCGGGGGCTGGATATCCAACTCAGCCCCCACGATCTAGCCACCGTGGTAGGCGCGGAATTCAGTGACCTTGCCGCCTCCTCCTAGCTGATGTCGGCAGGTGAAGGTGAGCGTCGAAAAGCGCACCCCTAGGAGATGAGCTCCGGGTAATCGTTACTCACCGCACCTACGGCCTTATCGGCCGGGGAGCTCACGATGTGGGCCCGCAGCGACTCCGGCGAGGGACCAGCGACAATACGCTCCGCCATGTCCTTTTCCCCCATCAGCCACGCGCGGGCTTCTTCTGCTGTGAGAAGACGCGGCATGCGATCGTGGAGCCAAGCGATCGGCTCGGCGCTAGCGGTCGTGATGATCGTGCTCGACAGCTGCTCCACACCGGTGGCCGCCAGCCCCGCTGCCCACAGCAGCTCGCGATCATCTCGGTGCACGAAATAGGGCTGCTTGTCCTTCCACTCGTAGTAGCCGTCCATCGGAATCACGCAGCGTGAACGGGAAAAGGCGGTGCGAAAGGACGGCTTGGAGGCCACCGTTTCAGCGCGGGCGTTAAACAACACAGGGCCGGTGGTGTCCTTCTTCCACTCCGGCAGCAAACCCCAGCGGGCGGCCCGCAGACTCACCGGCGCCGAACTCGCGGCATCGGCGAGAAGCTCGCTGAGCACCAACGCCGGTATCGACTGAGTAGGCGCGATGTTATAGCGCGATGGCGGGCATCCTTGGGGTGTATCGATGTCCGCGACATCCAGCACCCGGCGCGCCTCATCCACCAGCTGCTCATCGGTTGTGAACAAAACAAAACGACCACACATGTCGCCCATTGTGCCACCGCCGCGGCCACGACTCCCCCGTATGCCCACAGCCACCTGCGATTTTGGGGCGCCTCGACGCTAGCATGTGGCCCTGACCCTAGAATCTAAGGTATGGATTCAGCTCGCATGCCCCTGTGGGACAGCCCGTTTGTGAAGGACCCTGTGCGCGCCCGCGTGCACATTCCCGGTTCGAAGTCGATGACCAACCGTGCCCTCATCTTGGCCGCACTCGCAGACTCTCCCTCCACCATCTCAGGGGCGCTGCGCAGCCGCGACACCGACCTGATGATCTCCGCGCTAGCGGACTTGGGCACCTCCATCACCGATGTCTCCGCCTCCCACGGCAGCCCCAACATTGAACTGCGGGTTCATCCCCACGAACTCTCCGGCACCACCATTGATTGCGGACTGGCCGGCACCCTCATGCGCTTCGTCCCTTCGGTGGCGGCGCTCGCCCACGGCACCGTATTCTTCGACGGCGATGTCCAGGCCCGCACCCGCCCCATGGGTGCTGTGCTCAATGGGCTGAGGGGGCTAGGGGCGCGTATCGACGGCACCCGCCTGCCCTTCGAAGTGCACGGCACCGGCAGCCTACCCGGCGGCGACATCTCGATCGACGCCTCTGACTCCTCGCAGTTTGTCTCCGGTTTATTGCTGGCGGCTGCCCGCTTTGATGAGGGCATCGTGCTGCGCCACACCGGCACCGTGCTGCCCTCCCAACCGCACATCGATATGACGATCGCGATGCTGCGCGAAGCCGGGGTGGAGGTGGAGACCTCCGAGCGCCACGTGTGGCGGGTCCGTCCAGGAACGATCCGCGGCCGCCACTGGAAGATCGAACCCGATCTGTCGAATGCCACTCCCTTCCTCGCGGCAGCGGCGGTGAGCGGCGGCGAAGTCACGATCCCCCAGTGGCCCCACACCACCACCCAGCCTGGAGATGCCATTCGCTCCATCCTCACCCGCATGGGAGCGGAGGTAGAACTCCACGCCCGCGGTGATGGCCACGAACTCGTGGTCACCGGCCCTGCGCGGGGTTCTCTGCGCGGCATCGACATGGACATGAGCGATATCGGCGAATTGACCCCCACCGTGGCAGCGCTCGCCGCAGTGGCCAATTCCCGCTCCTTTTTGCGCGGAATCGCGCATCTGCGCGGCCACGAAACCGACCGGCTCGAGGCACTGAGCACCGAAATCAACCGCCTCGGCGGGCGTTGCGAAGCCTCCCCCGATGGGCTCACGATCACCCCGGCACCGCTGCATGGCGGAGTCTGGCACAGCTACCACGATCATCGAATGGCCACCGCCGGCGCCATCATCGGGCTCGTCACCGAGAACGTCCAGGTGGAAAACATCGGCACCACGGCTAAAACCTTGCCTGGGTTCGACACCATGTGGACGCAGATGATCGCTGGCACCCAGCCCACCAACCGCGGTAACGAGGAGTAAGACGAGACAGTGGCTAGATCCCGGCGCGACTTTGACGAATCCGATGTAAAGATTCGCCCCTCCAAGGGCTCGCGGCCCCGCACCAAGCATCGCCCCAAGCACGCTGATGCCGTGTTTGGCATGGTGATCACCAAAGACCGCGGCCGATGGGGCGTGGCGCTTGATGGGCGTAGCTCTGGGGAGACGATCACGTGCATTCGTGCCCGCGAGCTGGGCCGCACCGCCATCGAGGTGGGCGATCGCGTGGGCGTGGTGGGCGATACCAGTGGCCGTCCCGGCAGTCTGGCTAGGATCGTCAAGCTCGCCGAGCGATCCTCAGTACTGCGCCGCACGGCCGATGACACCGACCCCTATGAGCGAATCGTGGTGGCCAATGCGGAAAAGCTTCTCATCGTCTGTGCCGTGGCCGATCCCCCGCCCCGCGCCGGCTTTGTGGAGCGTGCCCTCGTGGCCGCCTATGTTGGCAACCTCTCACCGGTATTGTGCCTGACTAAGTCTGATTTGGCCGATCCTTCCGCTTTCGCCGCCGAGTTCGACGCCCTCGAGGTTCCGGTGGTGGTGTGTGGCATCGATGACTCCCTCGATGAACTCAACACGATAATCGATGGCCATGTCTCTGCCCTGATCGGCCACTCTGGGGTGGGTAAATCCACCTTGGTCAATCGCATCGTCTCTGACGCCCACCGAGCCACCGGCGAGGTCTCAAGGGTGGGCAAAGGCCGCCACACCTCCACCCAATCGGTGGCGCTGCCTCTGGATTCCGGCGAGGGCTGGATCATCGACACCCCCGGTATTCGCTCCTTTGGGCTAGCGCACGTGACCCCAGAGAACGTGATTGCCGTGTTTGATGATCTCGCGGCCGCCGCCGAGAACTGTTCCCGCGGCTGTACCCACCTCGGGCCTCCGGCCGATCCTGAGTGCGGATTGGATGAACTCGAAGGCCCCTCAGCTCGGCGCGCCGAGGCGGTGCGTCTGCTGCTCACCTCATTGCACTCCAATGATGAATGGAAGATGAAGAACCTGTGAGTAGCGAGCCCCGCCCCATACCGCAGCCCGGTGCCTCAGAGCGGGCGCCCGCCGATAGTGGTGATCGAGGTGAGCGCGGCACGAAGGGCACGGGAGTGGCCACGCCGCAGGCCCGCCTGAGGCGCTTGGCGCTGCTGTGTTTCTACACCCTCATCGTTGGCGTGGGCACAGGCCTAGGCGCGGCGGCGTTGGTGAAGACAATGCAGATGGTGGAGCTTGTGGTCTACGGTCGCCATGAGGGCATGACCGCACATCTGACGGCCGGCACCAGCGCCTCCCAGCGCTTCTGGGGCATCACTATCGCCGGGCTCTTAGCCGGTGGGGCATATTATCTGCTGCAGAAGAAGGGCAAGCCGATCCGCTCGGTCACCGAGGGCATGCAGGGCAAGCCCATGCCGGTGCTTTCTACCCTCATCAACGCGTTCCTGCAGATGATCACCGTGGCCGCCGGTGCTTCTGTGGGGCGAGAAAACGCGCCCCGCGAGCTGGGCGCGATGATGTCTAGCCAGCTCTCGCACCGGCTGGAATTAGATTCAGAGACCCGCCGCATCTTGGTGGCGGCTGCCGCTGGGGCCGGTCTGGGCGCGATTTATCACATTCCTTTGGCAGGGGCCATCTTTGCGGTGGAGATCCTGCTGGGCTCGATCACGATCCGAACGATGATGACGGTGCTGGCGTGTTCCGCAGTAGCAACAGTCACCTCCGGCATCGTAGTGGGTAACGATCCCCTCTATGCCACCATTCCACTATCAGAGGGCTGGGGCAATCTTGGTGCCGCGCTCATCGTGGGCGCGCTGTGCGGTGTGCTCGGTGTGATCTTCCGCAGCGTGATTTCGCGCGCAGAGAGTAACAAAACCCAGGGCCCGCACATGCTGTGGACCATCCCTGCCGCCTTCATTGTGGTGGGACTGATATCCATCGAGCTGCCCACCGTGCTGGGCAACGGCCGCTTGGCCGCGACCGAGGTGCTTATCGGCCGGCCGACCCTGGCCTTCGCCGCGGCCTTGCTGGTGGCCAAAGGCATCGCCGTGTTTCTCACCCTGCGCTCTGGTGCTGTCGGTGGTGTGCTTACCCCAGGTTTCGCCATGGGGGCGCTGGCCGGCTATTGCATCGGTGTGTTTGTCCAGCCCTTCATGCCAGGGCTGCCGGCCTCGGACTTTGCGCTGCTCGGCTGCGCCAGCTTCCTGTCCACCTCCATGGCTGCCCCGCTGTTTGCGGTGATCGTGACTATCGAGTTCACCGGCCAAACCTCGAGCGCCTACCTGGCGTTATTCCTTGCCGCCGCCACAGCCTCGCTAGTGGGCCGCGCCGCCAGCGAAACCATGAAGATTCCACTGAACGTCACCATGCCGTGGAACCGCCCTTAAGAGGCTGAACGTCGCTGCGGGGTGCGGCCGGAGAAGTTCAACACGATCTCCTTGACCCCAGGACGAATCTTCTTCAACATGCCCAAGCCGGTGGCCAACCCGCGGCGCACCCCGTTCTCCCCTTCTCCGATGTGCAGGTATTGTTCCACGGGAAACTTCTCACTAAAGGCCGCATTGGAACGCACCTCGGGGGCGTTGTCTTTATCCGCCACCATGAAACGCGGCGGCAGGCTCAACTTGAGCAGAGTCTTTTGCACTTTGAAGAACTGCGCGGGGAAAGACCCGGTGTGATACGGCAGGTCATAGTCGCGGGCAATCTGCTCCACCTTCGCGCCCACCTCCGCTAGACGGTTCGAGGGCATCGTGGGATAGAGGTGGTGCTCGATCTGGTAATTGAGGTTGCCCGAGAGCACGCTCAGCAGGAAACCGCCGCGGAAATTCGCAGAGCCAAGCATCTGCCGCAGGTACCACTCGTTGTGATCTTCGGTGGCGTGCTGCTTCTTGGTAAACGTTTCGGTCTCATCCGGGAAGTGCCCACAGAAGATCACCGAATAGGCCCACAGGTTGCGGATCAAGTTGGCAAGAACATTACCCTTCAACACAGTCGACCCAAGCCCGAAAGGCAGAGCCACGAGCGGGAAGATGGCGTAATCCTTGAGCAACTGATTGCGTACCTTGGCAATGGTTTGCCACAGCTTCGGTTTGGTCTCCTCCCATGTGGCCTTGCCGGCGGGGATTTTGCCCAGCTCGACATCGTAGAAGGCCACCGCCCATTGGAAGAAGGCCGCGAGCACGGCGTTGGTGAGCGGCTGCGCCAAGTGATACGGCTGCCACGGGCGATCCCGTGTGACCCGCAGAACGCCATATCCCACGTCATTGTCCATACCGAGGACATTGGTGAAGGTGTGGTGAATGTAGTTGTGGGAATGCATCCACTGCTCCGAGGGGCAGTTATTGTCCCATTCCCAGGTGGTGGAGTGCACGGTGGGATCATTCATCCAGTCCCACTGGCCGTGCATCACATTGTGGCCAATCTCGAGATTCTCGAGGATCTTCGACAGCGCGAGCAGCCCGGTGCCGGCGGCGAAGGCAGCTTTGTTCTTGCCCCAAAACAGCGCAGCTCGGCCCGCGATTTCGCAGCCCCGCTGCACCCTAATGAGATTCGTAATGTAGCGCGCGT
This sequence comes from Corynebacterium ciconiae DSM 44920, assembly GCF_030440575.1. NCBI lineage: Bacteria > Bacillati > Actinomycetota > Actinomycetes > Mycobacteriales > Corynebacteriaceae > Corynebacterium > Corynebacterium ciconiae. Next base: position 2,007,343 of record NZ_CP047189.1, read on the forward strand.
CCCGCTCGCCGAGGTCAGCCTCCACCTCTTGTTTAATCGCGTCGAAGCGAGCTCCGATGGCGGCGATGTCCTCGTCACTGAGATGCGAATAGGCGCGAATATTATCGATAGCCATAATCTGTGTGTCTCTCCTTCGCGTTGCACCGATGGTGCTTTATCTATATCCGGACGTCCCCGCAGGGCACAGAGTTGCACACGCGCACCCGCTCCCCGGGCCCGCACACACTTCCTGTACTTAAATCCATCACGTGGCCCTCTTTGATCTCTTGGACGCAGGTGTGACAGATTCCCATGCGGCAGCCGTGCGGCAGCGCCACACCGGCCCGCTCTGCCGCCTCGAGTACTGTGGTAGCCCCATCGACATCCACCGATGCTTGGCCCCCGATGCTCACCACTCCCCCGGGATTAGCCTCGGCCTTCGAGCGATCCAGATTAAAGCGCTCGCTGCGGATCTGGGCGGGATCTATCACAGACCCCAGCTCCTGCTCCGCGGTACGGATCATCTCCTCGGGGCCACACACATAGACGGCGTAGCTGGATAGCTCCGGGATGGCGTCGATAAGCGACTGCATGGACATTCGCCCCTGCTCGCTGGTGATGGTGAGCAGCAAGCGAACTGAAGGGTGCGCGCCGAGGCGCTCGAGCTCCTCGGCAAAGAGCAGATCGTCGCGTTCACGCACCGAATGGGCGATCACGATGGAGCTGTGCTCGATGGCCCCGGTGTGCTCGATATAGCGCAGCATGCTGATGATCGGAGTGATACCGGTGCCAGCGGAGAGAAACAGCAGCCGCTCCGCCACGGGATCGGTGAGGTGAAAATCCCCAGCCGGCGCGGCGAGACGAATGGCCATGCCCACTCGAGCGTGGGCGATGAGATGCTGCGACACCACCCCACCATCGACGGCGCGCACGGTGATATGGAAGGTGGAATCGCCACCGCGCACCGGCGCATTGGTCAAGGAGTAGCTACGCCACACGAAACGGCCGTTGATGGGCAGGCCAATGCCAATGAATTGGCCGGCGTTAAAATCAAGAGGCACGCCCCACCCAGGGGCGATCTCGAGGTGCACGGTGCGTGCATTGACAGCAGTGATGCGGGTGATCTCCCCGCGAAGTTCGCGCGTGGACCAACGATGATTCAGCAACGCGGTGTAGTCATCAGGAAGCAAAGGGCTGGTGATCGCCCCAAGAATACGGCGGAAGCTACGTAGCCGATCCGGACTAAAGCGGCGGCTACCGGGGGTACGAGCAGGCGGAATGGCCATGGAACGGCCTCCAAATATTTTCTCCACGGGAACTAACTATTACGTTAGCGTACCTTAGCCCCGTCTGTATCGCCTGTCTAGTTTTACCCCCGAAATCTCATCCAGCTAGAGCAGCTCCACCACGAAGGGCAGTTCGGTGGGGTCGTACCACGCCAAGAAATGCTCGGCGGCATCCCCCACCGCTAGCTGCGCGTCCTCGTCCCCTAGCTCGGCAGCCTCCAGCACAGTCAACGCGCGCTCAATATCAGCCTCTGCATCCTCGAGATCAATGTGGAGCGCCGCAACATCGCGCAGCTGCACGGCCGCGGGGCTTAAACGCACAACGGATTCGCCCATGTCCGGCTGAAATTCCACTGCCTCATCGGCCACATCGGCGCTAATGACCACTCGGCGGTGTGGGAAACGTTGCTCGCTATCAATCGCCAGCAACCGAATAGAGGCGAGAGCGGCATCGTCGAAGGCCACCTCGGAGAGTTCCTCATCGTCACCGCTGGTATAAAACTCGCGCAGCGCTGGGGTGAGGGCGAAGCCCCAGCCGTTGCGGGCGTGGATCATCCCCTCGCTGTGCAGCTGCTCGAGCATCGGGAAAGTGGCCGGAAGATAGACGCGCATCGAGTTAGAATTCCCCTTCGATCTCGAAGACGCCGGCGATCTCCACGATGGCGCGATCGAACTGCTGGTAGTACACGCCAATCAGCCCAGCTTCCACAGCGCCACGCACATTCACGATGGAATCATCCACCATGACCAAGTCCTTGCGATCCAGCTCCAAGGTATCAGCGGCAAATTGGAAGGCCTCCACGGTGGGTTTTTCTGCCCCGATTTCACCAGAGAGCAGTACCGCATCCACGATGCCGCGGAACTCCCACTCGCGGATCTCATCGGCGCCGGGACCGCCGGGATCATTGGACAAAATGGCGATCGGCGCGCCCTTCTTCCGCAGGGCAGAGAAGAAATTGCGCCAGCGGCGCTGATCCTCCTCTGAACCGTCAAGCACACCCACATAATCCACTACTAATCCGCGCATGAATTCTCCTTAAAGTAACAACTGTCTCTGCAGCTGCCTTCACTAAAAAGGCGCTGCTATTTCTGATAATGCTTCCTTCACCCACCCCAAGGGGTGCGCTCGGCTAACTCGGCAGGCGCCGCGCCGCTAACCATGCCATACTATACGCGGACAACAGGGGGATTCCACGGGCCACCGGCATGCACGTGCCGGGGATGGTTGCGTTAGCGACCGCGCACCCGCTGCGCAGGAAGGCCATCGACGCGCCCATGAGCGAGAAGACGTTAACCTTTGCCTCGATTGCAGGCAGCACCCATTTGAAAAAATTGCAGCCACTGCCCTCTGCGGCAGTGGGTTCTACAGACCCCGACCATGCGTGTGGCGGCAGCGCGTCCGGTCCGCCGCACGACGCTGCGATCACGAATGCCAGCCGAGGCCCGCATACAGGCCCACATGCCCCGATGCCACGCCGGCACCTCTCGGATCTGCACGGCGTGGCCCTGCCTGCAGTGAGCCGAGTATTGGCGGTGCTCAGCGGTGCCGCCGAGCCGAGTAGCCTCGCCCCAGCCCGCTTCGCTGTGCAGGCGCGGGCACACGTGGCCATGATGCGCCGGCTGATCAACGCCCAAAACGCCTCGCCGGATACCACTGCCCCACCGATCGCTGAGCTCCGCGTGATTCCGGATGTGTATCGCCCCGATCGTTTCGACTTTTTGGTGAGGCTTGGCCGCCCCCTTGGCAGGCTCAGCGAGCACCGCTTTGTGGCTGGGGCCATGGAGCTTTCGACGCATAAAACAACCCGCAAGGTGTGGTGCGTCCACACCCTGCGGGTGTTCTAGTCTCGAGCGCCCTGCGGCCGCTGAGCCGCCTGACTGCTACTGCTCTGCCGGGCCGCGGTAGGTGCGCTTGGATTCGGCCTCGCGCACCTTGGCCACATCGCCGCCGATATCTTCGGCATCGATCTTGCCGTCATTGTTGATGTCAGCGGTGCCTGCCTCTTCCATCTTGGGCACAAACTGCTGGCGCAGGAGGAAGAGCTGGCGGACGGTTTCTTCCTTGATGCCGTCCTTCATGGCGTTGAACATGTCGCCGCCTTCCTTCTGGTATTCCACCAGCGGATCGCGCTGCGCCATGGCACGCAGGCCGATGCCCTCCTTGAGGTAGTCCATCTCGTAGAGGTGCTCGCGCCACTTCTGGTCCACGATGGACAAGATGATGGTGCGCTCTAGGTTGCGCATCTGCTCCTCGCCGCCGAGGGAGGTGACGGCCTCCTCGAGTTCGGCGTAGCGCGAACGGGCATCGTCGATCAATGCGCTGCGCAGATCCTCGGCGTCGAGCTCGCCGGCAGCACCATAGGTGGTGCCATCGATGAGTTCTTGGTAGCCGAAGCTGGGGCCGTAGAGCGCCTCAAGTGCGTTCCACAGCTCGTCGAGGTCCCAGTCCTCCACGTAGCCATGGGCGGTGGCGGCGGAGACATAGGCGGAGAGGGTCTCGTCGATCATGTTCTTCACGAAGGGCTCAACGTCCATGCCTTCGAGGATCTCGCGACGCTCGCCGTAGACCACCTTGCGCTGCTCATTCATCACTTCGTCGTACTTGAGCACGTTCTTACGTGCCTCGAAGTTCTGGTTTTCCACCTGCGACTGGGCGGTCTTGATGGAGTTGGACACCATCTTGGCCTCGATCGGCACATCGTCCGGCACGTTCAGGCGGTTCATCATGGACTCGATGGCTTGGCCGCGGAAACGCACCATGAGCTCATCGCGCAGCGAGAGGTAGAAGCGAGTTTCACCCGGATCACCCTGACGTCCCGAACGGCCGCGCAGCTGGTTATCGATACGGCGCGACTCGTGCCGCTCGGTGCCCAGCACATACAACCCGCCGGCTTCACGTACCTGCTCGGCGTACTTCTCGGAGCGCTTCTTGGCATCGGCGATGGCCTGATCCCACGCCTCCTCGTACTCCTCCGGGTTTTCCACCGGATCTAGGCCGCGCTCACGCAGCGCCAAGTCCGCGAGGATGTCTGGGTTACCACCCAGCACGATGTCGGTACCACGACCAGCCATGTTGGTGGCCACGGTGACATTGCCCGGCAGACCTGCCTGGGCCACATACTGGGCTTCCTGCTCGTGGTGCTTGGCGTTGAGCACGTTGTGCTTGATACCGCGACGCTGCAGCAGCACAGAGAGGTACTCGGAGCGTTCCACGGAGGTGGTGCCCACCAGCACCGGCTGGCCCTTGTCTACGCGCTCGGCGATGTCATCGGCCACGGCCGCGAACTTCGCCTCCTGCGTCTTGTAAATCAAGTCCGGCTCATCGGTGCGCTGGTTGGGGCGGTTCGGTGGCACGGCGATCACGTTGAGCTTGTAGATCTGGTGCAGCTCGGCGGCCTCGGTTTCAGCGGTACCGGTCATGCCGGCCAGCTTGTCGTAGAGGCGGAAGTAATTCTGCAGGGTGATGGTGGCGAGAGTTTGGTTCTCGTTTTTAATCTCCACCTGCTCCTTGGCCTCGATGGCCTGGTGCATGCCTTCGTTATAGCGGCGCCCAGAGAGCACACGGCCAGTGAACTCGTCCACGATCATCACTTCACCGTTGCGCACGATGTAGTCCTTATCGCGGGTGAACAGCTCCTTGGCCTTGAGCGCATTATTGAGGTAGCTGACCAGCTGCGAGTGCTCGGGGGCGTAGAGGTTATCGATGCCGAGTTGGTCCTCGACGAAGGCCACACCCTCTTCCTTCACGCCGATGGTGCGCTTGCGCACATCCACCTCGTAGTGGATGTCTTTCTTCATCAGCGGCGCGATCTGCGAGAAGGCGGTGTACCACTGCGAGGTTCCCTCCACAGCACCGGAGATGATCAACGGGGTACGGGCCTCGTCGATGAGGATGGAGTCCACCTCATCCACGATGGCGTAGTGGTGGCCGCGCTGCACCAAATCGTCGAGCGTGCGCGCCATGTTGTCACGCAGGTAGTCGAAGCCAAACTCATTATTGGTGCCGTAAGTGATATCGGCTGCATATGCTTCACGACGCTGCGCCGGGGTTTTGCTGGCCAGAATCACATCAGTACGCAGCCCAAGGAAGCGGTGCACACGACCCATCCACTCGGAGTCACGCTTTGCCAGGTAGTCATTCACCGTCACCACGTGCACACCCTTGCCCTCGAGGGCATTGAGGTAGGCGGGCAACACACAGGTGAGAGTCTTGCCCTCACCCGTTTTCATCTCGGCAACGTTGCCGAAGTGCAAGGCACCGCCACCCATGATCTGCACCGGGTAGTGCTTCTGGCCGAGCACGCGCCACGATGCCTCGCGGGCCACCGCGAAGGCCTCCACTACGAGGTCATCGACGGTCTCGCCGTCCTCGAGGCGCTTTTTGAACTCATCAGTCTTCGCGCGCAGCTCATCATCGCTGAGCTTTTCGTAATCCGATTCCACTGCGATGACCTGATCAGCGAGGTTGCGCAAACGCTTCACGGCGCGCCCCTCACCCATCCGGAGTAGCTTTGACAGTCCTAGCACAGGCTCTACTTTTCCTTATATATCGACAATCGAAGCGACGCGCCGCTGCATTCCTTCCGCGCCCATAACATCTCGGCACGGCGCACGGCACACTCACGTTCAAGCTTTTGCTGTGGGCAGCATAACGCACTATCGGAGATAAGGCGCAGCTGCCCGCACGTCTGGAACTATTGTACGCACCCCGGCGCGTGGGCGATGCAGCCTACCCTCAGTGCCCCGCACTGACGTGCACTTAACCCTAGGGAGCTGGATAAGTAGCCAACACGCCACCGACCCGCTCCGAGCACCATGGCTCCGAGCGGGTCGGACAGTACGTACTGACTTATGGCGTTAAGAGAGCTAGCTCTCCTCGTCCTCAGTGAGGGCGATCAGGCCGTAGTCGAAAGCGTGGCGGCGGTACACCACGGACGGGCGGTTGGTCTCCTCATCGATGAAGAGGTAGAAATCGTGGCCAACGAGCTCCATCTCCGAGAGAGCATCATCCACGCTCATCGGGATAGCGGCGTGCTCCTTCCGACGAACGATCTGACCCGGCATGACATCCTCCACCTTGTCGGCGTAGGTGTCTGTGTAGCGGTCATCCTCTTCCGCCTTCGCGGACTGAGCCTCGTCCACGAGCTCGCGGGCGATCTCGCCGGTGGACAGCGGGGCGCGGTGACCGGAGCGGCTGATCGTGCGGCGGGCCTTCACCTTGCGCAGGGAACGCTCCATCTTTGCCAGCGCGGTCTCCAGTGCGGCGTAGAAGCTATCTTCCTTCGCCTCGGCGCGAGCCAAGTGACCCTTACCGGTGGCGGTGATCTGAATGCGATCGGCGCGATCGGCGCGGCGCGGATTCGGCTCGTGCTGCAGCTCGACGTGGAAGAAAGTGAGGGTCGGATCGAGGCGCTCGATCTTGGAGAGCTTGGTGTTAACACGCTCAGCGAAGTGCTCGGGAACCTCAACGTTGCGGCCAGTGATGCGAACCTGTGCTTCTGGGCGCAGAGTCTCGGTGTTGTCAGCAGGTGTAGTCACGTGCGTGTACCTCCCGGGGTTGGCCACCACCATCAAAGGGGCTGGATTGCTCCTTCGTGGTCTGCGGTGACGTTGATGTCTTGCACCTCCAGAATACATCTGGTTATGACCAATCTTCTAGGGTTCTCAACCATGTTCGCCCCTAGCGGACACCCCGCTGAAAGCATTGCCCCAGTAACGTGGGTTTCTCTAAGCCGCCGCTAAGGTTATGGCGCCGATCACTGCTACCCCCGCATATGCCAGCGCGGCTCGACTCGCGGCGAGAGTCGAACCGGTGGTGAGGACGTCGTCGACAAGCACACTGGCATAAGGCGGCCGCACTGCCCGCGCCACCCGCACCGAGCCGCTGAGACTACGCCGGCGTTCCGCGGCGCTCATCCCCACAGAATCGCGGGCCCGAGGAATACGAAAGAGCAGTTCAGCAGTGTGTAATCGAGTGTGGCGACACAGGGCGGCCACATGATCACCGCCACGCTGGCGCGCATGTTTTCTGGTGGTGGGCGCCGGCACGAGACTCAGCTCCTGCGGCTCCGGCAACTCCCCGCGGGCGGCAAGATACTCGAGAGCGGCCCGCAGCACGGCGGCGGCATGCGGAATCACATCCACCCGCCCGCGCTCCTTCATATCCAGGATGATCCGGCGGTGCGGCCCACCATAGGGGCCACACGACCACACGGGGATATCCAGCGCCACGGTGGGCATAACCAGCTCCGGCGGCCGCGCCAATGCCCGCTCACAACGGGCGCACACCCGCACCCCCGGTGCCCGACAGCCAGCGCAGTGCACCGGCAGTAGCCATTCCACAGGCCCACTCACTGCATCCTCCCCCTCGTGCGTGCAGCAACCCTCGCCCCAAACGATCGCCGCTGCGGCAGAGAACTACCGCCGCAGCATAAGACTGTCCCCGCAGCTTAGCGCGCCACCACCGGCACCGCACGGGTTCCCTGTAGGGCCGGCACCTCGCGCCAGAAGGTGGAGTTGCCGCCCACGGGCAGCTGCAGCACCGAGTGCTGGTCGGCCACCACATAGGTGGAGTTGCTCGCCGCCACCCCACGCACTGGAGCGGTGATATTGCCACTCGGCAGGGCGATCGTCTCCGAACCATCGGTGGAGATCTGCCACACCGGGCTTTCTTGGCTCTTGGTGCCCACGATCAGCGCCCCCGTGGGCGTCCAGTCCAAGGTGGTGGCCTGGTTACCCAAGGAGGGCGCGATGTTATGGATCGCGGTTAGCTTGTACTCCCCCGGCTGCTCCGGCACTACAGTCGCCAAATACACATCGCCCTGGACGATGAACGCGGCACGCACCCCCGTAGGGGAGAGCCGCAACGCGGTAATTGGCGGGCGCCTGGATTCCTCCTCGGCGTCGATCTGCTCCCACAGCTCATCAATATCCACCTCGGTGTTCGCGATCTCACCGGTGGAAGTGGAGCGGGCAGTACGCACCACAGTGGTGCCATCCACCACGCTCCAAATGGCGTTGCCATCGGCGGCGAAGGTCGGCCGAGTGATACTGCGGCCATCGAGGGCCTTTTTCATCGGCGCGTCGAAGGCGCCGTAGTAGAGAGTGGAATCCTTCACGGACTCATCCACCCCCGACACCTCGGGGTCCTCATCCACGCTGGGGTCGGTGGAATACACCGCCGCCACAGACTCCGAGCTGGCAAACACATCTGCCGACTGCATCACTCCCTTGGTATCGCCTTGGGTAGACACACGCGCTGGGGTGTCGTTCTCGATGGAAAACAGCTCGCCCTGCGCCACGGCATAGAGCGGGAAGGACACCGCAGCGGAGGCGAAAGGATTGAACTCGGCCACATCCGACAACTCGGTGGTATTCGATCCCGCCGACAGCGGCAGCCCATCCGAGGTGATGGCATAGGGATCGGCGATATCGGAGCGGGCCAAGGTCCAGGCCACTTGGGCGCTAAAGAGCTGGCGCTCCTCGGAACTCAGCGTCTGCAGACCGGTGAACTCATAGGCCGAGTCCTGTTTACCAATGAAGGTGGAATCGGTGGGCAGCACCGTTTTCACTCCCTCGCGCAGCGCCTCCCTCGGACCTGCGGCCAACAGGGTGAGCAAGGTGGTGTCTAAGGATTCCTGATCCGAATACACCCAGCGCCGATCCGCCACCAGCCGCTGGAATTTGGGGTCGAAGAAGTAGATATCTCGCGGCTGATACTGCTTGCTCAGCTCGCTCATCTCGATGATCACCCCGTCCGGCAAAGACGCGATGCGCCACTCGCCGTCGACACGCTTAAGCGACATCTCCGCCTCGAAAGAGGCATGCTCGGGCTGATACACCCCTCCCTCACCGAGATAACCCACTACCTCGCCACGCACGGTGTATCCCACCGCCCCGTCGCGCGGGGTGCCCTTGGCGTTGAGGTCCACACGATCAACAATGATCGCCCCCGTGGTGGGCTCCGGGCTGTCCTTCCACGCCCCTGCCGCCTCGGGGGTCATGAAGTTTCGGGCACTGGCGTGGTTTTTGGTCGGATTCGCTGAGGCAGTAAAGAAATCACGCAGCAACAGATCCGGCTCCCGCCCAGGCTCCGGAGTGAGCTCTCCGCCCACATCCACCCCCGGTTCGAAAGACCGCAACGCCTGCGGATCGGAATCGGTGGGCAGGCTGGTGCAGCCCGCCGTGGCCATCGCAGCCGCCACCACCGTGGCGAGCACAGTCTTTCGGGCCGCCCAAATGCGACGCTCGGCCGCACAGGTGGCGGCGGAGAATCGGGGATTAATCGCGCCGGTCATTCTCCTCCTCCTTCGGGGTGTGCTCAGTGGTGTCCTGGTCTGTGGCCTCCGCCGCGTCTGGCTTGTCGAGATGGTCGGTGTCCTCGAGGGGGCCGAAGTCTTCCAGCTCCGCGGCGGCAAGTTCCTCTTCTGAGATTTCCATGAGATCGGCAAAATAATCTCGATGCGGCGGCCGCACCGCCGGCGGCTCATCGGGGCGCTGCCCCTCTGCACACTCGGCTGCCTGGTTCTCGGCGCCGGCCCCTGTGAAGCCGGGCTCGGAGGTGTCGGGGTGAGGATCATCGAAGGCATCGAGCTCCGCCCGCGCCCATTCTTCATCCGTGATCTCGTCAATCACCTGCGTGGCCGGCTCGGCGCCCACAGCTCCGGTCGGCAGCTGGGCGGGGGCATCCTCTGCGGCATCCTCTGGGAGTTCCGCGCTGGCACCCGCGGGCTCGTGAGGCTTATCGACGCCATCCTCTGCCACCTCATCGCTTTCGGTGTTGGCGGCCAGCGCCTCAAACTCATCGGTGTGCAACTCGGTCACGCCAACAGAAATCGAGGTGTCGATGAGATCGAGCGGCAGCGGCGACTCACCATATTCCTCGTGGGGGCGGCGCGGAACGGTGAGACGGAACATGGTGCCCACCCCGAGCTCGCCGATAGCTTCAAGACTGCCGCCGTGGAGTTGGGCATCCTCGCGAGACATCGCCAGCCCCAGGCCAGTGCCGCCGGAGTGGCGCTTCCGGGAGGGGTCGGCCCGCCAGAAGCGTTCGAACACCAGCTCCTCTTGGCAGGATTTCAACCCCACGCCGTTATCGCACACGGCCAGAGCCACGGCTTCGTCGTTGGCGCGCAGACGCACAAGCACCGGCTTGCCCTCGGAGTGGTCGATAGCATTGGCCACGAGATTGCGCAGGATACGCTCGACGCGGCGCGCATCCACCGTGGCCATCACCGGCTGTTGGGGCAGGTCGAAGCGCACCGACACTCCCACTTGCTCGGCGAGGTGCTTGACCTGCTTCCACGCGGAAGTAATTACCGAGCGCACATCCACCTCGGAGGCTGAAAGCGTGGCCACTCCGGCATCGTGTTTGGAAATTTCCAGCAGGTCCTTGAGCAAAGCCTCGAAGCGGTCGAGTTCACGGATAAGCACATCGGAGGCGTGCTGAGTGAGGGGGTCGAGATCCTCGCGCTGCTGGACGATGAGTTCTGCGGCCATGCGCACCGAGGTCAGCGGTGTCGATAGCTCGTGGGAGACGTCCGAGGTGAATTGGCGTTGCAGATCACCGTATTCCTTGAGCTGGTCAATCTGCTTGGACAGCTCCTCGGCCATCGAGTTGAAGCTCATGGCCATGCGCGCCATTTCGTCTTCGCCGTCAACCACCATGCGCTCACGGAAGTGGCCATTAGCGAAGCGCTGGGCGATGCGGGAGGCCGAGCGCACCGGCCCCGTAATCTGTTGGGTGAGCAGCCATGAGATGCCCACCAAGAGCACCAACAGCACCACGCCACCGGCGGCAAAGAGACCGCGCATGAGGGCGAGGGTTTGCTCCTCGTTTTCCATCGAGAGCACCAGATAGACCTGCAGCTCTGGCACACCAGAATCGGTGGGGGTGCCGATGATGAGCGATTTCACGCTCGAGCCGTCTTCTTTGTCCACCATGGTGAACTGGTAGGAGACTTGGCCTTCGCTCACGAAGCGGCGCAGCCGCGGAGGGATCTGGTAACCCTCGGGCGAGCTGATCACATCGGCGTCGTTATCGCTATTGACCACCACCACGGGCTCATACACCGCGGCTTTATCGGCCACGGGCCCGCCGGCGCGGGCTGCCAACGCCGAGCGCGCCGAATTCACCTGCAGCTGCAGGCTGGTGGCGGAGTCAATGGAAGAGATCTGCTGCTCCACAGTCACGCGCGCTCGGTCGATCTCCGAGTTCGCGATATCAAGCTTGGCGTCTACCAGGCGCTGCGTCATGATCGAGATCATAGACAGGCCCAAAATGAGCACAACAAGGGCACACACCACGAAGATCGACCCGATCACACGGATCTGCAGCGAGGTGTTCCACTTGTGGGCGACCGCGTAGCGCAGACGCCGCGCCTCGGATTTGAGTTGGCGGATGGTCACAACGATGAGCCGGCTCGTCTTACACTGCGCCGGTCTTATAACCGACACCGCGCACGGTCAGCACGATCTGCGGATTCTCGGGATTCTTTTCGATCTTGGCGCGCAGACGCTGAATGTGCACGTTCACCAAGCGGGTATCGGAGGCGTTGTGATAGCCCCACACCTTCTCCAGCAGTTCCTCGCGGGAGAGCACCTGGCCGGGCTTGCGGGCGAGCTCTGTCAGCAGATCAAACTCGATCGGAGTGAGCTGGGTTTCCTCCCCATCACGGGTGACGGAGTGGCTCGGGACATCGATCTTCAGCCCGCCGATCTCGAAGTGCTCACCGGGCTCGTCCTCGGTGCGACGCAGCCGAGCGCGGATACGCGCCACCAGCTCTTGGACCTTGAAGGGCTTATTCACATAGTCATCGGCCCCAGATTCCAAGCCAAGTACCACGTCGACGGTGTCGGTTTTAGCGGTGAGCATAATGATCGGCACGGTGGAGTTCTGGCGGATCGCACGGCAAATATCGATGCCGTTCATTCCCGGCAGCATGAGGTCCAGCAGCACCAGATCGGGCTGATGCTGCTCGAAAGCACTCACGGCTTCTGCCCCATCGAGAACCGGGATGGCTTGCAAGCCCTCGGTCTTGAGCACGAGGACCAGCATCTCAGAGATTGCGGGATCGTCATCAACGACGAGAATTTTCGGTGCACCCATAGTGTTTATACTTCCATACCTACAACATTCATGATGCGTTCAGCTGTTTTCTCCGGCGAATCCTGCGCGGAGGCTACGATCCACGGGCTGACCCATTCGGCCGCAGCGAGGCGTCGATAAGCGGCCGCCGTCCGCGTCTGCAGATCAGCGTCTCGCTCATAGGCATCGCGGGTGCGGTTCGCATCGTGAGCTTCGCGACGCCGCGCCCTATCCGCAGCCACCTCGACCGGTGTATCCAACAACACCTGCAGATCAGGCGCGGGCAGCGCGCAGGTGCCAAACTCGAGCTGACTGATCCACTCCACTGCAGACTCATCGTTCAACCGGGCCGACGTATAGGCGGCGTTAGAGGCCACATAGCGATCCAGTAGAAGCACCCGCTGGGGATCGGCCTGGGCGGCGCTGAGCTGCTCCACTACCTCGCGCCGGTCGAGGGCAAAGAGAGTAGCCATGCCATGGACCGAGGAGATGAGATCACCCATCTGCCCCTTGAGGGCGCGATCGGCGAGCTGGGCGTGAATCGAATCCGCATAGCGCGGGAAGGCCAGCACCTCTAGCCCAGTGATGCGCTGCTTAAGGGCAGTCACCAGGGTGTTTTTGCCAGCCCCGTCAATTCCTTCGACGGCAACCAGCATTAGTTGAGGGCCTCGAGGAAGACATCGATATCCATATCCTCCACCGAGTTCTCCAAGAGCTCGGCCGCGGTCTCGCGCAGTTCCTCGCTGCCTGCCCCGCTGAGCTCGCGGATGAAGGGATAGTCCTCCACCACCGCACCAGCGCTATACGGCGCGCCGGCCCAGATAGCGGCAATAGTAGCGGCCGCGAGCCCATTGCTGAGCTCGGCCTCGGATACCTCGGGTTGGCGGGCGGCGAGAGTGCAGGCATCGTCCACAGCCTCCACAATCTCTTCCTCGTCGAGGGTGGAGAGCTCATCGAGGAACTCCACGTTGACGTCCTCGGTGAAGATGCTTTCATCCCAGCTACTCATGTTGACCTCACTCACATGCTTCTTGGTTGACAGGTTCGTTATGCCGCCTCAGCGCCCCGCCACTGCCGAGGCGTGATGCATTACACATATAGCCCAGAGGCGCCCAGCCGGGCCATCGTTTCCGCCCCACCTACCTCGGGTGTGCCATCCCACCTCACCGGAGGGTAGGCGGCCGTGGTTACACCGTAGAAAAAGCGCGGCGACGGGCGCGTGTTTATCCCATATCTACCACGCCTAACGCCGCCGCAATACTCGTGGCCGCCATGGGATGTACACCGCGGCTCACAATGGCAACCCGCGGGTGGGAAAGGGCCCCCTTTGGCTGGGGCGGTGGCACCCTCGTCTGATGTCTGCACTGCCACCCGCCACCTCCGCCAGCGGCGACTCATTAGCACGGAACTCTTTTCACGGGGCCTTAAATCGTGTTATCGTCCTTGGCAAGTTATAGATTCGTTATATTTGCTTGATTGTGTTCCTTCGCAGCTCACGGAGCAGGAAAAGAGGTGAGTGATGGTTGATTCCGACCTCAAGCGGTTTTTCCTGTTCACCTCTGCTGGGCTTGCTATCGCCCTGATCGTGGGCGTGGGCGCATGGTGGCTATCTGCCCCCAACGCCAGCCGTGGCTCTAGCTCCGCCGAAACCCGTGGCGGGTATGTCTCCGTCAACGAGTCCGAGAGCGTGTCAAGCTCCGAGCCGTCCTCGGAGCCCTCCGACGAGCCTTCAAGGACGGAGGAGGACGATCCTAAGGAGTATCACGGCAGCACCTCACGGGTGACTCCGTTGCAGCCGGGTTCCGGCACCGCCCCGCAGGCCCCGAGCAGCTCCCGCACCTCTACCGTGCCGCCGACCAAGATCATTCGCCTGCCCAATACCGGCGAGCCGGGACCAAGCAGCACCCAGCAACAGCCCTCCGCGCCGAGCTCACCACAGGCCCCGAGTGTCACCAGCGAGGAGAGCACCCCTGTGAGCTCCCCGATCAGCAGCACACCAACGCGACCGCAGGATGGCACCTCTAGCCCAGAGAGCCCGAGCTCTCCGAGCAGCAGCGAGCCGGTGCCCACCAGCGCCCCCGATGCCCCGAAGGAGACCGCCCCCACGAGCTCGACGCCGAGCAGCGTGCACGTCGGTTCCTCGGAGACTGAGCCGAGCCCAAGCTCCACAGCGCCGAGCAGCAGCACGGAGCCCACTGCCACCCGCGAGGCCCCGAGCAGCGCCAGCTCCCGCCCGAGCAGCTCGGCCCCGTCCAGCTCCTCGCCGCGTACTTCGAGCCCGTCTAGTTCTTCGGCCCGCTCACCGGAGCCGGTGGAAGCCCCCAGCGTCACCAGCGCCGGCCCCACGGTCAGCTCACCGCGCAGCGTCCCCGCTCAGTAGCCTCGCCCCTACCCACGGCGATTGCCGCACACACCGCAGCTCCGCGTTTTTCTAGCACTACAGGCCCTCTCCCCTATGCGGGGAAAGGGCCTGTAGATGTATCTGCGGCTGCGTTTAGGCATAAGCCCAGAAGACCTGGGCCGCCTCCTCGGCAGTGAGAATCACGTTGCGGTCGCGCTCATCGAGCCACACCGCCTCGGTGGGGCCGATGCGCAGCTGCTCGCCGTTGGCGTTGGTGATCTCAACCTCGCCCGAGCTGCTCACCACGATGGTCGGCCCGTCGAGCTGAAGTTCGAGCGGCTCGGCGGTGGCGTCGATCGTGATGGCGGAAAGATTGAAATCCTCGATTGGAATGGGATAGCGGGTAATCTCTGCGCCCGCGCGCGTGTGCTGCTCTGCTGCCACGAAAGGATCGGCGAGCGGAGCGAAGCCAAGCACCTTCACCAGCTCGGGAACATCCACATGCTTGGTGGTGAGCCCGCCGCGCAACACATTATCGGAGTTGGCCATCACTTCCACGCCCACACCATGCAGGTAGGCATGAAGCGATCCCGCGCGCAGGTAGATAGCCTCGCCTGGGGCCAGTTGCACGTGGTTAAGCAGCAGGGCCCCCAGCACGCCAATGTCATTGGGATAACGCTCATTAATCGCCCGCACATTGTGCAGGGTGTGGGCGATCCACGGCTCTACCTGCTGCTCGTCGACGGCATCGATGGCTTCGATGAGGTGGCGGATCAGCTCCGCCCGCGCACCGGCGGGAATGGTAATCCAGGTGGTAAAGAGCGCCCGGAGGCGGTTTTCCTCTTCCCTCTCCCCCAGCGCCTGACCATCGTCGATCATGTGCAGGTAGCGATCCATCGCGGCGCAGTTGAGCTGGCGCAGCAGGCGGATGGTGTGCTCCAGCGGGCGGAATCCGGCCATGGCCTCAAAGTCGGACAGCGCCACCAGCACCTCGGGCTTGTGGTTATTGTCCTTATAGTTGCGCTGGGCCCCACTGACATCGATCCCGAGGGCATTTTCGCGCTCCCAGCCATCCTCAGCCTGCTGCTTGGACGGATGGGCCTGCAGGCTCAGGGGCTCGTCGGCTGCGAGAATTTTGACGAGGAAGGGCAGTCGGTTATCGAAGCGCTGCGCAATGCGCTTGCCCAGCCACGCGCTGGGGTCCTGGGCGATGAGTTCGCTCAGCGGCTTGCCATCCACCGTGGACGGAGAGGCCGGGTGCGCCCCGAACCACAGCTCGGCTATGGGATGCGGCGCGGGCGCCTGGTCCCCTTTCAACCGTGGGATGGCGGTGCGGGAGCCCCATGGATAGGCTCGCTCGATCCCCGCGAGACGGTGCATGTATTCTATGTCCTCCTTAGCGCGCGAATGTCAACGCGCGCTTGAAAGCGGCCCATGCCGGTGCACATGCCAGCCGTCGCGTCCACTTATCCTGTGGCGCAGCTGGCTGCCCACGCGCGAGCGATGAGCCTTAAGCCTGGTGCAAGTGCCTCGGTGGCGCCCTCGTGCGCGCCCCCGAGTGGCAGCGCGCCGGCAGTGTCTGCCGAATGAGTATCGCAGGATTCGCAGCGCGCTTCAACGGGCATCACAAGCTCGGCCGTGGGGCCGAGTGCCCAAACAACAACCTTCGAGGTTAGCATCACCGGCGGCTCGTCAAGGAATGGGTCATAGAAGATGTCTTCGCCCGTACTGGGGGCAGCCTCGGCGTGGAGGTGGTAATCCTGCGCCGATAGCGCGCTGTGCTGTCCGCCGGCGCGATTAAAAAGTGCAGCGATGAGGGCAGTGAATTCCTCGGTTCCCTCTTTGGCGGCCACATGCACCACGGGGGTGGTGTGCACATATTCGGCGAGCGCCCGCGCGGGATTGACCACCGCCTCGCGCTCGGGGTGGCAGGCGGCTAGCTCCTCGTCCACCTCGTCGGCCACGCAATCGAGAATCTCCGCCACCCCAGCTGGAGCCATGCGCAGCCCAAGGACGCAGGCTGCGAGCACGGCGATGGTTCGCGCTGGGGAGTTCTGGGCTACGGCGGGCAACGCCGGCAGTCCCGTAACTCCCGTTTCTTCGGCGGTATAGGAGGCATATGGGCTGATGAGCGTGCACACGCAGCCGCGGGCGTGGGCCGTGCTGGCGGCGGCATAAGCCTGGGGCTCATGGCGATCATCGCCAGTGATGATGACTACGTCCATCGCCCCGGCGTAGCGAGGTAGCTCGGCGTGGCACACCACCGGCACCGATACATCGGGCAATAGCGCCAGCCCGGCCCGCACCACACAACGATAAAAGTGGTCAGGAGCCACCACGATGATCGATCGCGGCGAGGTACTCAGCTGAAGCTGCCCCTCGCGCACCGCACTGGCGATGGCGCGAATTTGGGCGCCTTCGTGGGCGAGATCGAAGAGCTCGTGGTGATTAGGCATGAGGCGCGCCCCTTTGGGTGAGATGAGTTAGGCGCGAATGATGCCGAGAATCTCGGTGACGAGTTCCTGCACATCGGCCTCGGTGGGTGCCTCCACGTTGAGCCGCAGCAGCGGCTCGGTATTGGAGGCGCGAACGTTAAACCACGCGGGAGTGCCTGCGAGCTCCACGGTCACGCCATCGAGGCGGTCAATGGATTCCGTGCGGTCGGCGAAGGCCTCCACCACTGCTTCTCGACGCTCTTCTTGCTGCTGCGCATTCTCCAACACGGAGTTAATCTCCCCGGAGGCGGCATAGCGGGTGTAGCGGGCCATCAGCTCCGACAGGGGGCCGTCCTGCTCCCCCAAGGCGGCGAGGACGTGCAAAGCGGCCAGCATGCCGGAATCGGCGTTGAAGAAGTCGGTGAAGTAGTAGTGCGCGGAGTGCTCGCCGCCGAACTTGGCGCCGGTATCGGCCATGGTCTTTTTGATAAAGGAGTGGCCCACTCGGGTGCGCTCGGCGGTGCCGCCGTTTTCGGCGATAATCTCCGGCACGCTCTTTGAGGTGATGAGATTGTGGATGATCGTGGCCCCGGGGTGCTCAGCGAGGGTGCGCTCCGCGATGAGGGCGCAGATCGCCGAGGGGCTGACCGGCTGGCCTTTCTCATCGACCACGAAGCAGCGGTCTGCATCGCCGTCGAAGGCCAAGCCCACGTCCGCACCGGTGTCCACCACGAAGCGCTGCAGATCCTCAAGGTTCTTCGGATCCAAGGGATTGGCCTCGTGGTTGGGGAAGGTGCCGTCGAGCTCGAAGTAGAGATCCTTCACCTCAACTGGGGTTTCGGCAAACACCGCCGGTGCCGTCAGACCCGCCATGCCATTGGCGGCGTCGATAGCAACCCGCAGCGGCCGGATGGCAGAGATATCTACCAGGTTCTTGAGATAGTCCACATAGCCCTCGAGTACGTCGCGGCTTTCGGTGCAGCCGGGTTGGCCGTCGAAAAGCGGCACGCCCTCGATGAGCATGTCGGTGATATCGGCCAACCCGGTCTCCTGCCCCACGGGCTTTGCCCCGGAGCGGCACAGCTTGATGCCGTTGTACTGGGCGGGATTGTGGCTAGCGGTGAACATTGCTCCCGCGCACTCCAGCACGCCCGAGGCGTAGTAGAGCTCATCGGTGGAGGCAAGACCCAGCTGGATCACGTCCACCCCCTGAGAGGCGGCGCCATCAGCAAAAGTTTGGGAAAGCTCCGGGGAGCTGGGGCGCATGTCGTGGCCGATGGCCAACAGGCGAGAGCCTTCGCCATAGATGAGGCGGCCGAAGGCGGCGCCGGTGTCATACATAAATTCCGCGTCGATGCTCTCACCGACCACCCCACGGATATCGTAGGCCTTCACTACAGCATGGACTGCCTCTGGCGAGCGCATAAAAGTTCTTTCCTTTGCGGGCACGTAGATCTACAGGTTCACACAAACGTACCCACAACTATAACCTGCCGCTACAGCGCCGAGTCCGTGCGCTTAGGATTCCTCGTCCTCAGCAGGAACGATATACAAATGACGCTTGCCCACCGCACCCTTCGGGCGATCCTGGTGGCTGCGCGCGGGGTGGCGGCGGTTTTCCGCATCGCGGGCGCGCTGCTGCGCCTCAGCCCGGGTAGTGGAGCCGGTTTCGCTCAAGGGCGAGCGCGGGACCAGACCGGAGGCATTCTTACCCACCTCCCGCACGGCCTCGGCGAGAGCGGTGAGGTGCTCGTCATCATCGTGCAGCCCCGTATCGATGCCATCGACGCGCAGCATCTCCCAGCCCAAGGGGGCGGTGATGCGGGCAGCGTGATCGGCGCACAAATCCCAGCTATGGGGCTCATTGCGGGCAGCGAGGGGCCCCACCACGGCGGTGGACTCCGCGTAGGCGTAGGTCAGCGTTGCCACGGCAGGCTTGCCGCAGCCAGGACGGGAACAACGACGAAATTGGCTCACGACCCAAAAGTCTAGACTGTTAGTCAAGGTTTAGACAGTCCTAGGCGGCTGTGCCTCACCCATCTGCCCGCCCAAGCGGCTTAAGGTGAGTAGCTATGAGCACCCTTCCTGCCCGCCTGAACTCCCGCGATCGTCGAGGTCGTGGGGTGCGCGGCCCCCTGATGCCCGCGGCTTTGCCCCGCTTTGTCAGCCGCAGTGAAGATTTTGATCGCGCCGTCCTTCGAGCCTATGCCCCCATTCAGGCCCGCTTTGCCGCCGAGCTGGACCATCTCGACATCGCCATCGACATGATCCCGCGCATGCGATTGCGCACAGACCTCACGATCTTGCCCGACGATATCGCCTCCGATGGTCCCGTGCCCTTGGGGCGTGTCATCTCAGCCGGGGTGGACCGCTATGGCAACCCCACGCGGCCGCGCATCGTGCTCTTCCGCAAACCGATAGAGCTGCGCGCCCCGGACCCCAGCGACCGCGCCGAGCTTCTCGGCACCGTGCTGGTGGCATTGGTGGCATCGTTTCTCAACGTAGCCCCCACCGATATTGATCCCAGCTTCGAACTCTAAGGGCACCACCCCAGCCCCAGTCCCCCAGGTAGCGAAAAAACCTAGACCCTTCATAAGGTCTAGGTTCCTGTTATTGAGGACAGCTCTAGCCGAGCTGCTTCTTCAAGCGACGGCGCTCACGTTCGGAGAGCCCGCCCCAGATACCGAAGCGCTCATCGTGCAGCAGCGCGTATTCCAAGCATTCATCGCGCACTCCGCAGGCCTTGCAGATGCGCTTGGCCTCACGGGTGGAGCCTCCCTTTTCGGGGAAGAATGCCTCCGGATCGGTTTGGGCGCACAGCGCCTGGTCGTGCCATTCCTGCTCGACGGCTCCGAAGAGGTCATCAAAACTGAGTTCACCGTAGGAGGACTCCGCCGCTGCGGAGCGGGTGGTGGCGTCTCCGTGATCCCGCGTACCAGCATCGGAGTAATCACCGTCAATGCTGCTGACCACGAGATGATCGGCCTTATTTTCCACGTCAAGCCCCCTTTCTTTGCCGGCGTGATCTCTTTGCTTCTTCCTCGGCGCGTCTTAGGCGCGGCCCGCACTGCTATCTCTCACTAGATCAGTCCGACAGTATTCGGGGTGGGGCATTCCACGATGCATACGTGCGTGGGAATGTCCTGCTCCTCACCCACCGCAGAGGTGGGATTTTGACTCCGGCTAGCGAGAGGGAATGCGAGCCAGTTACACACTTGTGATTACACACGTGGGCCTAGATATCGTCAAGCCGCTCACGCCATCCGTGGATGAAATTGCACAAATTCGCTGGATAGTCGCCACATTTGTCACAACATTCACAAACCCCCAGCCTTGGGGGTGAGGCATGGGGGTACTACATATAGATGTTGGCGGCCATATATGCGATCACGCCGCCGCGGGATGTCGCGGCGGGCACCGGCGGCACGAGACTTTAGGCGTCCGTCGAGAAACGAATCCCGCCGTCCGGAATGGAGACCCCCGGCCAAATGCGCATCCCGCCGCGCAATTCACAGCGCGCACCCAAGGTGGCACCATCGCCCACGATGGCATCGTGAATATGGGTGTTGGGGCCAATGTGCACTCCGGCGCCGATGATGGAATTGGAGATGATCGCGCCCGGCTCGATGGTGGCGCCATCGAAGACCACAGTGGCATCGAGGCGAGAGCCGGCGCCGATCTCGGTGCCACGGCCCACTACCGTGCCGCCGAGCAGCAGCACCCCATCGCGCACCGCGGCGGAGGGCGCCACCACCGACTCACCGGTACGCCCCGCCAGCAACGGCGAGGGAGCGATTCCGCGCACCAGATCGGAGGAGCCCCGCACGAAGTCCTCCGGGGTGCCCATATCGCGCCAGTAGGAGTTGTCCACGTAGGAGAAGACGCGGCAATCATCCTCGAGCAGGCGGGGGAAGGTTTCGCGCTCCACCGAGACGTTGCGATTCGCGGGAATCGTCTCAATTACCGAACGAGAGAACACATAGGCGCCAGCGTTGATCTGATCGGTCGGCGGATCCTGGGTCTTTTCCAAAAACTCCACCACGCGCCCCTCGCTATCGGTGGTGACACACCCATAGGAACGAGGATCGGCCACGCGCACCAGATGCAACGTGACATCCGCCTGATTGGCGGCGTGGGTATCCAGCAGCGCCCCGAGGTCAGCGCCACCGAGCACATCGCCGTTGAACACAAGCGCGGTGTCATAGCGCAGCTTCTCCAGCACGTTGCGAATACCTCCGCCGGTGCCGAGGGCCTCTTCCTCCACCACATAGTCGATCTCAAGGCCAAACTCGGAGCCATCGCCGAAGTAGGACTCGAACACCTCAGCCTTGTAGGAGGTGGAAAGAACGATGTGGGTCATGCCGGCCTGCTTGATACGGGCCAGCAGGTGCTGCAGGAAAGGCACACCAGCAGTGGGAAGCATGGGCTTCGGTGTGTTCACCGTCAGCGGGCGCAGGCGGGTGCCCTTGCCGCCGACCAGGATCACGGCATCTACCTCGCGCGGCGGCACCTCGGTGCCCTCGGTCAGGGTCGTCGACGCCGGATCGAATGTGTGGGGTGAGCTCATCATCGAGTGCTTCTTTACCTTACTTGTCTCAATCGTCCCGCCCTCGTCTAAGGCGAGGGCAGCACGCAGGGGTGAGCCGCAGCCATAAACAGTGGCGCTTTCCTTGTAATGTAGCCCAGCCCGCGGGCGCGACGGTCGCGGCACGCCCACGCGCCACAGCGAATATCGGTGGTGATGTTCACAAGCGCCGCCCCCACCAGCAGCCGGCTAGCGTGTCGCGCTGCGGCGGGCTCGCGCGACGGCAAGCACTTCCCGCAACTTCAGCCCAGTTCGCAGGGCTAGGCGCAGCGGCAGGTGATAGATCTTGGGGTAACGATCGGCCTGAAAGCGATAGGCGGATTCGTGGTGAGCGGGCAGCAGCTTGCCGGGGTCTCGATCAGCCACATGCCCCTTGGCATGGGTGATGATCGCGGCGGGTTCAAAGACGTTGTCGTAGCCGGCGCGGCCTAGGCGGTCGCCAAGATCCACGTCCTCCATATACATGAAGTAGCGCTCGTCGAAGCCTCCGATAGCGTCGAAGGCCTCCCAGTTCAGCAGCAGGCAGGAGCCAGACAGCCACCCCGCGGTGTGGGCGGTGGCCATATCGGCGTCGTTGCGATAGGCGCGCGACCATGGGTTGTTTTTCCACACCCCGCCGAGCAGGGCGTGGCCAATGCCAAGCCCCAGGGTGGGCACGGCACGCGCCGAAGGATAGGCGGAGCCATCTGGTTCCTTAATATATGGCCCCACCGAGCCCACCTCGCCCTGCCAGGTGGCCGCAGTCTCTACCAGCTTGTCGATACTGCCGGGACTAAACACCACATCGGGGTTGACCACGAGCAGATAGCGCGGATCCACCTCGCCGGCCGCGCGAGCCTCCTGAAGATGACGGGCGGCAATATTAATGGCATGCCCATAGCCCACGTTGCCCCCGGTGGGCAGGAACTCCGCGCACTCATAGTCACGCGCCGCCGCCTCGGGGGCGCCATCGCGGGAGCCGTTGTCTGCCATGATCACCCGCACCGGCCGAGTGGTGGCTGCGGGTATGGAATCGAGGAAATCCCGCAGGTAGCTGCCCGGGGAGTAGGTGACGGTGATGATGGCTAGAGCATTGGTATCCACAATCACCCCATGCTACCGCTCACAGCGCGGCGCACCCCGCTGCGCCACTCCGGCAGCGGCGCCAATCCCGCCTCCCGCCAGGCTGTGCTCGCCAGCGCCGAGTTGTTTGGCCGACGCGCCGGCCGCGGATAGGCATCAGAACCCACTGGCTGCACCCGCGCTGGATCGGCGCCGAGGCAGCGAAAAACCTCCCGAGCGAGCGTGCACCACGTGACAGGATCCCCGCCGCCCACACCGTGCAACACCCCGGGCAGTGGATGGCCCTGTTCATGCTTATCGACGATCTCCCACAGCCCCCGTGCCAAATCGATCACGAAAGTCGGGTTACCCCACTGGTCGTCGACCACGGTGAGCGTGTCGTGCTCACGCTCCAAGCGCATCATGGTGGACACGAAGTCCTGGGCCTCGGGCAGCACCTCGCCGGAAAACACCCAGGCGGTGCGCACCACGCAGGCGGTCGCGCCCGAGGCGGCTAGGGCCCGCTCGCCGGCCAGTTTGCTGCGCCCGTACACCGTCTCTGGGTGGCAGGGCGCGTCCTCGGTGGCCGGCTGCGGGGCTGGGGCTGCTCCGGCACCCATCACATAATCAGTGCTCACGTGCAGCACGTAGGCCCCGGTTCGGGCGGCATGCTCACCGAGCAGCTGCGGCCCGCGGGCATTAACGGCCTCGGCGAGCTCTGGCTGCCCCTCCGCGCCGTCGACATCTGTGAAGGCGGCGGTGTTGATGATGAGGTCGGCGTCGATAAGCGCACACTGCCGCGCGGAGGTGATGTCCAGCTCACTACGGCGAAGCCAGGTGATCTGATCGCGGCGCTCGGGAGGGCAGGTGAGGCTGAGGGCACGGCCGAGTTGTCCTCCCGCGCCGGTGACAGTGATACGCATGATGGTCCTTCGCTACCGCAGGCGGCGTCTAGGAATTGTTGGGGCTTTGTCACTAGACTCTCATATGCTATCGGCGCGGCGGGCATAACTATGGCCCTGCCGCGCCCACCACCACACGCGGACCTGCCGTGTGCGGAGAAGAGAAATCGTGCGCCACAGTCAGGAGCGTGTAGCAGTAGTGTCAGGCTCGAATCGTCAACGCCACGTCCGCGATATCAGCCCCGCCCCCAAGGCGGGAGTGGACCTGCACCAGGCCGGGCCCAAAGGCTGGCGCGCCGTGGTGGCAGTGCTCTCGGTGGTGGTGCTGGCTATCAGCGGCCTCGGCTACTTTTCCGTGGGGCGCATCGGCTCCGATGTGGCCAGCGCCGGCAACCTCGCACTCGGCCAAGGCTCGGACACTCCCAACGATGGCGCCACCGACATCCTGCTGGTGGGCTCCGACTCCCGCACCGACGCCCAAGGTAACTCGCTCTCCCCCGAAGAAATCGACATGCTTCACGCCGGTGACGAGGAAAATGACAACACCGACACCATCATGGTGGTGCGCGTGCCCTCCGATGGTTCCTCCGCCACCGCCATCTCGATCCCGCGCGATACCTATATTCATGATGGCGAATTCGGCAACCTCAAGATCAACGGTGTCTTCGCCGCCCACAAAGCCAAAGCCACCGAGAAGCTCAACAGCGAGGGCGTGACCGATCCCCAACAGATCGCCCGCGAATCCAAGGACGCAGGCCGCAAGGGGCTGATCAACGCCATCGCTGAACTCACCGGCATCACCGTGGACCACTACGCCGAGGTGGGCCTGCTCGGCTTCGTGCTGCTCACCGACGCCGTGGGCGGAGTGGACGTGTGCCTTAACGAGGCCACCTACGATGAGTTCTCCGGCGCTGATTTCCCAGCGGGGCGCCAAACCCTCAGCGGTAAGGAAGCCCTGGCCTTCGTGCGCCAGCGCCACGGCCTGCCCCGCGGCGACCTCGACCGCATCGTTCGTCAGCAGGCCTACATGGCCTCGCTGGTCCAAACCGCCCTGGAGGCAAACACGCTCACCAGCCCCTCCAAGCTGAACCAGATGGGCGATGCCGTGACCCGCTCGGTGATTATCGACGAGGACTGGGACATCATGAGCTTCGCCACCCAGCTTCAGGATCTCGCCGGCGGCAACGTGCTCTTCGAAACGATCCCCGTCACCAGCATCGACGGCGTGGGCGATTATGGCGAGTCCGTGGTCACCGTGGATCTCAAAGAGGTGCACGACTACTTCGATCGACTCCTCAACCGTGGCGATGAAAACAAGAAGGACGATAAGAAGGACCACGACGCCCCCAAGGACGGCGATACCCCTGACGCCTCCGGCGCTAACAGCACCGGACCCAGCGCGATCACGGACGTCACCGTGCTCAACGCCACCGGCACCGCCGGATTGGCCGCCCAGGTGGGCGGGGCGTTGAAGAATGACGGCTACACCATGGGCGAAATCGGCAACGCCCCCGCCGGGTTGTACACCTACTCCCAAGTGGTGGCCGCCGATCCCCAGGACCCTGCCGCCCAGGCTCTCGCCGAGCAGCTCGGCGGGGTACCCGTCACCGCCTCCCCGAGCCTGAACCCGGGCAGCGTGGTGGTGGTTGTGCACGATGATTACATCGGCCCGAAGGACGAAAACGCCTCGTTGGACACCGAGTCCACCGAGGTCATCGGCGAGCCCGGCACCCAGTTGGAAGAGTCCCAGCTCTCCCCCACCCTCGATGCCGGCGGCGACGGCCCCCGCTGTGTGAACTAGGTTGGGGTGTATGCTCACGCTTTTCGACGCTCACCGCCACGCCCCCAGCGCTCCCGTGTTGACCTTCTATGACGACAGCCGCGGATTCCGCATGGATTTTTCGGCGCTCACCCTAGACAATTGGGCCTCGAAGATGGGCAACTTCCTCATCGAGGAGCTCGAACTCACCCCCGGCGAGCACATCGCCATGGATGTCGATAGCTCGTGGCAACGGCTGGTGCTGCTGCTGGGAGCGGCCGCAGCCCAGATCAGTGTGGTCGACGCGGCCGATCCGCAGGCTGAGGTTCTATGCCAAGAGTCCACCCGCCTCGATCCTGCCGAGCAACGCGAGCTGGTGGCTGTGACCATCGACGGCTTCGGCCGCTCTGCCGCCGAGTGCGGCATCGATATCGGCGATGCGATCGATCTCGGCGCGGAGGTGCGCCTGCACGACGATCACTTCCCACACCCCACCCAACCCTTGGGACAGCTTTACCCAGAAGGCATGGCGGCCCGGGTGCTGCTGCGCGGAGAGCAGCCCGATGCGGATGAGCGCGCACTCGCCGCGATTGGTGCTGGGGGAAGTGCTGTGGTGGTGGCCGGCGAAGCATCTGCTGAGCGTCTCGCGGAGATCGCCGCGGCCGAGAAGGCCTTGCTCGATCCCGCCGAGTCTTAAGCCGCCGCATCAACTGGTGTCTCCGCCCCCGCCCCTGCTTAGCCCTCCCCCGCTTGCCTGCAGCCTTTAGGATGTAGGCCATGGCTTCTGTGCGTTTTCATGATGTCTCCATCACCTACCCCGGCGCGACCCGCCCCTCGGTGAACCATCTCGATCTCGAGATCGCCGATGGCGAGTTCCTCGTGTTGGTGGGCCCCTCGGGCTGCGGCAAGTCCACTACCCTGCGGGCCTTGGCCGGGTTGGAGGCGACCAGCTCCGGCTCCATTTTTATCGGCGAGACCGATGTGACCACCATGGATCCGGCCGAGCGCGATATTGCCATGGTGTTTCAAAACTATGCCCTCTACCCCACTATGACCGTGCGGGAGAATATGGGTTTTTCACTCAAACTGGCCAAAAAGAGCAAGGCGGACATCACTGAGCGCGTAGAGCGGGCCGCCCGGGTGCTCGATCTGGACGGACTGCTGGACCGGCGCCCCAAGGATCTCTCTGGTGGCCAGCGCCAGCGGGTAGCCATGGGGCGCGCGATCGTGCGCGAGCCACAGGTATTTCTCATGGACGAGCCGCTATCGAACCTCGACGCCAAACTGCGTGTACAGACCCGCAGCCAGCTCTCCTCCCTGCAACGTGAGCTTGGCACCACCACCGTCTACGTCACCCACGACCAAGTGGAGGCAATGACGATGGCCGATAGGGTGGCGGTGCTCAACGAGGGCCAGCTGCAGCAGGTGGCCAGCCCGCAGGAGCTCTACTCCAACCCCGCCAATGCTTTTGTGGCTGGGTTTATCGGTTCGCCGTCGATGAACCTCATCGAGGTCTCTGATGCCCAGCACGGGCGGGTGCTGCTGGGCGTGCGCCCCGAGAATGTGCATGTGGCCGATCCGGATGCGCCCCGCACGGGCCGCTGGGCGCCGGTGGAGATCGTGGTGGACTTGGTGGAGGCATTGGGCTCCACTAGCTATCTCTACGGGCACCTGCCCGCGAGCCCCGAAGTGCGCCTAGCGGTGCGCCACGATGGTCGCCCCCTCGAGCGCGGCAGCACACTCACCGTGGAGATGGACCTTTCCCAGGCCCACTACTTCGATGTGGAGACTGGCGTACGCGTCACATAGCCCTCTTTAGGGGTGATCGGATGCACAAGTCCCACGAAGCGTGGGGGTGGGTCACTACATTTGAGGGAAGTTGTTCATAGTACGCAAGGAGTTTTATATGTCGACTTCCCGCAGATCCACCGCCGCTGTTCTCGCGGCCACCGCGTTGGCTTTCACCGCGTGTTCCTCCGACGGTGGTAGCGCCGAAGCCCCCGAGGTGGACAACGCCGATGGTCGTGGCCCCATCACCTTCGCGATGGGTAAGAATGACACCGATAAGATCACGCCCATTATCGAGGCATGGAATGCCGAGCACCCAGATGAGCAGGTCACCCTCTCCGAGCTGGCCGGTGAATCCGATGCGCAGCGTGACACCTTGGTGCAGTCGCTGCAGGCCGGTAATTCGGATTTCGATGTGATGGCCTTGGACGTGGTGTGGACCGCGGACTTCGCCGCCAACCAGTGGCTGGCCCCGCTCACCGATGACCTCGAGGTGGACACCGATGGCCTGCTGGAGGCCACCGTGGAATCCGCCACTTACGGCGACACCCTCTACGCCCTGCCGCAGAACACCAATGCTCAGTTGCTCTACCGCAACACCGAGCTGGTCAAGGACGCCCCAGAGACGTGGGAGGATCTCACCAACTCCTGCGAGGATGTCTCCGACAAGGACTGCCTGACCCTCCAGCTCAAGGAGTATGAGGGCCTGACAGTGAATACCTCCGCCTTCATCCACGGCTGGGGCGGCGAGGTGCTCAACGATGACGGCACCCCCGCGGTGGACTCCGAAGATGCCCGCGCCGGGCTGCAGGCGATGGTGGAGGCCTATGACAACGGCGTGATCGCCAAGAACGCCCTGGCCACCACTGAGGAGGAGACCAACCTGGCCTTCACCGAGGGCAAGACCGCCTACGCGGTGAACTGGCCATACATGTACCGCAACGCCGAGGACTCGGAGGCCACCTCCGGCAAGTTCGAGGTGCAGCCGCTGGTGGCGAAGGACGGCGTGGGCGTGTCCGCTCTCGGCGGCTACAACAACGCCATCAACATCCACTCCGAGCACAAGGCCACCGCGAAGGACTTCATGGAGTTCATCATCTCCGAGGAGAACCAGAAGAGCTTCGCCGAGAACTCCTTCCCGCCGGTGCTGGCCTCCATCTACGATGACGAGGATCTGGTGGACGAGTTCCCCTACCTGCCCGCTCTGAAGGAGTCTCTGGAAAACGCCAAGCCGCGCCCGGTGACCCCCTTCTACACCGCGGTGTCTAAGGCCATCCAGAACAATGCCACTGCCGCGTTGAAGGGTGATGCCACCGTGGACGAGGCCACCGAGTCGATGGCTGAGGCCATCACCAACGCCTCGCGCTAAACACCTGGTGCCCGTCACCTGAAACCCCACCGCCCCTCTGTTCATGTGGGGCGGTGGGTTTTCTGCGCTTATCGACGCCACCTCCCGCCACCGCTTTACTCTCCTTCGCGGGGGCAGCGTCGCTTCGCTGAGACGCAGCTGGCACTACATTAAGTAAAGAGCACCGAAGAATGCTCCACTGCACCCGAGCCCAAGGAAGCGAGTAGTAGCTGATGGAAAGGTTGAAGCAACGGCGGCACGCCGCGATCCTTATCGCGCCGGCCATGACCGTGCTGGCGATCGTGATCGGCTATCCGATCGTGCGCGCCATCTGGTTGTCGTTTCAGCAGGATAAGAGACTCGACCCCACCACGGGAGTATTCGTTGATGGCGGATTCGCCGGTGTCGACCATTACCTATACTGGCTCACCCAACGCTGCATGCAGCCTAATGGCACCGTCAGCACCTGCCCGTCCGGGGTTATCGCCTCCGACTTCTGGCCGGCGGTATGGGTGACTCTCTTTTTCACGGTGGTAGCCGTGAGCATCGAGGTGGTGCTGGGCATGTGGATGGCCATCGTGATGAACCGCGAGTTCAAGGGTCGCGCCCTACTGCGTGCCGCGGTACTCATCCCGTGGGCGATCCCGACCGCCGTAACGGCAAAGCTCTGGCAGTTCATCTTCGCCCCGCACGGGGTGGTCAATTCCCTGCTCGGCCACGATATCGCGTGGACCACCGATCCTTGGGCGGCGCGCTTCGCCGTGATCGTGGCCGACGTGTGGAAAACCACCCCCTTTATGGCGTTGCTCATCTTGGCTGGGCTGCAGATGATCCCGAAGGACGTCTACGAGGCAGCCAAGGTAGATGGGGCAAGCACCTGGCAGATTTTCACCCGCATCACCCTGCCGCTGGTGCGCCCCGCGCTCATGGTGGCGGTACTCTTCCGCACCCTCGACACCCTGCGCATGTACGACCTGCCAGTGATCATGATCTCCGCCTCCTCTAACGCGCCCACAGCCACCATCTCCCAGCTGGTGGTGGAGGATCTGCGCCAAAATAACTTCAACTCCGCCTCGGCGCTATCCACGTTGATCTTCCTGCTCATCTTCGCCGTCGCCTTCATCATGATTCGCTTCCTGGGTGCCGACGTGAACCGCGGCGCCACCGCTGCACAACAACGCAGCGACGACGATGAACACGACCTTCCCTCCTCCACCGTGGCGCTGCCCACGGTGAGCGCCCCGCTGCAGTTGAAGGAGACCAGCCGATGAAAGCTCTACGCAACTACCTAGGCGTCATTCTGATTCTGGTGTGGGGGCTAGCCCCCTTCTACTGGATGCTCGTGACGGCACTGCGCGATAGCGCCCACACCTTCGACACCACCCCGTGGCCCACGCACGTCACCGGCGATAACTTCCGCGATGCACTCGCCACCGATAAGGGCAACGACTTCCTCGCCGCCATCGGCAACTCGCTGATCATTGGTGTGGTCACCACCGCGCTGGCCGTGCTGGTGGGCGTGTTCACCGCCTATGCCCTCGCCCGGCTCGACTTTCCCGCCAAGGGATTTGTCACCGGCATCGTGCTAGCCGCCTCCATGTTCCCTGGCATCGCGCTGGTGACTCCGCTATTCCAGCTCTTCGGCGATCTCGGCTGGATCGGCACCTACCGCGCGCTGATCATCCCCAACATCTCCTTCGCGCTGCCGCTGACGATCTACACTCTCGTATCCTTCTTCCAGCAGCTGCCCTGGGAGCTGGAAGAGGCCGCCCGCGTCGACGGCGCCAGCAGAGGACAGGCATTCCGCACGGTGTTATTGCCCTTGGCGGCACCGGCGCTATTTACCACCGCCATTCTTGCCTTCATCGCCACATGGAATGAGTTCATGCTGGCCAAGCAGCTCTCCACCACCAGCACTGAACCGGTGACGGTGGCCATTGCTCGCTTCTCTGGCCCCTCGGCCTTCGAATACCCTTACGCCTCCATCATGGCCGCAGGCGCGCTTGTGACAGTGCCGCTCGTGATCATGGTGCTGGTTTTCCAACGCCGCATCGTGGCCGGCCTCACCGCCGGTGGCGTCAAGGGCTAGCACGCCGAGGGGCGCGTGGCGATCGAGGTGGCGTCGTCACGCATGCTCACAGCACTGCTCTGCCCTGTAGGATGAGCACAGATCTTCAGCGTGCTAGGAAGGAGCTCCACTGTGGCGCAGTCGGGCGAAATGAAGCGCAAGAAATTGGTGTGGGAGTGCCTCGTCGGTTTCTGTGGCACCTTCGCCGCCCTCGCCGTCGCGCAGGCCGTGGCCAACCTTTTACGCCCCGAACCTCTCGTGTGGCCAGCGCTACTGGCCCTTGTCCTCGTGATTGCCACCGTGACGCTGTGGCGCAGCGGTCAAAACAGGTTTGAGCTTCCGCCAGACGATCCGCAGCGCTGAGTGCCCCAGCGCCCCTGCTTCCCGCAGACACAGCCACAGCACCTCCGGACAGGGAGTGGGAGCGCCAATGGTCTCGACCTCGTAAGCGTGGTGCCACGCCCACAACCGGATGCGTGGCACGTGAAAACGATTAGACACCACCACATAGCGGATATCGTCTCGCCCATAATGCCGGCGCAGAAGCTCGCGCGCGTTCTCTAAATTCTCATTGGTCGATTCTGCCCGCTCCTCCAGCAGGATCAACTCGCGATCGATACCGCGATCGGCCAGCCACCGCGCCATCACAGGAGCTTCCCCACGGCCGGTGACCACCACTACATCGCCCCGTTCTAGCGCCTCGCGGCTAGGGCCGCAGGCCGCCCGCAGCCGCATCTCGAGGGGACGCCGCGGCTGCGCGTGCTCCACACTGGCCCCCAAAACCACCACGGGCCGCGGCTTCGCGCTCACCCGAGCAGCTTCTTCTGCAAGGCGCGGTCCTTTTCCAGCACCTCGTTTTTCATCGTCTCCTGGTAGTCCGCCATCTTCTGCACCAAGGCATCATCCCCAGCAGAGAGCACCCGAACAGCCAGCAGTCCTGCGTTCTTCGCCCCACCGATCGAGACCGTAGCCACCGGCACACCGGCGGGCATCTGCACGATCGACAGCAAGGAATCCATGCCGTCGAGATCCTTCAGCGCCCGCGGAATACCGATCACCGGCAAGGGCGTGGCCGCAGCCACCATGCCCGGCAAGTGAGCGGCCCCACCAGCGCAGGCGATAATGCACTTCAGCCCCCTCGTGTGGGCCTCGCGAGCATAATCCAGCATGCGCTCCGGGGTGCGGTGCGCCGACACCACACCCACCTCGAAGGGCACCTGAAACTCCGCCAAGATCTCGGCGGCAGGCTCCACAGTGGGCCAATCCGAGTCCGAGCCCATGATGATTCCAACGACTGGCTGCATAGTTTCTCCTTCGCTACCGACGCCTCTTATTAATGGGCGTATCGTTTAAGGCCATTGTGCATGAACCATGAAATAGGCGGCGGCCTGGGCCTCGGCGCGCAAGAGCTCCACATCCTGCTCACCGCTGATATTCACATGGCCGATCTTGCGGCCCGGCCGATGCCCCTTGCCATAGAGATGGATCTTGGCGTGTGGATAGCGCGCCCACACCTCCTTCTGCCGCTCCGCCCAGCTCAGTTCTGGATCAGTGTCGCCGCCGAAAATATTGGCCATCACGGTATGGGCGGCAGTGGGGGTAGTAGCCCCCAGCGGCATATCCGCGACCGCGCGCAGATGCTGCTCGAACTGGCTGGTCACACAGCCATCCTGGGTCCAGTGACCAGTGTTGTGAGGACGCATCGCCAATTCATTGACAAAAATCTCCCCCTCCGTGGTCTCGAACAGCTCGACCGCCAGCACTCCTGTCACACCCAAGGTTTCTGCCACCCGGCGCGCCATCGCGGCGGTGCGCTCCTCCACGGCTTCTTCCAGGCCTGGGGCAGGCGCCACGGCGAGCGCACACACCCCGTTGTCCTGCACTGACTCCACCACCGGCCAGCTCACACACTCCCCCGAAGGGCGGCGCGCCACCATGGCAGAGAGTTCGCGGTGCAAGTTCACCTTGGTTTCTGCCATGAGCTCAATGCCTTGGCCGTGTAGGTCGTCGACCAATTCGAGAAGCTCCTGCTCTCCTTGGGGAAACCACACGCCCTTGCCGTCATAGCCGCCGCGGCGAGCCTTCACGCACACCGCGCCCTGCACGCGGGCGTAGAAATCTCGAGCATCCTGGGCGGAGTCGATCGCAGCGAAAGCGGGGACGGGAGCACCCAGCTCGCTGAGGTGCTGGCGCTGGAGCAGCTTATCTTGGGCATAGACCAACGCCTCAGGCCGGGGCTGGATATTTACCCCCTCCGCGATGAGGGTGTGCTGATGCTCATTGGGCACGTGCTCGTGATCGAAGGTGACCACATCCGCGCCAGCACACACCCCGCGCAGATCATCCAGATCGGTGTAGTCCCCTACCACCACATCGTGCGCCACTTGGGCGGCCGAGGAGTCCGGCCGCGAGGCCAGCACGCGTAAGGATTGCCCCAACTCGATGGCCGCTGTCTGCATCATGCGGGCCAGCTGGCCATCGCCGATCACGGCAACGATCGGCACTCCGGGGGCGTGGGCTGGATGGTGGTCACATACGGGCTGCTCTGTACTCACGCATACATAGTGTAGGAGCTCACATCTGCAGTTGGGTATTTAGCCCACGGTCAGCGATACCCCCTAGCGGCGCTGCGCCACCACGGAATTAATAGCCTGGACCGCCTGCTTTGCTTTCGGCACCCCATGAAAGACCATCGGCTGCGGCTGGCCCGCCACCTCGAGGACCACGGCGCCGCGTTGCTTGCTAGCGCGGTAGATGTAGCTCATGCCAATCGACTGCGCACGCCCCCTCAAGAAAGGCCCCCGCACCACCACGCGCTGGGTGGTCACCTTAAATTGGCGCCGCCGAGCACGCACCACTGGCAGCACAAAACGCCACAGCACCAGCACCACCCATAGCAGGAGTACAAGCCCGCGGGTTTCGGCCGGGAAGTAGCCCACGTGCTCATAGCCGGGGCTGCCGGGCAGGCGGTCGAAGAAGCCAATGGCGATCCATGCCAGGCCTGTCCACGCCACCAGTTCGAGCGCGGGGAAGGTAAGCCCTGTCACCGGGGTGGTGGCGTCGAAAAGGCAGCGCTCGCGGTTGTCCACAATGGTCATAGTGGCCTCACAGCCTAGCGCTTCAACCGCAGGTGCTCCACATCCCCAGCGGAGAGCTCGTGCAGCTGCCCAGTAGTATCGCGTACCTGGATTCGGCCATCATCGGCCACCGCCGTGCACTCGCCCTCCAGCACGTGAGTTTCACTCAGATGCACCCGCACCTGCTGCCCAATCGAGCTACACGCCCGGCGATAGGCCTCCATGGGGCTTGTCACCCCTGCCGCCCACTGGCCCAGGCGGTGGTGCAGCGCCAACAGAATATCGCCTGTGAGCTCGGTGCGGTCCACCGTATAGCCCTCGAGCTCCAGCGAGGTCGCGTGCGGCACGGGCAGCTCCTCCGCAGTGAGCGAAACATTCAAGCCGAGGCCCATCACCAGCGCGGGCTCATCGCCTAAAGACACCGCTTCGCCAAGGATGCCGCACAGCTTCTTGCCGTTTAACAACACATCGTTGGGCCATTTCAACTGGGCGGTGATGTCGTGCTCGTGGAGGGCATCGATGAGCGCAAGCCCTGTCATCAGCGGCATGGTGCCGAGCCGGGCGAGGGCCGAGCCGTGCGGACGAAACAGCACAGACAGAGTGACCTGCGAATAAGGCGGGGTCACCCACACTCGGTTCTTGCGCCCCTTGCCAGCCGTTTGAGATTCCGTGACCGCCGCGGACCACGTGGGCGCGCCCTCAGTGGCGGCCTTGGCAAGATCCGCGTTAGTTGAGCCGGTCTCTTCCGTGTAATAGAGGTGCGTGAAAGGCCCGTGGCCGACGACCCGCTGGTGGAGTCGGGCCGTATCAATCGGTCTGCGCTCGTTCATAACCCCTAAGAGTAGTCGCTGCGCCCCGCGCTGCCGCTGGGTTGATGCTCACACCGGCGTGCGGCTTGGGGGTGCTGGAGCGATGGGGCGTGCTGGAGCGATGGGGCGTGCTGGAGCCGGCAAAAAATGTGAGCCCGATCAAAAAGTTCGCCGACATGCCCGAAATTTCTAGACACAAAACAAAGAATGCTCTACTATCCCCAAACATGACAATTTCCTCACCTTTCCGCACTGAGACTCTGCCCGACCCCAATCGGCGCCCCACCACCGCCGAGAAGATCG
Source organism: Corynebacterium ciconiae DSM 44920 (assembly GCF_030440575.1). Classification (NCBI taxonomy): domain Bacteria; kingdom Bacillati; phylum Actinomycetota; class Actinomycetes; order Mycobacteriales; family Corynebacteriaceae; genus Corynebacterium; species Corynebacterium ciconiae. Next base: position 2,042,150 of record NZ_CP047189.1, read on the forward strand.
CCACCTTGAAGCAGCTGCGCTCCGAGGCCGCCACCCCCATGGGCACGCGTCCCATTGAGAAACGGCACGACCAAGGCCGGCTCACCGCGCGGGAACGCTTGGACTTCCTTCTGGATGAAACCTCCTTCGTGGAGACCGACCAGCTGGCACGCCACCGCACCCACGAGTTCGGCATGCATGCTCGCCGCCCCCTCACCGATGGCATCGTTACCGGCTGGGGCACGATCGATGGCCGCGAGGTCTGCGTCTTCTCTCAGGATGCTGCTGTCTTCGGCGGCGCCCTCGGAGAGGTCTACGGCGAGAAGATGATCAAAATCATGGAGCTCGCCGCCGCCACCGGCCGCCCCCTCATCGGCCTCTACGAGGGAGCCGGTGCCCGCATCCAAGACGGCGCGGTGTCGCTGGATCTGATCGCGCAGACCTTCTATCACAATGTGCAGGCCTCTGGCGTGGTGCCGCAGATCTCTGTCATCATGGGCGCCTGCGCGGGTGGAAACGCCTATTCCCCAGCCCTCACCGATTTTGTGGTGATGGTGGATGAAAGCTCCAAGATGTTCGTCACCGGACCGGACGTGATTAAGACGGTCACCGGCGAGCTCATCACCCAAGAGGAGCTGGGTGGCGCCTCCACTCACATGGCCACCGCCGGCAACACCCATTACACCGCCAGCTCAGACGAGGACGCCCTCGAATGGGTCCAGGATCTACTGCGCTATCTGCCGAACAACAACCGCGACCAGGCCCCGTTGGAGGAGCCGGTGGATCTGGCGGAGCTACCCAGCGTGGAGGAGCTGGCGCTGGATTCCATCATCCCCGACTCCCCCAGCGTGCCCTACGATGTGCGTGACGTGATCGCCGCACTCACCGACGACGCGGATTATTTCGAAATCCAGGCCGACCGAGCCGAGAATGTCGTCACCGCCTTCGGGCACGTTGATGGCCGTCCGGTGGGTTTCGTGGCCAATCAGCCCCTACACTTCGCCGGCTGCCTGGACATCGATTCTTCCGAGAAGGCCGCCCGCTTCGTGCGTACCTGCGATAGCTTCAATATCCCCATTGTGATGCTGGTGGATGTGCCCGGCTTCCTGCCCGGCGCGGCGCAGGAGTATGGCGGAATTTTGCGCCGCGGCGCCAAGCTGCTCTACGCCTATGGCGAGGCCACCGTACCGAAGATCACCGTGACGATGCGCAAGGCCTACGGCGGCGCCTACTGCGTGATGGGGTCGAAGGGGCTCGGCGCGGATGTGAACCTGGCGTGGCCGACCGCCGAGATCGCCGTCATGGGCGCGGCTGGCGCGGTGGGCTTCATCTACCGCAAGGAGCTGGCCGCGGCCGCTGCCGAGGGCAAGGATGTGGCCGCCCTCATCGAATCGTACGAACGCGAGTACAACGACCACTTCCTCACCCCCTATCAGGCTGCCGAGCGCGGGCTTATCGACGCCGTCATCTTGCCTTCCGAAACCCGGGAATCCATCATCCGCAACCTGCGCTTGCTGCGGTCGAAGGTGGAACACCGCCACGCCCGTAAGCACGGCAATATCCCGCTGTAGCCCTAGGCCCAGCCGCACCGCGGCCCCACCTCATCTCAGGCCAATACCCACCTTGCTGTGAGATGAGGTGGCAGTTTTTCTGCAGGAAGCTACCCCCGTTTACGTGGATTTTTTGGATGAAAATTGGATTGCAGGCTGCTTTGGACAACATTGTGGCCTTCGGCACCTAAACTTAGGAACTATGACTGCCGCACAGACTCCGGGCGATACCATGCCCGACGTAAACACGACCGCAGGTAAGCTCGCCGATCTGCGAGCACGCCTGGCTGAAACCCAAGCCCCCATGGGCCCTGCTTCTGTGGAGAAGGTCCATGAGGCAGGCAAGAAGACCGCTCGTGAGCGCATCGAGTACTTGCTCGATGACGGCTCCTTTGTGGAGATCGACGCCCTCGCCCGGCACCGCTCCAAGAACTTCGGCCTAGACGCTAAGCGTCCCGTGACCGACGGTGTGGTTACCGGTTATGGCACCATCGACGGCCGCAAGGTGTGCGTATTCTCCCAAGATGGCGCTGTGTTCGGCGGCGCCTTGGGCGAGGTCTATGGCGAGAAGATCGTCAAGATCATGGATATGGCCATTAAGACTGGCGTGCCGATCATCGGCATCAACGAGGGTGCGGGTGCGCGCATCCAAGAGGGCGTGGTTTCCCTCGGCCTCTATTCGAAGATCTTCTTCCGTAACACCCAGGCCTCCGGCGTGATCCCGCAGATCTCGCTGATCATGGGCGCCTGTGCCGGCGGCCACGTCTACTCCCCGGCTCTGACGGACTTCATCGTCATGGTGGATAAGACCTCCAAGATGTTCATCACCGGCCCCTCGGTGATCAAGACCGTCACCGGTGAGGAAGTTACCCAAGAAGAGCTGGGTGGCGCTTCCACCCACATGTCCACCTCCGGTACCTCCCACTACACCGGCGCTGATGATGCAGACGCCCTCGACTGGGTGCGTGAGCTCATCGGCTTCCTCCCGCAGAACAACCGCGATGAGGCTCCGCGCGTGGAAGCCGAAATCATGGAAGGCTCCATCCAGGACAACATCAATGAGTCGGATCTGGAGCTGGACACCCTCATTCCGGATTCCCCGAACCAGCCTTATGACATGAAGGATGTCATCACCCGCATCATCGACGATGGTGACTTCCTCGAGATCCAGGAAAACTACGCCGAGAACATCATTATCGGCTTCGGTCGCGTCGAGGGCCGCTCGGTGGGCATCGTGGCTAACCAGCCGATGCAGTTCGCCGGCTGCTTGGACATCAAGGCCTCGGAGAAGGCCGCCCGCTTCGTGCGCACCTGCGACGCCTTCAACATCCCGATCATCGAGTTCGTGGACGTGCCCGGCTTCCTGCCCGGCACCAACCAGGAGTACGACGGCATCATCCGCCGCGGCGCCAAGCTGCTCTACGCCTACTGCGAGGCCACGGTGGGCAAGATCACCGTGATCACCCGCAAGTCCTATGGCGGCGCTTACTGCGTGATGGGCGGCAAGGAGATGGGCGCGGACATCGTGCTCGCATGGCCCACCGCCCAGATCGCAGTGATGGGCGCCTCCGGCGCCGTGGGCTTCATCTACCGCAAGGAACTCAAGGCCGCCGCCAAGGAGGGCAAGGACGTTCAGGAGTTGATGAAGGAATACGAGGCCGAGTACGATCGCGAACTCGTTAACCCCTACATGGCCGCCGAGCGTGGCTTCGTGGACGCCGTAATTCCGCCGTCCGAGACCCGCGGCCAGATCATCGAGGGCCTGCGTCTGCTCGACCGCAAGGTTGTCAGCGTTCCCGCCAAGAAGCACGGCAACATCCCGCTCTAAGCAGGCGAGCGAGCGCGAGCCCACGAGAAGTTAAAGAGGAAGAAAAGCATGTCAGACTCCCGTCCAGAGAACACGGATTCCCCAGAGACCACTGAAGCAGCAGAGGCTGCGAAGAAGCCCTTCTTGAGCATCGTCAAGGGCAATCCGAGCGACGCTCAGGTGGCCGCGTTGACCACCGTGTTCGCTGGGCTTGCTTCTGCGGCCGCGGCAGCCGAGAAGAAAGAAGTCGACCGCAACATGTGGGGCAACTACGCCGAGCGGCTTAATCGCCCGACCACCTATAACCCCAACGCATTCCGCAACGTCAGCTTCTACTAGCTCCGCAGAAGCAACCAGCGTCGTTCTGCCAGCGCCGCCGCTGAGTGCCACCCACCGTGGTGCCACTCGACGGCGGCGCTGTCGCATGCTCTCCCCTCGAGTGTGCACCCAGTTAGTCCTGCGAGGCGGGCACGTTCTGGGCTAAACCAGCCCCCAGCTACCTCAACGGAGCCTGAAAGAGGATAATTGCTGTCGTTAGCACAACGCTTGCACTGTGACGACCTGGAGCACCTCGCGCCACCCCACCTCGCCTCACCGCTGGCGTGACGGGGCGCCGCGAGGGCCGCGGGATCGTCCAGTTTGTCTTCTTCACGATGGAAAAGAGGAACATGAACGCGACATCCTCCGACACGGGCTCGCCTGCGCCGCAGACGCGTGGCCCCATCAGCGAGTTAACGCTGAGGGCGGTGATCATCGGTGGTCTCATCACCCTGGTGTTCACCGCCGCCAATGTGTACTTAGGGCTCAAGGTGGGCCTGACCTTTGCCACCTCTATCCCGGCTGCGGTGATCTCGATGGCGATTCTGCGTAAGTTCGCGGGACACACCATCCAAGAAAACAACATCGTGCAGACGATCGCCTCTGCCGCTGGTACCTTGTCCGCCATCATCTTCGTTCTGCCCGGCCTGGTGATGATCGGCTGGTGGAGCGGCTTCTCCTACTGGGAGACCGCCTTCGTGTGCGCCATCGGCGGCATCCTGGGCGTGATGTATTCCATCCCGCTGCGCCGCGCCCTCGTGACCGGCTCGGACCTTCCCTACCCTGAAGGTGTGGCCGCCGCCGAGGTACTCAAGGTCGGCGATGAGCAGGGCTCCGCAGAGGAAAACAAGCGCGGCCTGGCCGTGATCGTCGGCGGTGCTCTTGTGTCCGCTGGTTATGGTCTGCTGGCTGCGGTGCGCGCCGTGGCTGGTTCGGTGACCTCCACGTTCAAGTTCGGTGCCGGCGGCACCATGATCGGCGGCAGCCTTTCGCTGGCGCTGATCGGCGTGGGCCACTTGGTGGGCGTGGCTGTCGGTATCGCCATGCTCGTGGGCTTGGCTATCTCCTATGGCGTGCTGCTGCCCATGTTTACCTCCAGCGATATCGCTGCCGGAGGGGATCTGCAGGAAATCGTGCCCAGCATGTTCTCCTCCGATGTGCGTTTTGTGGGCGCCGGGGCGATGGCGGTGGCCGCCATCTGGACCCTGCTGAAGATCATCGGCCCCATCGTTTCCGGCATGAAGGATGCGCTCGCGTCTTCCCGTGCCCGCCACGATGGCCAGTCGGTGCCGCTCACCGAGCGCGACATCCCCTTCAGCATCGTGGTCACCACCACCGTGGTGTCGATGGTGCCGGTGGGATTGCTGCTGTGGCTCTTTGTGAAGGACTCCTCCATCACCCACCACACCACCGGCCTGGTGCTACTCAGCATCATCTATGTGCTCTTGGTGGGCTTGGTGGTCGCTGGTATCTGCGGCTACATGGCGGGTCTCATCGGCGCCTCGAACTCCCCGATCTCCGGTGTGGGCATCATCGTGGTGATCACCGCGGCACTGCTGATCAAGCTGGTCACCGGTAATGAACACGAGACCAACGCCACTCCCCTAGTGGCCTACACCCTGTTTACCTCCGCGGTGGTCTTCGGTATTGCCACGATTTCGAACGATAACCTGCAGGATCTCAAGACCGGCCAGCTGGTGGGCGCGACCCCGTGGCGCCAGCAGTTCGCGCTGATTATCGGTGTGCTTTTCGGTTCGGCCATCATCCCGCCGGTGCTGCAGCTGATGCTCACCGGTTTCGGTTTCGTGGGCATGGAGGGTGCCGGCCCGGACGCCCTCGCCGCTCCTCAGGCGGCGCTGCTGTCCAGCGTGGCAGAGGGTATCTTCGGCGATTCCTTGGATTGGAGCCGTATCGGCCTCGGCGCACTCATTGGCGCCGGCATCATTGTGGTGGACGAGATTTTGCGCCGCACCACCCGTTTCTCTCTGCCGCCGCTGGCTGTGGGCATGGGCATGTACCTGCCCGTGTCGCTGACCCTGATCGTGCCGATCGGCGCGTTCATCGGTTTCTTCTACAACCGCTGGGCTGATAAGCACTCCGATCCGGAGCCGATCAAGCGTCTTGGTGTGCTGCTGGCCACCGGCCTCATCGTAGGCGAGTCGCTGTTTGGTGTGCTCAACGCCGGCATCATCGCCGCCGCAGGCACCTCCGAACCGCTCGCGCTGTTCGGCGATGATTTCGCCCCCATCGCTAACTGGCTGGGTGTGATCGTCTTCGCCGGCGCGGCCGCTGCCATGTATCGCTGGGTGGCTAAGAAGGCCACGAGCTAGGATTCCAGGAGCGTGCGCGCCATGCTCACTGTCGCACCCACTGTGTTGGCGCTTGGTTGTGTGCCTCGGTCGGGGCACCCCGAACGCCACGAGATGGAAGCCCGCTAGATAGCAGCGCTCACCGACGTGGGCCTTCCTCGGACCCCAGTAGGTCTCTCACCTACTGGGGTCCCTGTGTATCTAAGCTGCCGACGCTCAAGGGACACATGCCCCCCGTCTCGCGCAGCCCTACCCTCTTCGTGGGCTCCATTCTTGTCAGCATTCTATAATTTTATTATTTTAGATTCATGGAATTCCATAGTGAACACAGCGAGGACGACCTAGCCAACCTAATGCGTCGACACGGGGAGCTTGAGAACCGAGTCACCGCCCTAGAACGCACCGTGTCCCTACATCACGGCCTGCTCCCTGCAGCTGCAGACGTCGACACGCCTCAAGCACACACGTCTCACCGCGTGATCGAAGGTTCCTCCTCCAAGGAGCCTGACCTCTGGTTGTTGCGCGCTCTTGCTAAGCATTCTGACCCTGCGACGAGGCCTCAAGGATCTGTGGTTTTCGGTGGAAACGCACGCACTTCGGGAACGGGAGATGTTCAATACCAGTGGCATCGCGCGACCGATGCGCTGCTGGAGGTGGACTGGTCCCCCATGCTCGAGCGGCTGCAAGCGATCGCACACCCCATGCGCGGAGCGATACTCCAGCGACTCTTGCAGAGCCCTGCGACAGCAGCCCAACTCGTTAGCGACGGGATTGTCACCTCTCCTGGGACGGCCTATCACCACTTATCGGCACTCTCCGGCAGCGGTTGGGTGAGCAAATCAGGAGATGGCCACTACAGCGTGCGCCCCACTCGAGTAGTGGCACTTTTAACCATCATCGCCGCATCTGAAGACCACTAGGAGGCCCCATCAATGCACTCCTTTCAATCTCAATCACCTGACCGTACAAGGCCTCGTTATCCGGCAGCCGTCGTGGCTGCAATCGCGGTGGGATTAGCGGTTGCCATCTCGGCATTCTTTCTTGGTCCGCAGCGGATCTCACTTTCAACCCAAAGCACTGGTGATGGACACCTAGCCGCTGTCTTAGGCGCCCACGCCGACGCTGGGCAGCACGACCTCTCCGCCTTCGTTGTCTCCGGTGACACGACCACTTTTGCCGGCGTGGGAGCTGACGAAAATACTGAGCTTGAGATAGGTTCCATTAGCAAAATGTTCACCGCTGAGCTACTCAGCCACCGACTGGCAGAAGATTGCCTCACCCCACAGACAACCGTGGGAGATATTCACCCCACGGGCGGCGCCATCGACGATGCCACCCTCATCGAGCTAGCCGAGCACACCTCAGGGCTACCACGCTTGGGAGGTACCAGCCCTCTGCGCAGTTTGGGATTAGCTTTCCTCGGAACAGATCCTTATCGCGGGGTCTCGCCAGCGGAGGTTTTCAAGGCCGCAGGTCGTGCACGGCTTGAGGATCGTGGGCAGGTGCGTTACTCCAATCTCGGCTACGCACTGCTAGGACAGCTTTTAGCAGAACAAGCTGGAAAGCCGTGGCAGGAACTTGTGTCAGAAGAAATCCTAGAACCACTCGGCATGAGCTCTACCTATGCTCCAGTGAGCACGCTTCCCCCGACGGCACCCCATGGATTTACGGCATCAGGCCTGACTGCACAGCCCTGGATTATGGAAGGCTACGCACCAGCAGGCGGCTTACGCTCTACCAGCACCGACATGGCGAAGTTCGCGCAGTTGATTGCATCTCACGCCACATCTGCCGCTGTCAGTTTCGCTAGCCAAGACAGTCCGCTGAGTAGTGACAGGTCTTCCGACTCCCCGCGGGCCCCATTGGGATGGATGCAGGATGCGGACGGCCTGTGGTGGCATAACGGCGGCACCGGCGGTTACTCCACCATCCTCATCATCGATCCACGCACTGGGGACAGTGCATTCGTCGCAGGGAACACCGCTACCGGAGTCGACGATCTGGGCGCTGTCCTGTTGCGGGAAGGACGGTAGACGACTGTGAACACCTACACCGATATTCTCCCGTGGCTCATCCTCGCCTTCATCGTTGGTGACCTAAGTGTTTCCAGCTGGTTTCTGTACTCCAAAAACCTGCGAGGCAAACACCTCACCACAGTCGCCAGACCACAACTGCGTCCAGGTCGCGCCGCGGTACGTGGACTAATCGCCTTGTTCAATGTGGCCTTCGCAGTTTTCGTGCTGCGGGGAAGCCTCATTCCTTGGAACAGCGTTATTCCCGTAGAGCTGTGGTGGGCCGTGTGCATTCTAATTTTCCTCTATAGCTTTCTCACGACGCTGGTGATCGTGACGTCAATGAAGAAAACTGGGATCCCGCGGCAAGAGAGCGCAAGCCCAGACCGTAGCTGACTCACGCCGCGCGATACGTCCTGTTCAGCGACCACACCCCACAAGCGTGCAGCGCGCTGTCCTACACTTGCTCCCATGAAACTCGTGCTGGGATCCTCCTCCCCCTCCCGCAAAGGCTTGCTGCGTGCCGGCGGCATTGACCCGCTCATCCACGCCCCCAATGTCGACGAAGAAGCGGTGCTTGCTTGCCACACCGGAGCCAGCGCCAAGGACGCGGTGCTCGCCCTAGCCGAGGCGAAGGCGCAGGCGGTGGCCCCGCTCTACCCGGAGGATGTGGTGGTGGCGTGCGATTCCATGCTGCTACTGGACGGCAAGTTGCAGGGAAAGCCGAAGACGGTCGACAGAGCCGTCGAACGCTGGCGCCAGCAGCGCGGAAAGACAGCTGAGCTGCTGACAGGGCACTGCGTTGTGCTGCCGGAGACTGCACAACCCAGCGGTGGCGATTCCATAGGCACCGAACGAGTGCACCACGTGGAGTGCGTGCGGACCCTGATCCGCTTTGGCAGCCCGAGCGATGCGGATATTCGCGCCTATGCTGAGGGCGGTGAGCCTTTGTTCTGTGCTGGGGCCTTCACCTTAGAGGCCCAGGGGGCGTGGTTTATCGACTCGATCGAGGGCGATCCCTCCAGCGTGATTGGCCTGAGCCTGCCGCTGGTGCGCCGTGTTCTCGCCGAGTACGGGGTGGATATTTCTTCCCTATGGAACCGTGGGGATCACGCGCACAACTAAACTCCCCTCAGCAGCAGGAAATGGCTAGTGTGGGGCGCATGGCTATTAACAATCTCATGGCACCGCAGCCCGTTCACCTGCCCGCTGACCCCGCAGCCGAGCGCTTTGGCGCCCAGCCTCAGGTCAGCTCCGCAGGGCTGAGCGTAGATTCCGCCGCCGTCGAGGCCGCCCACGAGGCGGTCCGGGAGTACCCGAGCAGCTCGCTGGCGTGGTCCATTCTCGCTATCGATGCCCTCGACCGCGGGGCCGATGTGGCGGCCTATGCCTACGCCCGTACCGGCTACCACCGCGGGCTGGATGCCCTGCGCGGCTCCGGCTGGAAGGGCTTTGGCCCGGTACCCCACTCCCACGAGCCCAATCGCGGCGTGCTCTATGCCATCGCCGCCTTGGCGCTGGCCGCCCAGCGCATCGGCGAAACAGACGAGTACGAGCGCTGCGCGGCGCTGTTGGAGGACTGCGACCATGAGGCCGCAGCCTCACTTATCGTTTAAGATCGCGCATTCTTAGCTAGCGCCTCGGTGGTGGCAGCAAGCAGCGTAGGGATGTCGTCACGGTCGGTGATGACCTCGACCAAGGCCAGCTTTTCGCTGGCCTTTTCTGCGTCCTGCAGGGCGCGCTTGAGCTCGCCGGCGGTGGCCGCGCGGCTGACCTGGGTGGTCGATTCATCGCCGCCGAAGGCCGCGGGAATCAGTTCCCAGTGGGTGGTGGGGATGTCGTTGTAGTACTGGTCGGCGCCGTGGATGGCGCGTTCGACGGTGTAGCCGGAGTTGTTGATCACCAGCACGATGGGGTTGAGGCCCTCACGCACCATGGTGGCCACCTCTTGGATGGTCAGCAGTGCGGAGCCGTCTCCCACCAGCAGGACCGGACGGCGGCTGCGATCAGCAAGCCCGGCACCGAGGGCTGCGGGCACGGAGTAGCCGATGGAGCCCCACAGGGGCTGGCCGATGAACATGGAGCCAGCTGGCATATGCCGATCGGCCATGCCGAAGAAGCTGGTGCCTTGGTCGGCGATCACAATGGAGTCCGTGGGCAGCCACTCCGAGGCGATAGTCCACAGATCGTTTTGTTCCAGCGGGGCGTCGTCCGCGGCGCGCTGCTTCTCTGGGGCAGAGAACTCCCCCAGTGGGTAGGCCTGGGCGGATCCCTCTTCGCCGAGTACCTCGGTGAGGGCATCCATGGCGTCCACGATGTGGATGGGGGCGAAGGCGCGGCCACCGACCGAGGCCTGTTGGGCCTCGACCTCGATGATGCGCGCATCGTCGAGATTCGTAGAGAACCCTGCGGTGGTGTTGTCGGTGAACTCCACGCCTAAGGTGATCAGCCGCTCGGCGTTTTCCACTGCCCCCTTGGCTGCCGGCTTAGAAGCGGCACCGGCGTAGACACCGGCGAAGCGCGGGGAGCGCTCATCCACGAGGGTTTTGCCCCAAGCAAGGGTGGCATAGGGCAGGTCGGTGCTCTCGATCAGCTCTTTAAAGTGCTCCCAGCCGCCGAGGCGGTGCACCAGTAGGTCGGCGAGAATGGTGGTCTGTTTGCCGGCGAGGAACTCACGGGCGGCGTCTTTGAAGGCCTCCACCGCAGCGCGGGAGGACACAGCTGGGCGCTTCGCGGTGATCTCATCGTCTGGACGATAGATGGGGGCGCGGGCAACATCAGGGCTGAGCACAAGGTAGCCGGGGCGGCGCTCGGTGAGCATGGTGCGAATCACGCGGTCGATCTCTCCGGCGGCGTTGGCCGGGGTCAGCCAGGCCTGCGCGCACGTGACCTCGGCGGCCATGTCGAAGAAGTGGTTGAAGCGGCCGTCCCCGAGGGTGTGGTGGACCTTGCGGCCGCTGGCCTGCGTGGCGCGGGAGGGCGCGCCCACGATGTGCAGCACTGGGGCATATTCGGCGTAGGAGCCGGCGGTGGCGTTGATCGCAGACAGCTCGCCCACACCGAAGGTGGTGACCATGGCGGCAAAGCCGCGCACGCGGGCGTAGGCGTCGGCGCAGTAACCGGCGTTGAGTTCGTTGGTGTTGCCCACCCAGCGCAGACTGGGATGGGACAAGATGTTGTCCAGGAAGGGCAGGTTGAAGTCGCCGGGAACACCGAAGACATCGGTGGCGGGGGTTTCGGCCACGCGGTCGAAGAGATAGTCGGCAACGGTGTAGGTGCGCTCCGCCGCTGTGGGGGCGGTTGTCTGTTCAGCCATAGTGATGGAACTCCTCGTGTGATGGTCCAGCTCGATCCAGCACAGGCGGCCAGGGTGTGCCGCGGGGTAGTCCCCTGGATTCGAGCAATGGGTGATTCACGCCGAGGCGCGGCCGCCGGATCACGGTGCCGAGCCTCAAGCGTAGGGCCATGCTACGCCGCATCCGGCCACAGGCGCGGGGCGAAGCCGCCCCTCCACTGGGCATTCTCAAGGCTGAGCAGGAACATCTTTGCCAGCTCCTACAGGTGCATCATGCTTATCGACGCCACCTCGAAGCCTTCTCCCTTCGTGCCGCTTTACACGCGCGGCCACTCCTTCATCACGTCCTCGTGGTCGAGGCTGGTCCAACGGGCGTGCTGCGGTTCTTGGGTGCGCACTGCCGCCACGAGGGACTCCGCCACCCACACATCGCCAACGATCATCATTACGCTTTCCACCAGCCCAGTAAGGGTGCGCGGTTTAGTGGAAGCGGCCTGCTTGACCTTCTCGGTGCGGATGCGCCCGAGGGCGTTGTCCCGCTGGGCATCATCGACCACGAAGGAACGGATGGTATTCAGGGCGTCTACTTCTTGGGTGCCGTCTAAGCCGGCGGCGAGCACTGCCCGCACGAAGGCTTTTTCATCATCGCTCCCAGGCCGCAGCAGCACCATCAGCCGCCGCTGGTTGAGCTCCAGGGCTGCGATGCGCCGCTCAAGCGACTGCACATCAGTCATCAGTTTCTCTCCTTAAGTCACATGCGCCCACCGTCGGCGATGACGGGCGAGGGTGGGCTGATTATAAAACCGCCGCCTGTGCGCGCTACGAAGGCCCGGCCCCGATGAGATTCACCGGGACCGGGCCGAAGTACACGTCTGCTGGCTCAGTGGCCGCGCGGGGTCTTAGGCGTGCTTAGCTTCCACGCGCTTGATGGCTTCCTCGGCCACCATTTCCTGGATGCCCATGTCCAGCTCGGAGGTGAAGCCCACGCAGGAGCAGTTGATCTCACCGAGCACATAGGTGTCGCCGCCGTCGGTAGCGTCGTCAAGCATGAAATCAGCGGTCCAGATCAGCGGGATGTTGTCGCCGCCGAGCTTCTCGGCAATCACGGGACGCACATCGGCGAACATGTCGATGAGCTCCTGCCACTCCTCTGGCTTGTCGTAGGAGTACTTGGCGCCGGAGAAGAGGGTGGCGGAGAAGTTGTCACCGCCAGCGGCCGGCTTCTTGTGCACCACGAACACCGGGTGCGGGCCCACCAGCAGGATACGGATCTCGCCTTCGACGATGCGCGGCATGAAGCGCATATCGACGAGCATGCCGTTGTCGCCGATGATGTACTGATCGCAGAAGTCCATGAACTCGCCGAGCTCGCGCACCTCCGTGTGGTTGTCCACGGCCTCGGTGCACTTGAGCTTGGTGTCGAGCGGCAGCTCAGTACCCGGCTCGATAGAGGCGGACAGCTCCTTATCCTCCAGCTGCACGCGCCAAATGCCGGAGCCGGTGGAGCCGCGGTTCTGCTTGAGCACACGCTCGCCATAAGAAAGGGAGGACGGGAAGGTCTTGTGGAACTCCTCCACGTCGTAGTAGGCGTAGGTATCGTCCGGCACCAGGTCGGTGGAGGCGAGCTTGACCAGCGCATCCTTGGCGCCGTATGCCATCATCTCCTCTGGGGTGGACATGCCCACCAGGCCGGCCTCTTCAGAGAGCTTGGTCAACAGGTTGAAATAGCCCTTCTCGCCGCCGGGGATGTTGCCCGGGTTGACGCGGGAGATATAAGCGTCGAAGTTCTCGGACACGTAGTCAAACAGCTGCTCAGACCACTCAGGGCGGTAGTACACCACCTCGGCGTTCCAGCCCTTGTTCTTAATAGCGTCAACGATCGGCAAGGTGTCCTTGCGGTGACCGTTGAACTGCTTGTCGTTGCCGCCTTCAACCTCGAAAACGACGATGCCCTTCTTCATAAGCCTTAACTCTCCTTGTAGAGCGATTGTGTGTGGGGTGCAGTAGTGAAGCGAAAATAATGGCCGTATAGCCCACGACAGCTGCACTGGGGCGGCGCCGCATGCGCAGAACACACTCGGCACGGCCCCGTAGTAAATGGTCCCTAAGGCCCACTCACGGCAGTGCTCGGCCGCACGAGCGAACCAGCAATACTGCGCTCGCCGCGGATGTGCGATGGTAATTACCTGCACGATCGAGTGCGACTCTCTGGCACTGCCACGGTGCGGAGACTCGTAGAGAACGGGTGCTCAACAGCGAAAAAGCCTTGATAACCATTACTCAGTTAATTCTAAGGCAGCCCTGTTACTTTCGCGCCGCATGACCCTAAAGCGTAATGAATGCCACACTATGCGAGTGAGAGTGACGCTATAACTGGTGATAAAAGTAGAGTGGAAGCTTCTCAAGTGTGCGGGCCCTTATCCCGCTGCCACCGCCGCTGGCTCTGTGTCTGTGCGCCCAATGGTGGCGGGCGGCTTGCTCGTGGCGTCGTCACGCACAAGCCCATAAGGGCCGCGCACACCTATACGCCCAATGTGTGAGGAATGTGATTGCCCATGCCGATCCCCTTTGATCCCAACCCCGTGCTCGCGGACTATGCCCATCCGGAGAAGATCGTGTCGGCGTCGTGGCTGTCTGCTCGGCTCGGCACGCCGGGGCTGCGCGTCGTGGAATCCGACGAGGACACCCTCCTCTACGACATCGGCCACGTGCCGGGCGCTGTGCGCATCGATTGGCGCACCGAGCTCAACGATCCCCTCATCCGCGACTACATCACCGCCGAGCAGTTCGCGGAGCTGATGCGCTCCAAGGGAATCAGCAACGATGACACCGTGGTGATCTACGGCGACAAGTCCAATTGGTGGGCCGCCTACACCTTCTGGGTCTTCACCCTTTTCGGACATAAGGACGTTCGACTACTCAACGGCGGCCGCGACGCCTGGATGGCCGAGGAGCGCGACACCAGCTTCGTGGTTCCGGAATATCCGCGCACCAACTACGAGGTTCCCACGCGCGATGACGCCCCACACCGCAGCCTGGTGGCCGAGGTGCGAGAGAAGATCGGCGCCGCCACACTCATCGACGTCCGCGAGCCCGACGAGTACACCGGCGCAGCCTCCAACGCGGCCGGCTATCCCGCGGACACTGTCTCCCGCACCGGCCACATCCCGACCGCCATCAACGTGCCGTGGAACCGCGCCGTCTACGCAAACTCGCGTTTCCGTTCCCGTGAGGAGCTCGCCGAACTCTACGCCGACTACGATCCGGACGCCGACACCATCCTCTACTGCCGCCTCGGAGATCGCTCGGCACACAGCTGGTTCGTACTGACCTACCTGCTCGGATTCAGCAACGTGCGCAACTATGACGGCTCGTGGATCGAATGGGGCAACATGATCGGCATGCCCATCGTGCACGGAGATAAGCCCGGTACGCTTGACGACGCCACCTCCCGCCACTCCACCAGCTAGGCGCGTCATCTCACCTAGCGCTACTTTTGCCCACAAGACATTCCGGCTAGCATACGGTTAAGGCCCGCAGCCATACGCACCGAAGCTACAGCACCCTAGCGTTCGGCAGCGGGTCTACTACCACCGGTTATTGACCACCATCATGCACTCCCGAGCCCGCGGGAGCGACACAGAATCCCGGGGCCGCCATAGCCGCCAGTACGGCCTGAACGGTTTACCCAAATTTAGGTGTGAACGGTGGGGGTAATTACGAAATAACTGATCCAAGCCGCCTTTGCTTTGTTGTTAGGTGTGTAACAATGACAGGTAGCCCGAAGCTATCTTCACTGCGCACACCAGCGCATAGCGAGGATCGCACAGCAGAAACTTAAAGGTTTTCAAAACTCAGGAGGGGTTTTAGTGACCGTCGAACAAAAGAAGATCACCAAGGTGCTGGTTGCCAACCGTGGTGAGATCGCCGTCCGCGTTATCCGCGCTGCTCGCGATGCAGGAATCCCGAGCGTAGCGGTGTACGCCGAGCCCGACGCCGAGGCACCCTTTGTTGCCTTGGCCGATGAGGCTTTTGCCCTCGGCGGCTCCACTTCGGCAGAGTCCTACCTGGTCTTCGACAAGATCCTCTGCGCCGCCAAGAAGTCCGGCGCCAACGCCATTCACCCCGGCTATGGCTTTTTGTCCGAGAACGGCGACTTTGCCCAGGCTGTCATCGACGCCGGCCTGATCTGGATTGGCCCCTCCCCGCAGTCCATCAATGATCTCGGCGATAAGGTCACCGCTCGTCACATCGCGCTGCGCGCCGATGCTCCGATGGCCCCCGGCACCAAAGAGCCGGTGAAGGACGCCGATGAGGTTGTGGCCTTCGCTGAGGAGCACGGCCTGCCCATCGCTATTAAGGCTGCCTTCGGCGGTGGCGGCCGCGGTATGAAGGTGGCCTACAAGATGGAAGAGGTGGCCGACCTCTACGAGTCCGCCACCCGCGAGGCCACCGCAGCCTTCGGCCGTGGCGAGTGCTTCGTGGAGCGCTACCTAGATAAGGCCCGCCACGTGGAGTGCCAGGTGGTGGCCGATATGCACGGCAACGTAGTAGTTGCCGGTACCCGTGACTGCTCCCTGCAGCGCCGCTTCCAGAAGCTAGTGGAGGAGGCCCCGGCCCCCTTCCTCACCGATGATCAGCGCACCCAGCTGCACGAGTCCGCTAAGCGTATTTGTAAGGAGGCCGGCTACTACGGCGCCGGCACCGTGGAGTACCTGGTGGGCTCGGACGGACTCATCTCCTTCCTCGAGGTCAACACCCGTCTGCAGGTGGAGCACCCCGTGACCGAGATGACCACCGGCTTGGACCTGGTGCGCGAGCAGTTCCGCATCGCTGAGGGCCGCGAGCTGCACATCAAGGAAGATCCGAAGCCGCGTGGCCACGCCTTCGAGTTCCGTATCAACGGCGAGGACGCCGGCTCGAACTTCATGCCTGCCCCCGGCACTGTGGTGAAGTACCACGAGCCCTCCGGCCCGGGCGTGCGCATGGATTCCGGTATCACCCAGGGCTCCGTGATCGGCGGCCAGTTCGACTCCATGCTGGCTAAGCTCATCGTCTACGGAGAGACCCGCGAGGAAGCCCTCGAGCGCTCCCGCCGCGCACTCGCCGAGTACGTGGTGGAGGGCCTGCCCACCGTTCTTCCCTTCCACGCCCACATCGTGGAGAACCCCGCCTTCGTTGGCGATGGCGAGAGCTTCGATGTCTACACCAAGTGGATCGAAGAAGAGTGGGAGAACCCGATCGAGCCGTACGTGGATCCTGCCGATGCCGACGAGGACGAGGAGAAGCTGCCTTCCCAGAAGGTCGTGGTGGAGATCGACGGCCGCCGCGTAGAGGTGGCTCTGCCCGGCGATCTGTCCCTCGGCGGTGGCGCCGGCGGCGCCAAGAAGAAGGCCAAGAAGCGTCGCGCAGGCGGCGGCAAGAAGG
The DNA here is from genome assembly GCF_030440575.1 of Corynebacterium ciconiae DSM 44920. Classification (NCBI taxonomy): domain Bacteria; kingdom Bacillati; phylum Actinomycetota; class Actinomycetes; order Mycobacteriales; family Corynebacteriaceae; genus Corynebacterium; species Corynebacterium ciconiae. The sequence goes on from NZ_CP047189.1 coordinate 2,058,847, forward strand.
CTGTCTCCGGTGACGCCGTCGTCGCCCCGATGCAGGGCACCGTGATCAAGGTGAACGTGGAAGAGGGCCAGGAAGTCAACGAAGGCGACACCGTGGTGGTGCTGGAGGCCATGAAGATGGAAAACCCCGTCAAGGCCCACAAGTCCGGCACCGTGGAGGGCCTCAGCGCCGAAACCGGCTCCGGCGTGTCCAAGGGCGAAGCGCTCATGGAAATCAAGTAGCCCTAAGCTCTCTCCCCCTCCCCCACAGCCGCGTGATCCGCAATGGACACGCGGCTGTGTCCGTGTGTGGCTTATTCATACACAAGCACCACGCACTACCGACCCCTGTCCCGAGTGAACGGGGCAGGGGCCGGCAGTGTGCGAGGGGCGGTGAGCTACTCGATCACGAGCAACAAGTCTCCACCTTCAACCTTGGTGGGCTGCTGCAGCGCCACACGGGTGATCGTGCCATCGATCGGGGCGGTAATAGAGGCCTCCATCTTCATGGCCTCGATCACGGCTACCGCATCGCCGGCCGAGACCTCGTCTCCCACCTTGGCGTTCACGGTGACCGCTCCAGCAAAGGGGGCGGCCACATGGCCGGGGTTGTTCGGATCCGCCTGCTCGGCGGCGGCGGTGATGGACTCCACCGCACGATCGCGCACCTTAATCGGACGGATCTGGCCGTTGACGTTGCACACCACGGTGCGCATGCCCTTATCGTCCGGCTCGGAGATCGCGTCGAGGCGCACCACTAGGCTGGACTGGTTCTCGAGCCGAATCACGGATTCCTCGCCAGCTTTGAGCCCATAGAAGAACTCGCGGTCGGTGAGCACCGAGGTGTCACCAAAGAGTCGACGGTGCTCGGCGAACTCCTTGGTGGGCTGCGGGAAGAGCAGATGGTTGAGCATCTGGCGGCGGGTGGTGGCATCCTCGCTGCGCAGCGCCTCCTCCGACTCGGCAGACAGGGCCTCGAGCGGATCCTTCCCCTGAGCGCGGCCATCTAGTGCTCGGCTGCGCAGCGGCTCCGGCCAACCCCCAGGCGGGGTGCCTAGCTCGCCGCGGAGGAAGGCGATCACGGAATCTGGGATGTCGTATTTCTGCGGATCCTTGGCAAAGTCCGCCGGATCCACGCCCGCTCCCACAAGGTGCAAGGCGAGATCGCCCACCACCTTCGACGAAGGCGTCACCTTAGTCGGCCGACCCAGCATGTCACTGACAGCTGCGTAGTAGTCCTCGATCAGCTCGAAACGATCCGCCAGCCCCAGAGCCGTGGCTTGGGCCTTAAGGTTGGACAGCTGCCCACCCGGGATTTCGTGTCGATACACTCGGCCGGTGGGACCAGCCAAGCCCGTCTCGAAGGGGGCGTACATCTGGCGCACGGCCTCCCAGTAGGGTTCCATGTCCGAGATGGCCTGCAGCGACAGCCCCGTGTCGCGCTCGGTATCGGCGAAGGCCGCCACGATGGCAGAGAGCGAGGGCTGGGAGGTGGTGCCTGCCAGCGGCGCGGAAGCGCCATCCACGGCATCGGCACCGGCTTCGGCGGCCGCCATGTAGGTGGCCAACTGCCCGCCGGCGGTGTCGTGAGTGTGCACGTGCACCGGCAGGTCGAACTCCTTGCGTAGCGCGGAAACCAAGGTGCGGGCCGCCTGCGGGCGCAGCAAACCGGCCATATCCTTGATGGCCAGAATGTGGGCACCCGACTCCACGATCTGCTCTGCGAGTTTCAGATAGTAATCGAGGGTGTAAAGCTTCTCGTTCGGGTCAGCCAAGTTACCGGAGTAGGCCATAGCGACCTCGGCCACGGCGGTATTAGTTTCCAGCACGGCCTCGATAGCAGGTCGCATCTGCGAGACGTCGTTCAGAGCGTCGAAAATGCGGAAGATATCCACGCCCGAGCGGGCCGCCTCCTGCACGAAGGAGTGGCACACGGTGTCCGGATAGGGGGTGTAGCCGACCGTGTTGCGACCGCGCAGCAGCATCTGGATGTTCACATTGGGCATGGCCTCTCGCAGCTGATCCAGCCGGCCCCACGGATCCTCGTGGAGGAAGCGCAGCGCCACATCATAGGTGGCACCGCCCCACGCCTCCACCGAAAGCAGCTCGGGAGTGAGATAGGACTGGGTGCGGGCGGCGTGCACCAACGCCGACTGGCGCACGCGGGTCGCCAGCAGCGATTGGTGGGCATCGCGGAAAGTGGTGTCGGTGACCGCCAGCTGAGAATTGGCACGCAGCTGCTCGGCGAACTTCTGCGGACCGAGCTCCCGCAGCACGTCGCGAGAACCCCGGGGGCGCTCCTCCTTGGGCAGGCTCGGCAGCTTCGCCTTGGCGCGCCCCACCTCAGGGGCGGGGCCGTTGGGCTGGTTGACAGTAACGTCTGCCAAATACTCCAGAATCCGGCTGGGTTCATCGTCGGCGGGCGGGGCCTGCAGCAGCCACGGGTGCTCCTTAATGAAGGAGGTGGACACCCGCGAGTGGAGGAAGTCCTCCTCGCGCAGCAGGGCACGCAAGAAACCGATGTTGGTGGCCACACCGGAGACGGTGAACTCGGCCAAGGCCCGCTGGGCGCGCAGCACAGCGGTGGCAAAGTTCGGACCACGGCAGGTCATCTTCACCAGCAGCGAATCAAAGTGCGCGGTGATTTCTCCGCCCAACATAGCGGCGCCGTCGAGACGCACGCCCGCTCCCCCCGGGGAGCGATAGGCGGTAATCACACCGGTGTCCGGGCGGAAGCCGTTATTGGGATCCTCGGTGGTGATGCGGCACTGCAGGGCCGCACCCTCGGTACGAATGGACTCTTGGGTCAGCCCCAGTTCCTTCAGGGTGGCGCCGGCAGCGATCCGCAACTGGGTTTGCACGATGTCTACCTGGGTGACCTCCTCGGTGACGGTGTGCTCCACCTGCACGCGGGGGTTCATCTCGATAAACACGTGGTTGCCATCCTCGTCCACGAGGAATTCCACGGTGCCCGCACCCACGTAGCCGATGGACTCACAGAACTTCACCGCGTCGGCACAAATACGCTCCCGCAAATCGGCATCAAGATTCTGAGCCGGGGCGATTTCCACCACCTTCTGGTGGCGGCGCTGTAGCGAACAATCGCGCTCATAAAGGTGGATAACATCACCGGAAGAATCGGCGAGGATCTGTACCTCGATGTGCTGCGGATTAATCACGGCGCGCTCAACATAGACGCTGGCATCGCCGAACGCAGACAGCGCCTCACGCGAGGCTTCCTCTGCCAAGGGGCGTAGCTCCTCGGGGCTGGGGATAAAGCGCATGCCGCGCCCGCCACCACCGGCCACGGCCTTCACGAACAGCGGGTACTGCTGCCCTTCGGCAGAAGCCACGATGTCATCAATATTGTCGCTCGGCGTGGACTCCTCCAACGTGGGCAGCCCAGCCTTGCGGGCAGCGCTGACCGCCGCCGCTTTATCGCCGGTGAGCTCGAGGATTTCTGCCGGCGGGCCCACGAAGGTAATTCCCGCCTCGGCGCACTTACGCGCTAGGGCGGCGTTTTCAGATAAGAAGCCATAACCGGGATAGACGGCATCGGCCCCGGATTTTTGGGCGGCGCGAATAATCTCATTCGGATCGAGGTAGGCCTTTACTGGCGCGCCCTCTTCCCCGATGCGCACGGCCTCGGTGGCGTGGGAGCGGTGGAAAGAATTGCGATCCTCAATGGGATACACCGCCACGGTACTGGCGTCGATCTCATAGGCGGCGCGGAAGGCGCGTACCGCGATTTCACCGCGGTTGGCGACGAGCACCTTCTTAAAGCTGGGTAAAGAATTGCTGTCCCTCACAGCGGGAACCTCCTAGTGCTCAGGTGACAATCAATCAGGAACGTGTGTTGCCGTTCACATTGGACACAGCTTAACAGCGTTAGCACCGGTGAACGATAAAGCACTGGACAGCGCATATAAGTGACACGCCCCCATCAACCTCCGGTGCCGTAGCACACATGGAGACCGTGGGGGCGTGTGATGGGATCGGTGCGGTGCCTGCGCACCGGACAGTTGAGACCTATTCGAGATCGTCGTGCTGCACGAGCTGGCGGGCCGCTTCCGTGATGGATCCCGACAGTGTCGGGTACACCGAGAAGGTATCCGCCAGATCGGAGACGGTGAGATTGTGATTCACTGCAAGAGCGATGGGCAAAATCAGCTCAGATGCGGTGGGGGCCACCACCACGCCGCCGATGACCAGGCCGGAGTTCTTGCGGCAGAAAATCTTGACGAAGCCGTGGCGCAGCGCACGCATCTTAGCGCGCGGATTGGTCGATAGCGGCAGCTTGATCTGGCGGGCTGCCACCTCACCGGATTCGATCTGCGCCTGGGTGATCCCCACGGCAGCGATCTCGGGGCGGGTGAACACGGCACTCGACACCGTCTTCAAACGGATCGGGCTCACGCCCTCGCCGAGGGCGTGGTACATGGCGATACGGCCCTGCATGGCGGCCACCGATGCGAGGGGGAACAGATCGGTGCAGTCGCCGGCGGCATAGATTCCCGATACGGAGGTACGGGAGACGCGATCAACCATGATGTGTCCCGAGCGGGCCACCTCTACCCCAACCCGATCAAGACCTAGATCCTGGGTGTTGGGCACGGCGCCGACTGTCATCAACGCATGGGAGCCTTCGATCTCGCGACCATCGGAGGTGCGCACGATCACGCTCTCGCCGGTATTCGTCACGCTATCGACGCGGGCATGCTTCTCCAGTGCCACGCCCCGTTCGGCGAGCACGTCCTCGAGAGTGTCGGCAGCATCGGCGTCATCGTGGGGCAGGATGCGATCGCGGGAGGCGACCATGGTCACCTGCACGCCCATCTCGGCAAACGCGGAGACAAACTCGGCACCGGTCACACCCGAACCGACCACGATGAGGTGCTCGGGCAGCTCCTCGAGGTCATAGATCTGGCGCCAGTCGAGGATGCGCTCCCCGTCGGGGACAGCCCCAGGGAGCACGCGCGGGGAGGCACCGGTGGCGATGAGCACGAGATCACTCTCGATGATCTCCTCTTCGCCCTCGGCGGGGTGCACCTTGACAAAGTGGGTGGCCTGCTTCAGAGAGTTATCGTCGAATTCGGCGCGGCCGTTGACCACGCGCACTCCGGCACGCTCGAGCTGAGTGATGATGTCATGGGACTGTGCCTTGGCCAGATCCAGCACGCGCTTATTGGCTGCACCGAGCGAGAAGAGCACGGTATCGCCGGTATCGACCAGCTTCATGTCATCGGCACGGCGCAAGTCCGTTTTCACGCTGGTGGTGGAGATAAAGCTCTTTGAGGGCACACAGTCGTAGAGAACTGCTGAGCCGCCGGCTCCTTGATCCTCGATGAGCGTGATCTCGGCACCGTATTTGGTGCCGGCGAGAGCAGCTTCGTAGCCGGCGGGGCCGCCGCCGATGATGACAATGCGCTTAGACAAGATTCCTCCGTGCGGATTAGTGCAAAACTATGGGTAGATTCAGTCTAACGAAACCTTAAGGATTCTCTGGGGTATCGGCCCCTGTCGCTGCTTCGGCTGCAAGATAGCGTTTGAGGATCGCGGCGAATAGGCGGATGCCGACGGTGATGGCGCGCTCGTCCACCACCAGATCCCCTTGGTGTAGATCGCCAGGCGTTCCAGTACCGTCCCAGCAGCCGAGCCGCGCCATGGAACCGGGCACGTGCTCGAGATACCACGAGAAGTCCTCGCCACCGGAGGATTGTGGCGCCTCCACCACCGCGTGCGGATCGACGCTCGTGGCGGCGTCGGCAAGCACTGCGGTGGCCACGTCGTCGTTGACTACCGGCGGCACGCCGCGCACGTAGCGCACCTGCACATCGCAGCCCGTGGGGGCCACGACCTGCTGGATGAGCTCCTCCATCAATGGCTGCATAATGCGCCACACCCTGATATCGGCAGTACGAACAGTGCCGAGCAGCACGCCATGCTGTGGCAGGGCGTTGGCGGCGAAGCCGGCCTTGACGGAGCCGAAGGCCAGCACGGTACCGGAGCGCGGATCCACTCGCCGCGATAGCAGCCCCGGCAACTGGGTGATCAGCGCGCCAAGGGCGTAAACCACATCTTCGGTCAGGTGCGGCCGTGCCGAATGGCCACCGTGGCCAGAGACGGTGATGGTGAGACTGTCGGCAGCAGAGGTGATCGCCCCAGTACGCACGCCCACCTTGCCTACCTTGAGTTTGGGCTCTACGTGTAGGGCGTAGATGCTGCTCACACCTTCGAGCGCACCATAGGAGATCACCTCGGGGGCGCCGCCTTCGAGCACCTCCTCTGCGGGCTGGAAAATGAATCTCACCCCAAGGTCCAGATCAAAGCTGGACAGGGCGCAGGCGGTGGCCAATGCGATAGTGGTGTGCACATCGTGGCCGCAGGCGTGCATATAACCGGGCTCTTGAGAGGCGAAGTCCAGCCCGGTGATCTCGGTGATGGGCAGGGCGTCAATGTCCGCTCGAAAAGCTAGCTTCTCGCCGGTGTCGGGGCCTAGATCCACCCGCAGGCCGGTATCGGGAAAGCGCACCGGCTCGAGACCATAAGAGCGCAGCACCTCCTCAAGGAAGGCGGTGGTTTCATACTCGCGGTGCGATAATTCCGGGTGGCTGTGGAGGTGGCGGCGCCAGCGGAGCACCTCATCCAGGTGCTCCTCGATCCAGCCCTGTACATGGCTCCACACATCGCTCACGCGGCTTCGCCCCTCCTTCACACGACAATCCAACTGTGCACTCTTCTTCCATTACACACTAGTGACTTTTCGGCACCAGAACGTGGGTAACACCGTCGGCTTCTACAGAATCCTCCGCTCGTGAATGAGGGTGGTGAGGGCTCGGCCCTATGCCAGCCGCAGCGGAGATCGAGATCTAGCGACATCAGGCCCCATACGGAGAAGGCTGAAGGAACTCGCCGTAGTGCGCGAAGCGATGATCTTATTCCTCCGGCCGAGAAACCCTACTGTCACGTTGGCCCTCGCCGTGCCACCTTGAACCAAGAAACCAGCCCACTGATCGGAGAGATCCTGCACGAGCTCACCACCGATGAGGATTACTCCACATATGGGCGGGTTGCCCATGGGCGCCGATCCGATTGCCACCGCCGTGATACACGCAGGTGAGAGCGTGGATGGTGAGGTGCTGAGCGGCGGCATCGTTGGCCTCGCTCCGAACATGTAACTGAACACACTCCTAACACACAACTGGAGTGTGTTGAGTTGTGTGTTGGTGTTATGTTGGTTTTGTTGCTGGTCACACGGGAGGTTTGAAAGCTATGACTCCATCGGAGCTGAGTGATCTTGTTGATACACTGCGCAAGTTAGGAGCAGATACGGCCAGAGTGGAGGTGAAGGCCTCCGTCAGCAAGCTTCCACGATCTCTTGCCGAGTCAGTAAGCGCTCTAGCAAATGGTGACGGCGGAATCATCATTCTTGGGCTGCAGGAAGCGGAAGGTTTCCGGCCAGCCGAACGCTTTCGGGCCAAGCCGATTGCCGATGCACTTGCGGGAATGTGTGCCAATGACATGCAACCACCAGTCCGCGCAGACATCGAGCTCGTCGAATTTGAGGGCGCAACGGTCGTGACTGCAGTAGTTCCAAGCCTCCCGCTCGAGGAGAAACCCTGCTACGTCAAGACGAAGGGGAAATACGGTGGTTCATTCATCCGAACTGGCGACGGCGATCGGAAGCTTTCCGCATACGAAATAGACCGACTAGAGGAAAACCGCAGGCAACCAGCGTGGGACAGGGTAGTTGTCTCCACTTCTAGCCTCGAAGACCTCGACCCGCAGCTCGTCGCCGGTTTATTAAAGAAGGAGCGATCCCAGAACCCTCGGGTTTTCGGGAAGAAAACCGACGAGCAGGCTCTTGTCTCACTCGGGGTCCTCGCGGAGGATGAGGATGGACAGTTACGCCCGCTACTCGGCGGGCTCTTGGCACTTGGTGAATACCCGCAGCAGTTTTTCCCAAGGCTCAATGTGACATTCGCGGTGTATCCGGGCAGTGATAAAACTTCCTTATCTACCGGACAGAGGTTTCTAGATTCCGCGACGCTATCCGGACCAATCCCGTACTTGGTGGGCGACGTCGTCAATAAAGTTGTGTCGAACATGCGTGTAGGTGGCGTCGTGAAGGGAGCCTTTCGCAGCGACCTGCCGGATTATCCTCCCGTTGCCGTGCGAGAAGCGGTGACGAATGCGCTCATGCACAGGGATTACTCGCCCCAAGCGCTGGGCGCGGGAGTTCAGGTAAATATGTATGCCGATCGCCTGGAGATCACCAATCCCGGAGGGCTGTTCGGGCCGGTCACCATCGAATCCTTAACGAATGGCACTGTGCTACCTGCGTCGCGAAATCAAGTGCTGTCGAAGCTGCTTGAGTCGGTTCCCTACCCTGAAGGTGGATATGTCGCGGAAAATCGGGGTAGCGGCTACCAAGAGATTGAGCGTCAGTTGGATCAAAGTTTGCTGCCTCCGCCTGAACCCGTCGATCGGTTAACGCAGTTCTCTCTAACGTTCGGTCGTCGCCTGCCGACGGAGGCGGAGCGGAGTGCTGCAGCGGGGATGTCCTCGGCAGATCGAATTGTGGAATACCTTCGCTCCCATGCAACGGCTACGAGCAAGGAACTAGCTGGCGCAGCCGGCATTGGTGTCGGTGGAGCCCGGAAAGTGATTAATGGGCTGATCGACAAGGGGATTGTGGAGCGAACTGAGCCGGCTCGAAGCCCGAAACAGCGGTACCGCTTAGCTTGATACGTGTGCCGCTGCCGTTAGCAAGCGTCCCCCCCCTATAACTGGAGGTGCGCTCGAAAGTTTTCTCCCTGTGCGCCATCCTGGCCTTCTTCCTTGGCGAACTCTCGTTACTGGTGCGGATGCACTCAGGCCACGCTCCGAACATGTAACTGAACACACTCCTAACACACAACTGGAGTGTGTTGAGTTGTGTGTTGGTGTTATGTTGGCGTGCCAAGAGCAAACTAGGTGCTCCTCGTCGCTGGATATCGTCGGCAGTCACTGAGGTAGGGGGAGACAATCTGCAGGCACTACAACAGCGCTTCACCAGCGGGTTAGTGAATCTTTCCGCCGCTCAGCGAAGTGAGAACCTACATCTGTAGCAACACTGGGTAAAGGTGAATGCCGATACCGATGCCCACAAGCAGTGCAGCAGATATCCATCCTCTTGTTGCAATGCCCAATACCCACCGCGGTAGCGAGGTGAAGGAAAAATCCCCAACTGTGGCCGAGCGCTGCCGCCCTCTTGTGTTGAGGATCTCAACGGCCATCGCTGCGAGAAGAAACTATCATCAGATTCCAGCCGATGTTCGTCAGTGTTCGGTTGAATAATCTGATCCCCAACCGTTGAGAAGTTTCAGGAGAGAGGGCGAGGCTATCTCAGAAAGTATTGGGGATGTGCCGTTCGAGAGAGTGTCCGACAAAGGGCGCTATCCCGAATCCGCCTGTGGTCATGATCGGTACCAGCAACCCTGCGGGTGCGGTAGGTGGGGCCGCCACGGTTCGTTCCACTGTCACAGTCTGCAGATCTATGAGGGATAGTCGTGGACAAGTGCGACAGCGATCCGCTGAAAGCGACGCGGCGTTGATCGTGTCCTCATCAAGGCGTGAACGACGCTGCACACGATGGGGCTAATCTGGAATATCCACCTCAGCTGCTTCGTGGCCACCCACGTCACCACCAGCAGGGTCACTCTCGCCATCAGCACCGGTGGAGGCTCCAGCATTGTGTTCTGCGCACATGAGCTGTGCCTCTCGCGCCTGCCGCCTGAGTAGGTAGAGCGGGTGGGCTTGGTCGACGAAGCGAGGATCATCGCCGTCGATCATCAAATGCGAGCCGTCGAAAGGCAGCACGTCCTCGGGAGTGCGGGGCCAGACCACATCCACCTCACTGGGTAGCGCTTGAGCGGCCCGGCAGACCCTACGTGGCGGGGTGGTGGCGTCGGGAAGCAGCACGGCCACGGGAACATGTAAGGCACGGGCCAGCCGGTAAGCGGTGGCCAATCGTGGATTAGAGCTGCCGCTTCGGGATGAGACGCCGCGTTCGATGCCGACCACCGCGTTGCGGTGCATCCCAGCTAGTTCCGCGAGGCGCTCTTGGCTGATATCGCGCATCGCCCGCAGTGTGCGTACGCGTTGGCCCAGAGCCACGGAGTAGCTCGGCCAGAAAATTACGTTGTCGTCATCAGCCACCAAAAAGACTCTGCCTACGATGATAGGCAGAGTCTGCACACCATGATGTGCATACCTCACGGGCGTGAGGAGCACCACCGTTGGGTGGGAAAAGCCCTTAGAGGTCGATGTTGCGCGGTCCGTAAAGGCGATCGCCCGCATCGCCCAAACCGGGCACGATGTAGGCATCCTCGTTCAGCTCGGGATCGATGGTGGCGGTCACAAGCCGCACGGGCAGGCCGGAATCTGCCAGGGCTTGCACGCCCGGCTGCGCCGAAACCATGCACACCGCGGTGATGTCGGTGGCGCCGCGGGCATGCAGCAAACGGATGGCGTGCAGCAGCGAGCCGCCGGTGGCGAGCATCGGATCCACCACAAAGACCGGCTGGCCGGTGAGATCCTCGGGCAGGGCCTCAAGATAGGGCACCGGCTCGTGGGTTTCCTCATCGCGCGCCAAGCCGATGAAACCCACCTGGGCGTCCGGGATCATCGACAGCGCGGGGTCGATCATGCCCAGCCCGGCGCGAATGACGGGCACGATGATGGGCGGGTTTTCCAGCCGCACACCCTCGGCCACGGCCACGGGTGTGTGGCAGTCGAAGGTTTCCACCGGCACGTCGCGGCAGGCTTCGTAGATGAGCATCGCTCCGAGGTCCCGGAGTGCGGCACGGAAGGTGGCGTTGTCGCTGCGCTTGTCCCGCATGATGGTCAGCCGCGATGCGACGAGCGGGTGGTCAATAACCTTGGTCTCCATAGGTTCCAGAATAGATCAGTACCCCCAGTGTCCGACGAGGGGAACCACCACAGGTGTGAGCAACGTCTAGATGAGCATGACTGATCTGACTCTCAACCCCGCCCACGCCCGCTCTCTCATCCACGATCTCCTCTCCGCGGCCGCGGCCACCAGCCCAGCTACGGCCTCACCATTGAGCCCCACGCCTGGAATGGAACGATTCGCCGCCGCGCTGCACCGTGCCACCACAGCCTCTGGCGAGCGCAGCCTACAACTCGCCCGGTGTTGCGAACGGCGAGCCGAGGACACAGCTGGTCATCTCAGCTCCATAGAGCTTGTCGACGCCGACCTCGCCGCTTGGCTGGACAGGCAGGTCTAAGAGCAATGCTGAAGGTAATGAACCAACTAGCCACGATGCTGCCCACCACCGCGCTGCCCACCCAATTCGGCGGGGTGACAGACATCTCGGCCGCGCACCTGCTTGCCTCCATGTTTGGCGCCGACGCTGCCCGTCTAACCCGCGCGGCCGGAACCCTGGGTGAAGAGAAAGCCGAGTTGCAGCAGATCATGAACGCGGCCCAGCCGATCATCGCCCGCGCGGCGGCCGACATCGTGCAGCTCGCTCAGCATTATCTCGCCCAATTCGCTGCGCTGGCGCCGCAGCTACTCAGCCCCCTTCCTGCCCAGCAGCTCACCGCCGCGCAGGCACTCGCGGGCCTGCCCCCTGCTACCTTGGCGGCGGCCGGGCAGCGCACCCAGCAGCTCGAGGCCGAGTTGGAGGCCCCTGCCGCCCAGTTGGATCGCATTGCCGAGCGCGGCCCGCTCGAGCTCGAGGAGGCGTCTCATTCTCCGGATAGGAGTCGGGAGGGGGAGGTGGCGTCGGCAAGCGATGCGGGTGCCCGCGCCGTGGCCGCTGCCGAATCACAGTTGGGCACTCCCTATGTGTGGGGCGGCACCTCTCCGAACGGTTTTGACTGTTCAGGGCTGGTGCAATGGTCCTATGCGCAGGCCGGAGTGGAGCTGCCACGCATGGCTCACGAGCAGGCGGTGGGGCGGCAAGTTAGTGCCGAGGAGCTCCAACCTGGGGATCTCGCAGTGTGGGATGGGCATGTGGCGATGTACGCCGGCGATGGAATGATGATCGAGGCCGGCGACCCTGTGCAGAAGAATCCCGTGCGCACCACCAACATGGGGATGGGGTTTCTAGGGTTCTATCGCCCCACCTCCTAAGGCTCGACTAGGCTTTAGCGCATGACTTCTCCGTCCTCTGAGGCACAACAGACGATTATTCCCATTAAGATTTCGCTCACAGAAGGGGACTTCTACACCCTGTGGGCGCCGGCCTACCGCGAGCACGGCAGTGTATGGCAGGCGTTTTTGGGAGACGATGACAATGTCTTCTTCTTCCACTCCCCTGCCGAGTTGCTCGCCTACATCTCCGCTCATCCGCAGCACGATCTCTCGGACCACCCCCGTTGGAAGGCATTCCAATCCAAGCCGGAGGCCCGCGTAGTGCCGGAGGAGTCTGGTCACGCTGACGTGGTGGGTGTGCCGGCGCTGTTGGCCGAACGCCCCAGCCACAATGCCGTATCCGGTACCGCCCGGGCGATGCGGGTGGCCCGCTCTCTCGGCGAGGTGCTGGCAGAGGTGAAGGTGACCTCCTTCTTCTCCGGCCACTCGGTGCTGGACAATCTGGAGCGCGGCTCGGATCACTACATCGGCGATCAGGGCTCGGAGGAATGGACCGGCGTGGGCCGCGTGGTGGTCAATGGCTGGAACGATGTGGTTGACGCCCTCGACGCCCACGTATTCACCCCGGATGTGGATGCCGATGCCGTCGCTGAGGCCGAGACAGCCATCGCCGCATCCCAGGAGCGCATCGCCGAGGAGAAGGCCGCTGCCGAAGCCAAGCGCAAGGAGGAGGCCGAGGCCGCTGATCCCTATGACTCCACCGTGTGGGCCGCCGCTGGTATCGATCCGGTGAAGATCTCCATCGATGGGCGCACTCTCTACACCTTGCGCACCTATGTGGAGGGCCGGCCCGTGTTCTTGGGCAAGTACGGCGAGATCTTCACCTTCAACAACCGCAAGACCATGCCGCGCTGGCTGGCCGAGCACGGCGATCACGATCTGGCCAAGCTCTCCACTTGGGAAACCGTGATGACCGAGGTCAACGGCGGCACCCTAGAGGTGACCGTGCACGAGGACAACGCCTACTCCTTCACCGGTCTCGAAAACGATATCCGCAAGGGCCCCAAGGAGGTGGATACCGAGCAGATGCGCCGCGCCTACGAGCTTTTGGCCGACGCCGCCGACTGGGCTGCCGACGACTCGCTCAACTCCATCCTGTTGGCCCGCCCCAGCCTGCAGGAGTACATCTCCTACATGCTTGGCGGCGCCTCCAGCTACGTGCCCGATCCTCCCTTCAGCAAGGAAGCCGAAGGCTGGAAGGCCCTCACCGAGACCCTCACCCAGCGCTTCAGCAAGTTCTAGGCGCCAAGGCGGCAGGCGCCTACCCCCAGCATCGCTTAGGTGCGGCGCCACCCCACTGACCCACCGTCACCGGTGTCCGGCCCCCGGAAAATATCCCGGGCGGGTGAGTTCCGGTCGGTGGGTTCATTCATGTCTGCGAAAAGATCATCAACACTGTCTTCGTCGAGGTCGTCATAGTCGTACTCGATGTCCTCGGAATCCTCGTCAAGACGGTCGAATACCCCGAATTGTTTGAGTTCCTCAGCGTCATAGAGCGCCAGAACATCCTCATAGTCCTCGCCCAGTAACTCGGCGAGCTCGCTGGGGCCCACCCTGTAGCCGCCGTAGCGGCTGCGCTCATCTGTGCCCTCGGGGTTGATGATCGGAACGATGTCCACCACCAGCTGCACCGGGCGGCCGATGACCTCGGCAATCTCATCAGCCATCGCCATGCTATCGCGCACTGCCAGTAGCACTGCGGCGCGGTGCACCCCGTCGAGCGCCACTTTCTCTCGGATCAGATACTCCTGGGCCGCCATGGTGGCCTTTTCCTCAATCTCTTCATATCGCTCGGGGGATATGCCCTTCAGCTCCGCATTCATGTCACCCCAGAAGGGCGTGATCTCGAGCCTGTCCATCACCACCAAAGGGATCTGACCATCCTCGGCGCGGGGGAACAACTCATTGAGCACAGCCCCAGGTACCTCCTCCTCAGCGCTCTCGGCGCCCACACCGATTCCCTCGGCACCGGTTTCCTCTTCACCGGTATCAGCCACCTCATCATCCTCGGCATTGCCCCTGCCCGCGTCGGGGCTGGAGGCGGCGTGTTCCTCGGTGTTCTCGCCTAGAGTGTCGAGATACTCGGAGTAGTGTGTAAACACCTCGCTCATGCGCGGCAGGAGATGCTCCTCGAGAAGCAGATTGCGTATCTCACGCGGCGCGAAGGCCGCATCGAGAGACAGCAGGGTGATGGTGCGAAGATCCTCAAGGCCTAGGCCACACTCCTGGACTAAAAACATCATCTCGTCGGTTTGGCTCACCCCAGAGACCGAACGATTGTCGGTGTTGATGCTGCACGCAATGCCGTGTCGGTAGAGCGCGGCAAAGGGATGTCTCTGCCCCTGCTGCACGGTTCCCGTCTGGTAATTCGAGCGCGGGCACACCTCGAGGCACACCTTGGTGTCAAAAATCTGCCGCGCCACGGGATGGGTGATGAAGCCATCATCTTCAGGCAGCACATCCGCCAGCCGCACCCCGTGGCCGATGCGGCGCGCTCCGAGCTCTAGCGCTTCGCGGATAGAGTCCACCCCGCTGGCCTCGCCGGCGTGAATGGTCACCGGCACGCAGTGGTGTCGCAGCAGCTCGAAGGCCTCGCGGAAGCGGGAGGCAGGAAAGCCCTCTTCTGGCCCGGCGAGATCGAAGCCCACTACCATGCCGGTCGCGTCTCCTGGTGCGTAGTTGTCCACGGTGAGCTGGGCTACCTCGAGCACCTTGTCTTGGTGGCGCATCCCGCACAGAATAAGGCGCACCACGAGGGTGATGCCGTGATCATCGAGCAGGCCGGTGGCCGCGTAGATCCCCTCGATCGCAGCATCCACCACCTCTTGCATGCTCAGCCCTTTGGTGGTGTGTAGCTCGGGGGCAAAGCGCAGCTCGGCGTAGACACAGTTGTCCGCGGCCAGCTGCATCACGGCATCGGAGGCCGCCATGGCAATGGACTGGGCATCTTGCATCAAGGCCACGGTGGGGGCGAAGCATTCGAGGTAGCCTTCGAGGCTGCCGGCGTTGGCGTTGGTGTGAAACCACTCAGCTAGCGCCTCGGGGGTGGACGCGGGCAGCTCATAGCCCTGCTGCTCGGCCAGATGCACCATGAGTTGGGGTGTGAGGCCGCCGTCGAGGTGATCGTGTAGCGAGACTTTCGGCAGGTCTTTGACGATGTCACGCGGTGGCGGAGGCAGGATCTGAGAGAAAAGAGGGTTCACCATAGCCCACATTCTAAGGTGACACTGGCCTTCTCGCCTTGCGCCGCAGTGGCAGTGATGTGCAATAGACTAGCGAGCTATCATGGCTCATCATTTTTCGCGCGCTTATCGACGCCTCCCCGCTTACCTGCTCGCGCTCTCGCTCAGCACCACCGGGATGCCCATGTCATGGGCGCAGGAGCAGCACACCCCGTCCACCACCCAGACGCCACCGCGCACCACCTCCCCCGACACAGATGATTGCCCCCACGCCACTACCCCTCCCCCGCCGGTGGATACCTCCGAGGAACCTGCCCCTGGCCACAGCTCTCCGCCCCCGCTGCCGGTGGCAGACACTAATGCCGGCGGGGCCAAGCTCAATGACTGCGGTGTGATTACCGCCCGCGGCTTCACCACCCCAGCAGGAAATACCGCCTCGAGCTGGATTGTCTTCGATCTCGATTCGGGAGAGGTCTTCGGCGCCAAAGACCCGCACGGCCGCTACCGCCCTGCCTCGGTGATCAAGGCCCTTTTGGCGCTGGTGAGTATCACCACCTTGGACTTGGACAAGAAGGTGGAAGTCTCCGCGGAATCGGCGGGAATCGAAGGTTCGGCCGTAGGCATCGGCCCAGGCGGGGTGTACACCAACCGGCAGCTGATTAGCGGCCTGCTCATGGCGAGCGGTAACGACGCCGCCCACGCCCTCGCCCAAGAGCTTGGTGGGGATGCTATCGCCCTAGAAAAGGTCAACGCCCTGGCCCAGAAGCTGGGGGCGCGCAATACTCGCGCCGCCACCTACAGCGGACTCGACGGCCCCGGCATGTCTACCACCGCTTTCGACTTGGCGCTCATCTATAGGCAGGCGTGGGCCAATCCCACCTTCGCGGAGATGGTGCACACCCGCTCCATGGATTTTCCCGGCTGGGGCGAGTACGAGGGTTTCGAGGTGTGGAACGATAACCAGCTGCTGTCCGAACACGAGGATTCCCTAGGCGGCAAGACCGGCTACACCGATGATGCCAACCATACTTTTGTGGGGGCGCGCGAGGTCGATGGCCGCAGGATCGCCGCGGTGGTTTTAGATGCCACTATCACTCCCGACAAGCGGGCCTGGCAGATGGCGGATGATCTCATCGACGCCGCCGCAGCCACCCCAGAGTCGAATCCGCCGCTTGGCACGGTCGCTGCATTAGACACAGACACCCAAGCAGCTTCGCCCTCCTCACCGACCGATACAGACAGCACGGAGGCTGCGGCCGCCGATGAAGGCGAAAGCACAGCCTCCCGCGGCAAGGACGTGGCCCTGGTGCTGGCCTTCTTCCTTGCCTTGATTACCGGGGGTGTCGTCGCGCTCGCCGGCTGGCGTTCGCGCCGCCGCGGCCATGTGCGTTAGTTATCCTCCACGAAACGCTTGCGCACAACCTCACCGTGTACAAGCTCATCGTGTTTGGCTACGTTGCCGCGCTGACCGGTAATGCTGAACAGGCACACCGCGCCGGCGATCATGGACACCACAGCCAGGGCGGGCTGCGCCATGAAAAACTTCCACCACGACCGCTTCAGAGATTGAGCCACCGTGAGGTTCTGGCCGGTGCGAACGTCCTTGGTGCGATAGCCCGCCGCCAGCTTCACTGGGGTGGCCCCAAGCAAGGTCTCGCTACCGCACACGTACGCAATCAACACCACGAGGGCAATAAGAGTAGAAGCCACCGGCTGTACATCGGAGACGCCTGCCGCAGCTTGGACAAGTTCCGTGGCAGTCATAGCAACCATCCAGTCGCCGGCACCGCACACAAAACGCACCCCAGGCCCAGGCCTGCGCTCAAGCGGATCTTGGATTGCGCCCTCCGCGCCAGTGACATAGCCTGCCGGGCCGTAGGGCATCATCCCATGCTGGGGCTGGGCCATATTCGGCATGCCCGGCACCGCCTGGCCAGGGGCGGTAGCCACCTGCGGTTGCCCCTGTGGCGGCAGGGTGAACCCTGAGCCCGAGTGAGGCCGTGCGGCGAGATCATCGGGAAGCTCGCCGATCTTGGCAAGGGTATCGAGTTCCTTCCAGCTGCAGGGCCTGCCCAAAGCTTTCTCATCGTATTCCCGCTGCGAATCGGCATCATCCATGATGTCGATGAGGATGCGTACCTCGCGCCGCGGCGACTGCTCGCAATCGAGGCCATCAAGCTCGAGCTCGGCGTCGATAGTGCACAGCCTTCGCAGGGCTGAGTTTCGGTCCCGATCCAGGCCCAACAATCCGTATATATCCACGACAGGCTCGGACGCGACGTGCTGGTAGCTCATTGAGATTCTCCTTGTCGGTGATAGACAGATTTAGAGTAGCGCACACTACGGACACCAAAAGCTATTACGGCGCCGCAGGCGAACAATAGTGCGGAGCCACTCGCCGAGGGACCGCTGCGTCCGCGCACCCCCTTCATCCGCAACACGGCAGGCTGGGGCGCCTCGAATTCCATCAATTCAAGGGCCCGATCGCTGGTAGCCGACCACGCGGTGCACAACATAACGATCTGCCACACAATGAACAGCAACACCATGATCGCGATCGCCGGACCAAACACCGCACCCGCTGGGTAGGCGAAGAAAAAGATGGCAATCGCGTTAGCGCCGCGCTTGAACAGCTCGAGGATGATCGCCCCCACCAGCGCAGGGCGCCACACAATGGACCACGGCACAGGGAATTTCGGCACCGCTTTCATGATCCACGCCACGGCGATGAAGTTGGCGAGCACAGCCACTCCGAATGCCGCTAGGATCATTCCCACTCCCATGCCGGGCACGTGATCCACACCGAGATAAACAATGATCCGCTCGGCTACCGCATTGGTCTGCACGGTGGTCACGCCAAAGGCAATGAGCATCACCACCATGAGGCCGATCAGTTCTGCCACATCGCGCAGCTTGGAGGTAAAGAAGTTGCTGCCACGGGGATCGGCCATCCACACCGCAGTGGTGCCAAAGCGCAGGTTGACCATCCAGTTCGTGCCAGTCCACAGGGCCGTAAAGGCGCCGAGCCCGAGCACCATGCCACGCTGATCCACCGCGGCGGTGATCACGGTCATGAATGTCGGCGCCACATCCCCGCCCAGGTATTCGCTGAGGAAGTCCTCGATGCCGTCGATCAGCCGAGGCTGACTGTTGAGCACGAAACCGGCCGCGGAGAAGACGAGCATGAGAAGCGGAATGATGGACATCACCGAGAAATAGGTGATGGCCGCGCCAAACTGCCAGCCGCCACAGCGAGCGTAACGCTCGATCATGCGCATGGTGTGATCGAACCAGCCCCACCTGGCGCGGCCCCGAGCGATACGGCCGCCGGGGGTGGCGTCGGTGCGCTCGATGCCGAAATCATCCACGGCGGCTGGGTTCGGTGAGGTAGTTGCGGACACGCGCGTGTGTACCCTCCCTAGCCATCTCGGCGCCAAAACCAATGGCAGCTTAGCAAAATCTGAGTTTCATGCCCTGCCGCGCCATCACAGAGCAATGGGCCCCGCTCACGCTGTGTGGTGAACGGGGCCCGCGTGGCGGTGCTGTTATTTGCCGCCGAAGAGCGAGGCGAGCAGCCCACCGGCCACCGCGCCGGCGCCGAGCATAGCCGCGGTCTTGGAGGCCGAGGTTCCGGTGTGGACCTCGCGGCGTACTCGGATCACGGCGGGCTCCGGCACATCGTAATCCACCAAAGCTAAGGACTCCTCGGTGGTGGCTGCCCATGCGGAGGAGTAGAGCAGGATACGCCAGATGAAGTACAGCAGCGCCATCACACCGATGATCGGGCCGAAGGTGGCGCCGGCCGGGTTGGATAGCGCATTGGAGAAGAACAAGGAACCGAATTGCTTCAGGATCTCGAATCCAATTGCGCCCACGAGGGCCGCCTTCGCGCAGGACTTCAACGGGGTCTTGGTGCGCGGCATAAACTTCACCAGCCAGAAGAACACCATGTAGTTCGCCAGCACACCGACGATCACGGCCACCGCATAGGTGATGTAATTAATGCCCGGGATATCGCCTAGGCCGATGTGATCGAGCAGATCGGCGGTGAGCCCAGAGGCGCCCACGGCGGTCACACCAAAGGCCAGCACGAGGGCCAGCAGCAGGGTGATCAGGCCGATGAGATCGCGCAGCTTGTTGACGAAGAAATTGCCGCCCACCGGATTGAGTTTCCACATCTTCGATACGCCGTAGCGCAGGTTGTTCATCCAGCCCAACCCAGACCACAGGGCGGTAAGGGCACCAATTCCAGCGACCGATCCGCGCTGCTCCACGGCGGTGTCGAGGATCTCGGTGAGGGTCTCCGAAATGGACCCGTCCACCGATTCGGTGATCTGCTGGCGCACCTCGTCCAACAGCTGCGGGTTGCCGGCCAAGACGAAACCGAGGCCAGCGAAGAGCAGCATGAGGATGGGGAAAATCGACAGCACCGAGAAGTAGGTGATGCCGGCGGAGTATTGGTTGCCGCCCATCGAGGAATAGCGCTCCTGCATGCGCATGATGTGGTCGAACCACTCGTGCTTAGCGCGAAACGCAGCGATCGCGCCGACATTATCGTCATTGGTGCGTTCGATGCCGTGCACGTCGGTGCGTGCCGGGTTAGCGGTAGTACGTGCCGCCATGGATGTGTGTCTCCTCAGTCTTAAAGTATGCGCGCCGCTTAGCGACGCTTCCCTGCCAAGAAACCCACCCGTTCGTAGACATCGTCCAGGGTAGATTCCGCGATCTCGGAGGCCTTGGCGGCACCCTTGGCCAGAATATTTTCCAGCTCGCCGCGATCGGCCAGGTAGCTGTCGAATCGCTCCTTGAGCGGGGTGGTGAACTCTTCCAGCGCGGCGGCGGTATCGGTCTTCAGCGCGCCGTAGCCTGCTCCAGCATAACCTGCAACGAGATCATCGATGCTGGTTCCGGTAAGCGCAGACTGAATAACCAGCAAGTTAGACACCCCTGGCTTGTTCTCGCGGTCATAGCGAATCTCGCCATCGTTGTCCGTGACGGCAGACTTGATGCGCTTAGCGGAGACCTTCGGCTCATCGAGCAGGTTGATCAGACCCTTGGGATTCGAGCCGGACTTGCTCATCTTCGAGGTGGGGTCCTGCAGGTCGTAGATCTTAGCCGCCCCCTCGGGAATAAAGCCCTCGGGCACCACGAATGTATTCTTGTAGGTGGAGTTAAAACGCTCCGCGAGAGTGCGGGTGAGCTCGAGGTGCTGACGCTGATCCTCGCCCACCGGCACCAGCTGGGGGCGATACAGCAGAATATCGGCAGCCATGAGCATGGGGTAGGTAAACAGCCCGGCACTGGTGCGTTCCTGCCCCTGCTTCGCGGACTTGTCCTTGAACTGGGTCATGCGGGATGCCTCACCAAAGCCCGTGAGACACGTGAGCACCCAGCCCAGCTCCGCGTGGGCGGGCACGTGCGACTGCACGAACAGGGTGGACTTTTCCGGATCAATACCTAGAGCCAAAAGCTGCGCCACGCCCTTGATGGTGCGCTCGCGCAATTCCTTCGGGTTTTGCTCAACGGTGATCGCGTGCAGATCAGGGATGAAGTAGAAGGCGTCATAGGAATCCTGCAGATCAATCCACTGCTTGAGGGCACCTAGGTAATTGCCGAGGTGGTAGGAGTCTGCAGTGGGCTGAATGCCTGACAGTACGCGCTGCTTCTTCTCTGGTCGCGGGGTAGTTGAGCAAGAGTTATCCATAATGTACGGATTCTACAACCCCTCCCAGACACCACCTACTCCCCCTCTCCCATGGAGCATGGAGACGCCTCTACCCTTGCCAGCTTATGGGTTACCCACTATGGTGGTAAACCATAGAACCTAGGAGGTAGTTATGGAGCAGCCGATGTTCGAGCGCATCGCCGCCGATATTTGCGATCTCATCACTCGGGGCGTGCTCTCCACCGGCGAGCGTGCGCCCTCTACCAATGAGCTCGCCCGCTATCACAGCGTTAATCCCACCACCGCTGCCAAAGCCCTCACCTTGCTGCACACCGAGGGTTTGGTGGAAAAGAGACGAGGGTTAGGCATGTTTGTCACCGAGAATGCTCGCGACACCCTCACCCGCCGTCGCAGGGAGCAACTTGATGAGCGCTTCATCGCCCCACTGCTTCGCGAGGCCCACGCCCTAGATATGGACCTCGATGAGGTCATCGAGCTTCTACGTTCCCACCCGATCCCAACGACTCCTACGGAGGTGTAGCACGATGCGCCGTTGCGAACTCAACAATCTTGCGGTACTGGGCATACTCAACGACACCACAACCAGCTTTACTGAAGGCGTACACGCACTTATTGGTCCCAGTGGGGCAGGGAAAACCACCTTTTGCGCGCCATCGCTGGACACGTAGGCACCACCGGTTCGATATCTCTTAACGATGCCACGGGGGTTTCCCTTGCACGGCATGCGTCCGATCTAGCGCTGTCTGGCCGGACTATCGCCGACTACCTCAGCATTCAGCAACTTGCACCTTGGGGGTTTAACCACAGCCACGCCCTCGACCTACTCGATCAGGTGGAGCTGAACCCCAAGACTCGGCTTAGCCAGCTCTCCTTAGGGGCTCGACAAACTCTGTCAGCAATTACCACTCTGGCTTCCCCAGCCACAGTGGCGCTGTTCGACGAGCCCTTTTCCGGTCTAGACGCACATCGTAGACAGTGGCTCCGGCAGCAAATGATTGAAATTTCCGATCGAGTCGTGGTGTTCACCTCGCATCGTCCCGAGGATATCGCGGGCCTAGCCGAAGATATCCGCCTCTTCGCACAGGGCACGCTGAGCGAGGCATTCACCCTCGAGGACACTCGCAATAACTACCCAGTAGTCACTGGCAAACGTAAGGATGTCAACCTCATCGGGGCTCGTACGGAGGTGATCCACTCAACCCACATGCTCGACGCTGTGACGGCAACTCTGTATGCACCCAATGGCATCGATGAGTGCGGCTCAGTACGGGTCGAGTATTTACCCGACACCGAACTCATCGACGCCATAGTTACCCGTACCAAACTCTCAGGAAAGGTCTCACCATGATGTCTGTGTATCTTCGCCCACACCCTCTACTGTTCTGGTCCTGCGCAGCATTGTTCACCTTGATCGCTACTATCGCTTGGGTATTCACACCCGATGGAAACTTGTGGGCCCTGCAAGCCATTATCGCTGCTGCCCCTATCATGTTTTTCGCCGGATTATCTGGGCGGGCCGTGGTTGCTGCTGGAGTACCACGGAGTCGATGGTGGCGAAGCTGTTGGATGGTCGGCGTAGCGTACAGCCTTCTCTTTGCACTGGCGTGTACTCCCCTATCAATGGTGAAACTGGATTACTTCAGCTCCTTTATCACCCAGGTCCCTGGCGTCGCGGGAGATGAGTCCTCGCATTGGGTACTGCTCGGAATTGTCACCTTCTTAACCTTCTTCGTGTCACATTTGATAAGCACAAGTATTGGTGCCACGGCAGCAGCCGTGCACAACGCCTACGGGATACGTGGCACAGCTACCCTCCTCGGAGCGATGGTAGTGATGTATCTCAGTTGTGTCCTCGCACTGAGTTATATTCTCGATCGCGGTACGGAGATCACAATCCCAGCGCCGTGGCCCGGGGTATTTCTCTTCGGCGTGCCCATCATCCTGTTGGCAGCGGCGGTGAGCTATCTCAGCGCCCGCCGCATCGAGCCCTAGAAGGCACCCGCCGAGACCCCTCTACGAGGCGTAGCGCACGTTCAACGGGGAGTGATCGGACCAGCGCAAATCATAGGCATCTGCCTTGTCCACCCACGTGCGCTCGGCGCGCTGCAGCATGGCGGCGGTGGCTGCTTGATAGTCGATGCGCCAGCCGGCATCGGTGTCGAAGGCTTTACCGCGGTAGGTCCACCAGGTGTAGGGCCCATCCACATCGCCTTCGAGGCGGCGAGCCACATCGAACCACGCAGGTTCGGTGGCCGGTTGGCGTAGCGGGGCCGCCGAGGAATAGGAGACCGCCCCAGCGAAGCTGCCGTGGGCCTCTACTTGGCTGGCCCCATCGGGGAAGGTGCCAAACACCGAGTCCATAAAGGCCCTCTCGTCCGGCAGGAAGCCGGACTTTTTCTTATTGGCCTTGTCATTTTTCAGGTCCTGACTGCGGTGGCAGATGTTCCAGTCGCCACCGATCACCATATTCGGATACTCCACGGCCAGCTCATCAAGCAGTGGCCCGAAGGAATCGAGGAAGGCGTATTTTTCATCTTGCTTCTCGGTGTCGGCGGCACCGGAGGGTAGATAGAGCGAGGCGACGCGCATGTTCTCCAGCGGAGCGTCGATAAGCGTGGCGGCGATGAAGCGCCCAGAGTCCTCGAAACCGGGAATGCCGATGGAGACATCCCCCAGTTCGAAGCGGGAGAGAATCCCCACCCCGGCGCGGCCCTTGGCGGCGGCCGGTGCGGTGGCGAGGTGCCAGCCGGAATCGAGAGCGGGCGCCAAGGCGGCGCGGGCTTGGGTGTCATCGGCGCGCACCTCCTGCATGAGCACCACATCCACCCCAGCATCCTCAAGCCAGGCGAGCATGCCGCGGTTGTTCTCGGAGCGCTGCTTGACTGCGGCGCGGACGCCATTGACGTTGACGGAAGAAATCGTAAGAGCCATAGCGAGCAATTCTATCGTGGCCCCCACCACCGTCCCGGCGGTAGCATTGCTTTCACAATCGAAAACTCAGGCAGAAAGGTGGTTTGGCCATGGCATCGAAGCAGGTTCTCGTCGCAGGAGCAGGACTGGTGGGGCTGTGTACCGCCTATAGCCTCGCCCGCGAGGGTCATGCGGTGACGCTGGTCGATAAAGGCCGGATGGGCTCGGGCGCGGCGCGGGGCAACGGCGGCGAGATCACCCCGCTGCAGGCGCTGCCGATGCCGGAGCCGGCGCTGGTGACTCAGCTGGCTGAGGGCGTGATCTCGAATCGCCACTACTTCACCATCGCCCCCTTGGCGCTGCCACGGCTGACGGTCTTTGGTGTGCAGTTCCTGCGCAACTGCACCACCGGGCGGCTCAAGCGCAACACCGCCGCGCTGGATCAGCTGGTGCGCGGGGCGATGGCCGCCTTTGATTCCTTCCACCGCGATGGTATCTCCCTCGCGGGTGGCGGCTGGGGTTATCTCAATGTGCACTCCGATCCGGAGGCGCTGCGTGTCTACCGCGAGGCCCAGATTGAGCGCGCCCGGCTGCTGGGGATTGAGGAGCCAGGCCCGATCCTCAGCCGCGCCGAGTTGGAGGAGCCGCTGCTGCGGGAGGAAGTTACCTGCGGCTATCGCATCCCCACCGAGCGCTATATCGATCCCGATCGTTTCTGCACCGAGCTGCACGAGGCGCTCGAGGAGATGGGCGTGAATATCCGCCCCCACACCGAGCTGCTTTCGCTCGATGACACCCGCGCTACCGTGCGCACTGGGCAGGGGGTGGAGACTATCGGTTTTGATAAGGCGGTTGTCTCCACTGGCGCTTGGCTGAATCGGCAGCTGCGAGGCATTCCTGGGCTCACCTTCTCCGCGGTCACGCCGGGCACCGGCTATAGCTTCCACGCCGAGATGGACACCCTGCCGCGCACGCTCACTATGGGTTTGCATCGCAAGACGCTGATTGTGCCGATGAGCGGCACCGCCCGCGTGGTGGGGTTGATGGATTTCGGGTTCCGCGTGGAGCGCTTCGAACGCCACCGCATGGATTTCTTGCGCGAGCAGGCCTCGCAGTTTATCCACGGCCTCGACGAGACACCGATCTCGCGCGAGTGGACCGGGCCACGCCCGATGACTCCCACCGGCCTGCCCTATATCAGCCCGGTGCGTTCGCATCCGAATATCATCGTCGCCACCGGGCACAACATGCACGGGCTCACCCTCGGACCAGTCACTGGCGAGGTTGTCAGCGCCCTAGTATCCGATCGCGATCCGGGCATCGATATGCGCCCCTTCGCCCTGCCGCGCTTCTAGCTGGAAGCGCTTGTCGACGCCTCCTCGCGGGCCTGTGAACGCTTGAGGTGATAGGCGAATGCCCAGGTGCACACACCCAACACGGCCAGACCGGCGCCGGCCAGCGCGGGGGCGGCGTAGGAGAATCCGGCACCAATAACCACCCCGCCCAACGCCGCGCCGAGGGCGTTGGCGGTGTTCAGCGCAGTGTGATTGAGCGAGGCGGCAAGCATCTGGGCATCGCCTGCATTATCCATCAGCCGAATCTGCAAAATAGGCACGAGCGCACTGGCGGCGGTGCCGATGAGCACGAATACCGGCACCGCTGTCCACACGTTCTGCGAAGCCAGATAGAACAGTGTCATGAGGATCGCCGAGGCGCTGAGCGCGCCCATGATGCCCTTTTCTAGGTTCCAATCGCTGAGCCGGCCGCCGATCACATTGCCAAGCAGCTGGCCAAAGCCGTAGACCATGAGCACCAGCCACATCCAGTGCGGGTTCAGCCCGGCGCGCTCTGTCATGGTCCACGTGATGTAGGTGTAGACGGCGAAGTTGCCGCCGAAACCGATGGTGCCGATCAGCAGCGTCAGCCAGATCTGGGCCTTGCCCAGGGCGCCGAGTTCCGTGCGGGGGCTGGTGGGCGGCATCTCTGTCATGTGCGGCATGAGGAACC
Source organism: Corynebacterium ciconiae DSM 44920 (assembly GCF_030440575.1). Classification (NCBI taxonomy): domain Bacteria; kingdom Bacillati; phylum Actinomycetota; class Actinomycetes; order Mycobacteriales; family Corynebacteriaceae; genus Corynebacterium; species Corynebacterium ciconiae. The sequence goes on from NZ_CP047189.1 coordinate 2,084,773, forward strand.
ACAGCGCCACCAAGGTAATCAGCCCCACCGCGGCCACCAGCGCATAGGCGATCTGCCAGCCGAATGCCGAGCCCAGGGCTTGGGCGGCGGGCACCCCAGCGACGGTGGCCACGGAAAAGCCCATGCCCACATAGGCGATGGAGCGGCCGCGCTGGCCCGCCGGCGCCATGGAGGCGGTGGCAAGGGCCGTGATGGAGAAGTAGGCACCGTGCGGCAGGCCCGCCACGAAGCGGGTGATGAGCAGCATCGCGTAGGAGGAGCTGAACACGGTGACCGCGTGCGAGACGGTAAAGGCTGCCATCAACAGCAGCAGCAGCCGGCGCCGCGGCATGAAGCCGGTGAACAGTGCCACCATGGGCGAGCCCACCATCACGCCCAAGGCGTAGACGGAGATGACGGTACCGGCTTTAGCTTCACTAATGCCGAAGTCGTGAGCGATCAGCGGCAGCAGCCCCATGGAGGCGAACTCGGTCGTGCCAATACCGAAGGCGCCGAGCGCGAAAGCAACCATCACGATGTAGCGGCGAGTATCCGAAATTTCGGTTTGGCGCGGCAGCCTCTTCGTCCGACGCAGCAACAGCTTCTCCCCTTATAAATCTTCACCGAAGTGCAACACGTAGTACAGAGCAGGAGACACTACACCTTTATGCCCACAATGCAATCTCGGCGGGCGGGTGTGGCCTAGGGCGGCGTCGTCCCGCCTTTTTACCCCCACTGGAAATGGGAACAGGTATCCTAGACGGCTGTACTGTTTATTTCCTCAACTCAGGATATATAGGAGACGCATGGCTAAGATCATCTACACCCGCACCGACGAAGCCCCGCTGCTGGCGACCTATTCGCTCAAGCCGGCCGTGGAGGCTTTCGCGGCGACTGCCGGAATCGATGTGGAGACCTCCGACATCTCCCTCGCCGGCCGCATCCTCGCCCAGTTCCCCGACTATCTCGGCGAGGACCAGAAGGTCAACGACGCTCTCGCTGAGCTCGGTGAACTAGCCAAGACTCCGGAAGCAAACATCATCAAGCTTCCGAACATCTCTGCCTCCGTGCCGCAGCTCGTGCGCGCCATCAAGGAGCTGCAGGGCAAGGGCTTCGCTCTGCCGGATTACCCGGAGAAGCCTTCCACTGATGAGGAAAAGGACATTCGCGCCCGCTACGACGCGGTGAAGGGCTCCGCCGTGAACCCGGTGCTGCGTGAGGGTAACTCCGATCGCCGCGCCCCTATCGCGGTCAAGAACTTTGTGAAGAAGTACCCGCACCGCATGGGCGAGTGGTCTGCCGATTCCAAGACCAACGTGGCCACCATGGACTCCGGCGATTTCCGCCACAACGAGAAGTCCGTGATCATGCCGGCCGCCGATAGCCTGAGCATCAAGCTCGTCACCGGCGAGGGCGAGCAGGTGCTCAAGGACAACCTGCAGGTGCAGGAGGGCGAGGTGGTGGACGCCACCTTCATGTCCGCCAAGGCCCTGGATTCCTTCCTCGCTGAGCAGGTGCAGCGCGCCCAGGACGAGGGTGTGCTCTTCTCCGCTCACCTCAAGGCCACCATGATGAAGGTCTCCGACCCGATCATCTTCGGCCACGTGGTGCGTGCCTTCTTTAAGGATGTCTTCGCCGAGTACGGCGATGTGCTGCTGGCCAACGGCCTGAACGGTGAGAACGGCCTCGGCGCCATCCTGGACGGCCTCGACTCCGTTGAGGGCGGCGAGGAGATCAAGGCCGCCTTTAACAAGGCACTCGCCGAGGGCCCGGACGTGGCCATGGTGAACTCCCACAAGGGCATCACCAACCTACACGTGCCCTCCGATGTGATCATCGATGCCTCCATGCCGGCCATGATCCGTACCTCCGGCCACATGTGGAACAAGAACGACGAGGAGCAAGACGCCCTCGCTGTGATTCCGGATTCTTCCTACGCCGGCGTCTACCAGGCCGTCATCGAGGACTGCAAGGCCAATGGCGCCTTCGATCCCACCACCATGGGCACCGTGCCCAACGTGGGCCTGATGGCACAGAAGGCTGAGGAGTACGGCTCCCACGACAAGACCTTCAAGATCGAGGCCGACGGCACCGTGCAGGTCGTCAACTCCGCCGGCGAGGTGCTCATGGAGCACGAGGTGGAAGCTGGCGACATCTGGCGCGCCTGCCAGGCCAAGGACGCCCCCATCCAGGACTGGGTGAAGCTGGCCGTGACCCGCTCCAAGCTCTCCGGCATGCCCGCTGTGTTCTGGCTCGACCCGGAGCGCGCCCACGACCGCAACCTGATCGAGCTGGTGAAGAAGTACCTGGCCGATCACGACACCGAGGGCCTGGATATCCAGATCATGTCCCCGGTGGAGGCAGCCACCTACTCCGTCGAGCGCATCCGCCGCGGCGAGGACACCATCTCCGTGACCGGTAACGTGCTGCGTGACTACAACACCGACCTCTTCCCGATCCTCGAGCTGGGCACCTCCGCGAAGATGCTCTCCGTGGTGCCGCTGATGGCTGGCGGCGGCCTGTTCGAGACCGGTGCCGGCGGCTCCGCCCCGAAGCACGTGCAGCAGCTGATGGAAGAAAACCACCTACGCTGGGATTCCCTCGGTGAGTTCCTGGCCTTGGCTGAGTCCTTCCGCCACGAGCAGCAGTCCAATGGCAACGACAAGGCCGGCGTGTTGGCCTCCGCCCTGGACAAGGCCACCGAAACCCTGCTGAACGAGGGCAAGTCTCCCTCCCGCAAGGTCAATGAGAACGACAACCGCGGCTCCCACTTCTGGCTGACTCTCTACTGGGCCACCGAGTTGGCTCAGCAGACCGAGGACTCCGAGATCGCCGCCACCTTCGCCCCGGTTGCTGAGGCCCTGCAGGAGGCCTCCGAGGAGATCCACCAGGCTCTCATCGACATCCAGGGTGAGCCGGCTGACCTGGGCGGCTACTACGCTCCCGAGGATGACAAGGCCAACGCTGTGATGCGTCCGGTCGCTCGCTACAACGAGATCCTCGACTCGCTGAAGTAAACACCAGCCCGCCGCAGCACCTATGCTGCGCTTAGCGGTCTGAGGCGACACTACTCACTGGGGCAGACGTGAAGGTCTTTCGCCCCAGTGAGTTTTTCTCTGCCGTCTCGACTGCGCCACCACCTCCGCGGCATGGGCGTTCGGTCCAGGGCTTAGGCCTAGGACATCCACCGCTCGGCAATATCGGCGGCGATGGCATCGGCGCGGCGCAGAATCCCGTGGTTGCTGCGCGCCTGGGCGGTCTCCGCCACCGGCCAGTGCAGCCCGGCCACGGAAATACCGAAGGCGTAAAGGCTCGCCCACGGCTGGCCATTAGCGGGATTGATCACCCGCATCGCATCCTCGGAGATCGCCAGCGCCCCGGTGGGGGCGGTACCGGTGGCGTCGCGCAACACCATCTCGGTGGCCACCTCATCGTTGAGGAGCTGCTGCATGAGCGGGTCTGCGCTCACGGAGACATCCGGATTCGGCTGGCGGGCCTCGATACACACCCGGCTGTGGTAGCGCTCGGTGGCATTGAGGCGGGAATAGCCCACAAACCCCTGCGGGGCGGCGGCCTCCACATAGAAGCTCGGGCCGGGCAAAGTGACGATGCCGGCGCTCATGAGCACGTCGAGCTGCTCGAGGCGGAACTGCGGCGGCCCCTGCAGGTTCGAGCTATTCACCCCAGTGAAGAAATCGGAGAAGTGGGAGGTGTAGCTGTGCGCAGACAGCCGTCCCGCCCCCACTGCTTGCTCGATGACAGGCCACGTATCGCGGATCGGTGTAAACCACGAGGCGTCCTCGGTGAGGTAGGTGTGAAGCCAGCTCGACCACTGCGACATATCCACCGCGGGATCTAGGACCTTCTGCCAATCCACATCGGGATAGTGGGCCTCCACCTCGGCGGTAATCAGCGGCCATAGGTCTCGCATGAAATCCACCGGCGGGGTGAGATCCGCTATCGCCTCTGGGGTGAGCACCTGCGGGGTGTACTGCTTAAGTAGGGCCCGCTTGCCGCGATAGGGCAATCCACCGGGAGATCCCGCCACGATGTGCGGCTCCTTCCCCGAAGGCTCATAGCCATCTGCGGTGAAACGCCCGCCGCGCCCCTCAGTGAGGGCCGCCATGTAATCAAAAAAGGACAGCCCGAGCCCCTTGATCAGTACGGTTTCACCGGGCTCGAGCGTCTCCAGCTCAGCCAGATGTTCTGCGGCATTGCCGGGATGGATGTGCAGTGTATCGGTGATATCGAGGTTCTTGAGAGTCTCATCGAGCTGGCGCACATCCGGCGGCAGGAGGGCGGGAATGTGGCCCAGGGTGAGCACGCAGGCGTCGACGCGGATCGATGTTTCCTCGTCCTCGCAGTCAATCTGCCAGCCCTCACCGAAGCGGCTGACCCGCCGCACCCGGCGCGTGTGCACCCGCACTCCCGCCCCGTTGAGCTGAGAAAAGCGCCACTGCAGATACAACCCGTAGAGGGGTCGGCTGGCGGGAGCGTCGGCAAGCAACTGCTCGGCCTCACGCTGCGCCCACTGCCCGCCGAGGGCCAGCCAAGGTTCGGCGGCAGCGCTGTGGGCCCATTCATACAGCGTCGGCCCAGTGCACAGCGGGCCGCTCAGTTCGACGGTCTCGTCGACGAAGGCGGTGACTTCCCCACTGGCGGTATTCATGAGCATCAACGGCGACTGCTCGGGGTTCCACACCGCGCCGGAGCCGGGGGCGTATTCCTCGAACACCTCGATGCACAGATCTCTCACGCCGCGCTGTTCAGCGAATGCCGTGAGCCTTTCTACTACCGCTAGCCCTCGGGGGCCACACCCAATAATCGCTATTCGAGACATACCCCTATTCTATTCCGGAGCGCGCGGCGCTTCGTTTCCGCGTTTCTTAGCGATAAACGCAGACACACTCTACTATGAGCCCCACCACAGTCTGTGCGGAAGCACCGGAGGAAAGGAGCCCATGGACACGAAGTACGAGCGTATTCTTGCTCGCCTCAAGGAACAGACCGCAACCCAATCGATCACGATCGAGTTCAACGGCAGACCTTCCTCGCTCCAGTCGAGCGCCGTGGGCGGCCAGCCCTATCTGGATCCGGGCGAGGAGGCGCCGCGCAGCGCGGATGGCGCGCCGATGGTGTTTCTCGCGCAGATCAACCTCGCGGAGCTTCCCGCCAACGATCTGCTGCCTGGCACTGGCATGCTGCAGTTTTTCATCGGCAGCGATGATCTGCTGGGCGCCACGGACTTTGAGGATATGCGCAAGAACTCCTTCCGAGTGATCCACCGCGACAGCATTGACCCGAGCGTGACCACCAGCGCCTACGCCCTCCCCGAGGATGCCAACCACCCCTTCGACAGCACCGAGGGAGTGGGGCTGGCCTTCAGCCTTGGCCAGCAGGCCATCACCTTCGAGGACTATCGCTTCGATGATGCCTTGGAGCGGGCCGTGATGGACGAGATCGATGACACTGACGATCCCGATGCGGTGATCGACGAGTGCAGGGATATCTTCTATGACATCCCCACCGTTGACGGCCACCACATCGGCGGCTACCCGCGCCTGCTCCAAGATGATCCCCGCACCGAGGAGGAGGATCTAGACGTTCTCCTGCTCCAGATCGACACCGAGGAGCCCATCATGTGGGGCGATCTCGGCGTCGGCACCTTCTTTATCTCCGCCGCCGACCTCAAGGCGCTGGGCTTCTCCCGCGTCGGCTACACCTGGTGCTGCTGCTAGCAGCCAACTAGCACTCAGCGGCGGGCAGTGGACTTCAGCGCCAGCCGCGGCGCTACGCGGCGTGCTCAAACGCTGCGTGCGTGTCTTTCCCCTCGGCCTCGGTGGTAGCAGGCGAGTCGCTCGAGCTATCGGCGTTCGTATCGTCTGCAGGCTCGCCGTTGCTGCCCGCAGAGCCCTCCTCCGCAGCATCGTCTGCAGTGCTGCTTTCTGCGGTGTCGTCCTCAGCGGCAGCGTTGTTCGGGGTTGCCTCTGTGTTCTCGTCCTTGGAGCGCTCGGAGGAAGACGGTGCGCCGGATCCGCAGACAGGCTCTACATCTGCCCCCAGTGCTCGGCGGGTGAGACTGATCGCGCGCGGCGAATAAGGCAGGCCGATGTGCGAGGAGCGGTCCTTAGAACAACCGTCTTGCACCACGATCGCCGTGGAGCCGGGCCCATGGAATTGGGAGTTTTGCAAGGGGGTGACGGTGATGTCCGAGGTGGAGGAAATAGAAATGTAGTTCACGCCCTCGGCTTCTACTCCCCCATCACCGAGAGTGTCCATGGCGTGGGAGCCCTCGAGGAGGTCCTTGGCTGCCCCGCCGAGCAGCCGGTCAGAGGCCTCATACATGGGCAGACCAGCCTCTTCGGCTTCGTGCACGAAGTGAGAAAGCCCCAGCAGGTTGGTGCCGTGGATGACACCACCGATGGTCACCACCGTGCCCACTCCCTCGGCGCCGACCTGCTTGGCATACATTGCGGCCAGCGCCCCGCCGAGGGAGTAGCCCACAATGTCTACCTGTGCCGCCCCGGTGTGGGCTTTGATGGCATCGATGTCCGCAGAAATCTCAGCCAAGGACTCCGAGGCTGGCTTGAGTCCATAGACCCCCTCCACGTTAGAGATCAACGGGCGAGACCCCTCGTACTTGCCGAAGGTGGGAGCATAGACGCAGCGGCCATCGGCAGCCAACGCCGGCCCCAGCGCCGAGAAGGAGCCGTAGGGGTTGGATCCCATGCCGTGGATGAGCACCACGGGGTTGCGGCCATCCTCAGGCACACATCCGGTGTTCACGCCCTCCGGCATCACGCTCGGGTTACGCATTTGGGTGAAGGCCGCGGCGGCCAGGTTCGGTTTCGCGGGGCCGTGGTTGCCTTCGTCGCTCACGGAGACGGCAGCGTGGGCGCTGGGTACGAGTGCAGCGGTGAGGGTGATGACCCCAGCACAGAGAGTGCTGAGATGGCGGCAGAATTGGCGGGATAAAGCCATGGCTGGTCCTTTTTCACGATTCTCTAAACGAATGCTCACAGCGGAGATCGTGCCAACACAAAAGCCGACACTTACCCCCCCCTTGAGCTGGGCTTTTAACGTCGAACCGCAGCCTAATTCTGCCTTATTTAATTTCCCACGAAGGGGTATATACACCACCCCCACCCCTTTTTTGCCAAGCTGGATACAGCTATTTCATCCGGAATATTAAAAACCGGCCGCCACTCGCCCACCCCACTGCTGGCAGTGAATGAAAATCACGCCCCGGATGCGTTCCTGTGTATGTACTGAGCCAACAGCCTTATCGGGCGCCCCCCTATGCCGACATAGCAACGCCCCCATACCTCTCACTGGGTATGGGGGCGATCGCCCTGCTCAAGCAGCTTGCGCGAGGCTTAAGCTAGCTGGAGCTGAAGGGTGCTGCGATATCGCGGTGGTCATAGCTCGAGCCCATGCCGCTCATGTCTGCAGAGAGCATCAGCCCGGGCCCGCAGGCGGCGTCTACTGTGGCACCGAGAGCTTGGCGGGTGAGGCTAATTGCACGGGGAGAGAAGGGCAGGCCAAGGTGGGAGGACATGTCCTGAGAGCAGCCGTCTTGCAGGACCAGCGCGGTGGCGTTGGGGCCGGTGAACTGAGAGTTGGCCAGTGGGGTGACCACCATGTCAGTGCGCGAGGAGATGGAGACGTAGTTCACCCCTTCTGCCTCTACCCCGCCGTCGGCGAGGGCGTTCATGGTGTCGGATCCAGCAAGCAGCTCCTTGGCCACTTCGCCGAAGATGGAATCCGCGGCGGGATAGACGGGCATGCCGGCAGCGTTGGCTTCTTGGGCGTAGCGCGACAGCCCCAGCAAGCTGGTGCCGTGAATGGCGCCGCCGAGGGTGACCACGGTGCCCACACCTTCAGCTCCGGCCTGCTTGGCATACATCGTGGCTAGCGCCCCGCCGAGGGAGTAACCCACAAGATCCACGTGCTGTGCTCCGGTATGGGCTTTGACTGCCTCGATGTCAGCGGTGATTTCGGCGAGCGACTCGGCGGCGGGCTTGAGCCCGTAGATGCCTTCGATATTGGAGGTGACGGGCAGCGGACCGTCGTATTTGCCATAGGTGGAGGCGTACACGCAGCGGCCATCGCCGGCCAGCGCCGGGCCGAGCGAAGCAAAGGAACCATAGGGGTTGGAGTTCATGCCGTGAATGAGCACCACGGGATTGCGGCCATCCTCGGGCACGCACCCGGTGTTGACCCCCTCGGGCATGATGCTGGGATTCTGCATTTGCACGAGCGCGGCGGCGGCCAGGTTGGGCTGGGTGGGGCCGTGATTGCCCTCATCATTGACGGAGATAGCAGCCTGCGCGCTGGGAACAAGGGCAGCGGCGAGGGTAACAACCCCTGCACAGACTGCGCCCATGCGGCGGCGGAAAGTTCGAGATGAAGCCATGTGTATTCCTTCTCTTCGGCGATTCGGTTCGGCGGGCGCACCACAGTTTCGCGCCAGCGGCTGCGGCTCAACATCATCGGCTGCGGCCTAGCCTCGGCGGCTGCGGCAAACATATGCGCCCTGCATGAGCGCTGCGCCTCGCCCTAACGAAAGCGCCGGCGATGTAACCGGCACTACTTTCACGTCAGCTGTGTTACTGGTGTTACACCGAAGCCTAGCCCTGTGTGACTTAATTTCCTACCAACCAGTAAGTTAGCCACCCCCTAAAACTATTTCTGCAGGGATTCAGGGGTATAGACAGGGGTGAATCAAAAAAGTAGGACAAAAGCATCTCGGTGTTATAGCCTTGAGTAAATACAACGTCATACCCACGGGAGCGCGCTGAGGCTGCGCGCTGAGAGGACCCAGCGCATGGGTCGACCGTATGAACCTGTCTGGATAATGCCAGCGAAGGAAGGACTTTTTTTCATGGCCACCCGTCTGTCCGCAGCCAAGAAGGCCCGCAGCGCCGCCCCGCAGCCAGGGGAGCTGACCACCGGCCCGATCTACCGCAGCCACAAGAGCTACCGCGAGGTCACCCACACCAACACCGATGGATCCACCACCACCATGCGCATCCCGGCGCGCGCCATCGAGCTGACCACCGGCGAGAACTTCGAGGTCTATGACACCTCCGGCATCTACACCGAGCAGGATCCACAGCTGGATCTGGAAAAAGGCTTAGAGCCCCTGCGCGAGCAGTGGGAAACCCCCGCCCCCGCACCGGCCTCTGACGCACACCCAGAGAGGCTGGTGCGCACCCAGCTGGCCTGGGCCCGCGCCGGCATTATCACCCCGGAGATGACCTATATCGCCCACCGTGAGGGCTTCACCCCAGAGGAGGTGCGCGAGGAGGTCGCTGCGGGCCGCGCGGTGATCTGCGCCAATCACAAGCACCCGGAAATCGAGCCGATGATCATCGGCAAGAAGTTCGCCGTGAAGGTGAATGCGAACATCGGCAATTCCGCGGTCACCAGCTCCATCGCGGAGGAGGTGGAGAAGATGGTGTGGGCCACCCGCTGGGGCGCGGACACCATCATGGATCTGTCCACCGGCGATAACATCCACGAAACCCGCGAGTGGATTTTGCGCAACTCCCCCGTACCGGTGGGCACGGTGCCGATCTATCAGGCACTAGAGAAGGTGAAGGGCGATCCCACCAAGCTCACCTGGGAGATCTACCGCGACACCATCATCGAGCAATGCGAGCAGGGCGTGGATTACATGACGGTGCACGCCGGCGTGCTGCTGCGCTACATTCCCCTGGCCGCGGAGCGCGTCACGGGCATTGTGAGCCGCGGCGGTTCGATCATGGCGGCGTGGTGTTTGAAAGAGCACCGCGAGTCCTTCCTCTACACCAACTTCGCGGAGCTCTGCGATATTCTCGCCCACTATGATGTCACCTTTTCCCTTGGTGATGGTTTGCGCCCGGGCTCTATCGCTGATGCCAATGACGAGGCCCAGCTGGCCGAGCTGCGCACCTTGGGCGAGCTCACCCGCATCGCCCACGACCGCGGCGTGCAGGTGATGATTGAGGGCCCCGGCCATATCCCCATGCACAAGGTGGCAGAAAATGTCACGTGGGAGGAGCAGTGGTGTGATGAGGCCCCCTTCTACACCTTGGGGCCTCTGACCATCGATATCGCGCCGGGCTACGATCACATCACCTCCGCTATTGGCGCTGCGATCATTGGCCAGGCGGGCACGGCGATGCTGTGCTATGTCACCCCGAAGGAGCACCTGGGTTTGCCAAATCGCGACGATGTTAAGACGGGCGTGATCACCTATAAGATCGCCGCCCACGCCGCGGACCTCGGCAAGGGCCACCCGCGCGCCCAGGAGCGTGATGATGCCCTATCCACTGCCCGTTTCGAATTCCGCTGGCACGATCAATTCGCCCTGGCCCTCGACCCCGATACGGCACTGGATTTCCACGACGAGACCCTGCCCGCCGAGCCAGCAAAGACGGCGCACTTCTGCTCGATGTGCGGCCCTAAGTTCTGCTCAATGAAGATCAGCCAGGACGTGCGCGACTATGCCCAGGAGCACGGGCTCACCTCAGCCGAGGCTATTGAGGCCGGCATGAAGGAGAAATCGGACGAGTTCACCGAGCAGGGTGAGCGCGTCTACCTGCCGATCAGTGAGGCTTCTTCCTAGTCTCCTCGAGCGCACGCTTATCGACGCCCCGTCGCAGCCACAGTGGCCTCGCCGCCACCGGCCACGGCGGGGTGTTTCCCCTCCCATCACCCCCAAAATGAGCTAACTCACATACCAAGCTGTCTATCTCAATGTCGCTGTTCAGCGCCCCTAACCCACGCTCATCCCGCCCTAAAATCCTTGCTGTAGACCGAGCTGTTCGTTAGAGTGGCTGACAACGCAACGCGGGGCGCTCACGATTCGATGCGACCCGCTTTCTTCTGCGGACACTTGGGAAGTCATTTCTTTTCAAGCGCTCGCCGCGGCCTATGGTTCCTCCTACGCGGCGAAGCTGTCTGATTGGTGTTCTTTCGGCGGATTGCTCGAACCGCCTCCGCGTTGTGGCCCACTCTAAAACCCCATGATGAGAGGAACCATCAATGCCTAAGTACAACAATGACAACGCCGCCGACTGGGGCTTTGCCACCCGCTCGATTCACGCCGGCCAGCCGGTGGATTCCGATACCGGCGCGCGCAACTTGCCGCTGTACTTCACCTCATCCTATGTGTTCGATGATGCCGCCCACGCCGCGGCCCGTTTCGATCTCTCCGATCAAGGCCCGGTATATTCCCGCCTGACTAACCCCACGGTGGCCGCCGTCGAGGAGCGCCTGGCCTCCCTCGAGGGCGGAGCGCACGCCGTACTCTTCGCCTCGGGCATGGCCGCCGAGACCGCCGCGATCCTTAACCTGGCCCGCGCCGGTTCCCACATCGTCTCCTCCCCGCGCATCTACGGCGGCACCGAGACTCTTTTCCAGATCACCTTGCCGCGCCTGGGGATCGACGTCACCTTCGTTGAGGATCCAGACGATCCCGCTTCCTGGGCGGCCGCCGCGCAGGACAATACGGTGGCATTCTTCGGCGAAACCTTCGCTAATCCGCAAGCCGATGTGCTGGATATCCCCGCGGTTGCGGAGGTGGCACATGAGCATAAGGTGCCGCTGATTGTGGATAACACCGTGGCTACCGCAGCGCTGGTGCGCCCCCTCGAGCTGGGCGCCGATGTGGTGGTGGCCTCGCTGACCAAGTTCTACACCGGCAATGGTTCCGGCCTCGGCGGAGTGCTTGTCGACGGCGGCTCCTTCGACTGGTCGGTAGAGCACAACGGCGAGCCGAAGTACCCCGATTTCGTCACCCCCGATCCCGCCTACCATGGCCTGCGTTATGTGGATCTGGGGCCGGCCGCCTACGGGCTCAAGGCTCGGGTGGGTCTGCTGCGCGATACCGGCGCCGCCCCCTCCCCCTTCAACGCCTGGGTTACCGCCCAGGGCCTCGACACCGTTGGCCTGCGCGTGGAGCGCCACAACTCCAACGCCCTCGCGGTGGCCCAGTTCTTGGAGTCCCAACCGAAGGTGACCAAGGTTAACTACGCCGGTTTGGAGTCCTCGCCCTTCCACGCCACCGCCGAGAAGCTCGGACTCAGCACGACCGGATCGGTACTGTCCTTTGATGTTGAGGGCGGGCGCGAAGAGGCGTGGGCATTCATCGATGCCCTGCAGCTGCACTCCAACCTGGCCAATATCGGCGACGTGCGCTCCCTAGTAGCCCACCCGGCATCGACGACACACTCGCAGTCCGATGAGGCAGGCCTTGCCCGGGCCGGCATCAGCCAGTCCACCATCCGCCTCTCGGTGGGTATCGAAGCCATCGACGACATCATCGCAGATCTCGAGCGTGGCTTCGCCGCCCTCGAAGCTTAAACCCACGGCGGAGACATACTCGAGGACCCCACGATGTTGAACCTAGGAGCCCCCGGCCAGCTGCACACCGTATCCCTCGGCGAATATCGCACGGAGGCCGGTATCAGCCTGCCGATCTCGCTGGCCTATATGCGCTTCGGCGAGCCCCGCTCCGATGGTTCCAACATCATCTTGGTCGAGCACGCCTTAACCGGCGATGCCAACGCCGCCGACTGGTGGGGCGGGCTCATCGGCTCAGGTCGCGCCTTCGATACCGACGAGTACTGCATCATCTGCACTAATGCGCTCGGCGGATGCCAAGGCTCCACAGGGCCTTCCTCTCTGGATCCGCAGGGCGTACCGTGGGGCTCGCGCTTTCCGGCGCTGTCGATTCGGGATCTCGTACACGCAGAAAAGCTGCTACTCGATCATCTTGGTGTGACCCACCTGCGGGCGGTGGCCGGCGGCTCCATGGGTGGCGCACGCACCCTCGAGTGGGCGCTGCTCTACCCAGAGATGGTGCAGGCTTGTCTCGTGGTGGCGGTGTCCCCGCGGGCCAGCGCCTGGCAAATCGGGGTGCAGCAAATCCAGATTGCGTCGATCACCCATGACCCTTATTGGAACGGTGGGGATTACTACACCACTGAGCGTCGTCCCGAGCGAGGGCTCACCACCGCAAGGAAACTGGCGCACCTAACCTACCGCGGCGAGCTGGAAATAGACGAGCGCTTCGGCACCACCGCCCAACACGGGGAAAATCCCTTGGGCGCGTACCGCGACCCCTCCCAGCGCTTCGCAGTGGAAAGCTATCTTGACCACCAAGGCCGAAAGCTGGTGGGGCGCTTCGATGCCGGCTCCTATGTCACCCTCACCGAAGCGCTCAACCGCTTCGATATCGGCCGCGACCGCGGCGGGCTGGTGCAGGCCCTGGCCAAAATTAACGCCCCCACCATGGTGGCAGGGGTGGATACCGACATCCTGTATCCCTACTATCAGCAGGAACTCATCGCACGGAACGTGCCCAACCTCATCGGCATGGCGCACATCTCTTCACCAGTGGGCCACGATGCTTTCCTCGTAGAGGTACGGCAAATGGACAATATTGTGCGCCGCTTCCTCGCCGGCAGTTAACTGCCGAGCGCGTCAATGGAGGCGGAGATATACATCATCACCCCGCCGATAATCGCCGTGAAGGCGACGTCGAAACGCCGCGAACGCACCGCAAGCACCCCCAGCACGCGGGAATCGCAGACATAGCGAACCGCGGCAAGATAGACCAAGCTGGCACCGAAAATGAAGGTTGCTCGGCGCCAGTGGTCGCTAAAGAGAAATACCGTGGCCACCACGAGCCCCACACAGAACAGCCCCATGAGTGCCTGCTGCAGGCGGATGGGTAGCACAGACGGCGGCAGAGCCCGATCGTGCGGGTTGCCGCTGAGATCCGAGATGGGGTCGACGCGTTCCACGGATCCGATTCTTAAAGCTCGCGCTGCGTCAAACCAGCGAGCTTCTCTGCCCGCTCCACCACATTGCGCACAAGGAAGGCGCGTGTCAGCGGGCCCACGCCGCCCGGGTTCGGCGAGACCGCACCGGCCACCTCCCACACATCGGGATGCACATCACCCATGAGCTGGCCGTCCTTACGGGAGACTCCCACATCCAACACGGCCGCGCCGGGCTTGACCATGTCTGCGGTGAGCATGTGCGGCACGCCCGCGCCGGCGATGATCACATCGGCCTGCTGGGTCTCGGCCTTCAAGTCGGTGGTGCCGGTGTGGCAGAGAGTCACGGTGGAGTTTTCCGAACGGCGCGTGAGCATGAGTCCGATGGGCCGGCCCACAGTCACGCCGCGGCCAATCACCACGACCTTGGCGCCCTCAAGCTCAATGTTGAAGCGGCGCAGAAGATGAATACAGCCATTGGGGGTGCAGGGCAAGGGGGCAGGCTCGTTGAGCACCAGCTTGCCCAAGTTCACTGGGTGCAGTCCATCGGCGTCCTTGGCCGGGTCGATAGCCTCCAGCACTGCATTCTCATCGATGTGCTTCGGCAACGGCAGCTGCACAATGTAGCCGGTACAGCTCTCATCGTTATTCAGCTCGTCGATCACCTCGAGCAGCTCGCCCTGGGTGACATCGTCCGGCAGTTCCTTGCGGATCGAGTTCACCCCGATCTTCTCGCAATCCTTGTGCTTCATGCACACATAGGACTGGCTGGCGGGATCCTCGCCCACCAGCACCGTCGCCAGCCCTGGAGTGATGCCCTGTTCCTTGAGTCGTTCAACTTTCTTCGCCAGCTCGGCGAAGATCTCGTCACGGTAGAGTTTTCCATCCAGTTTCATCGCGGTCATGGGTTCCATTATGACAGACACCCAATGCGTAGGATGAGCCTACGTGAGCACCGAGTCCAGCATCAGCCCCAGCCCCACCTTCCCGTACGCCCATGTGGTCTTCGATAATCCGGTGATTCCCCCGAACACCGGCAACGCGATCCGCATGTGCGCCGGCACCGGCGCAACCTTGCATTTGTGCGAGCCACTGGGCTTCGATCTCAGCGAAAAGCACCTGCGCCGAGCCGGTCTGGATTATCACGACCTTGCCCGCGTGCAGGTGCATTCCTCCCTCGCCGCCTGTCTCGACTCTCTACCCGGCGCGCGGGTATTCGCCTTCACCACCCGCGGCAGCTATCGCCACAGCGATGTGCGCTACCAGCCCGGCGATGTGCTGCTGTTTGGCACCGAGCCCACTGGGCTTAGCGACGCTGCGCTCGCCCATGAGCGCATCACCGCTCAGGTGCGTATCCCGATGCTGGCGGGACGGAGATCGATGAATCTGTCGAATGCTGCGGCTGTTGCGGCCTATGAGGCGTGGCGGCAGCTGGGGTTTCCGGGGAGTGCAGCGCAGGGAGCTTCCGCTGGCGAAGCCGATTAAGCAAAGCGAAGCCCTCCTCGGTGTCAATATGCGCAATCTGCATCTGCACCGGCCCATCCACGAGATCGAGCCGAACGCTGACCAGTCCCAGCCGCTGCTGCAGCGGTCCGCCACTGAGGGTGAGTTCTTGAATGTGCTCTAACTCCACCACGCTCATGGTGCAGCTGAACCGCCCTGTGTGGATGACGGCGTAATCATCCACCAGCGTGATCCCGCGGTAGCGATAGCTCAGCGGTCTAAACCAGCGTGCCTGGCGTGGAGAACGCACCGTGGGCGCACGCAACTCGCCCGGGCGAGCCGGGCCATCGAGATCCTCTTGGGTCACCGGGCTGAGCAGCACACATAGCGCGGTCGCGGTGTCATAATCGCCCACTGGGAGCACGGTGGTAGTCGAGGAGCTGCCCGTGATGTCACCGTAGCCGGCCACGGAAACCGTGAGCTTCCACCAGCCCAGTTTGCGCCACAACAGCGGCTGCGTGAGCGCCACGGCGTGCACACGGTGCAGTGGCACGGTTTGCGAGCGACGCTCCGTCAAGCCATAACGCAGCCGAAGTTCGTGGGTGTGCTCGTTGTGTTCTGCTCGAAAATTCCATGCCCGGTTAACGAAGCTGAGCATAGCGGGCGCACCACCCAACACGATGGGAATGAAAAACCCGAAGCCGATGGGGGTGACTACCACGGCGATCAGAGCGACCACCGTGAGAATGCTGGACCACTGCAGGGCTAGCGCCGCCAGCGCCTGCCGCACGGGCACCGCAGCCATCACCGTGGCCGATCGTGGGTGAGGATCTGCCGCCTCTGTCTGGCTAGCGCCGATATCCTCCTGCTCGCCACCTGCGGTGTCTTGCTCTGCACGGCTGTGGCGCAGCACGATTTCTTTCACCTGCTCGGCGGTGGCCTTTTTCAGATACTGGATTTCCAGTACCGAGTCATTTCCGCCCGCGGTCTCGATACGCACCGCGGCAAGACCGGCGAGGCGAGCGAGGAATGGCTCGGTCACATCGACCGCGTGGATCCTATCGCACCGCGCGGAGCGGGATTGCCGAGTAAACACTCCCTTTTCCACTACCACTTCGTCGCTGCCCAGCCGGTAGCCATTGCGCTTCCACCAGATACGCGACAGGGCCCAGGTGAACCCGAGCAATGCCACGGTGCCGGCGACGCTGAGCAGAACCGGCACCAGCTCGAAGGACTCATAGTCGCGGATCACGCCTAGGATGCCGGAGGCAAGCTCCCGCTGGTTGATAGCGATGGCGACGATCACCGCCAGTAGCGCCGACCAGAAACGAAGCAGGGGTGTCAGCGGGTGAACGCGCTGAAAATCGGCGTTATCTGCAGTGACGGCGGGCTGGGTGGTGTGTGGTTGTTGGTTCTCACTCACAGCCCGCTCATCCTCTCCTTCGCCTTCTCACTGAGGCGCACGCGCAGCTCGACGGCCTCATCAGCGGGCAAACCTGGAATGGTGGAGTCACTGGTGGAGGACGCGGTGTGCAATTCGATGTTCTTCAGGCCCAAAGAACGCTCGATGGGGCCGTTATTGATATCCACGAACTGAATACGCCCATAGGGCACCACGGTGAGGCTATAGAACAACCGACCTCGGCGAATCAGCAATTCATCCTCGGTTTCTGCCCAACCGATGCGCGCCACCTGCACCATGGTGAGCCAGACGATGAATGCGCTGAACCCAGCCATCACGAGCGCGGCCACGATGAGCACGATCTGCCACGCCCCAGAGGCAAAGAAGGCACCGATGGCGAGACCTAGTGTGGTCACGGCTAGCACGGGCACACGGCCGATCAGTCGCGCCTTCACGAGTGCTGGGGATACAGGCTGAAACGTCACGCCCATGGCATCGGCGTCACAGCGGTTGAGGTCAGTGTGGGAAGCCATGGGGTCATTCCTAGCACAGTCGATATATATAGCTTCCACTCAGCGAAAGTCACGAGACCGCAGTTTCAGCATGTCCCCGATGGCTAGCGGCTCGAATTTATCGGCCTCCACGGTGGCCGCCCCCGTGGCGATGCGCACGATACCGCGAACGATCACGGCCTTTGCGGTACGCGCAAGCCGGCGGTAGCGCGCCCACAGCCCCGGCGAGACCACCACATTGATCAGACCGGTTTCATCCTCCATGCCGAAAAACACGGCCCCACTGGCTGTCTGTGGGCGCTGGCGGTGGGTGATCACCCCGGCCACTAGGATGCGGCTGCCGTCTTCTTGTTCCAGCAGTTTCTCGGCGGGCACCACCGCTCGCCGGTGAAGCTCTGCGCGGATGAGCTCAATCGGCTGACTGCTGGGGGTGATTCCAGTGCTGGCAACATCAGCCACCATGAGATCGAAGGTGTTCATCCCCGGCAGCGGCGGGGCGGTGATAGCTGAGAGCCCGGGCAGCATGCCCTGCTGTTCGCTGGCGGCCACGCCCGCCACCCACTGTGCCTGGCGGCGGCTGATACCCATCGACTCAAACGCCCCCGCGCGCCCCAGGCTTTCCACATCACGCACGTTCAGCTCTGCGGCACGTGCAATATCGGCCACCGTCGAGTGAGTAGACAGCCGGTGCCGGATCTTCTCCAGCTTCTCGGCGGCCTGGGTTCGCAGCCCTGCGATTGAGCCCAGCCCCAGCCGAATGGCGCCACTGTCTACCCGCGGCTGCACATCAGAGTGCAGCACTGACACCGGTTGTATCTGCACCCCGTGCCGGCGGGCGTCTTGGATGAGGGACTGCGGGGAATAAAAACCCATGGGCTGAGCGCGCAGCAGGCCCACACAAAACTCGGCTGGGTAGTGATATTTGAACCACGCGGAGAAATACACCAAGGAGGCGAAGGATTGGGAGTGTGATTCTGGGAATCCATAGGCGGCAAAAGCCATGATTTTTAGCCACAGACCGCGGGCTACGTCTTCCTCTATATTGTTGGTGCGTTTGCAGCCGGCGTAGAACTTCGCCCGCAGCGCCTCCATCCTCTCCGGCGAGCGTTTGGAGCCCATGGCGCGTCGTAAAGCATCGGCTTCCACCCCACTAAAACCAGCGGCGTCGACCGCGATCTGCATGAGTTGTTCCTGAAACAGCGGTACCCCGAGAGTTTTACCCAAGGCATTTTCGAGACAGGGATGATCGAACTCCACGGGCTCGAGGCCATTGCGCCTGCGAATATAAGGGTGCACCGAGCCGCCTTGGATAGGTCCTGGCCGTACGAGGGCCACCTCCACCACGAGGTCGAAGAATTCGCGGGGCTTCAGCCTCGGCAGGGTGTTGAGCTGGGCACGGGATTCCACCTGAAACACCCCCACAGCATCAGCTCGGGCCAGCATGGCATACACCTCAGGCTCGGCGAGGTCGAGCTCCCACAGGTTCACCGTGATGCCATGCTGCTCTGCCACCAGATCGATCATGTGGTGCAGGGCCTCCAGCATGCCGAGGCCTAAGAGGTCGAACTTCACCAGCCCCGCAGAGGCGCAGTCATCCTTATCCCACTGCACCACGGAGCGCTTGTCCATGCGGGCCCACTCCACAGGCACCACGTCCGCGATGGGGCGATCGCACAGCACCATGCCGCCGGAATGGATACCCAGATGACGCGGCTGGCCTTCTAGGCTTGCCGCCAGCTGCTGCACCTGTTCTGGCGGGTCGGATACCCCGCGCGACCAGCCATCGCAGCTACCTTGGGGGAAGCCGAGCGCTCGGCCGGCATCGCGCACCGCGCCTTTGTGTCGGTAGGTGATCACATTGGCCACCATGGCGGCGTAGTCGCGGCCATAGGTGTCGTAGACATATTGGATCACCTCCTCGCGACGGCCGGACTCAATATCAATATCGATATCTGGCGGGCCCTCGCGCTCTGGGGAGAGAAAGCGCTCAAAGAGGAGCTTCGCGCTGATGGGCTCCACATTGGTAATGCCGAGGGCAAACACCACCGCGGAGTTCGCGGCCGAGCCCCGCCCTTGGCACAAAATATTGACGCGGCGGCAAAAATCCACGATGCCGCAGACGATGAGGAAATAGCCGGCAAACCCGAGGTGCTCGATCACATCCAGCTCATAATCGATCTGGTCATAGGCCCGGTGGGCGATCTCGGCTGGGCGGGAGGCATAGCGCTGTGGCGCCCACTCGGAGACCAGCGCGCGCAGCTGCGTCATCTCATCCTCACCGTGGCTGGGCAGATCCGGCGCCACAAGGGTGAGGGTGAAAGCGCACTCTTCTGCGATGCGCAGGTTTTCTGCCATGAGCTCTGCGGCGTGCGGCACCATGGTGGCTAGCGCCTTCTCCCCTAAAAGCCAGCGCCCACCCATCGGGTCCAGCTCGGGGGCGTGCTCCCCCACGCTGCGGCGGGCCGCGAGGGCATCCTTCGCGGCGGCGAGCCGACGCGCACCCATGTTGGCCGCGTTTGCCACGGCCGAGACAGTCCCTCGCAGCTGATAGCGGGCACGCAGCGCGTCCAGCTCGGCGTGGTCGTCTGCATCGGTGGGGCGGCGGGTAATGCGGTATTCGAGACGGATATTCTCCGAGCCGAATGCCGCGATGAGGGAAGGTAGATGGGCAGCCCAGGTGACGTCGACAAGCACATACCAGCGCCCACCGGCATCCGCTCCGAGATCGGCAAGAGTGGGATAGACTGTGCGGTCCTTCTGCCCGGCGGCCATCTTCGCGCGCGAAATCACGCGGCTGAGGCGACGGTAGCCCTCCACGTCCTTGGCGATCACGCACAACGGGGAGTCCATCCCCCACTGCTCGCCCACGCTGAGCTCGGCGCCGAAGACGGTACCTAGGCGGTAGCGTGCCGCCGCCTCGGCGAATTTCACCACCCCGTAGAGGCCATCGCGATCGCACACCCCGAGCGCGCGGTACCCCAGCTCGGCGGCCCGAGCCGCCAGCTCCTCCGGTTCGGAGGCGCCATGGAGAAAGCTATAGCTCGAGCGGCAATGCAGATCCACCACACGGCCATATTCTCCTCGAACAGATGATGGCTCAGAACGGGAGGAACGAGGGGCGAGAGCGAGCGTGCCATCATAGTGCCCAGAGAGGATCCTTTCGAGCCTCGACCAGCTCAAAGGTTGGGCATTCAGCCCTAAGAATCTACCATTCCATTCCATGCGCACTACGCTAGCACGATTAGCACATGCGTTCTACCACTCACCGGCCGCGGCCGTAGACCAAGCTGTACAGAACTTAAGTAAGGTGCTAGCGTAAGGCAGCGTCAAATAGACAGCTCTTTCTACAAACTGGTCTACTCCTCAAGGATTCCCCCATGAAGCGATTTACCCGCACCACCGCCGCCCTAGCTACCGTGGCCCTGTCCGCCACCGCCCTTGTGGCCTGCGGCAACGACGATTCCTCCACCATCAAGCTGGGCTCCAGCGATTCCACCCTGAAGCAGTTCGCTGCCTGGGAGGATGTGGCCGCCGATAACGACATCGACCTGGAAGTGGTGAACTTCAGCGACTACAACACCCCCAACAAGGCCCTGGCTGAGGGTGAGATCGATGCCAATAGCTTCCAGCACTTGAAGTTCCTCGCCGAGCACAACGTGGGCTCCGGTGATGATCTGGTGCCGATCGGCTCCACCTACATCGTGCCGCTGGCACTGTACTGGAAGGACCACGATTCCCTCGACGGCATCGAGGGCAAGGAAGTCGTGATTCCTAACGACCCCTCCAACCAAGGTCGCGCCATCAACGTGCTGGTGCAGGCAGACTTGATCACCTTGAAGAACGAGGTGGACAACCCCACCCCGGCGGACATCGATAAGGACAAGTCCAAGGTGAAGGTGCAGCCGGTGGATGCCGCACAGACCCCCACCGGATGGGGCGAGGGCAAGCCCGCCATCATCAACAACTCCTTCTTGGACCGCGCCGGCATCGACCCGAAGTCCTCCGTGTTCGCTGATGATCCCAACTCGGAGCTCGCCGAGCCCTACATCAACGTGGTGGTGGTGCGCGCCGAGGACAAGGACAACGAGCAGCTGAAGAAGCTCGCCGAGATCTGGCACAGCCAGGCCGTGGTGGATGCCGATCAGGAAGACACTGCCGGCACCTCCGTTCCGGTGGATCGCCCCGCCGATGAGCTCCAAGAGATCCTCGATCGCCTCGAAGACGAGATCAAGCAGGGCTAAACCCTCCAACGATCAAGCAGGGCTCAGGCTTGAAAAGCCCCCACCCTGCTCTTAGGCCCCCAGGCCGTGATGCTGGGGGCCTTGATTTTCCACTCTTTTACGTTTTTCCTCTACGTTTTAAGGAACATTTTCGCTCGTGGCACAACAACCACACGCGGCCGCCGCCGGCTCCACCCCTTCCGGCCCTACTGGCACCGCTATTGAATTCCGCAACGTGTCTAAGACATTCTCGACCAAGCGCGGCACGGTGACCGCTCTCGACAATGTCAATCTCAGTGTCGCCCCCGGCGAGATCCTGGGCGTGATCGGCTACTCCGGCGCGGGTAAATCCACCTTGGTGCGCCAGATCAACGGGCTCGATGTGCCGAGCTCCGGCGAAATCCTGCTCGATGGCACCAACATCGTGGGCATGCCGGAGAAGAAGGTACGTCAACTGCGCCGCCACATCGGCATGATCTTCCAGCAGTTCAACCTGTTCTCCGCCCGCACCGCGGCGGGAAACATCGCCTATCCCCTCGAGCTGGCCGGCATGCCCAAGGCCGAGCGCACTAAGCGGGTACAGGAAATGCTCGACTTCGTGGGCCTGTCCGACAAGGGCGGCTCCTACCCGGAGCAGCTGTCCGGCGGACAAAAGCAGCGAGTAGGCATTGCCCGCGCACTGGCCACTAATCCTTCTTTGCTGCTGGCCGACGAGGCCACCTCGGCACTCGACCCGGAAACCACCCAGGACGTGCTGGCGCTGCTGCGCAAGGTGAACGAGGAGTTCGGCATCACGATCGTGGTAATTACCCACGAAATGGATGTGGTGCGTTCCATCGCCGACAAGGTGGTGGTGATGGAAAACGGCCGCGTGGTGGAGCAGGGCTCTGTGTTTGAGGTCTTTTCCGATCCTCAAACCGCCGTGGCCCGCCGATTCGTGGCCACCACGCTGCGCAATGAGCCGGATAATGTGGAGTCCGATGATCTCCGCGGCAAGCCGGGCCGGTTGTTCACCGTCAAGCTCACCGAGAACTCGGGCTTTTTCACCGCCGCTGGCCATGCCCGCGAAGCCAATGTGAGCGTCAATATCGTGCACGGCGGTGTGACCACCCTGCAGGGTAATTCCTTCGGCAAGGTCACTGTGCGCCTCACCGGCGATGATGCCGCTATCGACGAGTTCTATCATTGCCTCACCCAGACCACCGAGATTCAGGAGATTTCTTAAATGGACACCACTTATCTCGCAGCTGATTGGGATCGGCTCGGCGACACGTTCATCGACTCCATCTTCGAAACCCTGTACATGGTGGGCATCACCATGGTGGCCGGCGGTTTCTTCGGGCTCTTGCTGGGCATTTTGCTCTACACCACCCGCCCGAGCGGCATTTTGCGTAACTCGGTTGTCTACGCCGTGCTCAACGTGTTGGTGAACTTCATCCGCCCGATCCCCTTCATCATTCTCATTGCGTTTATCGGCCCGCTGACGAAGCTGGCCATCGGCTCCACCATCGGCACCGGCGCCGCGACATTCGTGATGTCGATCGCCGCCACCTTCGCCGTCGCCCGCATCGTGGAGCAAAACCTTGTGGCCATTGATCCGGGCGTGATCGAAGCGGCCCGCGCGATGGGTGCCTCCCCGTGGAAGATCATCACCTCGGTGATCGTGCCCGAGGCCCTGGGCCCGCTCGTGCTGGGCTACACCTTCATCTTCATCGCAGTGGTGGATATGTCGGCCATGGCCGGCTACATCGGCGGCGGCGGCCTCGGCGATTTCGCGATCGTCTACGGCTATCGTTCCTTCGACTGGACCGTCACCCTTGTAGCCACCGCAGTGATCATCGTGCTCGTGCAGCTCGCGCAGTTCTTCGGCAACTGGCTGTCCAAGAAGATCATGCGCCGCTAGTTCGGCTCACCGCCCCGCGCTTATCGACGCAGCGTCCCTGCCTTTTCAGGGGCGCTGCTTTTTTATGCGCCTCTAGGACTCTTCCTCCTGACGAGTCCTCATGAATAGCTCCGCAAAGGGTCCCGCCGTAACCATGAGCTCCTCGAAGCTTCCCTCCTGCACAACTCGGCCTTTTTCCAGCACGATGATGTGGTCCGCGATGGCCAGCGTGGACACGCGGTGCGAGATCAGCAGCACGGTCTTCGGGGCCAGCCCTTCGCCGCCTTTGCTCCTTGTTTTAAGCATCCGGAAAATGTGTTCCTCGGCGGCGGCATCGATGGCACTGGTGGGTTCATCAAGAATCCAGACAGGGCGGTCCTGCAGAAGCAGACGGGCAATCGCTAGTTTTTGCCACTGACCGCCGGAAAGCTCCCTACCACCCCATTGGGCGCCCAGCGCCTCGTCTAATTCCACGTCTAGGTCCACCTGGTCCAGCGCTTCGTGGCACGCCGCAGCATCGACGCCCTCCGGATGGGTGTTTCCGAGCAGTAGAAACTCGCGGACCGTTAGCTCAAAGTGCTGGAAGTTCTGCGTGAGATAGGAGGTGGTGGCCGAGGAGAGAAGAGTGTGCCCACCGCTGATGTCCTCTGGGAACATCCCGGTCAAGGCATTCACCAGCGTCGTTTTTCCGGCCCCGTTGGCTCCCACGATGGCGGTGACCGCTCCTTCTTTGGCTGTGAAGCTCACATCCCGAAGGATGGGAGTTTGTGACAGCTCCACCGAAAGGTTCTGCACCTCGATGTCGCCGCCGACGCCTGCGGCGTTGTTTTGCCTGGGAGGCAGCGTCGGCGATGCCTGAATGAAATCGACAAAGCGGCGCGTCGACGGAATAGCGAGCGCCAGCTCCCCTACCTGGTAGCCCAGACCGGACATGACTGACGATCCCGTCAGCAACGCGACGATGATGGCCGTCACGTCCGCTACGGAGTCCCCCGTGTTCCACACGATGAGCGCCGAGGACACGAGTAGCCCCACAGTGACGACGCCTGCTATAAGGTCCGCCACAAGCGAGCGATACTCAAGCCCGCAGGCAAGACCCAGCCACGACCGCCAGCTAGCAGACGCCGGTTCCGTAAAAGAGCGGCCGAACTGGGCGAAGGAAATCTCACGGCCCGAGTGCTGGTACACCAGCTGGCTTTCCAAGTATTCGGCGCGACGGGCGTGTTTCGAGCGCTCACCCCATGCCTGGGACTCATAGCGCCCAGCCAGAGCTAGAGCGATGGCCGAGGGGAAAATGGAAAGCACGCACAGCAGCGCTCCGAGCACACTAATCTGCGCCAAGCT
This sequence comes from Corynebacterium ciconiae DSM 44920, assembly GCF_030440575.1. NCBI lineage: Bacteria > Bacillati > Actinomycetota > Actinomycetes > Mycobacteriales > Corynebacteriaceae > Corynebacterium > Corynebacterium ciconiae. Next base: position 2,109,327 of record NZ_CP047189.1, read on the forward strand.
GACGAACAGGGAGACGGCCGCCACCACGGCCGCGGCGATGTTCAGCAGAGCCTGTGCAAATCCCACGAGGCGAGTCTCGGCGAGATATTCCTTGGCCTCGCGTGCGGACTCCAAAAAACTGAGCTGCGAGTACGCGGAGTGATCCACCTTGAGCATGGCGTCCGCGAAGAGCTTGTGGCTGTACACCCGCAGGTATTGGGCGTTAATGCGAGAAAAAGCGTAGGAAACGCGCTGAATGATGGCGAAGGAACCGATCAAAAGGGCAGCTAGCGCCACGGTCACACCATCCGCCGCCGCCCCTAGGCGCTGCGCCACCAGCACGGTGAGCGCGGGGATCACCGCCACTACGAGAGTCAGGCCCGTTGCAATGACCGCGCTCCAAGGTGAGCAGACAAAGAACGCTCTCAGCGCAAAAATGTAGGGGTTCTTCTTAGTCATTGAGCTCACCACATCTCATCCATCTGCATCGAAGACTAGACCACCGGGGCGCCAATGCTCCCGCACGTAGCCCTCTCCTTGGGAATCCCTTTTCCACCGACTCACACGTGTTAGGGGCAGCCCTTTTCGTAGCCTTCCCCCTCGAGTCCGGTTCGGCTCCCGCGATATCTGCTGAACTTCAGCTTATAGAATTCATCCCGGCCTGATGCGCCACATTCTTCTAGTCGAGCTACATATCCCTGAACCATACGGGTCTTTAATTTGCGTGAACCGGCCACACACCTTTGCTGAGGGCACGCGTCACTAGCGATGCAGACATCAGTGACCACCTATGGCCAGACTCGGGGTCAATCCCTGAATAAGTAGAGCTTGTCTAAGGGGCGGTCGACTTGCCGCTCACCGTAGGCTTCACTACCTCGCTGCAGAGCAGCACCGTTTCTTACTCCTGCCGATTTTACGAAGCCCACCCCACCTCCATATAGGGGTGGTCCGTAGTCAATTTACTGACACACAGACAGTATTGGTGTTAAAATCAAAGTCGAACTGAACCTCAGTAAGCACCGGCTAGTTTCCGGTTGCGGAATGCTCCAGCCGGACCTTCGGGTCCGGCTCTTTTCATATCTAGGAGGCCCTCATGGCTACGAAGTATCTCGTGGGCATCGATGTTGGATCGTACTCACTCGGATGCGCCGCTATCGAAGTCGATGATGCTGGAAATCCCATCCAGCTGTTGAACACCATTTCTTTTATCCACGATTCCGGGATTGATCCAGACTCGAACAAATCCGCCACCACCCGCCTCGCGGTCTCTGGCATTGCCCGCCGTACTCGGCGCCTCTACCGGCGTCGTAAGCGCCGCACAATAAAGCTCGAAAAGTTCTTATGCGCTCAAGGGTGGAAAACTGTCCCGTTCGAGCAATATACAGATCCGTATCTACCGTGGACGGCGCGAGTAGCGCTCGTTAACGGCTTTATTGCCGATTCAGAGCAACGCGGGGAATATCTATCGATAGCCCTACGCCATATTGCTAATCACCGCGGGTGGCGAAACCCCTACCACTCAACCTCCAGCCTGTATTCGCCCGGCGAACCCAGCGATGCGTTCAACGAGATTCGCGAAGGCTTGAGCAAGCGCATCGGCCACCCTATCCCCTGCGACGCCACCGTGGGGCAGCTCATATCCTTCGCACAGTTCGGCCGCGATCGTCTCCGTGGTGGCGGCAAAAAGAAGGATCTCAAGAACCCAGATCACGCCAAACAGGCCGTTATCTCCGCTCGTCTCCAGCAAAGCGACCATGCCCGCGAGATCAATGAGATCTGCCGCGTCCAAAAAATCGACGACGGCCTGCGTAAGAAGATCATTGATCTTGTCTTCGCTGCGGAATCACCCAAGGGGGCACAAGCGGGACGTGTGGGTAAGGATCCCTTGCAGCCCACCAAGTATCGCGCTCTCAAAGCCTCCGATAACTTCCAGCGTTATCGTGTTGCTGCCTTGATCGGAAATCTCCGTATCCGGCAATCCGATAAGACCCAACGGCGACTCACGGCCGAGGAACGCTCCTTGGTCTTTGACCATCTGATCAATATGCCGGCCAACAAAGAACCCTCGTGGCTCGATGTTGCCGAGATTCTGTCCGTGGATCGCGGGCGACTGCGTGGCACTGCAACCATTACCGACGATGGCGAGCGCGCCGGCGCTAGACCTCCGGTGCACGAAACCAACCGGGTTATTGCACGCTGCAAGGTTAAGCCTCTCACTCACTGGTGGACAGCAGCAGACCCCGATCACCGCGCCGAGATGCTCAAGGCGCTGTCGTACTCCGCGGCACCTAACTTTGACTCCAAGCCTGGTGCCGCAGTGCAGGCGTTTTTCGCGGGCTTAGAGGAAGATGACCACCAAAAGCTCGATGCCCTTCATCTTCCTATTGGCCGTGCGGCCTACAGCGAAGACACTCTTTCACGACTAACTGCTTGGATGCAGTCAGAGAACATGGACCTATATGAGGCGCGTCGCGCAGAATTTGGAGTCTCGGAGGACTGGACTCCACCGAAGCCTCGTATCGGTGAACCAGTGGGAAACCCTGCCGTCGACAGGGTTCTCAAGGGGCTTGCACGCTGGCTGGAAGCCGCTGAAGCCGAGTGGGGCGCACCCGAATCCATCGTGATTGAACATGTCCGCGACGGCTTCTCCAGTGAAAACGTGGCTCGGGAGATCAGTCGCGAGAACGACCGCCGCCATAAGAGAAACCTCAAGCTCTACGCCGAAATGCAGGAGAAACTCAACATCGATGGCGCGGTGCGGCGATCTGATCTATGGCGATACCAGTCCCTCCAGCGCCAGAACGAGCAATGCGCCTATTGTGGCTCGCCCATCACCTTTTCCAACTGTGAGATGGACCATATTGTGCCGCGCGCTGGACAGGGCTCAACCAACGTACGGGAGAACTTGGTTGCCGTATGTCATCGTTGCAATCTCGCGAAAAAGAACATTCCCTTTGCGGTTTGGGCACAGACCTGCACCATACCGGGTGTTTCACTCAGGGAGGCTCTCGAGCGCACCAAATTCTGGCTTCCCGATCCCGGTCAGAAGAAATCCGACTTTAACAAGTTCCGCAGCGCAGTGTGTGAGCGTTTGAAGAGAACTCACTCCGATGAGCCTCTAGACTCACGCTCCATCGAGTCTGTGGCTTGGATGGCTAATGAGGTGCGTGGACGCGTTGCCCAGCACTTCCGCGACTCGGGAACGAACGTTAGCGTGTACCGCGGCGCACTCACCGCTGAAGCACGAAGAGCATCTGGTATCCACAAGCGTTTGCGCTTTATCGATGGGCCTGGGAAAACTCGCTTTGACCGCCGGCACCATGCCGTTGATGCTGCGATCATTGCTTTCACCACCCCCTATGTTGCTCAGACCCTGGCTGAGCGAGCCAACAAACGCCAAGCTGCCTTTATTAACAACGCTCCTCATCAGTGGAAAGAGTACACAGGCGCCGATGATGCTCACCGTGCTGCTTGGAACTCTTGGGTGCCTAAAGTGCGCAAGCTCGCACTCATGCTCCAACAAGCACTCGACAAGGATCGAATCGTAGTCACTTCTAACCTACGACTGCGTTTGGGTAATGGACGCGCGCACGAAGATACCATCGGAGCGCTCAAAACCATTCGTCTCGGCAATGAAATTTCCGCCACCGACATCGACCGAGCATCCTCAGAGGCCCTTTGGTGTGCGCTTACCCGCGAACCCGACTTTGACCCCAAAAACGGGCTTCCTGCTAACCCAGACAGGCGCATTCGGGTTCACGGTTCATGGTTCGATGCCGATGACAATATCAAAGTATTCCCAGTCGGAGCGGGTTGCATCAAGGTTCGCGGGGGATACGCCGAACTGAGCAGATTCCACCACGCGCGCATCTATAAAATCACGGGCGGAAAGAAACCGTCCTACGCGATGCTACGTGTCTATAACGTGGACCTTCTCGACCATCGGGACGAAGATCTATTCTCTGTCGAGATCAAACCCCAAAGCATCTCTGCCCGCCAAGCAGAACCTAAGCTACGCAAGGCACTTGCAGAAGGCACCGCAGATTATCTTGGGTGGCTCGTAGTAGATGACGAGCTGGTGATTGACACATCCAGTTTCACAACAGGACACATCGGCGAGTTTCAGACCGTCTTCGGTCCGGTATCACGCTGGCGACTCGATGGGTTCTATAGCGAGAGTAGGCTCCGACTGCGCCCGCTCCTCATGAGCGCTGAAGGCATAGATCCCCAAATGCCCGATGTTGTGCAAAAAATTGTCGATCGACCAGGTTGGCTCCCATCAATCAACGTTGTCTTCGGCACCGGTCAGGCAAAGATCATTCGCCGCGACTCGCTTGGACGCGTACGCCTGTCTAGCGCAGCTCACCTGCCGGTCTCTTGGAAGGTGCGCTAACATGCATTCCGGCTGGAGAGTTGTAGACTGCTCGAACCTCGAGGGGAGTGTTCGCTATCGCCGCGGTCAGCTTTCTATCCAGCCGGACACCGCGGCAGAGCCTGTCAATATTCCGTTGAGCCACATCGCGGTCGTCATCATAGGCACAAAGGTGAACATATCCGGCGCAGTTTTCTCAAAGCTCAGTGAATATGACATCGCACTCATAATCACTGACTGGCGCGGGGTACCTGTGGCTGGGGCTAATCCTTGGAATGAGCACACACGCATTGGCGCGCGCCAGCAATCACAGGCCTCACTATCCCAGCCTCGGCGTAAGCAGGCGTGGGCGCGAATCGTAAGCGCAAAGATTCATGGCCAAGCAGCCGTAGCACGGGCTCTGAACAGACAGAACACTGAACTCTTGATGAAGCTCAGCCGAAACGTTCGCTCGGGCGATGTAGACAACAAGGAGGCAGTGGCCGCAAGAGCCTACTGGAGGGCCCTAGCGGAAGAACCGAATTTCAGACGACAACCCGGCACTAGTTCGGACGGGTTTAACTCTGCGCTCGACTACGGTTACACACTTCTCAGAGGCACCGGCATGCGGGCAGTAGCTGGCGCTGGTCTTGCTGGGACACTCGGTGTATTCCACCATGGTCGCGCCAACTCCTTCGCTCTGGTCGACGATCTCATGGAGCCCTTCCGCCCATTCGTTGATCAGTTTGTGTTTTCTGTACTTAGACCAACCTCTCCCCTCTCTGCTGATTACAAGCACCGCATTTCATCGTTTCTCCACGCTCAAGCCTTCAACAGTGCCGGCCAGAGTGTCGCCACAGTCTTTGACGACTTTGCCCAACAGTTTGGTTTATACGTAGAAGGAACGGTCGATCGACTGCAGGTGCCGCGTTGGGAGGGGCAGATCAGTGCCAGCGAAGGACAGTGAGCCCGTGTGGTGTGTCGTGATGTTTGATCTTCCGGTTCAAACTAAGAACCAGCGTAGGGAGGCTAATCGCTTCCGTAATCGCTTATTCGATCTCGGTTTCTGCCGAGCACAATTCAGCGTGTACGTGCAGTATTTTCCACTGGCTGCCCGTCTCAGCACAGTAGTGAAACAGGTCAAAGCGCAGCTTCCTGCAGGTGGAGAGGTTCGCATCCTATCCGTGACAGACCACCAGTGGTCAAAGGCGATCCGTTTTTCGAGCCGCAAAGAGCAAGCGGCCGAGGAAACCCCCTCGCAACTCACAATTTTTTAAATCGGAACGCAGAAAATACCCCAGCTCAAGCCCTATTTCTGAGCCTGACTGAAGTCTATCAGGGGTATATCGAACTGAACCCCAGCAGTAGCTTACGCAGCTCAGGGGACGGCGGAAGTCTATCAGGGGTATATCGAACTGAACCCCAGCTGACCGATGGGATCAAGAACGTGCCTCTGAAGTCTATCAGGGGTATATCGAACTGAACCCCAGCGGGTATGCGCAGGCCTACATGTCGAAGAGAAGTCTATCAGGGGTATATCGAACTGAACCCCAGCGCAGTCACTTATCGCGGTAGTCGCGGTGGAAGTCTATCAGGGGTATATCGAACTGAACCCCAGCGTGGTGACCGTGGCCGCGAGGTTCGTTGGAAGTCTATCAGGGGTATATCGAACTGAACCCCAGCGACGGTGCCGTCGATCATGTCCCGCGTCGAAGTCTATCAGGGGTATATCGAACTGAACCCCAGCCCGGGGAGCACGAGCTACGCGAGTTGGAGAAGTCTATCAGGGGTATATCGAACTGAACCCCAGCGGATGTAGGCGCGCTGCTTCTCGGTGGGGAAGTCTATCAGGGGTATATCGAACTGAACCCCAGCGATTCCGGTCGAGTTTCTGGTGAAGATGGAAGTCTATCAGGGGTATATCGAACTGAACCCCAGCGTTTGCCGAAGCCGGTGACTTGTACCCAGAAGTCTATCAGGGGTATATCGAACTGAACCCCAGCGCGATCTTGACTGCAGCGAACGGGTCGGGAAGTCTATCAGGGGTATATCGAACTTAACCCCAGCATGCGGCCAGCGGAATGTAAGCTTCGCCGAAGTCTATCAGGGGTATATCGAACTGAACCCCCGAATAATTCCACCTCGCCCACGCCCCGATCGCTTCAAGGCAGAGGAGTGGTCCACGCAAAAGGCGTCTGCGGTTCGTCGAGCTATGTCGCCCTTCCACGCCCTCTCCGTGAATTGGCCGCGCATCAGCCCCAGCCCCCTACTCGCCACATATGTGGACCCCGCAGGACGCCAATGTAGCCCACCTGGAAAGAGCTCAACGCGTTCCCTTTACGCCAAGCTGCTGCGGCCCCACAGAACAGCAAAATTCACGTGTGTGGAGCCGGGCCGCTTGGTACCCAACTCCCTACCGCGTCACCTCATCCAACAGGTACAGCACGTGCTCGTAGTTGCGGCCGGTGATTTGTTCCATTCCGAGCTCGCAGGTGCGGTTGGAGGATACGTAGGCGTCTACTCGTCCGTGGGCCTCGGCTTCGGCTAGGCCGATGCGTTCGTCGCGGGTGGCCGCGTCGAGAAGCTCAGGGTGGAGCATGCCGCGGTCGCCGGCGGTGCCGCAGCATCCTGCGCCGCGGGGTATGAAGGCTTCGTTGGCGGCGAAGTCGGCCACCGTGACGAGGGTTTCACTGAGTTCCATGTGGGCCAGTGAGCAGTTCGGGTGCACGGCCACCCGGCCGAGGCGCTTGGTGGGGGTGAGGTGCTCGATCAGGCGGGCGGCCCATTGGGTGGAGTCGAGGATCTCGATGCGGGCGAAGTTTTCTGCAAGCTCGCCGTCGAGGCAGTCGGGGATGCCGGAAATGATGCCGTGGGTGCAGCTGGAGGCGTCCACGATCACGGGGATGTCGCCGTGGCGGGACCACTCCCAGAGCTTCTCGGCGGTGCGGCGGGCCATGTAGGTCTTCGCATCCTTAAACCCCTTAGAGCTAAAGGGGGTGGTGCAGCAGGTGCCGGCCACATCGTTGGGAAGCGCCACCTTCTGTCCGGCGCGCCGAGAGAGTGCCATGAGGGTTTCTGGCAGGGAGGCACCGTCGCCTGAGCGACCGAACATGCGGTTCACGCAGGCTGGGAAGTACACTGCGTCGGCCGAGGACAAATCACACCCCGAAGGCAACGCAGCAGCCCCGCGAGATAGGCCATGCTCGGCGGAGGGCACGAGATCGTTATCCATGATGGAGCGCATCAACCCGGTGGCAATGGACACCGAGCGGGCGCCGAGGCTGTCTCCCACTACCTTCTTCACTGCGTCTTGGGCGCTCAGCCCGGCGCGGGCGGCGGTTTCTACTGCGGCCCAGTTTTTGGCGAGGGTCAGCGCCACCTTATTGGCAATCTGGCCGTTTTCGAGTTCGCGGAACAGCTTCATCATTTTGCCGGTGTCGATGCGCAGCGGGCAGGCGATGGCGCAGCTGGAGTCCGCGGCGCACATGTCGATGGCGTCGTAGCCGTACTCGTCGATGAGCGCGCCCAGCATCCGCGACCCGGCGGGCTGGCGCGCCATTTCGCGGCGCAGCACGATCCGCTGGCGCGGGGTGGTGGTGACATGCCGCGAGGGGCACACCTCCTCGCAGAAGCCGCATTCGATACAGGCGTTGGCGATGGCTTCGATAGCGGGGGTGGATTTGAAGTCTTGCAGGTGCACCTCAGCGTTGCGGGTGAGTTGCACGTCGGGGGCGAGAATGCCGGTGGGGTCGATGAGTCGCTTGACGCGCCACATGAGTTCGAAGGCTTGGCTGCCCCATTCGCGTTCCACCAGCGGGGCCATGTTCAGCCCGGTGCCGTGCTCGGCCTTGAGGGAGCCGTCGTATTTGCCAAGCACTAGTTCCGTCATCTCTTCGATGAACTGGTCGTAGCGGCGCACCTCGGCGGAGGAGCCGAAGGAGGGAGTCATGAAGAAGTGCAGGTTGCCGAAGGCGGCGTGCCCCATCACCGAGGGCGGGTAGTTATATTCTCGGAGCAGCTCCATGAGGTCTTTGGCTGCTTCGCCGATGCGCGCCGGCGGGAAGCACACGTCTTCGGTGATGAGCGAGGAGTTTTGAGGGCGCTGGTGCCCGAGCAGCGGCATCAGCCCGGAGCGGATCTCCCAAGCATTGGCTTGGTCGATTGCATCCTCCATGAAGTGCAGCGGGGCGATGAGCTCTGCATCGGCCAGCACGGCTTGGGCTGCCGCAACGGCATCGTCGCGTTCTTCTTCGGTGGTTCCTCCCACCTCGAGGAGAAGCGCCGAGGCGTCGTCGTCAAGCGATGCCCACTCCTCGTGCGCCCCTTTGAAGGAGCCGACCGAGCCCTTCAATACCGGGGAGACCAGCAGTTCGCAGGCCAAGGCGCCTGCCTCCATGAGGCGGTGTACGTAGTCGGCGGCGAGCTCCAAGCTGGGCAGGGTCACCCAGGTCACGGCGGTGTAGCGCGGTTTGGGCAGGGTGGCGATGTCTGCTTCGGCGATGAATCCGAGGATGCCCTCGGAGCCGATCATCAGCTTGGTGAGGATCCCGCTGGCGGTGTCTGCGTCGAGGAAGGCGTCGAGCCGCAGCCCGATGGTGTTGCGGATCGAGAATTTTGTGCGCAGGCGCGCCACAAGGGCCTCGTCGGCGCGAATCTCGTCGCGCAGATCGATCAGTCCCTGGGCAAGCTCCGGCTCGAGCCGCCAGAGGGTGTCATCGGCATCGGGCAGGCGGGTATCGATGATGGTGCCGCTCGGCAGCACAATCTTAAGCCCCTGGACGCAGTGGTAGGAGTCCTTTTCCAGGCTGCATCGCATCCCGCCGGCGTTATTGGCCAGCACTCCGCCGATCGTTGCCACGCTTGCCGACGCCGGGTCCGGCCCCAGCACCCGCCCGTAGCGAGACAGCACAGCCTGTACCCCACCCAGGGCTTCGCCGGGGCGCACCGTGACGGATTCGGGGTGTACCACGAGCCCGCGGAAGTTCTCGCGCACGTCCAGCAGGATGTCATCAGACTGGGCTTGGCCATTGAGCGAGGACCCACCGGAGCGGAAGGTGATCGTGCGATTGTTCTTCTGCGCATAGGCGAAGAGATCGGCGATGTCCTGCTCGCTGCTGGGGCTAGCCACGATCTGCGGGAAGCGCCGATAGGGGCTGGCATCGGTGGCATAGCGCACCAAGTCAAGGGCGCGGGCGCGCACCTTGTCCTCACCGATCAGCGCCTCAAGGTCCTGCTTGAGCTGCTGCGGGCTACCCTCGGCGAGCTCTTCGGGAAAATGATCCGGGTACTCGGCCCCCTCGGGCTGGGGCGGAACTCCAATGCGTGCGGGATTTTTCTGAAAGAGTGCGGGCATAGATAACAGCCTATGCCGTCATCCCATCACCCGTGTGTTTTTCCTAGCTTTCAGCCACAACACGCCGGACACGCCCCACCCACTTGTGGGCTTTCTTCGCCGGCTTGCCGCAGGACGGGATCATCTCCCCGGCTGGTCGCCGCTCGAGGAAGACGTGATAGCTCGACCCATCGGGCAGGCTCACTTCTCGCACCGTTTTCTCCGCACTGTCGTGGCCGGTGAGATCCACTTTCTCCACATAAAGCGAGCCGATCTCGGGGCTGCCATAACTGCGCGCCACCAGGATTTCCGCCACCTGGCCGGCGGCGTCGAAACAGCCGCGCCCGCGCAGCTGCGGCAGGTAGAGCTCTCCACGCTGCGCTGACTCCAGCATCTCGGTGGCGCGCTCAGCGTCCATGTAGGCATAGGAATAGCCCCAGGGCATGAGCATGAGGGTGGCGGCGAAACGGTGCCCCTTCATGTGCGAGGTCTCCCACACCCATTCCTCGTCGAAGCGCTCGCTCAGCTCCGCAGCCAGCGGCCGACCCTTAATGGCACAGCACTGATCGCGCTTGCCGTGGGTGCACACCAGCGCCAGTGGATGCGTCACCTTCTGCCCGCCATTGGCTAGCGGTGTCTCGAGGTTAAGCTCCAGCAGATCTTGAGGGCAGCGCACCTCCAACCGTTCTACTACCGGCGCCTGCAGACCGTTGCCGGTGAAGATGATGAACACGCGGTAGCGACAGCGCGGCTTCGGCCTGCCTGCTGGGCGAATCAGCTGGAAGGAGGCGTCATGCATCCCGAAGAAGTAGGTGAGCTTGCCGCTGAGCTCGCCGCCAAAAGTGCCGCCATCGAGCACATCGTGACTCCAGCCTTGGTGATGCTCAAAGAGCACAAACTTCTGGCCGGTCTTGGCCGTGCCTTCAATAGATTCCTCCCGCAGCTCCGAGCAGCGCATCTGCTCCGGCTCGCAGGACAAGCGACCATCAGTGGGGATTTCTCGGGGTGCACGCACAGTCATAATTCACTAGCTTAGTGGCCCCTTGCTTCGCGCCTCGGCACCTATGTCCGCACGCATGCTTATCGACGCCACCTACCACCCCCATTCCGTATCGCCCATGACACATCCCAGCCACGGCAGCCCAATGTAGTTAGTAGGGTGGAAGTATGAATAACACCACGAACACCCCTGTATTCTCCCGTCGTTTGGGCCGTGCCCTCACCTGCTTGGCCGTGGCCACCTCCCTCGCTGTGGCAGGCTGCTCCCCCGGTAGCTCTGATAGCGCACCCGATTCGCAGACCTCGAGCGCATCTGCCCAAGACACCTCCAGTACCCGCTCCACCGAAACTGTCACCTCCTCCACTACCCTGCCGGCCGAATACGACACGGACGACCGCGAGCCGGTGAATGAAGATCCCGGCATCAAACCGCTGGGCAAGCTCAGCGCCGCAGAGCGCACCTCGGACGAGGAATGGGGCAGCGGCACTGGCAAGGTCCTGCCCACCGCGGTGCGGGTGGGCCGCCACAAGGGTTTCGATCGCGTGGTCATTGACCTCGACGCCGAGGGCGATAGCACCCCTGGCTGGTATGCCGCCTACAAGGCCGAGCCACGCCAGCAAGCAAGCGGGCACATCATTGAAGTCGCCGGCGATACCTACCTCAACGTGGATCTCACCGGCACCGCCTACCCCATGGAATTCGGCGAGGAGTTCGACCCCCTCGACTGGAAAAACTCCTCCGGCAAGGGCATTGTGCAGGAAGTAAAAGACGCCGGCACCTTCGAGGCCCGCACCCAGTTCGTGATCGGCCTCAGCGGCGCTCAACGCCCCTTTTCAGTCACCGTGCTGAAAAACCCGCAGCGCGTCGTTATCGATATCGCGCACGACGCTTAACAGTAGCTGGCCTCAATGCGCCAGGCCCCGTGCACCCACACCAACACCCAGCCATAGACTCGGCTGTCATCACCGGCAGTGAGCTGCAGCCGAGCATGCGCAGGGTGAATACCGCCGCCTTGCGCATGCTGGGCAGACCACCATTGCTCATCAACCGGCCATGGCCCCGCCCAGCCGCTCACTCGCAGCCGCCGCGAACCCCACACCACCACCTCAGGAGCGGCACTGAGAAGCAAATCTTCTACCAACACCACCGGCTCACCGTTGGCGTCGACAAGCCCTATTCTGCTGGCCGGATGATTCCATCCCGGTCCGCGGCGAGTGGGCAGCGGCGCAGGTAGCCGCCCCGGCCACCTACCGGTGTCAGCTTCGGGAATGTGCTCACCACTACTCACATAGCCGATGCGTTCCTCCGCTCCCCGCCCTCCTTGGTCGAAGGGACGCAGCACGGTGTCGGTGCCATAGCGTGACTGCACACGCGTGATCACTTTCTCGGCCCGCTCAGCCCGCTGCGTACTATCGCCGAGGGCCTGCCACAAACCAGCTTCCGCACTGGGCTGCTCCGTTTCCATAGGGATCAGCTGCAGCTGCACAATCCCAGCGCCAAGCCCCTCCTCTTCGCTGCCTGCCTGTTGCTGCCGGCTGGTGATCCACCCACCCAACTGCCAACGCACCCTATCCGCGGTGGCGGACTCATCGAGCGGGGCGAAGGTGCGCCATATCCGCTCGAGGGTGAACTGGGTGGCGCCGTCATCCACGGTGGCCTGAATGCTCAGCTGCACGCATACCTGACCCGCCGCAGCGAGCTGCTCGTGCAGCCGCGCCGCAAGCGAGCGGGCGATGAAGGCGGCCTGATCCACACGCATGATGGGCTCCTCCGGGGTGTACACCACGGCTTCGCCCGGCCCCGCGTCTAAGGCGGGCGCAACGAGACGGGAGGTATCGGCGGCACAGATCTCATAGAGCCGCATCCCCGCGGCGGAAAAACGCGTAGCTACCGCCTCCCGCGGCAGGGCCACTAGCTCCCCACAGGTGCGCACTCCCATCTCTGCCAGCTGCCCCACCAGCCCCGGCCCGATCCCGAGGCTCGATTCAGCCCCAATCACACCCAGCCCTACTTGGTGTAGGAACGCGCGACCACCACCCGCGGGAACCACCGCCCCAAGGCGACCGGCACGGGCCGCGATGATGGCCGTGGCCAGCTCATCGGCCACCCCCGTGCGCAGGTCCACGCCCTGCTCTGAGGCGGCCGTCATGGCCAGATCGACCGCGCGATCCTCCGAACCGTAGTAGCGGGCTAGGCTATCGGCCGCCACTAGTACTAGGCCAGGTCGCAGGACCTCAATGGTGGCAGCCACCTGCGAAAGGGATTCCACAATCGCCGCGAAGGCCTCGCCATCGGCGGTATCGTCTCGGGCAGAGGTGAGCGCTTCGGGGCAGATCATCTGGGCGGCGCGTAGACGCATGCCCCGCACCACTCCCCGGCGCCGCCCCGCATGATTGACCACCCACACGCGCTGCTCGTCATGCACCACCACGGGCACATCTGGACCACTGCCCGTGGTGCGGGAAAGAACCTGCGCCGGCCAGTCGGGATACCACAATGCCAGCACCCGCATCCTAGATCACCTGCAACTGCGCTATCTCTGCACTCGTGCCGGCAGCACTCACTACCCCACCTGCTGGGCGCCCAGCCCCGCGCAGCTCGTAGCACACGGTGCGCGCAGGCAAACCTCGCTGCTGCACCTGCACATCAATATCCACTCCCGTGATCCGGCCGCGACCGGTGGCATCCACTCCGTGGAAGCGCCGCGGAATAGCGGCCAGCCGCATATCGGCATTCGACACCAACTGGGGGCTGCCAATGAGAACCACGGCGCAGTCCCCGCGGCGCAGTTTAGCCCGCAAGGCTCGCTCCGCGGCCGCACTCATACCGCTGAGCTCAGGGAGATAGGCCACCACCACATCCATCCCCTCAGCGAGCACGGAAGCGATATGCACGGTATCTTCTCCCCCACCGCGCACCACGATGATGTTTTCTAATACCCCACCTTCTTCGAGCACCTCGGCGAGGAGAAGATCCTCCCAGCCAACAAGCGCCAACCGCTGCCCATGGGCACTGATATAGGCGAGTAGAGACACCAGCAGGGCGGGGCAATCACTGGCGAGCGTGATCCCGCGACGCGGCAAACCACCACCGGAGATGACCCCCGCTATCACCGCCGGAAGCGCCACACTATCTGCTTTGTCCTGCTCTTTTCCTCCAGCCACCTCAGTAGAGGAAGCGGACTCCCCACCCTGAATACTCACCAGCTGGGCCCGGAGCGCGGCCACTTTTTGCTCACGGCTCAGCGCACTAAGATCAGGACACTGTGCACCTTCTGCACTCACAGCACCCACCCCTTTTGTGCGTTATTGCGGCCCGTTCGACACCCTCGCGTATCGAACATTCGTTCTTACTAGTGCTAGTAAACACCGCCACTCAGCGACCGTCAACCCCGTCGCTATCACCCCCTGCTCCACTGCCAGCGAAGGGGCTAGATAACCTAGGGGTATGCCGTCGATAAGCGAAGTGCGTTCTCTGCCCACCCCCATTCCCACTCCCACCCCCGTGCGTCTCGGCACCTCGGTGCTCTTTGGGTTGGGGGTGGCGGCGCTGAGCACCTCCCTGCCCCGCGGGGTGCAGGTGGCAACCATGGTTCTGTGCATCGGTGTCGGGGTGGCGCTCATTTTCACCCACCCCTACCGGCAGCGCATTCGCAGCTACCTCGAGGAGCGCGGCATGGAGTATCGCACGCGCGCCGGCATGCTCATGCCCCTGTTTCCGGTGTGGCTGGCCCTGATGCTCGCCCCGGTAACAGCACCCGCCGCCCTCTGGGCCACGGCCCTGCTTGGGCTGGCCACTTTCGGCTGGATGTGGCTGGTGTTTCCGCACGTCGATGGCACTCGGATGCTCGCATACGTGGATCAGGCGGACACGGTTTAAACTTTTTTCATGTCCTCAACTCCCCAGCTGATTCACAGCATTGCGCAGTTGCGCGCCCGTCTCGCCGAGCATGACGGCCCCGTGGCCCTGGTTCCCACCATGGGCGCCTTGCACCGCGGGCACCTTTCCCTAGTGGATCGTGCCGCCGCCCAGCCCGATGCGCTGGTGATCGTGAGCATCTTTGTTAACCCCCTCCAATTCGGCGCCGGCGAGGATCTCGATGCCTATCCCCGCACTCTCGACGCCGACATGGCGGCACTATCAGGAACAGGCGCAGATATCGTCTTTGCCCCCTCCCCCGCCGAGATGTACCCGCAGGGCCCACGCACCCTTATCCACCCCGGACCGCTGGGGACGGTGCTCGAAGGCGCGGCCCGCCCCACCCACTTCGCTGGGGTGCTTACCGTAGTGGCCAAGCTCTTCGCCATCACCGGCGCCACCGACGCCTATTTCGGGGAGAAGGACTACCAGCAGTTGGTGTTGATCCGACAGCTGGTTGCAGATCTCAACCTGCCAGTGCGTATCCACGGCTGCCCCATCGTGCGCGAGGAAGATGGCGTGGCGCTATCGTCCCGCAATCGTTATCTCTCCGCAGAACAGCGCACACTGGCCCGCACCCTTTCCGCAGCACTTGCCGCGGGGTGCGCCGCAGGCCATACCCGCGCTGAAGAGGCGGCACAGGAGGTGTGCGCCCGCCACCCCGAGGTCGTGGTGGATTACATCACCCTCACCGACCCTACACTCGGCCCCGCCCCAGCCAGCGGTCCGGCGCGGCTACTCATCGCCGCCCGAGTGGGCACCACGCGGCTGCTCGACAACGCCGCACTCGCAGACTCCTAAACCCGAGCGTGCTCGAGGCAGCGCGCCCGAGACAAGGCCTTAAAAGCAGTGCTCGGCGGCTGGGAAACTGCCCTCGCGCACCGCTTTCTTATAGGCCGCGGCGGCCTCGCTGAGCAGCTGCCCAGCCTCACCAAAGCTCTGCACGAAACGAGGGCGGCGACTGTCCGCGGGCACGGCGGCCATGTCCTGCCACACCAACACTTGGGCATCCGTGTGGGGGCCCGCGCCAATACCAATGGTGGGAATCGGGCAGGCGGCGCTAATCTCCGCAGCAAGCTCTGCGGGCACCATCTCAAACACCACCATCGCCGCCCCGGCATCCACCACTGCTTCCACGTCGCGGCGCAGGCGGGCGGCGGCGTCCTCGCTGGTTCCTTGCACTTTGAATCCACTGAGCGCGTCCACGGACTGCGGGGTAAAGCCCACATGGGCGCACACGGCCAGCCCAGCGCGGCTCAGAGCCGCGATGCGCGGGGCCATGCGCTCGCCGCCTTCGAGTTTGACCACGTGCGCGCCGCTGCGGCGGATCAGCTCGGTTGCAGAGCGCACCGCCTGTTCGTCGCTGGCCTCGTAGGTGCCGAAGGGCAGATCTACTACGACGAGCGCCTTGCCTGCACCGCGTACTACCCCGGCCGCGAGGAAAGCCATTTCGTCGAGGCTGATCTGGGTGGTGGAGTCATAGCCAAAAATCACATTGGCCGCGGAATCGCCCACGAGGAAGCATTCGATGCCCGCGGCCGCAAAGGCGCGGGTGGTGGAGTAATCATAGGAGGTGAGCATCGCCCACCGGGTGCCTTCTGCCTTGTATGTGCGCAGATCAGACAGCCGCACCTTCTTCTGTGGTACTAGGTATCCTGCCTCAGCCATGCTCGTTAGCCTAGCCCCTTTCGGCCCGCGCACCAGAAAAGCACCAGAAAAAGTGGGGGCAGCTGCGCTCTCCCCCTTTTACGGCACCAACTCCCCTTTTCATGCCACCAGCCCCACTCCCGGCGCGAGTTCACGCGGGATGTGGGGCTGGCGGGATCTTCCCAACTGCGGGCACCCCGAGGGGGTGCGGCCGAGACGGCTAGGACTTAGAGCATGCAGCTCACGCAGCCCTGCACCTCGGTGCCGGTGAGCGCGGTCTGGCGCAGGCGGATGTAGTAGATCGTTTTAATCCCCTTGCGCCAGGCGTAGATCTGGGCGCGGTTGATATCGCGAGTGGTGGCGGTGTCCTTGAAGAACAGCGTGAGCGAGAGCCCTTGGTCCACATACTTGGTGGCTACCGCGTAGGTGTCGATGATCTTCTCATAGCCGATCTCGTAGGCATCCTGGTAGTACTCCAGGTTGTCGTTGGTCATATATGGCGCCGGGTAGTAGACGCGACCAATCTTGCCTTCCTTGCGGATCTCCACCTTGGAGGCGATCGGGTGGATCGAGGAGGTGGAGTTGTTGATGTAGGAGATCGACCCGGTCGGCGGCACCGCCTGCAGGTAGCGGTTGAACATGCCGTAGGTGGCCACCGATTCCTTCAGCTCCGCCCAGTCCTCGGCGGTGGGGGTGTGAATGGTGGAGTTGGCGAAGATCTCCTTGACACGCTCGGTGCGCGGCGCGAAGTCGGCCGGATCGTAGCGGTCGAAGAATGCACCGGTGGCGTAGTCGGAGGTCTCGAACTTCGCGAAGTGCTCGCCGCGTTCCTTCGCAATCTGGTTAGAGGCCTTGATGCACTCGTACATCACCGCGGCAAAGTAGGCGTTGGTGAAGTCCAGTGCCTCCTCGGAGCCGTACTCGATGCGCTCGCGCCCCAAGAAACCGTGCAGGTTCATCTGGCCCAGGCCGATCGCATGCGCGTTGTCATTGCCCTTGCGGATCGACGGCACCGAGTCGATGGAGGTTTGCTCCGACACCGCGGTGAGCCCGCGGATGGCCGCCTCGATGGTGGCGGAGA
Organism: Corynebacterium ciconiae DSM 44920; assembly: GCF_030440575.1. NCBI lineage: Bacteria > Bacillati > Actinomycetota > Actinomycetes > Mycobacteriales > Corynebacteriaceae > Corynebacterium > Corynebacterium ciconiae. Next base: position 2,126,635 of record NZ_CP047189.1, read on the forward strand.
AGTCCGGCGAGTCCACGGTCTTGGCAATGTTGAGCGAGCCGAGGTTGCAGGAGATGTCCTCGCCAATGTGGGAGTAGGTGAGATCATCGTTGTACTCCGAGGGGGTGGAGATCTGCAGGATCTCGGAGCACAGGTTGGAATGGGTGATGCGGCCATCGATGGGGTTGGCCTTGTTCACCGTGTCCTCGAACATGATGTAGGGGTAGCCGGATTCGAACTGGATCTCGGCGAGCGTCTGGAAGAACTGACGCGCGTTGATCTTGGTCTTGCGGATCCGCGGATCCTCCACCATCTCCGCGTAGTGCTCGGTAATGGACACATCGGCGAAGGGCTTGCCGTAGATACGCTCCACGTCATAGGGCGAGAAGAGGTACATATCATCGTTCTTCTTCGCCAGCTCGAAAGTGATATCGGGGATCACCACGCCAAGCGAGAGGGTCTTGATGCGGATCTTCTCATCCGCGTTCTCTCGCTTGGTGTCCAAAAAGCGCATGATGTCCGGGTGGTGGGCGTGCAGGTACACCGCACCCGCACCCTGGCGGGCACCCAGCTGGTTGGCGTAGGAGAAGGAATCCTCGAGCAGTTTCATCACCGGCACCACGCCGGAGGACTGGTTCTCGATCTTCTTAATGGGAGCGCCCTGTTCACGCAGGTTGGACAGCAGCAGCGCCACGCCGCCGCCGCGCTTGGACAGCTGCAGGGCGGAGTTGATGGCGCGGCCGATGGACTCCATGTTGTCCTCGATACGCAGCAGGAAGCAGGACACCGGTTCGCCGCGCTGGGCCTTGCCAGAGTTGAGGAAGGTGGGGGTAGCAGGCTGGAAGCGGCCGCCCATGATCTCATCCACCAGCATCTCCGCCAACCGCTCATCGCCGTCGGCGAGCGTGAGAGCCACCATGCACACCCGGTCCTCGAAGCGCTCAAGGTAGCGGCGACCATCGAAGGTGGTGAGGGTGTAGCTGGTGTAGTACTTATAGGCCCCGAGGAAGGTCTCGAAGCGGAAGCGCTTGGCATAGGCCCGCTTGAAGAGCGACTTCACGAAGGCGAAGTCCCACTTATCCAGTACGTGCTGCTCGTAGTAGTCATTCGTGAGCAGATAATCGAGCTTCTCCCGCAGGTTGTGGAAGAAGACAGTGTTCTGGTTGACGTGCTGCAGGAAGAACTGGTTGGCCGCCTCGCGGTCCTTATCAAACTGGATCTTGCCCTCATCGTCATACAGATTCAGCATCGCGTTGAGCGCGTGATAGTCCAGCTGATCTGCCTTGCGCACCGGTTCGGCCACGTTCTTTCCCATCTCGGCCACAGTTGATCGTTTCCTTTACGTCTTAATATGTTCGTTGCGCGCCACTGCCGGCGCCAACCTGTCATTGCTGTTGTTGGTACTTTTCTTCGCGGTGACAGCTCACGCCCCTAGCCATCCTAGAACACTGACTCTAGAAGCCGCTGGCATTCTCCGTGTGCTGAGAGACTGGCCGCAGCCCGAGCTGCTCAGCGTTCTCACTGAGCCCTTGCTGCACGAGGCGTACGTCCTCATCGGTGCCCATCAGTTCGAAGCGGTACACATAGGGCACGTGGCATTTGGCGGCGATGATATCCCCCGCCACCCCGAAGTCGGTGCCAAAGTTGGAATTCCCGCCAGCGATCACAGCCCTGATGAGCGAGCGATTGTGCTCATTATTGAGAAAGCGGATCACCTGGACAGGCACGGGCTTGGGCTCGCGGCCCATGATAGAAACCCCACCGCCGTAGGTGGGGCAGATCAACACGTAGGGCTCGTGCACGATGAGCGGGTCTGCGCTCTTGTGCAGCGGGATCCTCAGCGCGGGAAACCCGAGCTTATCGACGAACTTTGCCGTATTCCCCGTAGCAGAGGAGAAATACACTACAAGCATGGTGTGCCTGCCGAATCCTGTTATCTGAGTGGGCCAATAGAAACAGGGCCACTCGTTGGTGCTGTGTAACTACTACGAGTGGCCCTTCACTGTCCGCAAGCGATGAGCGGCTAGGCAACCTGGGCGCTGAGCGCGCGAATGCGCTCCGGGCGGAAGCCCGACCAGTGATCGCCATCAGCCACCACCACGGGCGCCTGCACATAGCCGAGAGCCATCACATAATCGAGGGCATCGCTATCCATGCTGATGTCCACGAGGGAGTACTCCAGACCGGCACGGTCGAGAGCCTTCTTGGTGGCGTTGCACTGCATGCAGGCGGGCTTGGTGTAGAGGGTGATAGCCATCGTCGAAAGTGTCCTTATCGCTTGGGGAATGAGTCGCAGACTGCGGGCGCTGCGGCGGAGGTAGGTCATGTCACCAACAAGGTCATCCCTGTGGCGAACTGCTGGAATAGACACTATACGTAGTGCCCATTTACCGCAAGGACACAACATGTAGTAGTTACACGCTGAGAATTCCCAAGATGACAACCGTGTAAGCACTACATCTGCCAAGGAGCTTGCCCCAGCAAAAGCACTTCTGTCTTTACCCGTCTTGGGAGAATGATAAAACCGCAGGAGGGTCGTTATCGAATCGTTATATTCACGGATCTATCCCCACCTACCTATAAAAAACACCGCCTATCCTCACATAGGTAAGGGTAGGCGGTGTATCTAGCGTAGGCTGACGCTTATGCCTGAAGGCTTAGCCCTGACGAGCCTTGAAACGGGGCTCCTTCTTGTTCAGGACGTAGACCTTGCCACGACGGCGCACAACCTGGGCGCCCGGCTTGTTCTTCAGCGACCGAAGCGACTTGCGGACCTTCATCGGGCGCTCCTTTCTATTAGCGCTTATAAGTTCTAGGGGCTTAACCCACCGCGTGGGAACCCTGCCGAACCGCGTCATGAGCGCACGGCACTCACGGGGTTCAATGACACGAACGATTATCATAGACCACCGGCGTGGCATTGTACAAAATGCCGCCGCCTCAGGTGTGGGACTACTATCGGCCGCATGCACACACTTCAAGCAGAGATCATCGACCACCTCGACGTCCACCCCACCATTGATCCGGCGGCGGAAATCACCCGCCGCGTGGATTTCTTAAGCGAGTATCTCATGACCACCGGCATGGCTGGTCTGGTTCTCGGTATCTCCGGCGGGCAGGATTCCACCCTCGCCGGCGCCCTCGCCCAGCGCGCTGTGGAGCAGTGCCGCGACCGCGGCCACAACGCCGAGTTTTATGCGGTGCGTCTGCCCTATGACCGACAATCAGATGAGGCCGATGTGGATGTGGCCATGCGCTTCATCCACCCCGATCACGAGCTGCGCATCAATATTAAGCCCGCTACCGACATGGTGGAAGACGCCGTAGCCCAAGCCCTAGATCAAACCAGCATGAGCGATTTTCACCGCGGCAATGTTAAGGCCCGCGAACGCATGGTGATGCAATATGCGATTGCCGGCGAGCGCAACCTGCTGGTGGTGGGCACCGATCACGCGGCCGAGAATGTTACGGGCTTTTTCACCAAGTTTGGCGATGGTGCCGCTGATCTTCTCCCGCTGTGGGGCTTGAACAAACGCCAGGGCGCGGCACTCCTCGCCGAGCTGGGCGCCCCAGAGAGCACCTGGACCAAGGTGCCCACCGCGGATCTCGAGGACGATCGCCCGCTGCTAGCAGACGAGGACGCCCTCGGGGTGCGCTATAGCGATATCGATGACTACCTCGAAGGCAAAGCCCTCAGCGACAGCGCCCGCGAACGCATCGAAACGCTGTGGCAGCGCGGCCGCCACAAGCGGGTGCTTCCCGCCACCTACGTAGATACTTGGTGGCGCAGCTAGTACCCGCCTTAAGCGTTAGTAGCGCTCCGGCTCTTCGCCGAGCCGGAAGGCGCGACCATTGAGCAGCCGCGGGGTGATGCGCACGAAGTTGTACTTCAGCGTCGGTAGCCACGGCTTGAGATCAAGGCCCTCGGCGTAGTCGATATCTTCGCGGCGATCGAGCACCTCCGCCGTGCCTTGCACCACCACAGACCAGGCGCGCTCCTCGGTGAAGTGATCCACCTCGAAAAGCACGTCCGGGTTGATGAAAAGCGAGAACAGCTTGTTGCCCTGCGCGGTGCGGATATAGATACAGCCATCATCCAACACGTAGTTCACGGGGAAGATGTCCATCTCGTCCTTGCGGCGCACCACCACGCGCCCCAGTTGCTGGGAGTCCAGCTTCTCGAGGCACTCATCGTCGGTGAGAATTTTTACAACATCATTGTCAGCCATAGGCCCCATTGTCCCACTCCCGCCCAGCCTTGGTGGACGGCCGCGACCGCCGGTGGGCCTGCCACATTCCCCTCCCCCAGCTCCTTGCCGCCGAGCGGGGGCCAATCTATAGCCTCCCACCTGCGCCATTAGCCCCACCCACCCCGACTGAGCAGACCCACCCACGGACGCCAGTAGTTGTGAGGATATTCACCGCCGTGCGCGGTGCGGCCACCATTTCGGGGTAGCCCCGGCGGGCCGTGGTGGGGGTGCGAGGTGGCGTCGATAAGCATGTGTGCGCAGGGCGGTGCTTTAGAAGAACAGCGCGTTTCATGGAAAGATGGGGCGACGTTACCTAACCGTAGAGATATCCCTAAGGGGCAACACACCATGAAAGAGAGCATGGCAATCGCCATGGCCTTTGTCGGACTACTTGTGGGAGCGGGCTTCGCCACCGGTAAGGAGATGATGCAATACTTCGTCTCCTTCGGCACCGGGCCTGGGGTGTGGGCGCTCGTGCTCACCGGCGTCATCCTCGTGGTGGTCAGCGCCGTGATCCTGCAGATCGGTAGCTTCTTCCTCGCCGACGAGCATGGCGCAGTGTTTAAGAACGTGGCGCACCCGCGCGTGTCTTGGATTCTGGACGTGGCGGTGTCGATCACCATGGCCACCATGGGCATGATGATGCTCGCCGGTGCCGGCTCCACCTTCGAGCAATCCTTCGGCATTCCCTCGTGGCTGGGTTCGCTGATCATGGCCGTGATCGTGTATTTCGTGTGCTTCCTCAATCCGGTGCGTGTCTCCGGAGTGATCGGTGCTGTCACCCCCGTGATGATCGTGGCCATCGTGGCGCTGTTCATCTACACGGTTGCCACCATCCCGGACGGGTTCTCTGTGGAGGCCGCCAACGAGATCGCCCGCAATGAGCCCACCCCGGTGAAGCCGTGGTGGTGGTCTGCTATTAACTATGCCGGCATGTCTTTGATCTGCGCGGTGGGTATGTCGCTGGTGATCGGCGGCTCCTACACCAAGCTCAAGGCCGTGGCGCGCGGCGGCATGCTGGGTGGGCTCATCCTCACCATCATCCTGGTGCTGGAGACCGTGGTGCTGTTCTTCAACGTGGACACCGCGGCCGGCAAGGACATCCCGATGGCAGCGATCGTCACCGAGATCCACCCGGTGGCCGGCATGGGCCTGTCACTGCTGATTCTGGTGATGATCTTCAACACCGCCCTGGGCGATGTCTATGCCTTCTCCCGCCGCATCCAGGTGGCTACCCCCGCCCCGCAGCGGGTGAACCTGCTGGTGATTCTGGGAATCAGCTGGGCAGTGAGCCTCATCGGCTTCGGCCCGCTCATCCAGATCATCTTCCCCATCCTGGGCTACATCGGCATGGTGATCGGCGTGATCTTCGTGATCTGGCGCATCCGCTGGTCGCACCTTGTGACCGGCGAGAAGCAGCGGCGCTACCGCATCCGCCAGCTCACCCGCGCCTACATCAACCCCAACATCTACGATGACAACTCCCTCGAGCTCAACCACGAGCTCGACGGCTCCAAGGCCAACAACGAAAAACTGCTGGCCACTGTGGCGGACGAGGAGCGCTCCGAGATCGACGCTGATGAGGATGTCAGCGACTATCACGAGCCCAAGGCTTAACGACGCAACCTCCGCGGCCGATACACGGCCAGGCCCGCGGCGAGCACGCACAATGCTCCCGCGGCCAGCGCCCCGATTACCCGGGCAATCAGGGACATAGTGCCCTCAACGCCGAGCGCCACGGCGAGCGCGCTCATCGCCAGCAGCGCCGCTGCGGTGTAGCCGAACAGCATTCCCCGCGCTACCCGCAGCTGGGCCACGGCCCACACCCCGCATAGCGCGCAGCCGCCTGCAAGCACGGCGGCGATAATGGCCCCTCGCGCCTCCCCGAGCACCGCGATCGCCCCCGTGATGAGAACCCCCACCGCGGTGGCAAGTGGTATCCAGCGCATATCGCTCTCCTCACATTAGATTTCAGGTGCGCAGATTATTTCGCGTCCTCGCCTACTGTGCCAGCGACCGCAGCCCCTCGAGGTAGACGCGCGCAAACCATTCCTGCTGATCATCGATGAGCTGCCGCCCCACGGCAGGTAGCTCGCGGGAGATCATGCCGATCCCCATGGCGAAACGAATGGGCGTGACATCCGCCGGAATGAAGCGATGCCGCCGCGCTTTCTTTAACACCCCTGCGAAGACCTCCGTGATGGCGGCGCGGCGTTGTTCCACGATCTCTGCCAGCAGGTTCTCGTCATAGGCGAAGCGGGAAATCTGCTCCGCCAGCGGAGTGATTCCCAGCCGCACTAGCTCGATGATCACGTCATTCCAGTTCTGCCACGGGTCCTCATCCCAGCTATGTTCATGGGCGCGCACAATATCGTGCGCCTGCGCGGTCACTCTTTCAGTAACGGCCGTCACCAGCACTCGCCGGTCGGGAAAATTGCGGTGCACCGTAGCCACGCCCACGCGGGATTCGGTGGCGATCCGCCGGAAGGACACATCGATGCCCTCCTCTTGAAAGAGGGTCTGGGCGGCTGTCACAATGGCGTCACGATTCGCCTGGGCATCTGCTCGCATCTCGGTTCGCTTTCTTCGTACTCGGGCACCACGCCTATAAGTGGAACTTTACACTCCACTTAGGTTCTGTGCGGCCGGTTGCATCCCGCGATACCCGCGCGGGGTCACCCATAGCTCCCCGCCCACCACTTTCCGCCCGACCGCAGCCGCCGTGCGTATCGACGCCACATTCGACGCCGATACATGCCCCCACACCACCGGCGTGGCCACCCCAGGCAACTCCGGCAGCTGCTCCACGAGGTGCTGAGTAGCGGCAGCCGACACCCCTGCCCCTTGAGCTTTAGGGTGTACACACTTCTCCTCCATCACCCACCCCTTGAGGCCATAGGAATGCTCCTCGCGGGCTGCGATCACTCCCACGTCTTCTCCGTCACGGCGGATAACGTACAGCAGCCCCTGCTCAGCTGCCTCACCTAAGGCCTGCTCCGTGGATGGCGTTGCCCACCACAACAGCAACGGGGCGATCTTTTCACACTCCGCATAGATCTCACCCACCAGCGGCGCAGCCTGATCTGCGGCGCACGCCACCAGCTGCACCTGCGAGTATGACGCGCAGCGCGGCGCGGCGCGAAGAACCGCCACCGATTCGGCCATGATGTAGATATCCACCTCGGCTGCAAGCCCTGAGCCCAGCTCGGCCAGCTGCCGCACCCAGCGATCTGGATCCGGCACGGTTATTCGCAGGCATCGCGGCTGTAGTTCTTCGAAATGACGCAGCGGCCCTACCTCAGGATCGGCTAGAAGTTTGAGAGCCTCCACGCTCGGCGGCGCGGAGGTGGCCACCACATCCACGAAGGGCCTGTCCAAGTCGCGATTACGAAAACGCAGGCCGCTGAGCGCCCAGGATCCGTCGATAAGCGTAACGTTCGCATTCGCCCACATCATGGGATCGCTGACTTCCAACGGGATAGCCGCATCGAGCTGCTCGGCAAAGTCGCGGTTATCGAGCCGCTCCCACTCGGGCGCAAGCCATGAGCGTACGAGATCCTCACACTCACCTGCGCCCCACCGCTTAACGGTGGGCGCAAGCCATGGGGTAGCCGCCGCTGAGATACCGCCTAGATCAATCACGCACCCCACATTATGCCCTTAGACCCGGAAAAGACATGCTTGAGCCTATTCGCCTCTGAGACAAGGCAGACACAGACATGTGTGAATACACAGGCAGCCCGGCCTTTGAACTCGGCTCAGCAGAACTAGACGGCCACGAGATCAAGCGCACCACGCCCCGCGCCTAAAAAGCGGCCTGTTTGTGGGGACCTTCTGGGCTGCACTGGGATGTTCTCGGTATGCCACGCCTGGGCCGGCTGCAGTGGGCTATGCCCTAGTGGCCTGCTTCTTGTGGGATTCAGCGGTATCTCCGCCGCCACTGCCTCCACCCTGATTCGACTGGCCACCCTCGCGATGGTGGCGTGGATCTTCGGCGGCAGCAAAAACAGCGATCTTTTTCCCTTGAATTGACTACGCGGCTGGTGGCTGCTCAGCGCCTTCTAGGAAGACGTGATGCTGCCCGCCCACGCCCGCCGCCCCTCTTCTTTCCAGACGTGGTGACAGCGCACACAAGCGCGATCAGACCCAGACGAGCGTCCGCCTGTTCGATAAGAACCGCCCAGATACCTGTGGTGTTCGACTCACACGACACGAGGTGTCCGAGCGTCGTGCTTACATAACTCTTAAGCAACAGCAATCGTCGAGAGAGAGGACCGCTATAGCCCCACCACTACCCCGCTAAAACACCCTTTCCCTTCCACCGGCGTCGATTACAGCCGTCTATCTCATCGACTCGCGGTGGCCCCTCGGCCCGTCCTGGGCCGCCTACTCACGAAAGATTTATACACCCGCCATGACCAATCAGTTCCCTCCCCAAGGACAAGATCCGAACAACTCCCACCCGCCGCAGAATGGCCAGTTCCCGCAGGGCGCGCAGCCGCAGAATGGGCAATACCCGCAGGGCCAGTTCCCGCAGGGCGCGCAGCCCCCGTACCCGCCGCAACCTCCCCAGAAAAAGAAGAAGGGGTGCCTCGTGTGGGGTGCGATCATCGCAGCGATCCTGCTGCTCGTAGGCGCTTGCTCCGCACTATTCAGCGATAGCGATAGCGACACCACTGCGACCAGCGACACCTCCAGCACGGCAGCAGCAGAGAGCACTACCGCCGACGACCAGGACGCCGAGGAAGTCGCCACGGAGGATGTTTCCGAGGAGAATGCCCCTGCCGATCAGCCTCCGGCTGAGGAGAAACCAGCAGAGCAGGATGTGCCGCGGGAACACCGGAACGCTTTGACGAAAGCAGAGTTTTATTTCTCGCAGCTGAACATGTCCAAAGCTGGCATCTATGAACAGCTCACCTCGGAATATGGCGAGAACTTTCCGCCGGAGGCCGCCCAGTATGCGGTGGATAATCTGGATGCGGATTACAACAAGGCAGCTCTGAAGAAAGCGGAGTTCTACTACACGGAGATGTCCATGTCCCTCGATCAGGTGTACGAGCAGTTGGTCAGCGAATACGGCGAGCAGTTCACTCCCGAAGAAGCCCAGTACGCAGTGGACAACTTGCAGGATTAAAAGCATTACCGCAGGGCAGTCAGTCTTTTGTGACATCGGGGCACCTAGCGTGAAAGCCCCGCCCGCATCACTGGAGACTGGCTGCCGTTGTGGAGCGCAGACCACAGCACCCCCACGCTATTTATCACAGGTGTGAAATTCTCGTTCTTATCTTCTCTCTGAGCCATCCAATCGACAGGCTAGATGCGAGAAAAGACAAGGACGAATCCCCATGCCTGCACACGTAGACGCCGAACGACGTCGGCAGCACGTATTGGTGTGCCTCTCGGTACCTGGATAGGCGGAAACGTTCGGGTGGCGGGCAAGTTTTTTGAGCATAGCTCTGGCGGGCTGTGTCGTGCTCTGCCGCATAGCCTTCACCCTGCCTCGTGATGAGGATAGCGATGACACTGCCGGTCTCGGGGAGCAACTGCGCATTATTCGACGACTGCCGGTGTCTCTGGGCCTCGCGGCCAATTGCGTGCTCATGACCGGCTCAACGATGATGCTCACCTACCTCGGCCCCTACCTCAGCGCGACTACCACCAGCGACATCACAGCCCGCGCCATCTCGTTTAGCTTCTCCGGTTTCGCGGGAATGATCGGTATCTGGTGTGGCGGCATAGCCACCGACTCTCTCGGGGCAGACCGAACATTGCTGATAGGAATCGGCACCATCATTGCCTCGATGCTTGCGCTGTGGATTCTGTGGCTTGAGCGTCCGGCATCCCCACCGCTCGTCATCGCCATCGTGTGCTTGTGGGGAGCAATGGCGTTTGGGAACTCACCCGCCATCCAAGCTCGCCTGTATCACCTAGCGGGGCCAGCATCCGAACAAGCACTAGCGTTGAACACCTCGGGCTCGTATCTCAGAGCCTCCTTCGCCTTCATCGCGGTGATCCTCTTGGCCTGGGCCGCACAGTGTTCAACACAGCATCACCGCGCTGACTGGCCCCCGCTCGGCGGACAATTAAAAAACACACACCCTGCGACTCAATCGATGAGAAGCAGGGTGTGTGTTTATCTAGTGGAGCTAACGGGACTCGAACCCGTGACCCCCACACTGCCAGTGTGGTGCGCTACCAGCTGCGCCATAGCCCCTTGGACGTTCTATAACTTACACAGCCCCGTTGATCTTAAGCAAATCAGCTGTTCACACCCACTTTTCCTGCCTGCTGCTCGCGGTGGGTGAAAACACACAAGGCGGCACCATTCCGTGCCGCCTTGCTGCTATCTACCGCTTCGATAACTATTTGCCTACGAGGTCCTTGACCCAGTTGTCGTTGGGCAGCAGTTCCTCGCCGTCGTGGATCACGTGCGGGCTAGAGACCTTACCGGTCTCCTTCTCCAGCTTGGATGCGTTGGCGGTGCTGATCTCGTCGTAGTCACCGCGCTCCGACTGCTTCGAGATGGAATCACGCAGGCTCTTGTCGGCGCCCACTTCGCCAGCGGCGTCGGCGAACTGATCCGGTTCCCAGGAGTACATGGCGTTCTGGTTATTCATCAGATGCGAACGGAAGTTCCAGTACTCGTTGGCCTTGCCGGCCTTAGCGAGGGTGTAGGCGGAGGTGCCTGCTTTGCTCGAGGCGCCATCTTGGCCGCGGTCGAGGAAGTTCAGCGAGCGGATATTCACCACGAGGGTGCCGTCCTCGATGGCCTTAAGCATGTCCTCATCGGAAGCCTCGGCCAGCTCTGCGCAGTGGGGGCAGGAGTAGTCTTCGTACAGGTCCACCTCGGCGGCGTCGTCTTCGGTTGCATCGCTCGTGAGGCGGATGGCGTTGTCCTCAACCTCCACGTTGATGGAAGTGTCCACGGTGTTCGCCGCGATCTCGGCCTTCTTGTCATTGCGGCCTTGGATCACGATGTAGCCAACAACGACCGCAATGATCGCCAGCAGGGCGACAAGCGCCCAGAGGAAGCCCGAGCCCTTGTCATTAGGGTTCTTAATCTTATTGCTCACGAGGGGATCTCATCTTTCACGTTGAGTGGTTGTTCTCGGGTGGGTGCCCCGAGGGAATACGTCTTTTAGGGATACAGTGCCCAACGGCGGAAGGGGTTACACCACACGATCGCCGCTAGGGCCATGAACGCCAGATCTCGCAGGATCTCGAGCGCGTAGGTAGTGCCGGTGACGCTATCATCTACTCCACCACCACCAAAGCAGCCGCAGTCGATTGTTAGGCCACGGGCCCACGCGGAGGCGATACCGAGAATGAACACCACGAGCAGCAGCGCTGACAGCGCCGCGGCGGGACGCAGGAAAAGCCCGAGCAGCAGCATGATCCCGAGGATTAGCTCCACGGCGGGCAGCGCCACACCAATGATGTTGCCCATATCCCAACTCACCAGCTCGTAGGCGTGAACCGCCTGGGCGGAGGCCATGGGGTCCGATATTTTCGCCGCCCCGCTGACTATCCAGATGCCTGCCAAGACAAAACGGGCGCATGCTCCCACAACGGGCAAGCTGAGTAGTCCCGTGAAACCTCGACGTGGCGCGGGCTGGTGTTGAGTGGTGGTCACAGCCTTGAAGGTACTAAAGCGACACAGTCGGATAAAACCTGGTCGGGTGTTTTCAAGGGGATTCACAGCATACTGACAGCTACCAGGGGTGGGCATTTCACACACATCCACCGGCCACGCCGCGCAGGGAGCAACCGGTGGAGGTGGACGTCGATAAGCGTGCCCAGTCTTAGCCGAGCACCTCAGAGACCAAAGCCTGTGCCTCGGCCTGAACCTTCTTGAGATGCTCCTCGCCTTGGAAGGACTCGGCGTAAATCTTGTATTTGTCCTCCGTGCCCGAGGGTCGAGCAGCGAACCATGCAGATTCGGTGGTCACCTTCAGCCCGCCAATGACGGCATTATTACCGGGAGCCTCAGTGAGCTTGCTGGTGATGGGTTCGCCGGCGAGCTCCGTGGCGGTCACATCCTCGGGGGAGAGCTTCTTCAGCACCGCTTTCTGCTCTCGGTTAGCGGGGGCATCGGTGCGGGCATAGGTGGGTGCGCCATAGGTCTCGGCGAGCTCCGCGTAGCGCTGCGAGGGGGTCTTGCCGGTCACAGCAGTGATCTCAGAGGCGAGCAGGTCGAGGATGATGCCATCCTTGTCCGTGGACCAGACTGTGCCATCGTGACGCAGGAAGGACGCGCCGGCAGATTCCTCGCCGCCGAATCCCACAGAGCCATCGATGAGCCCGGGTACGAACCACTTAAAGCCCACCGGCACCTCCACGAGGGTGCGGCCGAGCTCGGCGACCACTCGGTCGATCATGGACGAAGACACCAAAGTCTTACCCACAGCCGTATCGGCAGCCCAGTTGGGGCGGTGCGCGAAGAGATAATCGATAGCCACCGCGAGATAGTGGTTGGGGTTCATCAGCCCGGCGTCGGGGGTGACGATGCCGTGGCGATCCGCGTCGGCATCGTTGCCGGTGGCGATGTCAAACTTGTCGCGGTTATGCACCAAGGATGCCATCGAGTACGGCGAGGAGCAGTCCATTCGGATCGCTCCATCGGCGTCGAGCGTCATGAACCGCCAGGTGGCATCTACGCGCGGGTTCACCACGGTGAGATCCAGCCCGTGCTTCTCCGCGATCACGCCCCAGTAGTCCACCGAGGCACCGCCCATCGGGTCCGCGCCGATCCGCAGCCCCGAGTTTTTGATGGCCGCAAGATCCACCACGTTCGGCAGATCATCGATGTAGGTGTTCAGGTAGTCATAGGTGCCGGCGCGATCATCCAGCACCCCGCTGACCGGGGTGCGCTTTACCCCCTGCAGCCCTTGGGCCAGTAGCTCATTGGCACGGTCAGCGATCCAGTCGGTGGCGCCGGTATCGGCGGGGCCACCATTGGGCGGGTTGTACTTGAAGCCGCCATCGCGGGGAGGGTTGTGCGAGGGGGTGATCACGATACCGTCGGCACGCTTCGGATCGGTGCCCGTCACCCCGCCAGAGAGGCTGCGATTGTGACGCAAAATGGCGTGGCTGACTGCCGGGGTGGGGGTGTAGCGCCCCGCGGCGTCGACAAGCACATCCACCTCATTAGCCAGCAGCACCTCGAGTGCCGAGATCATCGCCGGCTCGGACAGCGCGTGGGTATCGCGACCGATAAACACCGGCCCGCCGATCTTTTCCTTTACGCGATAATCCACAATGGCCTGGGTGGTGGCCAGAATGTGGTGCTCATTGAAGGCCGTGTTCAGCGAAGAGCCGCGGTGACCAGAGGTACCAAACACCACCTGCTGATCCGGATCGGAGGCGTCGGGGGTTCGCGTGTAGTAGGCGGCGACCAGCTCGGCGATATCAATGAGATCGGAATCGAGGGCGACCTTGCCCGCGCGCTCATGAACCATAGGGAAATCAGTCTCCTTGGTTGTTGTTAACAGTGAACGATCACTTCCATCATCCTCCCTTTTTGGCGATCGCGCAGCGGCCTGCCCCACACTCCCGCTGCGTGGCACCCCCGAAACTATGCAGCCTGAGGAAAAAATACGCTTCTTAGTTACCTAGGACACACATAAGGAGTAAGCTGAGCACACTTACGGTGTACTCAGGTTGCGTTCAGGCGTAGATTCCGGGGCGCCACCACCCTGATCAGTTCTACCGAAGGGAGAACAATGGATTCATTGCTCGAGATCCTCAGCAAAATCGGCGGCTTCGTATGGGGCCCCTTCCTCCTGATCCCGTTGCTCTTGGGCACCGGCTTGTTCATGACGATCCGCCTCGGCGGTCTGCAGTTCCGCAAGCTCGGCGTGGCTCTGCGCCACGGGCTCTATGACAAGGGCGAAGAGGGCAAAGGCGATATCAGTAACTACCAGGCCCTCACCACGGCCCTGGCAGCCACGGTGGGCGTGGGCAACATTGTGGGTGTGGCCACGGCGCTGTCGATTGGTGGCCCCGGCGCATTGTTCTGGATGTGGATGACCGGCCTGGTGGGCATGGTGTCGAAGTATTCCGAGGCCTTCCTCGGTGTGCGTTTCCGTGTCACGGATGAAAAGGGCGGTCAATCCGGTGGCCCGCAGCAGTATTTGAAGCGCGGCATCAAGGGGCCTTTGGGCAAAATCCTGGCATTCCTCTTCGCCTTCTTCGCTATTCTCGCTTCCTTCGGTATCGGCAACCTCACCCAGGCAAATGCTGTGGCCACCGGCCTGGAAGATAGCTTCAACATCGATCCGATGGTGACCGGTATTGGCATGTTCGTGCTCGTCGGCACCGTGCTTCTCGGCGGCATCCAGGCCATCGGTCGAGTTACCTCCGCCTTCGTCCCGCTCATGATCATCATCTACATCGTGGGTGCGGTCACCGTGCTCGTGATCAACGTCAACGAGATCCCCCACGCCCTGGCGCAGGTCTTCACCGACGCCTTCACCGGCTCCGCCGCCACCGGCGGTTTCGTGGGTTCCTCCATCCTGGTGGTGCTGCAGATGGGTGTGGCACGCGGCATCTTCTCCAACGAATCCGGCATGGGTTCCGCCGCCATCGCTGCCGCGGCCGCCAAGACGAACCACCCGGTGCGCCAGGCTCTGGTGTCGATGACCCAAACCTTCATCGACACCATCATCGTGGTTACCTTCACCGGCCTAGCAATCATCACCACCGGAGTGTGGACCCTCGGTAAGGACGAGGCCGGCAGCATGACCGCCCGCGCCTTCGAAACCGCCCTGCCCGGCCAATGGGCGGGAACCATCGTTAACGTCTCGGTAGCGTTCTTCGCCTTCTCCACCATCATCGCGTGGTCCTACTATGGCGAGCGCTGCGTAGAGTCTCTCGTGGGCTGGCGCGGCTCTCTGCCCTACCGCATGATCTTCACCGTGGTCGTGTTCATTGGTGCCGTCAGCCACCTCGAAGTGGTGTGGACGATCTCCGACATCGCCAACGGTCTGATGGCCCTACCGAACCTGGTGGGCATCCTCATCCTTTCCGGCCTCATCGCGCGTGAGACCGCGGCCTATCTGCGCTTCGACCCGAAGCTGAAGGCCACCGACGAGCAGGTGCGCCAATTCCGCATCGACTCGAAACTCGACTGGGTATAACCCCCGCAAGCCATAACACTTCGACTACGCTCCTAGAAGTGTTATGGCCTTATATCTTTTAGCCGGCTCAGGCGCCGCACTCGGCGCACTCAGCAGATGGCTACTTTTAGGAGCAGTCGACTCTCTCTGGACGCTGCTGTTCATCAACGCTCTCGGCTCCTTTGCCCTGGGCGTGCTCACCCGCCGCGGTGCCTCTCCGTTCTGGACTACAGGCTTCTGCGGCGGGTTTACCTCATTCAGCGCCTATATGGCGATCGCGACCGCAGATGTTCGCTACGCCGCTCTCACCGTGGTGGTGTGCGTAGCCTGCGCCTATGTGGGATTGAGGGGCTCATGCTTATCGACGCCCTCACGCTAGCCACCGGAGCCTTCCTCGGCGGTGCGCTCCGCGCCTGGTGCTCAACGCACTTGCGGCAACCCTGGGGCACGCTCAGCGCCAATGCGGCAGCGACTTTCCTGCTCGGACTCGTCACCGGCGCCCCGCTGCAGGATTGGCTACTGCTGATTCTCGGCACCGGTGTCGCTGGGGCTTTGTCTACTTGGTCCACCTTGGCTAAAGAAATAGCCACCAGCCTCCAGGAGCAACAGTGGAGACTAGCGGCTGTGACGATCACTGCGCACCTCTTCGTGGGCACGATCGCGTGGTGGGCAGGAACGATGATTATGTAGCTGGAGCAGACGAGCTGCGTTGGGTGCGCTCGAAGAGCCGCACGCGTTGTTTCACAATCATCAACAGGAGAATCAGCGCCACAGTCATCAGTATGTGGCCAATGCCGGAGATACCAGCCAGCGCCGCGGGGTATTCCCCTGTTGGGTTGAGCACCTGCCAGCTGCCCTTAATGATCATGTGGGCGATCATCCATGTCAGCGCCACCGTGTAGGTGATGAAGAAGGCCGTGAAGCGCCGATGGGTATCAATCGATATGGACGCGCTGAGCGCGATGAGGACGAGCGGTACGATCACGCCGAGTACGAGGGCGTGGGTGTGGACGGTGGATAGTTGAGTGTCACCGTCGTAGTCGTGAAGGCGGGTAAATTCGCGGTAGTAGACGCCGGCGATGAGCCCGATTCCGAGGTACACCGCCGCGAGAGTGCTGAGTTTACGCATAATCAGCGATTTTAGCTGGGTATGGAAAAAGAGAGAAGGCGCACCGGGTGGGGTGTGCCTTCTCTCTGTGTTGTGTAGTTTTAGGTCGGCGGTGACTTACTCTCCCACACCCTCCCGGGTGCAGTACCATCAGCGCTGTCGGGCTTAGCTTCCGGGTTCGGAATGGGACCGGGCGTGTCCCCGATGCTATAACCACCGACACATCTATAGGTGTGTTTGGGTGTGTTGTTTCAGATACTGTGTAGTGGACGCATGCGGCTTATAGCGTTTGGTTTTTTGGTTTGTGGTGTGTTTTTTGTTGGTAGGTTAGTACCAGTCACCTCGAACACATTACTGTGCGTCCAGTTCTGGCCTATCAACCCCATAGTCTGTGGGGTACCTCAAAAGAAACCTGGTCTTGAAAGGGGCTTCCCGCTTAGATGCTTTCAGCGGTTATCCTGTCCGTACGTAGCTAACCAGCCGTGCTCCTGGTGGAACAACTGGCACACTAGAGGTACGTCCGTCCCGGTCCTCTCGTACTAAGGACAGCTTTTCTCAAGTTTCAACGCGCGCGGCGGATAGAGACCGAACTGTCTCACGACGTTCTAAACCCAGCTCGCGTGCCGCTTTAATGGGCGAACAGCCCAACCCTTGGGACCTACTCCAGCCCCAGGATGCGACGAGCCGACATCGAGGTGCCAAACCATCCCGTCGATATGGACTCTTGGGGAAGATCAGCCTGTTATCCCCGGGGTACCTTTTATCCGTTGAGCGACACCCAATCCACGATGAGGTGCCGGATCACTAGTCCCTACTTTCGTATCTGATCGACATGTCTGTCTCACAGTTAAGCTCCCTTGTGCACTTACACTCAACACCTGATTGCCAACCAGGCTGAGGGAACCTTTGGGCGCCTCCGTTACTTTTTGGGAGGCAACCGCCCCAGTTAAACTACCCACCAGGCACTGTCCCTAACCCAGATCATGGGCCAAGGTTGAGATATCCGAATCGGTCAGAGTGGTATTTCACCGTGCGACTCCACACCAACTAGCGTTAATGCTTCCACGTCTCCCACCTATGCTACACAAACCGACCCGAACACCAATACCAAGTTGTAGTGAAGGTCCCGGGGTCTTTTCGTCCTGCCGCGCGTAACGAGCATCTTTACTCGTAATGCAATTTCACCGGGCCTGTAGTTGAGACAGCAGGGAAGTCGTTACGCCATTCGTGCAGGTCGGAACTTACCCGACAAGGAATTTCGCTACCTTAGGATGGTTATAGTTACCACCGCCGTTTACTGGGGCTTAAATTCTCCGCTTCGACCCCGTAAGGGTCTAACAGGTCCTCTTAACCTTCCAGCACCGGGCAGGCGTCAGTCCGTATACATCAACTTCCACGTTTTCGCACAGACCTATGTTTTTAGTAAACAGTCGCTTCCCTCTAGACTCTGCGACCACCACCCCGCCACACAGTGACAGGGTAGGGTCCCCCTTCTCCCGAAGTTACGGGGGTATTTTGCCGAGTTCCTTAACTACAGTTCACCCGCTCGCCTTAGTATTCTCTACTCGATCACCTGTGTCGGTTTGGGGTACGGGCCGGTTATATACATCGCTAGAAGCTTTTCTCGACAGCGCAGGATCACCACCATCCCCACCAAGTGGGTACGTATCACGCCTCACCCTTAAAAGCGGCCCGGATTTACCTAGGCCACGGGCTGCGCGTTTACACCAACACAACCAACGGTTGGCGTGGCTACCACTCTGTGTCACTCCATCACTTGACTACGACAGATCAGGCCCCACGCATCCTCACACACCACACACCACAAGGCATGTGACATATGATTCAGGGTGGTTAGTATCACTGCATCATCATTGGTCGCATACAACCGGGTACGGGAATATCAACCCGTTTGCCATCGACTACGCCTGTCGGCCTCGCCTTAGGACCCGACTCACCCTGGGAAGACGAGCTTGACCCAGGAACCCTTGATCATCCGGCGGCAAGGATTCTCACCTTGCATTCGCTACTCATGCCTGCATTCTCACTCGCACACACTCCACCACTGCTTCCGCTATGGCTTCACCGTCGTGCACGACGCTCCCCTACCCAACAACACACACGGTGTTGCTGTCGTGGTTTCGGCGGTGTACTTCAGCCCCACTACATTGTCGGCGCAGAACCACTCGACCAGTGAGCTATTACGCACTCTTTCAAGGATGGCTGCTTCTAAGCCAACCTCCTGGCTGTCTTCGCGATCCCACATCCTTTTCCACTTAGTACACTCTTAGGGGCCTTAACCGACGATCTGGGCTGTTTCCCTCTCGACTACGAAGCTTATCCCCCGCAGTCTCACTGCCACGCTATAACATTC
This sequence comes from Corynebacterium ciconiae DSM 44920, assembly GCF_030440575.1. Classification (NCBI taxonomy): domain Bacteria; kingdom Bacillati; phylum Actinomycetota; class Actinomycetes; order Mycobacteriales; family Corynebacteriaceae; genus Corynebacterium; species Corynebacterium ciconiae. Next base: position 2,145,463 of record NZ_CP047189.1, read on the forward strand.
ACGGTATTCGGAGTTTGGCTGATGTTGCTAAGATGATAGTCCCGCTCAACCAACCAGTAGCTCTACCCCCGCAAAGAAACACGCAACGCTGCACCTAAATGCATTTCGGGGAGAACCAGCTATCACGGAGTTTGATTAGCCTTTCACCCCTACCCACAACTCATCCCCTCAGTTTTCAACCTAAGTGGGTTCGCGCCTCCACAACCTCTTACAGCTGCTTCACACTGGCCATGGGTAGATCACTCCGCTTCGGGTCCAGGACACGCCACTAAACACACTAGTTAGTATTCGCTTTCGCTACGACTACCCCACAACACGGGTTAACCTCGCGACATGCCGCTGACTCGCAGGCTCATTCTTCAAAAGGCACGCCATCACACCACCACGGGTGCTCTGACGGATTGTAGACACACGGTTTCAGGTACTATTTCACTCCCCTCCCGGGGTACTTTTCACCATTCCCTCACGGTACTAAATACACTATCGGTCACGCCAAGTATTCAGGCTTACCGGGTGGTCCCGGCAGATTCACAGCAGATTCCACGAGCCCGCTGCTACTCGGGAACACGCACACAACCATCAGCACATGCGTTCGGCTACCGGACTCTCACCGTCTACGGTAGGTGATCCCACACCACTTCGCCTCACACACACCAACAATCGAGATGACACGGCAGTATCACCAACACACATGCCCCACAACCAGCCACACGCAACCCCTGCCGAGTATCACACGCATGACTTTTAGCCATCATCCGCTTTCGTTCGCCACTACTCACAGAATCACTCTTGTTTTCTTCTCCTACGGGTACTGAGATGTTTCACTTCCCCGCGTACACCCCCTATGCGGCTATACATTCACCACAAGGAAACACACACCACCACAGCAGCATGCGCTAGGTTTCCCCATTCGGACACCCTCGGATCAACGCTCGATTGACAACTCCCCGAGGACTATCGCGGCCTTCCACGTCCTTCATCGGCTTGACGATGCCCAGGCATCCACCGTGCGCCCTAAATAAAAAACAGACACACAAACAATCAAAAAACACTAAGAACAAACACAATAAAATTGCTCGCGTCCACTATACAGTTCTCAAACAACACACACACCACCAACCCCACCACCACAAAGCAGCAGAAGTCAGCCAGTGTGCCCAAACAAACAAGACAACCATGTTGCCTCAGACACCCAACAATGCACCAGCTTCACAAACGTTTCATCAACATGCTCGTCAACCACACATCCACGCAGCACACGCGCCATAAACAATCATGCGTGTTCCATACAGGAAATTTTTTTAAAAAAATACAAGCCGTGTCACAACAACCATGACACTTAAATAAGCTCCTTAGAAAGGAGGTGATCCAGCCGCACCTTCCGGTACGGCTACCTTGTTACGACTTCGTCCCAATCGCCAATCCCACCTTCGACCACTCCCCACCACAAAGGGCTTGGGCCATGGGCTTCGGGTGTTATCAACTTTCATGACGTGACGGGCGGTGTGTACAAGGCCCGGGAACGTATTCACCGCAGCATTGCTGATCTGCGATTACTAGCGACTCCGACTTCATGGGGTCGAGTTGCAGACCCCAATCCGAACTAAGACTGACTTTCAAGCGATCCGCTCACCCTCACAGGCTCGCATCGCGTTGTATCAACCATTGTAGCATGTGTGAAGCCCTGGACATAAGGGGCATGATGATTTGACGTCATCCCCACCTTCCTCCGAGTTAACCCCGGCAGTCTCTCATGAGTCCCCACCATCACGTGCTGGCAACATAAGACAAGGGTTGCGCTCGTTGCGGGACTTAACCCAACATCTCACGACACGAGCTGACGACAACCATGCACCACCTGTGAACAAGCCAAAAAGGAAAACACATCTCTGCGCCGATCCTGTCCATGTCAAGCCCAGGTAAGGTTCTTCGCGTTGCATCGAATTAATCCACATGCTCCGCCGCTTGTGCGGGCCCCCGTCAATTCCTTTGAGTTTTAGCCTTGCGGCCGTACTCCCCAGGCGGGGCGCTTAATGCGTTAGCTACGGCACAGAAACCATGAAAAGTCCCCACACCTAGCGCCCACCGTTTACAGCATGGACTACCAGGGTATCTAATCCTGTTCGCTACCCATGCTTTCGCTCCTCAGCGTCAGTAACTGCCCAGTAACCTGCCTTCGCCATCGGTGTTCCTCCTGATATCTGCGCATTTCACCGCTACACCAGGAATTCCAGTTACCCCTACAGCACTCAAGTAATGCCCGTATCGCCTGCACGCCCGAAGTTAAGCCCCGGGATTTCACAGACGACGCGACAAACCACCTACGAGCTCTTTACGCCCAGTAATTCCGGACAACGCTCGCACCCTACGTATTACCGCGGCTGCTGGCACGTAGTTAGCCGGTGCTTCTTCTATACCTACCGTCACCAAAAGGCTTCGTCGGTACCGAAAGGAGTTTACAACCCGAAGGCCTTCATCCCCCACGCGGCGTCGCTGCATCAGGCTTGCGCCCATTGTGCAATATTCCCCACTGCTGCCTCCCGTAGGAGTCTGGGCCGTGTCTCAGTCCCAATGTGGCCGATCACCCTCTCAGGCCGGCTACCCGTCGACGCCTTGGTAGGCCATTACCCCACCAACAAGCTGATAGGCCGCGAGCTCATCTTGAACCAAAAAAATCTTTCCACCACCGACACTAAACGATGGTCCTATCCGGTATTAGACCCAGTTTCCCAAGCTTATCCCAGAGTCCAAGGCAGATCACCCACGTGTTACTCACCCGTTCGCCACTCGAGTACCCCAGCAAGCTGGGGCCTTTCCGTTCGACTTGCATGTGTTAAGCACGCCGCCAGCGTTCGTCCTGAGCCAGGATCAAACTCTCCACAAAAAACCAAAAACAACCACCACAAAACGCGGCAGCCGAATCAGTAAAAAGCATACAAGCTTACATGAAAAGCCCAATACACTAGCAAAAAAACAAAAAACAAAAAAAGGGGCAGAATCCGACGAGGAAAACCCACCCCCAAAAAATCATCAACACACACTGCACAAAAAATACAGCACACGCATCAAATCACATGCGACCAAACAAACCCCAATCACAAGGGCACCTGACCCACACACAACCAACACGCACACCACACAAACATGCAGCACACATCAACAAAACAAAGCTGGCACACTATCGAGTTCTCAAACAACACGCGCACAACCAATCGAGTCAGATTACTGACTGTCTTAGGAGGCTTGGTATCAACGCTGTTTTCTTCCCGCCACTCTTCGTTGTGTTCTCACAACGTGGGGCGCTGTCGGTCGCGCTGACAGGAGATAAATCTACATAGATCGCTAGATACACGCAAATCCCCTGCTAGGAGGGGATTTTTCGGGAAGTTTATAGCGGGTTAATCCTTGGCATGACGCGAAGCCGACACTCGAGTGATGCTGGCACCCAGCTGATTCAAGGTCTCCACGAACTGCGGGTAGCCCCTATCGATATGGAAGACATCGTGTACCTCGGTTACCCCGTCCGCGCAGAGTGCCGCGAGCACTAGCCCTGCCCCAGCTCGGATATCGGAGGACCACACCGGAGTGGAGCTGAGCTGCTCTACGCCGCGGACCACGACGTGATGCCCATCCACCGATGTGTCCGCACCCAGCCGCTGCATCTCATCGACAAAGCGGAAGCGAGATTCGAAGACATTCTCCGTAATTACGCTCATGCCTTCCGATACCGCCGCCAAGCCGATGGACATCGGCTGCAAGTCGGTGGGGAAACCGGGGAATGGAAGGGTTTGGTAGTCCACGGCCGAGGGGCGACCATCCATGCGCACACGGAATCCGGTGTCGTAGGTTTCCACCTCGGCGCCGGCAATCTTCAGCTTTTCTAGCGCAATGTGCAGCGCCCGCGGGTTGATCCCGCCGACGGTAATGTCACCGCGAGTCATTGCTGCGGCGTAGGCCCAGGTTCCTGCCACGATGCGGTCGCCAATAACCTCGTGCTCGGCGGGATGCAGCTTGTCCACGCCGTCGATGGTGATGGTGGAGGTGCCTTCACCCGTGATCTGGGCACCCATCTCCTTCAGGAGCACGCAGAGATCCACGATCTCCGGCTCGCGCGCCGCGTTGTCCAACACAGTGCGCCCCTCGGCGAGCACCGAGGCGGTGAGAATGTTCTCGGTGGCACCGACGGAGGGGAAGTCCAATTGGATATAGGAGCCGTTGAGAGCATCCGCCTCCGTGACTACACATCCGTGCTTGATGTAGGTGCGCGCCCCGAGCTTCTCCAGTCCAGACTGGTGCATATCGAGGGGGCGGGAACCGATGGCATCGCCGCCGGGCAGGGCCACCACGGCTCGCCCGCAGCGGGCGGTCAAGGGCCCGAGAACGCACACGGAGGCGCGGAATTGCCGCACCGCATCAAAGTCCGCGTTGCTCTGGGGCGCCGCGGGGGTGCTAATGCGCACGGTGGATCCATCAATCTCCACGGTGCAGCCCAGCCCCTCGAGCACATCACGCATGAGCGGAACGTCCAAGATCTCAGGACAGTTGGTGAGCGTCGTGGTGCCCTCAGCCAGCAATGCAGCGGCCATGAGTTTGAGCACGCTGTTCTTCGCGCCGTGCACTTTCACAGCGCCCTGCAGCCGGGCGCCACCTTCTACCAAGAAATGTTCTTTCACAGTGCACCAGCCTAGTGCCTTGGGTGGGGTTGTGCGCTACCTGCTCGGCGAGCGGTTTTCCCTAGACTCGACGAGTATGAGCGTTCATTTGACCAAGATTTATACCCGCACCGGAGATGACGGCACCACGGGCCTGTCGGATTTCTCCCGCGTGTCCAAGAATGATTCCCGCCTGCAGGCCTATGCCGAGTGCGAGGAAACCAACTGCGCGATCGGCGAAGTGCTGGCGCTCGCCTCCCCCAGTGAGGAGGTGAGCACGGTATTGCGACGGATTCAGAATGAGCTTTTTGATTGCGGCGCGGACCTCGCCACCCCAGTGGTAGAGGATCCTAAATATCCGCCGCTGCGCGTCGAGCCGGAATATATCGAGCGACTCGAGCGCGACTGCGATCGTTTTAACGAGCAGCTTCCCACGCTCGATTCCTTCATTCTTCCCGGCGGCTCCCCAGCCTCGGCGCTGTTACACACCGCTCGGGTGAAGGCCCGCCGCGCCGAACGCGCGGCGTGGGCCGCTATCGCCGAGCATGGCGAGACCATGTCGGTGTTGCCGGCGAAGTATCTTAACCGCCTCAGCGATGCCCTCTTCATTATGGGCAGGGTGGAAAACCAGGGCGAGGATGTGCGCTGGATTCCCGGCGGTGAGCGTTAGGCAGCCGCCGTCTGCTTAGGGCAGGGCCCCAATCCGGCGGGCTGCGTTGACGGCCTCGTAACGGGTGTGGGCCCCGAGCTTGCGCATGACGGAGCGCAGGTAGCTCTTGACGGTTTCGGCGCCAATGCCCATTTCCTCAGCCGCCTCCACATTGGTGTGGCCGAGGGCCACGCAGGCGAGTACGTCTAGTTCACGGGCGGAGAGCTTGGTGGTTTGCTTGACCCGCACAGGCGAAACGAGCTGATCGCAGAGGCTCTCGATTTCCTTGCGCAGATCCTCGTCTCCCACGCGGTTGGCCAGCATCCGCAGCTTGGAGTGGGTGGAGCGCACCTGCTCCCACTCGGCGCCGTTCATCACCCGTCCCGGCTTGGCCCCGCTTCCGCTGACGTCCCCGCGACGCAGGGCGCTATTGACCGCGAGGTCTTGCTCGAGAGTACGGGCGGTCATGGTGACCTCTTCAATCACCTTGTCGCCCAAGCGCACGGGCGAGTGCACGCCCACGTAGAGCACGCCGCGCACATCGCGTTGCACGATCACGGGCACGGCCACGATGGAATGCAGCCCCTCGTCCTGGATGGGCTTGTCATGCTCGTGGGAGATGATGGAGGCTCGGGTGTAGTCGGACACGCCGACGGGGCGACGGGAGGAGACAACGCGGCCACCCACACCAGCGCCTGCCTCGATCACGAGGTTCTGCAGCGCCGGGGTTCGCAGCCCGACCCACGCACTGATCTGGAGTCGGCTATCGGGAAGCACCGTGGCATACATGGTGACCGGGATGCCCGTGGCGGTTTTTAGCGTGGTGAGTGCTGCGCGAATCGCTTCTTCGTCATCTTTGAGACGCTGCGGATCCATACTCTTCTTCCTGCGTTGTTCACCTAATGCCGTTCCGATGAGGAGCGGCACCTCCCACAGAATGTGACTCTTGGGAGGTAGTGGGTGCCCCTGTTCACACCCGCCTCGCTTAGGTTGCTCGTAGGTCAGGATTATAAACAAGAAACGGGGGTAATCATAAGTAGTTACAGGAAGTTTTCAGCACAGCCTGAGGTGAAAAGTTCACAGATTGCTGTATTAATCCCCCGTTTAGGTGCCCCCACCCCCACCGGTCCCACCTCCTCCATTAACCCCTTTTCTCGGCAAATATTTACCTTGCTCTCAGCTTGACGCCACAAATCCCACATTGCGTTCGCGCCGCTAAAAGTGCAGGTAATAGAGGTTCTGAGACTACAGACCTTAGAGCCACCCCCACTGCTACCCCACCCCCAAGCCCCCATAGGTCCATCCCACGCTGTGGGATTTATGGACACGCGGCCGATAATTGCGAAACAAGTCAGATCAAACACTCACGTTGTTTTAGGCCTGTTTAGAGTGATATAAATCACTCAGAAGTCTGCGGCGGCGCGGCTACATCTACGGCCCGCAGCACTGTTCTTCCCAGTGCTCGTGAGACCAGCGGCGCCCACGGAAGCTCCAGTCGCGCCCGCTCCATAAGAGCGGCGTCCGTCATTATCTCCCCACAGGCTCCGGTGCGCACTCCCCCGTCATGGAGCACTACCGCGGTATCGGCGAAGGCATAGGCCAGATCGACATCGTGGGTAGACAGCACAATGGCAGTACCCTCTTGGCGCAGCAGCGCCAGTGTGTGCACAAGCTGCGCGGCCCCAGCAGGATCAAGCCCAGCGGTGGGCTCGTCAAGCAGCAACACCTGCGGGCGCATCGCCAACGCCCCGGCTAGGCTCACCCGCTTGCGCTGCCCATAGGAGAGCTGCTGGGGAACACGTTCGGCGAGGTCGGTGATTTCGGCGCGCTCCATGGCCCAGTCCACCCGCGCCGCGATCTCCTTCTCACTGAGGCCCTGGTTGGTGGGCCCATAGGAAACATCGGCGCGCACGGATACCCCAAAGATCTGATCGTCCGGCTCTTGAAGCACGAGTTGAATCAACGAGCGGGCTCTGGTGCGCCCGGAACGGTTGTAGGTCGCGGGGATGGCGTCGATAAGCACCTGCCCGCTACGCGGCTGCAGCGCCCCGGCCATGAGCTTCATGAGCGTGGATTTTCCTGAGCCATTGGCGCCGAGCAGGGCCATGGCCGAACCCCGCCTGACCTGTAGGTGCACATCATGGAGCACCAAGGGGCCATGCGGGTAGGCGTAGCTGACGGCGTCGAGGGCGATGAGCGTTGGGGAAGCTGTCATGAGGGGTCACCACGCAAAGGGGATGAGGCTCGCGGCGGTTACCGCGGCTAGGCCGATAAGGATCAACGCCAGGCAGCGGGGCCGGGCGGGGGTGAAGGTGCCATAGACGGCAGCGGCGGCGCTATCGGCGCGCAGCTCGAGCCCTTCCTGTAGACGCTGGGCCCGCTGGAAGGCCGCGAGGAAGAGATTGGCCGCTTGATCAGCGGCCGAGCGCACACAGCGCCGCCAGGAGCTGTGCCCGAGCCGCCTCGCCTGGGCGCTCCACATCGCCTGCGACTGGCGATAGAGCAAGGAGGAGAAGCGGTAGATGTGCATGCTCACTACCACGAGAGACTCCGGCACGCCGATCCTTCGCGCCCACGTGAGCTGCGCTGCGATGGGGGTGGTGAGGGCATAAAGCATGGTGATGCTCATGCCCACCAGGCTGCGGCCTGCGACAACCGCAGCATGGCCAAGACCACCCTCAACGACCACAAAACCGCTGGTGGTGAGGTTGATTATGAGCGGCCACATTCCGAGCAGGATGAAGCCGAAAGGCGCCAGCACAAGCCCGAGATACAGCCGCCATCGCACCTGCGCCTGCGCCGCAGCGAACAGAACGATCACTAGCAGCAGCGGCAGTGCTGGCAGCGGCGGCAGTGCGAGGGCGAGGATTAGTGCCCCGCCGAAGCCGAGAACCTTTTCCGACACACTGTGCTGCGCCCAGGGAGAACAGGCGGCAGCAATGTCGACGGGGTTCATTGGGAGGCGGGTGCCTGTGCGCTAGTCTGCTCCCACTTGCTGCGCCCGCGGTAGAGCCCGATCACGTAGCCGAGTAGGCCGGCGCCGAGGGCGGCTTGGAGGGCGAAGAGCCCGGATTCCACCTCGCCGGGCAGTTCGCCCACGAGCGGCTCGAACCAGGGTTCGTAGCCGGGATCGGTGTCTTCCACCAGGGTTTCCGCGGTGGAGTCGGTGCCGGCGAAGGGCTCATCCGAGTCCTTATCGCCGACGTTGAAAAACATGGGGAAAGCGGCGATGACAATGGCCGCGAGGATGAGGGCGATGGTCACGCCCGTGCTGTTATTTTTCATGCCTTCTGCCCTGCCTTTGGCTTATCGACGCTACCCTGCTGCTGCTTCGCCCCAGTGCCGGAACCCAGCACCCCGAGGATGGAGAGCTCGCGGGCGGCGATGGTACGCAAGGAACGGAAGATGAGCACCGTGATGATGGATTCCACGATCGCGAGCGGCACCTGGGTGGGGGCGTAGAGCGCGAGGAAGGTCATGGCCGAGTTAAAGAAGCCATGGGCGTGGTGGGCACCAGCCAGCTGGAAGGCCGTGACCACATAGGTGGACAGGTCCGCGAAGAACGCCGCCAGGGCTATGCCGATGGTGGCGCTGCCGCCGGCCTTGCGCACGGCCAGCCACACCCCGTAGCCAATCCACGGGCCCACGATGGCCATGGAGAAGATATTGGCGCCGAGGGTGGTAATACCGCCGTGGGCGAGCAGCAGCGCCTGGAAGAGCAGCACGATACTGCCCAAGAAGGCCATCACGGGTGGTTTAAACAGCACCGCTCCCAACCCCGTGCCGGTGGCGTGGGAGGAGGAGCCGGTGACGGAGGGGATCTTCAGTGCCGAGAGCACGAAGGTGAAGGCGCCGGCGGCGCCGAGAAGAAGTCCCGTTTCGGGCTTGTCTTTGAGTTGCTTATTGACGCGGAGTGCTCCGTGGATCACGAAAGGCGCGGCAGCCACGCCCCAGCCCACGGCCTGCTCAACGGGCAGGAATCCTTCTGCGATATGCATGGTGGTAGAAACGCTCGTTTCTCTGACTCATGTTCTGGCGAGTCCTCGCACCGGAACCGGTTCGCGCCGAACTGGGCTGACGAAAAGTGTTCGGCTATCGTGTCGCGGCCGGTCTCCTGGCTTAGCTCTCGGCGTATCGATAAAACACCTTCCCGCAGCCCTGCGCTGCAGTGGTGGGTCGGGGATGTGCTCCGACGACATAAGTGATCGAGCGCCTGTGTCTCACGCTGTGGCGAGGCGAGCCCTACAGTGGCGAGGTCCGCTGCGGCGTGGCTGCACGCTGTACCGCATTCCCGTTCTCCGCGACTCACTCACCATAACGCTGTGCACTGGCTTTCGTGGACGAAGGCCCCATATAGGGGTACATCTATAGACCTCTTTGTCTATCTATGTAATACTGGCCTGTCTGGTAATTGTGGGAGCAGAGCGTTATGCTGGGAAGCTGTAACTCTCACTAACGTCTGTGTAAAGGAGTGCAAGACATATGTCACGCATCTACAACAATGTCACCGAGCTCGTTGGCGGTACCCCGCTGGTTCGCCTCAACCGCCTCACCGAAGGCCTCGAGGCCGAGGTGCTGGTCAAGCTCGAGTTCTATAACCCCGCCAACAGCGTCAAGGACCGCATTGGCACCGCTATTATCGACGCCGCCGAGCAGTCCGGGGAACTAAAGGAGGGCGGCACCATCGTGGAAGCCACCTCCGGCAACACCGGCATCGCCCTCGCCCTGGTGGGTGCAGCCCGCGGCTACAATGTGGTGCTCACCATGCCCGAGACGATGTCCATGGAGCGCCGCATCATGCTGCGCGCCTATGGCGCGGAGATCGTGCTCACCCCCGGGCCGGCAGGCATGCAGGGTGCCGTCGATAAGGCACACGAGATTGTGGAGACGCGCGAGGGAGCTATCCTGGCGCGCCAGTTCTCCAACCCGGCCAACCCCAAGATTCACCGCGAGACCACTGCCGAGGAGATTTGGTCTGACACCGACGGCGATATCGACATCTTCCTCGCCGGCTTCGGTACCGGTGGCACCATCACCGGTGTAGGCACCGTGCTCAAGGAGCGCAAGCCCGAGGTGGAGATCATCGCCATGGAGCCCGCCGATTCTCCGCTGCTCACTGAGGGCAAGGCCAGCTCTCACAAGATCCAGGGCCTGGGTGCCAACTTCATCCCCGAGGTGCTGGACCGCAAGGTGATCGATGAGGTCGTCACCGTAAGCAACGAAGACGCCATCGCCACCGCCCGCACGCTCGCCGAGAAGGAAGGCATCTTGGGCGGCATTTCCTCCGGCGCCAATGTATTCGCCGCACTGCGCGAGGCCAAGAAGCCGGAGAACAAGGGCAAGACCATCGTTACCGTCGTATGCGACTACGGCGAGCGCTACGCCTCCACTGTCCTCTTCGAGGATGTGCGCGCTGAATTTAATTAATCGGCTCTGATGTAGGATCGATCCCCATGATCGGTTTCATCTCCACTGCCATCTCCCGCATGCGCGAAGATCTCCAGAACGCCCGCGAGCACGACCCCGCCGCCCGCGGGGACGTGGAGAACGCCCTTGTCTACTCGGGCTTGCACGCCATCTGGATGCACCGCGTTGCCCACGCACTGTGGGTGCGGCAGTGTCGCGGCCCCGCCCGGGTACTGGCGCAATTCGCTAGGTTCCTCACCGGCGTGGAGATTCACCCCGGGGCCACCATCGGCCGCCGCTTCTTCATCGATCACGGCATGGGCATCGTCATCGGCGAGACCGCAGAGATCGGCGATGGAGTCATGCTCTACCACGGCGTGACTCTCGGCGGTCAGGTACTCACCCAAACGAAGCGCCACCCCACCCTCGAAGATGACGTGGTGGTGGGCGCCGGGGCGAAGGTCCTAGGCCCGATCACCATTGGCGCGGGGTCGGCGATCGGCGCGAACGCCGTGGTCACCAAGGATGTCCCGCCCAAGCACATCGCCGTGGGCGTGCCCGCCAAGATGCGTCCGCGGGGCTCGGCTGAGTGCGTGAAGCTGGTCGATCCTGACTGCTACGTTCCAGGCAACGACTACGCCATCTAAGCCCCGCCCACATACACCAATCCCAGTGGACTCTCTGAGACCACTGGGATTGCTGCGTATCTAGCCGGCCACGTGCTCCTGATACTCCGGGTTCTTCGCAATGAAGTGCTCCACGGCGGAGCAGCTCGGCATGATCTTCATCCCTGCCCGGATCGAATCATCCAGCGCGTAGCGGATCAGCGGCGAGGACAGCCCCTGGCCGCGGTACTCATCAAGCACCACGGTGTGGTTGAAGTCGCGCACCGTCTCGTCCACGGCCCGAAACTCGGCATAGCCGGCCATCTGGCCGTCCACCTCGATCACGTAGGTGTTCGAGCCCTCATCGAGGCGCACATGCTGGGAAGCGCTCATCGTATGTATCCGTCCTTTTCTCCTCGTAGTCACACTGTGCTCTGCAGCCGAGGATAGCGCATAAGCGAAAAGCAGCCTTCTCACACGAGGCGAAAAGACTGCTTTTCTTCTTGTGGCCAGAAGCAGGATCGAACTGCTGACCTTCCACTTTTCAGGCGGACGCTCTACCGACTGAGCTATCTGGCCACGATCCTTGCTGTAGAGCAACGATCTGCGACCCTGACGGGACTCGAACCCGCGACCTCCGCCGTGACAGGGCGGCGCGCTAACCAACTGCGCCACAGGGCCATATTCTTTTATGTACCAGCCTCCGATGTATTAATCGGTGCGCTGTGCACGAGTGGATACTCTACATAACGCGCTCCTATACCCGCAAATCCGCAGTTCATAGCGCATTTTTAGGACTATTACGCAATTCTTTCTCTCGCGGCAGGGCTGTGCCCGATGTATAAAGGCGCAGATGCACAAAGCGGCTACCCACTAGAAAACTAGTAGATAGCCGCTTGAAATTGGCGACCCTGACGGGACTCGAACCCGCGACCTCCGCCGTGACAGGGCGGCGCGCTAACCAACTGCGCCACAGGGCCATATTCTTATATGCACTTTCCACGACAGGTGGAAAGTACCCCCAACGGGATTCGAACCCGTGCCGCCGCCGTGAAAGGGCGGTGTCCTAGGCCGCTAGACGATGGGGGCGTAGCCCGCTTTTGGACTGAGATGAATCATACATGATCCTGCAGGGTGCACAAAACCTCAGCTCTAGGGTGGTTTCTTGAGGGCTTTATCAGACTATACTCAGCAGACATGACCACATCTGCTCCCTCACGTTGGTACCGCCTAGGCCTCCCGCTTCTTCTCATCGCCGTGTGGGTGGTGGTCATGGGGCTAGGCGGCCCCCAGTTTGGCGCGATCAGCGAGGTCTCCTCCAATGACCAGGCCTCCTTTTTGCCCGAAAGCGCCGAGTCCACCACTGTGAGCGAAGCTCTGCCCGAGTTCCGGGGTAGCGACTCCATCCCCGCGGTGGTGGTGATCACCGGCGATGCCATATCCCCGACCGAACTGAGCGATCTCACCGAGCAGCTGGGATCCAGCTTCCCCAACCTCGAGTTCAGTCCGCTCATCCCCTCGGAAGACGGCGAGGCCCTCCAGCTCGTGGCGGCCATCCCGAGCGATGCCGATGTGGCAGACACCGTCAGCCGGCTCGACACGGCGCTCTCCGAGCGCCTTCCGGACGGCGATGAATTCTGGGTTACTGGGCCGGCAGGTTTGAGCGCCGATCTTTCCGCCGCCTTCGCCGGAATCGACTCCCAGCTGCTGCTGGTCACCGTGGCCGCGGTACTGCTCGTGCTCATTGTGGTCTACCGCTCCCCGATCTTGCCGCTCATGGTGCTGCTCTCCGCCCTGACGGCGCTGTGCCTAGCGGTGGCCATCAACGTGGCCTTGGCTCGAGCTGGGGTGGTCACCATCAATGGCCAGGTGCAGGGTATTCTCTTCATCCTCGTCATCGGCGCGGCCACCGATTATGGGCTGCTTTATACGGCCCGCTACCGCGAGGAGCTCAGCACCCACGAGCAGCCATGGCAGGCCACGCGCGCAGCCCTCAGCGGCACGTGGGAGCCCATTGCCGCCTCGGCCGGCACTGTGATCGCGGGCTTGCTTTGCCTTGTGCTCTCAGATCTGGTGTCCACTGCCGCCCTAGGCCCGGTGGCTTCACTCGGCATCCTCGCCGCGGTGGCGACCTCGCTGACCTTTCTTCCAGCCATGCTGCTGCTCGCTGGGCGAGCGGCGTTTTGGCCGCGTCGCCCGCGCACGAGCGATGGGCAGACCAGTTCGGCAACGTGGACTCGGGTGGCCGATGCCACCGCCCGCCGGCCCCGTGCCCTGGCCCTCGGTATTTCTGCCGCGCTTGCGTGCGGCTGGTTGGGGCTCATCGGCTTTCAAGCGGATGGGGTGCCCCAATCCGACTTTGTCCTCGGCCAGAGCGATGCCCGTGATGGCCTAGAGGTGCTGGATCGTCACTTTCCCGGCGGCTCCGGCTCGCCCGTGTATGTCTTAAGCGATGAGGCCGATCTGGACTCCACCCTCAGCATCATCGACGCAACCGCCGGGGTGGAACAGCCCAGCGCGCTGCCGGCCCGCGCCGCCGAACCCACCGTGATCGATGGCCAGGTGATGATCCAAGCCACCCTCGATGACCCCGCCGACTCCGACGCAGCGAAGGACACGGTGCGCCGGCTGCGCGAGGCCCTGCCCTCGGCGGCGGTGGGAGGCACCACGGCCGTGGATATGGACACCACCGCCACCTCCCTGAGAGACCGAAACATCATCATCCCCCTCGTGCTGGCGGTGATCACCGTAATGCTTGCGGGTTTGCTGCGCTCGGTGCTGGCGCCGGTGGTGCTTCTCGCCACCACCATCCTCTCCTTCGGCACCGCCCTGGGCCTGTCTGCGCTGATCTTCCACCTCATCGGCTTCAGCGGCGCCGACCCCACCGTGCCCCTCTACGGTTTCGTATTCCTAGTTGCACTCGGTATCGACTACAACATCTTCCTCATGACACGCGTACGCGAAGAGGCCCTCCTCCACGGCACTTATCGCGGGGTGCGGCGCGGGCTCATCACCACCGGCGGTGTGATCACCAGCGCCGGGGTGGTCCTGGCCGCGACCTTCGCCGCCCTAGCGGTGATCCCCATCCAATTCTTGGTGCAGCTGGCAGTGATCGTGGCCCTCGGCGTGCTTATCGACGCCCTCATCGTCCGATCCTTCCTCGTACCCGCGCTGAGCCTGTGGCTCGGCAACCGGATCTGGTGGCCTGCCCACTCCAAGTATCCCCACACATAACAATGCACTCCCCACGCCACTGAGGCGTAGGGAGTGCAGTAAGCGGTGGGCCCTGTGGGGCTCGAACCCACGACCTGCGGATTAAAAGTCCGTAGCTCTACCAACTGAGCTAAAGGCCCGTACGTGATGAGTAGTGTATCAATGCCGCGCGGTGTTTGGAAAAAACCACCCCGCCCACGGGTGGGGCGGGGTGGTTGCTGCGGCTTAAGCGGCCACTAGTCCTGCGGCATCATGGAGCCGTGAGTCATGAAACGCTGGTGGAAGGACAGCGCAGTCTCCAGATCGTGCGGGGTCTGGAGGGTCTTGTTCTTCTTCGCCGCCTCGAGCGCGCGGGAGTAGTACTCCTCCAGCACCGGACGGTAGTCCGGGTGGGCGATGGCGATGATCTTCTCCACGCGCTGGCGCGGTGCCAGGCCACGGAGGTCGGCGTAGCCGTACTCGGTGATGATGACCTTGACGTCCTGCTCGGTGTGGTCCACGTGAGAGACGAAGGGCACGATGGCGGAGATATCGCCGTTCTTGGCCTGGGAGGGGGTGATGAAGGAGCTGATGAAGCCGTTGCGGGTGAAGTCTGCGGATCCGCCCACACCGTTCATCATCCGGGAGCCGGTGACATTGGTGGAGTTGACGTTGCCGTAGATGTCGGCCTCGATCAGACCATTGGTGGCGATCAAGCCGAGGCGGCGCACGACCTCGGGGTGGTTGGAGATCTGCTGCGGGCGCAGCACGATGGACTTGGCGTAGCGATCAGCCTCGGCATTCATCTTCTCGGCGTACTCGGGAGAGAGCGAGAAGGAGGTAGCGGAGGCCATGGTCATCTTGCCGGCATCGATGAGGTCCACCATGCCGTCCTGGATCACCTCGGTGTAGGCCTTGATGTTCTCGAACTTAGAGTCCAGCAGGCCGGACATCACGGCGTTCGGCACGTTACCCACACCGGACTGCATGATGTACTTGTCGTATGCCAGACGACCCGCGGCCACCTCGGCCTCGAGGAAGTCGAGGAAGTTGCCGGCGATCTGCTTGGAGGTCTCGTCCAGCGGCTTGAAGGGGGCGTTGCGGTCCTCGTTATTGGTCTTAACCACAGCCACCACCTTGTCCACATCGATGTCGATGTAGGTGGTACCGATACGATCGCCCGGCTTGGTGATCGGAATGGGCTGGCGGTTCGGCAGCGGCTCGATGCGGTAGATATCCGCCATGCCTTCGAGGTTCTCGGACTGCCACTCGTTGACCTCGATGATGATCTTGTCGGCGGCGTCCAGGTACTCCACGTTGTTACCCACGGAGGAGGAAGGAACCAGGTGGCCTTCCTCGGTGATGCGGGTAACCTCCACGATGGCCACGTCCATGTTGCCGAAGAAGCCCTGGGACACGTACATGCCCAGCTCGGACAGGTGGTAGTCGGCGTAGTAGGTGGTGCCGTCGTTGATCTTGCCGCGCAGGATCGGATCCGACTGGTACGGGGTACGGAAGCGGAGGGCATCCGCCTCGGCGAGAACACCATCGCACTCGGGAGCGGTGGAGGCGCCGGTGAAGAGGTCAATCATATACTCCTCACCCTTAGCGTGAGCCTCCTTGGCGCGCTCTGCGATAGCGGTGGGGAGCACCTTCGGGTAGCCGGCGCCGGTGAAGCCCGACACACCTACCTTGTCGCCGTGGTTGACAAACTGGGCAGCCTCATCCGCGGTCATAACCTTTCCGCGAAGCTTGGCGTTGGCAATACGATCCGACATGAACTCTTAGTTCTCCTTATTTCTGTGTGCAATCCGGTGCGGGCGTGACAGCCCTGCAAGGCGTGATTGCGCCTACCTTTCCTAGCGCAGCGGCAAGCGTGTGCTAGCAGACATCAGTCGTGCGACCGCGCACGCGTCCGCACACCCGCTGTGAACTAGGTTACGCGTCCCACAATAGACGAACTTTTGGTTCGTGTCTCAGGTTCTTCTTCACTACCCCCACCTTGCGGGAGAGCTGCGAATGGGAGGTGGCGCAGATAAGCATGCACACCGTAGAAAAATTGCGCTGAGCGCTGCGGATAGGCGACACTGGGCGGGTGACTACATCGCTCAATCATCAGCCGCTGCAGATCGGTCCGCTCACCCTCGAATCGCCCGTCGTGCTCGCCCCTATGGCGGGGGTAACCAACGTGGCGTTTCGCACACTCTGCCGTGAGCAGGAGTTGGAAAAGATGGGGAGCGTATCGGGGCTGTACGTGTGTGAAATGATCACCGCCCGTGCCCTCGTGGAGCGCAATGAGAAGACGATGCACATGATCGCCTTCGACGAATCCGAGAATCCTCGCAGTATGCAGCTCTACACCGTAGATCCGCACTACACCTACGAGGCGGCGCGCATGATCGTGGACAATGATCTCGCCGACCACATCGACATGAACTTCGGATGCCCCGTGCCCAAGGTCACCCGGCGCGGCGGCGGCTCGGCCCTGCCCTATAAGCGCCAGCTCTTCGCCAACATTGTGGCTGCCGCGGTGCGCGCTACCGAGGGCACGGACATTCCTGTGACGGTGAAGTTCCGCGTCGGTATCGATGACGAGCACAAGACCCACCTGGATGCGGGGCGTATCGCGGCGGACAATGGTGCCGCCGCGGTGGCCTGCCACGGCCGTACCGCCGCCCAGCGTTATTCCGGCACGGCGCGGCTCGAGGAGATCGCTGCCCTCAAGCGGCACATGGTTGAGTCCGGTTTCGGCGATATCCCGGTGCTGGGCAATGGCGATATCTTTGCTGCTCGGGATGCGGTGACCATGATGGAGCGCACCGGCTGCGATGGCGTGGTCATCGGCCGGGGCTGTTTGGGCCGTCCTTGGTTGTTTGCGGAGCTGGCCGCGGTGCTGCGCGGCGAGCCCATGCCTCCCCAGCCCACTTTGGGTGAGGTCACCCGAATCATTCGGCGCCATGCCGAACTCATGGTGCGCCACGATGGCGAGGAGAAGGGCTGTCGCGATCTGCGTAAGCACATGGGCTGGTACCTGCGCGGTTTTCCCGTGGGCGGCGATGTGCGCGGCCAGTTGTCGCGGGTGACCTCGCTGTCTCATCTGGATGAGCTGCTGGCCCCCTTCGCCGAGAGCACCGCCCTGGCCGATGATGCCGAGGGCCCGCGCGGTCGCCAAGGTTCGCCGGCGAAGGTGCTGCTGCCGGAGGGCTGGCTGGATGACCCCGAGGATGCCCGCGTTCCCGAGGGCGCGGAGATTATGCACTCCGGCGGATAGGCGCGCTACCCAGCGCAGCTGGGGTGAAGCCACTATAGTGCAGCGTATGCGCACTGCCTTTCGCGAGCACCTTGACGGTTTTTCCCACGACCTGCTGGTCTTGAGTGATCACGTCCGCGAGACGATGCGGCTAGCCAGCAAGGGTTTGATTGATAATGAGCTCACCCCGGCCGAGGAGGCGCTGTCGGCTGCCACCGCCATGGAGGCCACCCGGCAGCGCTGCGAGGAGCGGGCCATTGCCCTGCTGCTTTTAGAGGGGCCGATGGCTAGGGACCTGCGACAGATCATTTCCTCTATTTATATTGTGGAGCACTTTGATCGCATGGGGGCTCTGGGCATGCACATCGCCCGCGTGGCGCGCCGCCGCCACCCGCATAATGCCGTGCCGGCCACCTTGGTGGGCTATTTCGAGGAGATGTCGCGGATCGCGCTGCAGATGTCGGACAAGATTCATGAGCTGCTGCTCAACCCGGATGCGGATGTGGCCTTGGCGCTGAGCGACGAGGACGATGCCATGGATGATCTCCACGCCCACATCATGCACGTGCTCACCCAGCGCGAATGGCAGCACTCCACCCTCGAGGCCGTGGATGTGACTCTGCTGTCTCGTTACTATGAGCGCTTCGCCGACCACACCGTGGACGTGGCGGCCAGGATTGTGTATCTCACCTCCGGCATGCAGCCGGACGAATACCGGCTGAAGTTGGAGAATGAGCGCAGCGAGGCGGATTTTGCGCGCCGCATCGCGGATCTGGAGCGGCGCTTCTCCCGCGATTAGCCCAGGTCTAGCCGAAGCGCCCGGAGATGTAGTCTTCGGTTTCTTTCTCGTCGGGATTTTCGAAGATCTTCTTAGTCGGCCCGACTTCCACCAGCCGCCCCGGCTTGCCGGTGGCTTCGAGGGAGAAGAATGCCGTTTGGTCGGAGACGCGGGCGGCCTGCTGCATGTTGTGGGTCACGATCACGATGGTGTAGTCCTCTTTGAGCTCGTGGATCAGGTCCTCCACGGCGAGGGTGGAAATGGGGTCGAGGGCCGAGCAGGGCTCGTCCATGAGCAGCACTTCCGGTTCGACGGCGATGGCGCGGGCAATGCATAGCCGCTGCTGCTGGCCGCCGGAGAGCCCGCCGCCTGGTTTATCGAGGCGGTCTTTGACTTCTTCCCACAAATTGGCGCCGCGGAGCGATTTCTCGCACACCTCAGCGAGCTTCTTCTTGTTCTTCACCCCCGCCAAGCGCAGCCCGGCCACGACGTTGTCGGCGATGGACATGGTGGGAAAGGGATTGGCTTTTTGAAACACCATGCCAATGGTGTTGCGTACCGCCACCGGGTCCACCTTCGGGCCGTAGATATCCTCCCCGTCAAGGCTGATGCGCCCCTCTACCCGCGCCCCGGGGATCACTTCGTGCATCCGGTTTAGGGTGCGCAGCACGGTGGATTTACCGCAGCCGGAAGGGCCGATGAAGGCGGTGACAGATTGCGGCGGCACATGCAGGTTCACGTCCTGCACGGCGTGGAAGTCGCCGTAGTAGATATTGACGTCGGTGAGATCAAGACGCTTGGCCATTGTGGTGAGGTTCTCCTGGTGCGGGGGCTAGTGTTTCACAGAGAATTTCGCGGACACGATCCGGGCCGCGATGTTGAGCAGGGCGATGAGGAGCACCAGCGTGAGCGCCGCGCCCCACATCTTGGCCAGCACCGCATCGGAGGAGCCGGCTTTGTACATGTCGAGCATCATCAGCGGCAGCGAGGATTGCGGGCCGCTCGCCGGATCCCAGTTGATGCCCTGGAAGGAGCCGACCAAGATGAGCACGGGGGCTGACTCCCCCATCACGCGCGCAATGGCCAGCATGATGCCGGTGACGATTCCGGACAGGGCGGTGGGCAGCACGATCTTGGCGATGGTCTTCCACTTGGGCACGCCGAGGGCATAGGAGGCCTCACGGAGATCATCCGGCACCACCCGCAGCATCTCCTCGGTGTTGCGCACCACCACCGGAATCATGAGTAGCACCAGCGACAGCGCCACCGCCATGCCGGAGCGCTCGAAGCCGAAGAGCACCACCCACACCGAGTAGATAAATAGCGCGGCCACGATCGAGGGCACCCCGGTGAGGATATCCACCATGAAGGTGGTGACCTTGGCCAAGCGGCCGCCGTTGTTGTATTCCACCAGGTAGATGGCGGTGAAGATGCCGATGGGAATGGATAGCGCCGAGGCGATTCCCACCTGCACCAGGGTGCCCACGATGGCGTGCAGCGCGCCGCCACCCTCGACGTTGTAGAGAATGCCCATTTGCGAGGTGGTCCACCATTCCGGCCGCGCCACCGCACCGATCCCGCGGGAAAACACCTCCCACAGCACCCACACCAGCGGCACCATCGCCACCAGCATCGCGCCGTAGATCACCACCGTGGCCACGCTGTTTTTCGCGCGCCGGCTGGAGGAGATGTGCTGAAAGGAGCTGGATGTGTGTATGTGGGTCATGCTACTTCTTTCGCTTGACGACGCCACGAGCTGCCGCATTCACCACGAAGGTGAGGAAGAACAGCACGAGGCCGGCGGCGATATAGGCGCCCGCCTTGAGGTCATTGTTGAACTCGGGGGCCGCATTGGCGATCGCGGTGGCGAAGGTGGTGCCGCCATCGAAGAGCGAGGCCCGAAATGCCGAGGAGGGCGAGATCACGAGGTAGAGCGCCATGGTTTCGCCGAGAGCGCGGCCCAATCCGAGCATCGCCCCCGAAACATAGCCGGACATACCGAAGGGCAGCACCGTCATCCGCACCACTTCCCACCTCGTGGCGCCGAGCGCTAGGGCGGCCTCGATCTGGCCTTTGGGGGTCTGCACGAAGACTTCCCGGGCCGTGGCGGCGATGATGGGCAGGATCATGATCGCGAGGACGATGCCACCGGTGAGGATCGTGCGGGAGGTGGCGAAGGACGGCGAGTTGTCATAGTGGGCAAAAAGAAACAGCCCACCGGCCCAGCTGTTGATCCACTCGAAGAAGCCGCCGAGCAGTGGGCCCAGCACCTTCACTCCCCACAGCCCGTAGACGATGGAGGGCACGGCGGCCAGCAGATCCACCACGAAGCCCAGTGGCTTCACCCAGCGCGCGGGCGCGTAGTTGGAGAGAAAGATCGCGATGCCCAGCGCTACCGGCATCGCCAGCAGCAGCGCCACCAATGAGACGGTGACAGTCACCGCAAAGAGATTAGGAATGCCGAAGTACATCGCAGAGGTATCGGCGGTGTTCCAATCTCCCGAGTAGGTGAAGAATCCGCGGATCCCCTCCGCGTTATTGAACAGCGCCGGCAGTGCCCGCCACAGCAAAAACGCGCCGATGGCGGCAATGAGCACGGTGATCAGCGCCGCCGAGGCTGTCGACAGCGAGCGGAAGATGCGGTCACCGGGCCGGAAAGAGCCGCGGCTGCTGGGGGCGGGGGCTGCGGGTGGCGTGGCACGCACGTCACGCTGCGGCGTGCTCACCATGGTGGTGCTGGACATGGGTGATACGTCCTTAGGAAAGCTAGTACCGGGTGCTTAGTGGAGGGCGTCGACGGCGTCTTCCAGCTTCTGTTTGAACTCACCGGAGACGGGGATATAGCCCTGCTCCTCGAGTTCCTCGCCTTGGTTAGCGAGGGCCACCTTGAGGAAGTCCTTCACTAGTCCGGCGGTGTTCTCGTCATAGCCGGCGGAGCAGACGATCTCGTAGGTGGTGAGCACCATTGGGTAGGCGCCCTCAATGTCCATGGAGAAAAGCTTTTCTGCGTCTACCACCATGTCGTGGCCCTCGCCGGCATAGTCCAGGTTGTCCAGGGCCTTGCCCACGGTCTCGTTGTTCAGCTCAACGGGGCCGTGGCCGAAGTCGATGTTCGCGATACCCAGGCCGGCCTCGGTGGCAAAACCGGACTCCACATAGGTGATCGCACCCGGGGTGGCGGAGACCTGCCCCACTACGCCAGTGGAGCCATTGGCCCCCGCGCCGGTGGAGGAGGGGAAGGACTTGCCGGTGGTGTCCCACTGATCCGGGACGGCGGCCTTGAGGAACTTTTGGAAGTTATCGGAGGTACCGGATTCCTCGGAGCGGTAGACCACCTCGATCTTCGAATCGGGCAGCTCCACGCCCTCGTTCTCGGCGGCGATGGCCTCATCATTCCACTGGGTGATCTCGCCCTTGAAGATCTTGGCCACGGTCTCCACAGAGAGGTTCAGCCCATCTACGCCCTCGAGGTTGTAGGCCACGGCCACAGGCCCGATCACCATCGGCAGATGCCAGGCGTCATTGCCCTCGCAGCGCTCAGCGGCGGCGGCAACTTGGTCCTCGTCCAGCGGGGAGTCGGAGCCACCGAAGGCCACCTGGCCGGCAATGAATTGCTTCTGGCCGGAGCCGGAGCCGGTGGCGGTGTAGGAGAGGTTATTGCCTGTGGACTCGTTGTATTTAATACCAAAGAGGTCCATGGCCTTCTGCTGGGAGGAAGCGCCCTCCGCTACCAGCTGACCAGAGGAATCAGAGAGGTTCTCCACAGGCTCGGTCCCTCCCGCAGCGTTGTCTCCGGTTTCGGAGCAGGCGGCGAGCACCACAGAGCTGGTGGCGACAAGGCCGAGGAGGGTGGCTGAGCGCTTGAAGTTGTACGTCACAGTGGGTGTCCTTCCGGTGGGTCATGTGTGGGCCGTCCGTGCCCAAGGAATCAACCTAAGGGCGCTACATGACCGCCACGCCGCAGCGCGGTTAACGGAAGGTGAAAAGACAGCAAAACTTGCCCGAACTGCCTTTAGGAGTACACCACGTGCCTTTCGATGGTGCGGAATCCTGCCTGCTCATAGGCCTTGACGGCCGGGGCATTATCGGCTTCTACGTAGAGAATCACGCTGCTGTGGTCTGCAGCCACCAAATGGGCCACGCCGGCGGCGATCAGCGGCGCGCCCAGGCCCTTGCCGCGCCAATGATCGGCCACGCCCACGACATAGATCTCGCCCTGCTCGGCGTTATGCGACTTGGTCCAGTGGAACCCCGCCACCTCGCCGGTGTCGCGGTGCATATACAACAGCACTCCTGCGGGATCGAACCATTCGGTATCCATGCCCGCCTGCAGCCGCGCGAGATCCCATCCCCCTTGCTCGGGATGCCAAGAAAAAGCGGAGTTATTGGCCTCTAGCCAACCGCGCTGCACTGTCTGCTCGCCCCAGCGTTGACAGGCAGTGCTGTAATCCACCAGCTCCAGTTCCTCCACCGGCGGGGTGGTAGAGCTACGGCGCACATAGGCGGTGAGCTCCTCGCCGTCGATGCCCATCACCAGCAACTCACGGCTCACGCTCGCGTGACGACGCCGCGCCAATGCCTGAGCAGCCGGCAGATCGCCGTGGGCCCACACGGCGGGCACGTCTGCATGATCGAGCAGGTGGGTGGCAACGTGGCGGCGTCGACAAGCGGGGTGCACTGCGAGCTCTGCCGAGTCCTCGGCTACCGCCAGCACGCCCGCCGCCGACTCCCCATCAAGGGCCAGCCAGTGGGTGTGGTGAAGGGTGGCGTCGTGTATGCCCCGCACGAAGTGCTCGGACAGCGCCTCCACGCCGTCCTCGTCGTGCACGGCTGCGAGCAGGCTCTCGGTGCTCGAACGCAACGCGTCGTGGGTGGGCAGGTGCAACTTCTCATAACGCATATCCACTAGGGTAGTGATCGTGAAAGGCAAGCGGAGACTACTGCGCGTCACCGCCGTGGTGGCAGCGCTCGGGGTGGCCGGCTGGTTGGCTGATGCCGCCGTGGCTATCAACGTGGAGCGCACGATCTCCCGCTCGGTGGAAGATGCCACCCACCTGCCCGTGCCGCCGCGCGTATATGTGGGCGGCGCGCCCTATAGCGCGGCGCTGGTCACCGGCAATGTGCCTAAGATCTCCACTCACGTCATGGATGTGGATGTGCCTGGCTTCGGCGTGGTCAACGCCACCACGGACGTATTCAACCTCACCATGGACCGCGAGCAGGTGCTCTCCGGCGACCTCGAGGGCGTGGTGGCGCGCGTGATCTCCCGCTCGGTGAGCCTCGACGGCGTGGCCCTGGGCGAGCATTTGAACATGACGGATCTGCAGATCAGCCACCCCTATGACATCTCCCCTTCCGGTGGCACCGCGGCGGAGGTGTTGCTCACCGGCACCCCTGAGGGCCTCGATGCCCCAGTGACGGTGCTGGCGCGGCTGCGCATCAATGGCACCACCATCACCATGACCCCCACCGAGCTGCGGGAGGGCGATGCCCCGCCGGAGGTCATGCAGCGATTCTTCTTCCAGATCGATTCCCGCGAGCTGCCCCTGCCCTCCCAGGCCTCGCAGGTGTTCGTGCGCGGCGGCTCGGTGGTGTTTGAGTCGGAACAGCGCAATGTGCGCTTGGACATCCGCGATCTTTCGCCGCTGGGGCCGCAGGTGCAGGAGATCACCTCCGAGGGAGAGCGCAGCAGCGAGGCGGAGATAGGCAAGCTCGGTTCTTAAGCTTCGTTACTATGGGAGGTTGTGACTAATTCATCGACGAACCATCCCGAAAACCTCACCCCGCGCCTGGACGGCAACGAGGCCGTAAACCGCGCCGCCGAGGTGGCCAAGACCACCGGCGGGCGCAATATTCCGCGTCTCGGCGAGCTGCCGATTCCGGCCGATACCGCCAATCTGCGTGAGGGCCCCAGCCTGCACGATGGGCTCTTGGCGCTGCTTCCCTTGATCGGTGTGTGGCGCGGCGAAGGCCAGGCCGATACCCCCGAGGACGGCGAGTTCACCTTCGGCAACCAGCTGATCTTCTCCCACGATGGCGGCAACTACATCATGGTGGAGTCCACCTGCTGGAAGAAGGACTCCCCCGAATCGCTGGAGTCTCGCGAGAGCGGTTTTCTGCGCATCAACGATAAAGACGAGATCGAGTTCATTCTGTGCCACTCCGGCGGCGCGGTGGAGATCATGTACGGCGAGCCGCTCAACGAGCGCGCCTGGGAGCTCAGCTCCGCCTCCACCATGGCCACCGCCACGGGCCTGACCACCTTGGGCCCCGGCAAGCGGCTCTATGGGCTGCTGCCGAATGGGGATCTTGGCTGGGTGGATGAGCGCCTAGTGGATAAGGAGCTCAAGCCCCGCCGCTCCGCGCAGCTGCAGCGCTACGCGGGCTAAAGCAGCACCGCTTGACCTACATCAGCGCCGCCGTGATCATTTCCTGGATTGCGGCGGCGTTGTCTGTGCCACGCCCTCGGGTGGAGTGGCCATTGATGGAGGTGACTTGGGCTGCAATACGCACCGAGCTGACCAGCCACACCGAGTCGGCGGCCAGCAGCTCACTCACCGAGATATCCCCGGTTTCGCAGGTGTAGCCCTGGGCTGTGGCGTAGCTAAACAGCGCCGCCTGGGTGGTGCCGGGCAGGATCTCCCCGCCCGGCTTGGGGGTGCGGATGGTGGAGCCACTAACGGCCACCACCGTGGAGGTCGCGCCCTCGAGGACCCTGTCGCCCGAGGTGTAGATCACATCATCCATGCCCTGCGCGGCGGCCTGGCGCAGCGCCGCCATGGCGGAGGCGTAGCTGAGGGTTTTTGCCGCGCGCGGACTCGAGCTATCGGCCCCGCGCTCGAGGGTGAGCACCGCCACGCCTTGGGCCCGCTGGGCGAGCTGCTGGGCCCCTACGGCTTTGACGCTGATCCACGCCGAGGGCTCGCCGGTGCTGGCGCGGCCGCGGGTGTAGGTCCACACCATGGCGCCGTCGCAATGGTGGGCGTCCTCCCAGCGGCGGGCCGCACGGCTGATGGCCCGGGCCCAAAGTTCTTCTGCGGGCGGCGGCAGGTGCATCAGCTGTGCCGAGACGGCGAATCGTTCCACGTGCCGCTGCAGATTGCAGGCTCTGCCTTGGCGAACAAGCACCGTTTCAAACACCCCGTCGCCGCGAGTGACGGCGGAATCATCCCAGTACACTAGGGGCGTTTCCGGATCGTGGTCGGCGATCTCTCCGGTGCGCAAGTCGAGGGTGACGATGATGGGGCGTGGAGTCATGCCTTTCATTATTCACGCCCTGCCGGCCTTTGGGGCACAATCAGTGGTATGAGTCATCAAAGCGGAATCACTGGTCTGGGCACCACCGACCACATCTTTCTTGAGTTCGATCTGGCCCCCGGCGCGGACGGGTGCGCGGTACTGCGCCACCTGGCCGAGGCCATCAACCTGCCCACCACCCACGGCGTCAACGTGGTGCTCGGTGTGCGCCCGAGCCTGTGGGCGGCCGTGGCCGACGCCGAGTTTGTGCCGGAGAATGTGCATGACTTCTCCGAGCCGATCTCGGGTCCGTCCATGTCCATGCCCGCAACTCAGCACGATGCGTGGGTGTGGGTGGCTGGCTCCTCTCGTTCCCAGGTGTTCGACATCGCCCGCGAGGTGGCGGATACAGTGCGTTCTTCCGCTACCCTCGCCGGCGAGACCACCGGCTGGGTGTATCAGCACAACCGCGATCTCACTGGATTCGAGGACGGCACCGAGAACCCGCCGGCTCTCGAGGCCCCGGGCGTGGTCGCGGTGCCGCATGGCCAGCCGGGTGCGGGCAGCTCGGTGCTGCTCTACCAGCTTTGGGAGCACAAGTCCGTGGAGTGGGAGGGGCTTGAGTCCCATGTGCAGGAGCAGATCATCGGCCGCACCAAGTCCGATTCCGTTGAGCTGGATGAGGACACCAACCCGGAATCCTCCCACGTCAACCGCACCGTGGTAGAGGTGGACGAGGAGGAGCTGGAGATCTTCCGCCGCAATGTCTCCTATGGCGATATGTGTACCCACGGCACTGTGTTTGTGGGCTTCAGTTTCGATCAGTGGCGCATGGAGGAAATGCTGCGTCGCATGGCCGGCGCCGATGGCGGCCCCGCGGATCGACTCACCGAGTTCACCACCCCGCTGACAGGCGGCTGGTACGTGTGCCCCTCCACGCAGGCTCTGGCCGCGCTCCTCTAGTATGGGCGGGATGAGTGAGACATCCTATCGTTCCCCCGCCCTGTCGCGCCTCGGCGCCTGCCCCGCTCAGGACGCCGATGCCCACCCCGCCTATGAGGGCGTGGCGTGGCATTATGGGGATCCTTTAGGCGAGCAGCGCGCTTTTTCCGAGCAGCCGGTGGTGATCGATCGTTCCCACCGGGTGGTGCTTAAGGTCAGCGGCGAGGATGCCGCGGAGTTTCTCAATAAGCTGCTTTCCCAGAAGCTCGATGACCTCCCCATCGGCGCCGGCACGGAGGCCCTGGACTTGGATGCCCAGGGTCACATCCTCCACGCTCTTGGCGTGTTGCGCACTGAGGAGGGTTTCCTGCTCGACATCCCCCGCCCCAGCGCCGCCAGCCTGGAGGATTTTCTGCGCCGCATGGTCTTTTGGTCCGCGGTGGAGATCACCCGCACGGACTACGGTCTGCTCACCCTCTGCGGCGCCAGCGCACCCTCGGGGCTTAGCCGCAGCGTGAGCGCTCCACTACCGCACACCGACCTGTATGTTCCCGCAGCGCTTATCGACGCCACCCTCACCGACCTCGAATCCCGCGGCACTCGCGTGGTGGGGCTGATGGCGTGGACTGCGGAGCGGGTGAGGCATCTGGTGCCGCTGCCGGAGGTGGATCTGGACGATAAGTCCATCCCGCACGAGGTGCCGCACTGGGTGGGCGGCAGCGCCGTGCACCTGAACAAGGGCTGCTATCGCGGCCAAGAGACGGTGGCCCGGGTGGAAAACTTGGGCTCCTCACCCCGCGTGTTGGTACGGCTTCACCTCGATGGCTCCGCCCCCAGCTTGCCGGTGCCGGGGGCGAGCATCACCAAGGGCAGCCGGCCTCGGGCGGTGGGTCGAGTGGGCACGGTGGTGCAGGATTGTGATTTCGGCCCCATCGCCTTGGCTGTGCTCAAGCGTTCCGCGCTGCAGGCGAAGGATCTGCACGTGGGCGACTGTGCCGTGGCCGTGGACCCTGAGACGATTCCGCAGGATAGCGGGCCCCAAGCCGGCCGCGAGGCGGTGCGGCGTTTCCGCTCCGGCACCCTCTAAAGGCCCCCAGGTGCGACTTTTTTCGTCACATTAGCTATTGTGGACTAACAGGAATACAAGATTGAAGAAACCGATAATGGGGTGCCCTACGCCCGAGGCACTTCAGGCACACTCCAAGGGGGTCTAGCCATGGGTCGCGGCCGCGCAAAGGCTAAGCAGGCTAAGGTAGCTCGTCAACTGAAGTACCACACTCCTGACATGGACTTAGAGCAGTTGCAGCGTGAACTCGCCAGCAACAGCTCCCGTTCGGAGGAGGACGTCCGCGAGGACGATCTCTACTCCGAGTGGGCCGACTACTTCGAGGATGAAGACGAGAAGTAGCGCGTTACTTTAAAAAAACCTCCTTGCTCTTAGAGCAGGGAGGTTTCTTCATGCCTAGTACTGGGGGTGTTCGCCGCTGAGCTGCACCCCGGTGCTGGAGGCGCTGCGCACGGTGCCGATTTCCCAGGCTTCTACGTGCCGGGCGGTGAGCATGGCCAGGGCCCGGTCGCGGTCCGCGGCGGAGACCACGGCCACCATACCGACACCCATATTGAAGGTTTTCTCCATCTCTTCGCGGCTGACCTTACCCAGCTCGGAGATGAGCTTGAAGATCGGCTGCGGCTTCCACGCCGAGCGAGAGATCTCTGCCACGGTGTTCTCCGGCAGCACTCGCACCAGGTTGCCCGCCAGGCCACCGCCGGTGACATGGCAGAAGGTGCGCACATCGCATTCGGCGGCGAGCGCCAGGCAGTCCTTGGTGTAGATGCGCGTGGGCTCCAGCAATTCCTCGCCGAGGGTGCGCTCAAGCTCATCGATCTCTTGATCCAGCGGCAGCCCCGCCGATTCCAACAGCACGTAGCGGGCCAGGGAGTAGCCATTGGAATGCAGCCCCGAGGAGGCCATGCCGATGATCACATCGCCATCGCGCACCCGCTCTGGGCCAAGCAGCTCATCCTCTTCCACCACACCGACGGCGGTGGCGGAGACATCGTATTCCTTCTCCCCCATCACACCCGGGTGCTCGGCGGTTTCTCCGCCGAGCAGGGCACAGCCGGCCAATTCGCAGCCGGTGGCAATGCCGCCGACAATCGCGGCGATGTGCTCGGGCACCACCTTGCCCACGGAGATGTAGTCCTGCAGGAATAGCGGCTCGGCGCCACAGACCACCAAGTCATCAACACACATGGCCACCAGATCGATGCCGATGGTGTCGTGCTTGTCCATGGCTTGGGCCACCGCCAGTTTGGTGCCCACTCCATCGGAGCCGGCGGCGAGCAGCGGCTTGTCATACTTACCGAGGGCAAAGAGCCCGGCGAAACCGCCAATGCCACCACGGACCTCGGGGCGGGTGGCCTTCTTAGCCAGCGGGGCGATGAGCTCTACCGCGCGGTCGCCGGCGGCAATATCCACCCCGGCCGCTGCGTAGGAAGCGCCATCAGAGGGAACGTGATCGGTCATGTCGTGGTCACTTTCTTCAGATTGCGCTGCATGTCCTCCACGAGCGCGGTGTTCGGGTTTCCAGCCGGCATGCCCAGCGGGTACACACCGTCGAAGCAGGCACAGCAGAGATCCTCGCGCTTCTGCTTGGAGGCCTCAACCATGTGGTCGATAGAGACGAAGCCGAGCGAATCCGCGCCGATCGCGGTGCAGATCACATCTACGGCTTCCTCGAGGCTGCGGGCGCCGGTGCCATTGGCAATCAGCTCCCCCGGGGAGGCGAAATCGATGCCGTAGAAACACGGCCACTTCACCGGCGGGGAGGCGATGCGCACGTGCACCTCGGCGGCACCAGCCTCGCGCAGCATCCGGATCAGGGCCCGCTGCGTGTTGCCGCGGACAATGGAATCATCCACCACCACCAGCCGCTTCCCAGCCAGTACCTGCTTGAGCGGGTTGAGCTTGAGCCGGATGCCGAGCTGGCGGATGGTTTGCGTGGGCTGGATGAAGGTACGGCCCACATAGGCGTTCTTCACCAGCCCCTGGGCAAAGGGAATGCCCGAGCCATAGGAATAGCCCACCGCAGCGGGGGTGCCGGACTCCGGCACTGGGATCACCAGATCACCATCGACCGGGTGCTCCTGCGCCAAGGCCGCGCCGATCCCAACCCGAGTGTCGTTGACCGACTGGCCACGGATCACAGAATCCGGGCGCGCCAAGTACACATACTCAAACACACAGCCTTTGTGCCGGGTGGGGGCAAACTGGTGGGAGCGGATACCGGAATCGTCGATAGAGATGAACTCCCCTGGCTCCACCTCCCGCACAAAGGAGGCTCCCACGATATCGAGGGCCGCGGTTTCCGAGGCCACCACCCAGCCCCGCTCCAAACGGCCGATCGACAAGGGGCGGACACCGTGGGGGTCGCGGGCGGCATACAGCTTATGGCCGTCCGTGAATGTCAGGCAGTAGGCGCCGGTGATGCGGGGAAGGAGGTTGAGGGCGGCGTCGACAAGCGAGACCTCCTCGGAGATGCCATCGGCGAGCAGCGCGCACATGATGTCCGAGTCGGAGGGGTGTGTTGCGGGGTCCACCAAACCCTTTTCGGTGGCCTCCTGCAGCAGCTCGAGATAGTTCACGAGATTGCCGTTGTGCCCCAAGGCCACATCGGTGCCATCGGGGGCCACGCGGAACATCGGCTGGGCATTCTCCCAGCAGGCGCCGCCCGCTGTGGAATAGCGAGTATGGCCGATGGCGAGATTACCCCGCAGGGCCTCAAGCGCACCCTCATCGAAGACCTGAGAGACGAGGCCAAGATCCTTGTACACCACCACATTGTCCCCATCACCCACCGCAATACCGGCGGCTTCCTGGCCGCGGTGCTGCAGCGCGTACAGACCGTAGTAGGTGAGCTTGGCGACTTCTTCCCCAGGGGCAAAAACACCGAACACGCCGCACTCCTCGCGCGGGGCGTGTTCTCCGAGATCATCGAAAGCGGATAGGGGCCGGTTTTTCATAGCCACGTGGGTTAATCGTAGTTGCTCATGCCACACCGTGGCGAATATTTAGCCCCACGCGGGGGCGCAGAGCACCACCTCCAGGCCCTCCTCGATGTGAGAATCAGGGCTATATCAGCGGCAACCAGTGGGCTAATTCGCCCGCCCGAGTGCCCGAGACGCTCAGCCGCCCCGCGGCCAGTTCTTCCTCCCATGTGCTGCGCCCGGCGGCGAGACGAAGCCACACCTCAGGGCTCATCTCCACCACATTCGGCGGGGTGCCACGGGTGTGGCGCGGCCCCTCGATACATTGCACCGCCACGAAGGGCGGTACCCGCACCTCCACGCTGTGGCCCGGCGCGAGCTGCTCCACCGTGCGGGCGCTGAGCCGAACCGCCCGGGCGATAGTCGAACGCGGCGCCTGGGGATCCTCACTCTCGCGCACAGCGGCGCGCATCTCTGCGGGGTCAATCTTTTTAGCCATAGTAGGCCCCAGCTTAACTGTTGGTAGCCTGTGAGCTACTGACCCAACCCCTCCGGAGAAAGCGCTTATGTCTGAACTTGTTCACTCCTCCCCCAACCGAGCCCCTTCGCCCAAGGTCACGCTGCGTTTTTTGGCGGCACCCACCGATGTGGTGATGGCCGGTAACTGGGGCGTCTCGGGCGGTCGAGTGTTGGAGTGGATCGATAAGGCAGCCTATGCCTGCGCGGTGGGATGGTCCGGCACCTACTGCGTGACCGCCTATGTGGGCCACATTCACTTCAACCGCCCGATCCCCTCCGGCCACGTGGTAGAGGTGCGCTCCCGAATTGCGATGACGGGCCGCTCCTCGATGCACATCGTGAACGAGGTGCTCTCCGCCGATCCCCGCGACGGCCACTTTTCCCGCGCCTGCGACTGCCTGGTGATCTTCGTGGCCAAGGACCCCAAAACCGGCCGTTCTACCCCGGTGCCGAAGTTCCAGGCCGCCAGCGAGGACGAGCAGCGCGTGGAACAGGCCGCGATCTCGCGCATCGAGCTGCGCCAGGCCATCGAAGAGGAGATGGAAAAGCAGAGCTACGACGGCCCCAGCGACGCCCCGCGGGTGATCACCCGCTTTTTGGCCAAGCCCACCGACGTGAACTGGGGCGGCAATGTGCACGGTGGCACCGCGATGGAGTGGATTGACGAGGCCGGCACGGCCTGCACCATGGAGTGGGCTGGGGAGCGCACCATCGCCGTCTACGCCGGCGGTATACGCTTCTACCGCCCGATCTCGATCGGCGATCTCATCGAGGTGGATGCTCGGTTGATGCGCACCGACACCCGCAGCATGCAGGTGTCGGTGCACGTGCGCAGCGGCGATCCTCGCGGCGGGCGCGAGGAGCTCAAGCAGGCGATCCACGCCACCTTCACCTATGTGGCCACGGACCTCGACAATAATGTGCTGCCTGCCCGGCAGTTCGAGCCGCGCACCGAGGACGACGTGCGCCTCGCCGAGCACGCCACCACCCTGCGCGAACTGCGCGCCCAATACACCCCGCGGCCGCTGGTGCTGCGCGAGGGCCGGGCGTTCGTGGATTAAATCAGCCCCCGCTCGGTGGCCACATGCACCGCCCGGGTGCGGGAATCCACCCCCAGCTTGGAAAAGATATGTACCAAGTGGGTTTTGGTGGTGGCCTGGGAGATGAAGAGCTGCTTCGAGATGTCCTTATTGCTCGCCCCCGTGGCCACCAATTGCAGCACATCGCGTTCCCGCTCGGTGAGCTGGGCCGGGGCGGGTGCTGCCAAGAGTTTCCCGGCGAGGGAGCTTTGCACGTATACCTCGCCGCGGGCGACGGCGCGGATGGCCTCCACGATTGTGTCTACGGGGGCGTCCTTGACCAGATAGCCGTGGGCGCCGGCATCGAGGCAGGCGCGGATGTCGCGCTCGCGATCATAGGTGGACAGGATCACCACCGGTTGCTCGCTGCCGCGGATCACCTCCACCCCGTCGCTATCGCTGGCCCCGAGGCGCAGATCGCAGAGCACCACATCCGGGCGGGCCTCGGCGATAGCGGCCACTGCCTCCGCCACGCTCCCGGCCTCGGCGGCGACGCGGATCTCCGGCTGGGCGTTGAGAATGGCCTTGAGCCCTGAACGGACCACGGGGTGGTCGTCGATAAGCGCTACTGCGATGGACATGCCTTGTAGTTTAGAGCGGCACCCACGCGGAGATGGCCGTGCCCTCGCCTGGGGCCGACTCAATATCCAGCCCGCCGCCCAGCTTCTGCAGGCGCGAACGCATGAAACTCAGGCCGAAGCTCGTGCTGGCGCGATGACGCTCCCACGCCTCGACATCAAAACCAATCCCATCGTCCACGATGTCCATGCGGACATGCTCCTGATCGCTGTCCAGGCTGACCCGCACCCGTGAGGCCGCGGCGTGCAGCCGCACATTCGCCAGCGCCGATTGGGCCACACGCAGCAGCGCGATCTCGATGGGCTCGCTGAACTGGGCGGAGCTGTGCACCTCCAGCTCGGCATCGATCTCGCTGCCGTCCACCATCGTCTGCAGGGCGGCGGCGAGGGGATTGTCCTCCAAGCCATGCGGGGCGAGATCGGCAACAATGCGGCGGACCTCCGCCAGATTCTCGGTGGCCACCTCCTCGATCAATGCCAGCTTCTCCTCCGCCGGGGCCGGATTGGAGGGCTGGGCCAGCAGCCGAATGGAGCTGAGCCCCTGAGCGATCGTGTCATGAATGTCCTGGGAGATGCGGGTGCGCTCATCCATGGCCCCCGACTCACGCTGAGTGGCGGCAAGCTCATCCTGCAGATACGCCATCTCCTCATGTGCCCGCTCGAGATCGCTGAGAATACGCAGCAGCTCCACATAGCCGCGGCTCATGCCGATGGCCACCAGAGCACCGATCGCCGGACCCAGCAGCTGCGGCGCGCTCACCTGATCGTTGTACACCCACGTGGCACCCCATACCCCGGCCAGTACCAGCAGCGCATAGCCCACGAGCAGGGGACCGCGCAGATAGTGCCCGGCGAGCAGGAACAACACAAAGGCCACCCAGGTGAAGGAAAAGCTCACGCACAGCAGACCCAGCCAGATGCACAGCAGCAGCACGGGCCGCCGATGCAGGGCGAAGGCCCCACAGAACACGGCCACGGCGGGCAGCACAATCCACGGCGAGGCCTCGCTTAGCGCCCCGATGGCGCCGACGATCACCAGGATGCACGCGGTGATCGTCTCCCCCACCGCGAGGATGGCAGCGGGCGAAGAGCTCCGCATGCCGAAGGGGTGTTTAGCTGGCGCTACCTGCATAGGCATACTCGGTATTCTCCTTGGGCGCGGCTGGGGCACGGCGGGGCCACCAGATGGCATCACCCAGGGCGCCGAAGGCGGCCGGCACGATGATGGTGCGGGTGATGATGGTATCGAGCAGCACACCGAGTCCCACGATAATGCCCAGCTGGCCCAGGGTCACAAGCGGCAGCACCCCGAGCGCGGCAAACACGCCCGCCAGCACCACACCGGCCGAGGTGATCACCACACCCGTGTGGCTAACCGCCTCCACCATGCCCTCTCGGGTGCCGTGGAGCGCCCGCTCCGTGGAGGCCCGGTGCACGAGGAAGATGGTGTAGTCAATGCCCATGGCCACGAGGAAGAGGAAGGAAATCAGTGGCACCGAGAGATCCAGGGCGTCCACCCCGAATACCGCGCCCGAGATCCAGCTGCCCACGGCGATAGCGGCGCCAGCACTGAGCACATTCAACGCCAGCAAGATTGGTGCGGCCACCGAGCGCAGCAGCATCGTGAGCACCAGCAGGTTAATGGCCAAGATGACCGGCACCAGCACCTTCAGATCGCGCGCATTGCCATCGCGGGCATCCACCTCGGTGGCTTGCTCGCCGCCGACCTTCGCATCGGCCCCCGGAACCTCATGTACGGCTGTACGGAGCTCGCGGACAAAATCCAGCGACTGCTCGGTGCCCGGGGCGGCGTCGGTGGTGACCATGATCTTCGCCCACTCGCCGTCCGTGGACACACCCAGCGGCATGGCGCGCACGACATCGTCGAGGTGGTTGATGGTGGAGAGCACCTCATCCTGATGCGAGGCGCGGGCCAGCACATAGTTCGGCTGGGCCTCCCCAGCTGGGAAGTGCTCCTCCAGGGTGGCGAAGCCGGCCGCGGACTCGGTTTCGGTGCGGAACTTCTCCATTTGATTCAGGCCCACCGTGGTGGAGACCAGCCCGGCAGACAACGCCCCGAGCACGACCACCCCGGCGACAAGCACGGCCACCGGGCGGCGCATGACGGAACTAGCCACGCGGCGATAGAGCGAGGGCTTGACGGACTCCTCCCCCACCTTCGGGATCAGCGGCCAAAAAGCCTTGCGCCCCGCCAGAGACAACGCCGGTGGCAGCACGAACAGCACCGAAACCAGGGCAATGAGAATACCCACAGCCGAGACGATGCCCAGCCCACGGGTGCCGGGTATAACAGCCAGACCCAAGCTCAGCAGGGAGAGCACCACGGTGATATTGGAGGCCGCGATCGCTGGGAAGGACTGCCGCCAGGCCGCGGCGAGGGCCGCGCGGTGATCCTCGTGTCGGACGAGCTCCTCGCGGTAGCGAGAGATGAGAAGCAAGGCGTAGTTGGTGCCGGCACCAAAGACCAAGACGGAGACAATGCCGGCGTCGAACTCGAGGCCGAACTCGCCACCGATCCACGCGGTGACCAGCGCGGCCACCCGATCAGCGATGGCCACCACGGCCAGCGGGATCAGCCACAACACAGGGCTGCGGTAGGTGAGGATAAGTAGGAGGGCGACGATGGCGACAGTAACTGCCAGCAGCGTGAAATTAGCCCCCTCGAAGGCAGCGGCCACATCCGCGCCGAAGGCGGCACCGCCGGTGACGGCGATGTCCAGCCCCTGCGGAGTGTCGGCGGCGATATCGGCGCGCAGATCCTTGAGATAGCTGCCCATCTCGCTACCGCTCTCGGCGGCGGGCACGTCCAACATGATGAGCCCGGCGTGGGCATCATCGCTGAGAATAGGGCGGGCCTGCTCCGCCCCGGGGATCGCCGCTGCGGCGGCGGCAAGATCCTGCTCGCTCAGCGCCGAGTGATCCTGCTTCTTCACCACCGCCATTACGGTGTCCTCGTCCGCGCCGGGGAAATCCTCCATGAGGCGTGCCACCTGGGTGGACTCGGAATCCGAGGGGGCGGCGTCTCGGGCGTGCGAGGCCTCGGTGCCGCCAAGGAGGGCGAATAGAGCGGTGAGTATGCACGCTACAAGGCCGAGGCTGATCCAGCTGTGCCGAGCGCTGCGAAAACTACGAGTGACATCCATGCCTTCAATTTCAGCATCGACGCAGCTCAGAGCACATCGTGCAAGGGGTTGAACCTGGTATCAACCTTTTGGTTGATACCAAGCTCTGCGCCGCTACTCCACCACCGAGTTAGCGCCGGCGGCGTGGCCGAAGAGATCCGGCAAGGTGGAGCTCCATGCTTGCTCCAGCTCGGTCACGGAGACCTCCAGGCTCTCGCCGCCGGGCAGCTCGATGGCCACGGTGTCGCTGTCCGAGGTGGCACCGAGATCCGTCACCGGCACCCCACAGGAGGCGGCGCGGGACTGCACGGCGTCCACATCCTCCTCGCGCACGGCGATCACGGCCCGGGAGGCCGATTCCGAGAAGAGGGCGCTGGTGGGCTGCGAGGCGACGTCGACAAGCGAGAGGCTCATGCCGCAGCCGGAGTGAATAGCCAGCTCAGCGATGGCCTGGGAGAGCCCGCCCTCGGAGAGGTCGTGGGCGGCGAGGATGTCGGTGGAGCCGTGGAAGAACGTGGCCAGGGCCTGCTCTCGGGAGAGGTCCACGCTCGGCGGCATACCGGAGAGATCCCCTGCCACTACCTCCTGGTAGATGGATCCGCCCAGCTCATCCTTGGTTTCGCCGAGCAGCAGCAGGCGGGTGCCCGGAGCGGCGTCGGCGGGAAGATGGGCAGGAATGGAGTGGGCGACATTGTCGATCACGCCCAGCACACCCACCACCGGGGTGGGCAGGATCGCCTCGGTGCCCGTTTGGTTGTAGAAGGAGACATTGCCGCCGGAGACCGGAATCCCCAGCTCGCGGGAGCCATCGGCCAGCCCGTGCACGGCTTCGCGGAACTGCCACATCACCGCCGGATCCTCGGGCGAGCCGAAGTTGAGGCAGTTGGTGACGGCGATCGGCTGGGCGCCAGTGACCGCCACGTTGCGGTAGGCCTCCGCCAGCGCGAGACGGGCGCCGGTGTTCGGGTCGAGCTTGGTGTAACGGCCGGAGGCATCGGCGGAGACGGCCACCCCGCGGCCCGTCTCCTCATCGATGCGCAAGACACCCGAGTTGGCGTTGCGGGCCTGGACGGTATTGCCGCGCACGTAGCGGTCGTACTGCTCGGTGATGAAGGAGCGGGAGCACAACGCCGGGGAGCCCACCATGCGCAGCCACACCTCGCGGGCCACCGCGGCGGACTCGGCCTGTGGGAGGTCGCGCTGTTGCTGCAGCTCATCCTGCCAGTCGGGGCGGGCGAAGGGACGCTCGTACACCGGTCCCTCGTTGGCGATGGTGTGCGCGGGGGCGTCCACCACCACCTCGCCGCGGTGGCGAATCACCAGGTGCTCGCCCTCGGAAACCTCGCCGATCTCGGCGCAGGTGACATCCCAGTGCTCACAGATCTGCTTGAAGCGTTCGACATCCTCGGGCCGAACCACGGCGCACATGCGCTCCTGGGATTCGGAGGAGAGGATCTCGGCGGCCGTCATGTTCTCGGCACGCAGCGGCACGGCATCCAAGTTGATGCTCATGCCGCCGTCGCCGGAGGCGGCCAGCTCGGAGGTGGCGCAGGCCAGCCCAGCACCGCCGAGGTCCTGGATGCCCACCACCACTCCGGCGGCGTACAGATCCAAGCAGCACTCGATGAGTACCTTCTCCGCGAAGGGATCTCCCACCTGCACGGCCGGCAGCTTGCGCTCGGCGCCTTCCTCGAAGGTGTCGGAGGCGAGCACGGACACCCCGCCGATGCCGTCGAGGCCGGTGCGGGAGCCGAAGAGCATCACCTTGTTGCCCTTACCTGAGGCGAAGGCCAGCTTGAGATCCTCGGTTTTGAGCGTGCCCACACACAGGGCGTTGACCAGCGGGTTGCCCGCATAGGAGGGGTCAAACACGGTTTCGCCGCCGATATTCGGTAGGCCGAGGCAGTTGCCGTAGTGGGAGATGCCGTCCACCACGCCCGGCAGGACGCGCTGGGTGTCCGGGGCGTCGGCGGGGCCGAAGCGCAGTTGGTCCATCACCGCGATGGGGCGGGCGCCCATGGCCATAATGTCGCGAACGATGCCGCCCACACCCGTGGCCGCGCCCTGGTGGGGCTCCACATAGGAGGGGTGGTTGTGGGATTCCACGCGGAAGGTCACGGCGTTGCCGTCGCCGATGTCCACCACGCCAGCGTTCTCGCCGATGCCGGCCAGAATCTTGGAGGCCATCTCCTCGGTGGTGGTTTCGCCGAAGTAGCGCAGATGCACCTTGGAGGACTTATAGGAGCAGTGCTCGGACCACATCACCGAGTACATCGCCAGCTCGGCGTCGGTGGGGCGGCGACCCAAGATCTCGGTGATGCGCTGGTATTCGTCATCCTTGAGGCCGAGTTCCGCATAAGGCTGCGGGGCGTGGGGGTCCTGGGTGGCGGCGGCCACTGTGTCATTGAACGTCATGAATAGTACTTCCCTTGTCCTAGGCGGCGACTCGTCCGATAGCAGAAAGGAACAGCTCCAACCCGTCGAGCGAGGGGCCAGTGAGCTCTTCCACGGCGTGCTCTGGGTGCGGCATCAGGCCCACCACGCGGCCATTCTCCGAGCACACGCCCGCAATGCGGTTCATGGATCCGTTGAAATTATCGGTGTAGCGAAACACCACCCGCCCGGTATCTTCCAGCTGCTTAATAGTTTCGGCGCTGGCTTGGAAGCGGCCTTCCCCGTGCTTGGCGGGGATGAGGATCTTTTGCCCCTCGCTCAGAGTGGAAGTCCAGGCCGTGTCGGCGTTCGCCACCTCGAGATACGTATCGACACAATGAAAATGCAGGCCTTGGTTCCTGGTGAGCGCCCCAGGAAGCAGACCTGCTTCTGTCAAAATCTGGAAACCATTACAGATCCCCAGCACCGGCATGCCCTTCGTGGCTGCCTCGATCACCGATTCCATCACCGGCGCCAGCGCAGAAATCGCACCGGAGCGCAGATAGTCCCCATAGGAGAAACCGCCCGGCACCACCACGGCATCCACCCCATGGAGATCCGTATCTTTATGCCACAGGCTCACCGCCTCCGCGCCAGCGAGACGCACCGCACGGGAGGCGTCGACATCATCGAGCGTGCCTGGGAAGGTAATGACACCAATCTTCGCGCTCACTTACACCACCTCAACGCCGAGGACCTCGAAGTCCTCGATCACGGTGTTCGCCAGCAGCTTCTCGGCCACCTTCTCCAGATCCTCCGGGGTGACGGTGTCTTCAACGTCTAGCACGAAACGCTTACCCTGACGCACATCGTTCACGCCCTCAACACCCAGCCGGCCGAGCGCACGCACCACAGCCTGACCTTGGGGATCGAGAATTTCCGTCTTGGGCATCACGTTCACAACTACACGAGCCATAAGTTTTTGCTCCCTTATCACGCATGGATTCTAGGCCCACCCAGCTTAACGCTTTCACAGGACATTCCCATCTCATTTGCCCGCAGCGGGGGTGAGGCCACATGCTTAAGGCATGCTTCGACATGTGATCCCGCGGCGCGGCCGACTCCCTGAACTGCACAGTTCCGGCCGGCTCGTGGTTCTGCTCCACGGCACACTCAGCTCGCCCGGCAACTTCGCAGAACTCGCCACAGAACTCGATGCACGAGGCCGACGCGTCATCGCCCCCGAGTATGGTCGCCGCGGCACCGCACCCCTCAACGACTGTGTCGCCGAGGTGCGTTCCATGCTTATCGACGCCAACTCGCACCTCGACATCATCGGGCATTCCCTTGGCGGGCTGGTGGGGCTCCTCGCCGCCGACTGCCCCGAACTCCAGGGACGCATCGGACGCATCATCGGGCTTGGAGCCTGTTGGCGCGGAGTGCCACCCCACTCGGCACTCAGCCAGATGCTCATCTCTCGCCTCTTGGGGCGCAGTTTCACCGATATCATGCAGCCCTTCGCACCAGTCGTGCCCGAGGGGGTAGACATTGTGTCCATAATCAGCAGCCACGACACGTCCGTTCCGGAATACTCCTCACGGCTCGGCCGAGTCATTGAGCTCTCTGGCGTGCATCACGCTCGGATTCCCGACGAGGTGGAGACCGTGTGCGCGGCGTTGGAGGAGGAGTGAGGGACGGCCCGGCGGTTGAGCATTGGCGGCCGAGTATTGGCGGCTATCGATGCACTCCCAAATGTGCAATGCTAGACCGCACCCAATTAATTGGTGAGGGAAAGTATGTGGAGTCGCCGTATTCCCTCAACCTTAGGAGACCGCCATGGGATCCACCCTTAGCGTCCGCTGCATACCTACCGAGCTGCGCGAAAGCTACTCCTCCCACCCGCTATGCCCACTCGTACTAGAGCTGGCAAACGACCCCATCCTGCGCTTTGACGTGGAGAGCGACATTGACGCCCGCGTCCGCCACCGCGCCGCCCACCGGGCGCTCGTTACCGACGGCGTCTGCCTGCGCCAGCTGCCTCTACTTGCTGCATTCCTACAGGCGCGGCCCATCTTCTCGGCGATGCACTATGAAATTGTGCAACGTAG
Organism: Corynebacterium ciconiae DSM 44920; assembly: GCF_030440575.1. NCBI lineage: Bacteria > Bacillati > Actinomycetota > Actinomycetes > Mycobacteriales > Corynebacteriaceae > Corynebacterium > Corynebacterium ciconiae. The sequence goes on from NZ_CP047189.1 coordinate 2,185,960, forward strand.
CGTCGGCACGCTCGACGCCGCCACCGCGGTAGAGGTGGATCTCACCCTGCTGTGGCAGCTCCTTCCGGACTCTGACAACCACACACTTCCCTGCCCCTTTGAGCTGCAGCGGCTGGTGCTCTGGGTTCTCAGCTCCACAACGGAGAATGTGCAGTATGACTGAGGTGTTCGAACCTACCTGAGAGGCTTGCGATGCTTACGTGCTGGTTCGATTAGGAATGTGCAGAACTTGCTCTATCGAACCTATGTTCTATTCAGCCCTAGACAGTGTCCCGCGTCGGTGGCATACTAAGCCCAACAAAACAACCACCCGAACATAAGGACACTCATGATAGATCCCCAGGCTTTCCCCTTTCCCGACGATCACCACTACCAGGGTTTCTTCGGCTACTCCTCGGTCAAGCGGCGAATACACGATGAGTCACTCCGCTTCTGCCACGAGCGCCACTGGGAGCCCGACTCCCCGCTGAGTTCGGAGCTCACCCTCAGCGAGTTCGACCCCCTAGCGGAGAATGCTCGGCGCATCCGCTTCGCACTGCACCTTTTCCGCCAATACGAGGAGCAGCAGGAGCATTACGACGCCTTCTGCTCCTACATGGCCAAACGCTATAGCTGTACCGATGGCTACATTCTGAAGCACCTTGACCTCGCTCAGGCGCTGCTCCGCTTCCCACTGATAGCGGCCTTCCTCAATCTCAGGCCGGTGTTTAACGAGGCTCACCTGTGGGCCTTCACCTACGCGGTGGAGGCCATGCAGGATGAGTTCACCGCCGAGTTCGAAGTGCGCTTCCTCGATCGAATACTCCCCCGAGTCGACCGCCAGGCGCTCAAAGGCCCCTACTGGCTACGCTCCCGCATTGCCGAGATCCTCCGGATGATTGACCCACCGGCCGCCGAAACCGATCAGCCCGACCCCCAGCGCGAGGAGCACGAGTGGGTGGACCTCCAGCACAACCCGCTGACAAATACCTACACCATCACCGCTAACCTCAACGCTCACCGCGGCATGCTGGTAGCCGAGGCCATCTCGGCAGCCGCCCGCGATGGGCGCACCCGCGCGGACGGGTTCGTGGGCCTAATCCTCAATAGCATCGACCTCGACGTGGTCATGCACGTCTACGGCGACTGGTTCAACAAAGGCGCTTGGACCCCGACCACCGGCTGGCTCGGGGATCTCGCCACAGACGAGGTCCTCAGCTGGATCACCCACCTTCAGCTACTGTCCGACTCAGAAAAGCCCGGATACGCCCCCACCGAGGCGCAGCGCCACGAGGTGATCGCCCGCTACGGATGTTGCAACCACCCCGGCTGCCCGGTCCCCGCCAACCGCTGCGAGATCGACCACATCGCCGAATGGCACGAGGGTGACCTAACGGCCACCTGGAACCTCCAGCCGCTGTGCAAGCGGCACCACAACATGAAGACCCTTGGCGAGTACACCGTCACGGTCGACCCGCAGGGCACCACCACGTGGCGCTCCAAGACCGGCGAGATTTCCCGCTCGGTCGCAGAGGGGGTGTCCTCCAAGATGCGGCGCGTCAGCCTAGACAACCGGATGACCCGCCGAAAGAGGGTCAAGCGGCAAAAGAATGAGCGCGTCATGGCCGCCACCGGCACCACCCCAGAAGACCGCAACGAGCCGGCCCCCTTCTAGAGCCGAACAGAGAGAACTGAATAGCGACCACACAGGAACATAGATTAGGCTATCCTCGCCTTAAGTCAAGGAAAGGATGTATGTTGAACAGCCCCTACCAAAGCCTGACACTGCCCAAAGCCCCTCGGCGTAACGATCCTCAGATCATCACCGCTGAGGTGGCGAGCCGCGAGTGGATCGCCCCGCGACTACTCAGGATCACGCTGGCGGCCGAGGAGTTCCACCATTTTCGCCTCACAGGGCCCGATGAGTACTTCGGACTTTTCATGCCCCCACCGGGCACCAACTACGAACCGCTCGAGCCCTATAACGGAGGTAATATTCGCCAGCACACCTGCTACCTACCTGAGGAGCAGCGACCAGCGCTGCGGTGGTACACCGTTAGGAAGCTCGACCCCACCGCTGGGACCATCACCGTCGACATCGCCACCCACGGCGTTACCGACCCCAACACCGAAGGCATCGGCCCCGGACTGCGCTGGGCGTTGAGCGTTCAGCCCGGCGCGGCAGTCGGATACTTTAGCGCCCAAGGGCTGTGGTGTCACGCCCATCCCGAGCAATTGCTCATCGGCGATGCATCCTCCACACCTTCGATTCTCGCGATCCTTGAGTTTCTTGAGTACACAGCGCCAGAAAGCTTGGAACACGTCTCGGTGCTCGTGCTCACGGAAGACCCCGATGATCTAGAGCCAGGGTTGGTGGAACGATGGAGCGCACAACTGCAGTCGTGCCGCGTACAGTACGGCTCCTCGGTAGAGCCCACCCCACTACTCGAGGCCTACCACCCTGGCTACGTGTGGGGCTGTGGCGAGCAATCACTCAGTCGAGCGGTCAAACGCCATGCCTCAGAAAAATGGGGGCTTCCAGCACACAACATTCGCTGGAGCCCCTATTGGATCTACGGTTCGCCTAGGCCCTAAACCTTGGAAATGGCCTCGTCAATCAGTTTCTTGTAGCGATCAAGCATCCATGGCACGCTCAATGGGTTAATCATCGACGATGCTGTGACAAGCGACTGGTCAGTGGGTGCCACCTCGGATCCGCGTTCAATGGCGGGGATCCGAGAATAGGCTGGGTCTTCATGCATCTGGGTCCGATTCTCCTCATCTCGATAGAATGTGAAAATTAGATCGGAGCCGTCTAGCTTGTCCAAGTTTTCAGGACTCAGCGGTGCAGAATCGGTGCCCTCGACGATATCTTTCTCTAGCTCCTCCACTACGGGATCCACGGCCAAACCAAGCTTCCTCACCACGGCCACACGCTGCTCGTCAGGCATAAAGACGCCTAGAGCCTCAGGCCCGGTGTTGTAGATGAAGCTGAAGGTAGTGTCCTTGTAATTCGGCTCCTCGGCCGCCGCAAATTCGTCGTTGATCTCCTTGATGAGTTCGTCCGAACGATCTTTCTCCCCCAGGGCGGTGGCAACGGTGGCAATTTGCTGCTCCCACGTGATTGTCCACGGTTCCTCGGGGTAAGCAACCGTGGGGGCGATCGCACTGAGCTGATCGTATTGGTCTTGGGTAATACCGGACCACGGCGCCAAGATCAGATCGGGCTCGAAACCCAATACCTCTTCGGCGGAGAGCTCCTCGCCACCCTGGAAGAGCTGAGGCAGTTCGCCCTCCATATCGTCGACGGCCTCCTTCACCCACGGCAGGTAGCCAGATTCATCAGCACCCCACGCGTACTCCTCCACGGCAACGGGTACAACACCCAAAGCGATAGCGGTTTCGGCCGACCCCTGGCCGAGAGTGACAACGCGCTCAGGTTTGGTGTCGATCTCAGCGGTCCCAAGAGCGTGCTCAATGGTGATGGTCTCGAAATCGGAGTCTTTGGCGGTCGAAGTGTCACCGCCATCGCTGCTGCAGCCGGTCACGCCAATCGCCGTAGCGACAACGACAGCGACAGCGCGTTTTGCAAGGGAAAAGTTCAGCATGGTGCCCTTTCTCACTAGGTTTCTAGGTAACACTAACTAACCCCAGCCTTTCCTACAATTGGGTGTGTTACTATCGCGGCGTTCCCGATTTCCTCGAATCTGCCCAGTGAGGATCATGTCCCTACACCGTCGCCGCCTCTACGGCCTGCTCCTATTGATCATCATCGTGGTACTCGGGGTCCTTTCCAGCTTGCTATTGGGGGCCCGCGACATACCCCTCGGCACAGCTGTCCGAGCCCTCCCCCACATAGGGGATGACCATATCGTTGATCGGGACATACACGTCATTGCCCACTTGCGCTATCCACGCACACTTCTTGCCTTGCTCGTCGGCGCGGCGTTGGGTGTTGCTGGGGCACTCATCCAAGGGCATACGCGCAATCCGCTAGCAGACCCGAGTCTGCTCGGGATTTCCTCAGGCGCCGCCCTAGCCGTAGTCACAGGATTTTCCTTCTTTGGACTATCCAGTATTACCTCGACCTCATTGTTGGCATTTGGCGGGGCGATTGCGTCCACAATCGTGGTATTTGGTCTTGCCACCTCCGGTAAGGGCCGGATGAATCCCCTCACTCTCATTCTCTCTGGTGCCGCGCTCAGCGCTGTCCTGTACTCATTCACGAGCGCCCTTGTTCTCACCGATGAACAGAACCTTAACCTCATGCGTTTTTGGACGGTTGGTTCCGTAGCAGGCCGCGATCTCTCGGTATTCTATGGTGTACTGCCACTCGTACTCTTAGGGGTTATCGCAGCCCTCGCTACCGGTCCTACGCTCAACGTCCTCAACCTAGGTGAGGATGCGGCGGCAGCCTTGGGTATCAACACCTATCGGGCCCGCATCTGCGGCATGCTCCTCATCTCTCTCCTCGCCGGCGCTGCCACCGCCGCCGCCGGCCCAATCGGTTTCTTAGGTCTAGTCGTACCTCATATTGCGCGCGCGCTGACCGGCCCAGACTACCGTTGGTTACTGCCTTACTCAGCTCTCGCAGGTGCCGCTTTGTTGCTCGTAGCTGATGTCGTTGGCCGGCTCATCGTACGCCCCGGCGAGCTGCAGGTGGGCATTGTCCTAGCGTTTGTGGGAGCCCCGTTCTTCCTCATGCTGATGTACCGAAAGCGGGTGAACGCACTGTGAGGGCACTGCGCTACGGACCCTTATCTACTGTGTGGCGCGTCAGAGCTTTCGTGGCCACCCTCGCCCTCGCAGCGGGCATCATGGTGCTTGCTGGATTGTCTGTGTCGATCGTGGGCGACTACCGGCTCAATATTCTCTCCGTGCTGGCTGGTCACGGTTCTCGCGCCGAGCAACTCGTTGTGTATCAATGGCGCCTGCCCCGAACGGCTACGGCCATAGTGGTAGGCATTGCCTTAGGGCTTTCGGGGGCACTCACTCAATCTGTCACCCGCAACCCACTGGCCAGCCCTGACATCCTTGGCATCACCAGTGGTGCCTCAGCGGCGGCGGTCACGGTGCTCACTCTCGGAGCCGCGACATGGAGCCTACCGCTGGCCGCTCTGGTTGGAGCTTGTGTGACTGCACTCGCCATTTGGGCACTTGCATTTCGACGTTCACTCGACCCCTATAGGCTCGTGCTGTGCGGGATTATTGTGACGGCCCTGTTGCAGTCGTACATCAATTTCTTGATGATCCGCGCTGATATCCGTGATGCAACCAGCGCCCAATTTTGGCTCACCGGTTCACTGAACGCAGCCCACTGGGGGCGAGCGCTTCCACTCTGTGTGGTGATCATTGCGCTGCTGCCGCTCATCGGCTGGATGGCGCATCAACTCAAGGCCACGTCGCTAGGAGAAGATTCGGCGGCCAGCCTAGGAGTTCGAGTCAATGCCAGCTATCTCACATTCCTAGGTGTGGCGGTGCTCGTGGCAGCTCTCGCAGTATCGGCCGCTGGACCCATCGGGTTTGTTGCCTTTGTGGCGCCACAGCTGGCATTGCGGGTATCAGGTGTGTCTACTCCGCCCCTGCTGGCCTCGGCACTGATGGGCGCAGCATTGGTGCTCGCTGCCGATATCACAACCCAAACTCTTCTTCCCACAGAGCTGCCTGTAGGTCTCGTGACCTCAGCACTAGGTGGCCTGTTCTTGATTTATTTGTTGAGAAAGGTCAACGCATGAGTATGAGTGTCACCGCAAAGAATCTCAGCGTCAGCTACGACAAACGCGTGATATTAAACGATCTCAACGTGGAATTTCCCGCAGGCAAGATAACCACAATCATTGGCCCCAATGGCTGCGGAAAGTCAACCTTGTTGCGCGCTACCGCCCGCCTTATGGACGCATCGGGAACGGTAACCCTTGGAGGCCACGATATCTCTACGATGAAGCGGAAGGCGCTGGCGACACGAATCGCGATGCTACCCCAAAGCCCTGAAGCTCCATCAGGTTTGCGCGTAGCCGACTTGGTTTCTCGTGGTCGCCACCCACACCAGCGGTGGTATAACCAGTGGTCCTCTACAGACGAAGCGGAGGTAGAGAAAGCGCTAGCACTCACCGGCTCCACCGAGTTGGCAGAACGGCAGGTAGACGAGCTCTCGGGAGGACAACGCCAGAGAGTGTGGATCTCCATGGTGCTGGCCCAAGATACCGAGGTGCTCTTTCTTGATGAGCCCACCACCTACCTTGACTTGTCGCACTCCCTTGAGGTGCTGCGGCTGGTTCGCGGGCTGCGCGGGCGCACCGTGGTGATGGTTCTCCACGATCTCAACCTAGCGGTGCGCTACTCCGATCATCTGATAGTGATGAAAAAAGGCGCGATCGCCGCCGCGGGCGAGCCGCAGGCAGTGATCACGCCAGAACTGTTGCGCGAAGTCTTTGATCTTGACGCGCTGGTCGTTCAGGACCCGGCAACAGCGGGGCCGTTGATCGTCCCGAAAGACGATCGGCCCTCTACTCCCACTCGATAGTTCCCGGGGGCTTGGAGGTGACATCCAAGACAACTCGGTTGACGTCCTCGACCTCGTTGGTAATGCGGGTGGAAATCTTTTCCAACACATCGAAGGGCAGTCGAGTCCAGTCGGCGGTCATGGCGTCCTCGGAGCTCACCGGGCGCAGCACGATCGGGTGGCCATAGGTGCGGCCGTCGCCCTGCACGCCCACGGAGCGGACGTCTGCCAGCAGGACCACGGGGCACTGCCAGATCTCCTGGTCAAGCCCAGCTGCGGTGAGCTCGGTCCGAGCAATGAGATCGGCCTTGCGGAGTGTCTCGAGACGCTCCTCGGTGACCTCACCGATAATGCGGATACCCAAACCAGGACCGGGGAAGGGCTGGCGGCCCACGATCTCCTCGGGCAGACCCAGCTCGCGACCCACTGCGCGAACCTCGTCCTTAAACAGCAGCCGTAGCGGTTCGACAAGCTCGAACTCGACATCGTCCGGCAGACCGCCCACATTGTGGTGGCTCTTAATATTCGCGGTACCCGAACCACCGCCGGATTCCACCACGTCTGGGTACAGGGTGCCCTGCACGAGGTAGTCCACGCTGGATCCCTCGGGAGCATCCTCCAGCACACCAGCAACGGCACGCTCGAAGGAACGGATGAACTCGTGGCCAATGGCCTTACGCTTCTCCTCCGGATCGCTCACACCCTTCAGCTTGGCGAGGAAGGCATCGGCCTCGTGTGCCGTCACAAGCTTCGCGCCAGTGGCCGCCACGAAGTCCTGCTCCACCTGCTCGCGCTCACCGGCACGCAACAGGCCATGATCCACGAATACACAGGTGAGGCGATCCCCAATGGCTCGCTGCACGAGAGCGGCTGCCACGGCGGAATCCACACCACCCGACAGGCCGCAGATGGCGCGGCCGTGCTCGCCCACTTGGGAGCGGACGGCGTCGACAAGCTCGGTGGCGATATTCGCGGCGGTCCAATTCTGCTCCAGCCCGGCGATCTCCGTAAGGAAACGGGTGAGCACCTCCTGGCCATGCGGAGAATGCATGACCTCGGGGTGGTACTGCACGCCCGCCATGCGCTTATCGACGTTCTCAAATGCAGCAACCGGCGCACCAGCCGTGGTGGCGGTGACATCGAAGCCCTCGGGGGCCTGAGTCACGGCATCGCCATGGCTCATCCACACCTTGTGGGTGGAGTCGAGCCCGGCGTGAAGCACGCCCTCGGTAGCGGTGAGATCGGTGCGGCCATATTCGCGGGCGCCAGTGGCGGCCACAGTGCCGCCCAGGCTAGCGGTCATGTATTGGAAGCCATAGCAAATGCCGAAGATCGGCAGGCCAAGCTCGAAAATATCGGAATCAAGGCGCGGCGCCCCCTCGGCGTACACCGAGGATGGACCACCGGAGAGGATCAGCGCGGCGGGATTCTTCGCCTTGATCTCTTCAGCGGTCGCGGTGTGGGGCACCACCTCTGAATAAATATTCGCCTCGCGCACACGGCGCGCAATTAACTGGGCATACTGGGCGCCGAAATCGACGACCACAACGGGATGAGAATTCACTTGCGTCACAAATGCTTAGCCTAGCAGCCTCCCTAGGCGCCACCGACGTCCACCATCACCAAGCTCATGTGCGAGGCTTCGAGGGCCTCGAGGGCGTGGCGCTCATTGGGTGCAAGATAGATGACATCGCCCGGGTGCATCTCGTGGGGCTCGCCGGCGACGGTGACGTTCAGTCGGCCGTCGATGAGCTGCACCACCACGGCCCGTGGGGAGGAGTGCTCGGCGAGGGTGTCGCCGGCATTGAAGCTAAAGATGACGGTGCGCAGGTGCTCGTTGTTGACGAGGACCTTCGAGGTGGCTGCGGGGAAATCGTTCAGCACGCCAAGCGCGACGGTGGAGGAATCCATGCTTAACTCCTAGGTAGGGTACGCACGGTATTTTACACGCCATTTTCCGTGTTTAAGTTTTTGAAGCCGATGCCCACCGGCACACCGACATTGTCGATCACCCGCACGCCGTCGATCGTGGCGGCCACGAGCAGGCGGGCATCACCGCGCTCAGGAGGGGGACCGAAGGTGCGGGCATCACGCAACTCGACATACTCCACATCCACCCCATCATCGGCACCGAGGAGCTCACGAGCGGTAGCAAGCACGGCCTCGGCGCCTTCTTCGGCGCGGTGGGTAGCGGCAAGCAACGCGGCAGAGAGCACCATGGCCCGCTCGAGCTGCTCGGGACCAAGATCGGCGAGGGCTGGCTGCAAGGCCACACCCGAGGCCGAGCGCGTCGGCGGAACACCACGCACCGAAGCGGTGAAACCATACTCGGAAATCAGCCTCTGCGTGAGCAGCAGAAACTCATAATCGCGCTCGCTGAGCACCACCACATGGGGATTCACCAGCACCAGCAGCCTCAGCATCAGCGATGCACGCTCTTCCAGCTGCTCGAGCCCCGCAGAATCGAGGGCCAGCGTGATCCGCGGTGCGTCCAGCCCAGGCACGCTGGCATCCACCCCCAACTCGCGGGCGTGCTCCTCGGAACACTCCCCCACGAGCACCACGACAGCACGGGGAACGCTCCTTGCGGCGCGAACAAGCGCAACATGCTGCGGCGCCCACGGCTCGGCGAGCGGCACAAGCACCACGGGGCGGCCCGTTTTACGCATGGCGGAGGCAAAGGTGCGCAGCAGATCAGGGGAATCAATCACCCGGGCCGCGCCAGGTTCGAAAGCCATTATTTGTTGAAGTTCTTCAGCAGATCAGCAACCGAGACCGACCCAGCGCGCTCATCAGCACGGCGGCGCCCGTGGTGGGAAGGCTCGGGCTCAGGCTCGGGCTCCGGTTCCCACAGCGGCTCGGGCTCAGGCTCGGGCTCCGGTTCCCACAGCGGCTCGGGCTCAGGCTCGGGCTCCGGTTCCCACAGCGGCTCGGGCTCAGGCTCGGGCTCCGGTTCCCACAGCGGCTCGGGCTCAGGCTCGGGCTCCGGTTCCCACAGCGGCTCGGGAATGTCTTCGACGCGGTTGAACACGGTGGTTTCCGCATCGAAGGGAAGGGGGCTGCTCGGCGGCTCCGGCCGCTCGTCCTCGAGGGAGCTGGTGGCTTCTTCGATCTCGTGGATGCGCTCGGCGGCGGCGCTGAGGGTCTTCGGCTCGTAGTAGATTTGCCCAGTCAGCTGCTCCAGCTGCTCCCGCAGGATCTCGAGCTGCTCACGCACGGCGGCGATATTGTCGTCATGTTCCTCGCGCAAGGCCTCGAGATAGTCTTGCTCGATCTCCAGCTGCTCCGAGCGGTGATCGGCGCGCTCGCGCTCCAGCTTCTCCTCGTACAGGTCGCGCTGGGCATTCAACGCCGCATTCGCCTCCTCCACTTGGTTGCGGTAGCGGAAGACGAGGAAGAAGCCCAGCACCGCGGCCCACAGGGCGGCGAGCACGGCGAGCTTCATCATGGCGTCATTGTTCATGAATAACATGAGCAAGCTGGCGGCAAGTGCCAGCACCACCAGCACGATCAGCGCGATCTGGCCTTTGTCGCTTTGCTCGGCGTGCTGCTGTTCTTCACGAGGGGTGGGGGAGCTCATGAGTCCTTAATCTACCTAAAACTGCCCCGTAGTGGGCTGAGCCCGCGCGGCACGTCAGGCCGGTTCCCCATCCGGCGGCGGTGGCAAGGTGCATCCGCGCTCCAGATATATTCCTGCCGCGGCCAAGGCCACACCGGCTGCCGCGGAGATCACCACGCCCGGAAGATCATTCTGGGCGGCGGCCAAGGAGGAAGCCTTCGGCAATACAAAGGTGGCCATGCCCACATACCAGCCGCCCACGATCGCCCCAGTCCACGCCGATGCTTTCGCCACCACCAGCCACAGGGCCGCGGTGGTGGGATTGAGCTGGGAGCGATCCATGCCGATGTTGTTGTGATCGAGATTCTCTCGCACTCTCCTCCCCCAGATCACACAAACCAGCGCCATCACCCAGAGCGTGACGGAGGCAGTGGCCGAGACTGTCACCAAGGAACCATAGCGTCCCCACGTGAGGATCACGCCAACCAGAGCGCTAAAGCCCCCGGCGGCAAGAAGCCACGAGACAGGTGTGCGTTTCATTCGATCACCTCGATACCGGTGCGTTCGGCGGCCGGGAGAGCGTCGATAAGCGTGCTCAGTGGAGTGCCGCCAAGAGCAGCGTCGGGAGCGATCTCGTGCCAGGGGATGAGCACGAAGCCGCGCTGGTGAGCATAAGGATGCGGGACGGTGAGTGTGGGATCTGTGCTGGTGAAGCCCGGGATATCCACGATGTCCACGTCGAGAGTGCGCGGACCCCAGTGGCGCTGGCGTACCCGCTCGGCGCGGGCCTCGAGGGCCTGGCCGCGGGCGAGTAGCTGCTGCGGAGTGGACTCGGTGTCCACGATGAGAACCGCGTTGAGGAAGTCCGGCTGGTCCTCCACTCCCCATGGCGCGGTGACATAGAGCGAGGAGCAGGCCACCATCTCGGAGCGGAACTCCTCCAGCACGCTCGCCAGATGGGAGCGAGAAGCACCAGTATTGGAGCCGATCGATATCACTGCGCGCATGATTCACTACCTCCTGCGAGAGCGGCGCGCCACCACGGCCACGTCCTGGAAGGGCAGATCGATGGGGGCATCGGGCTTGTGGATGCGCACCTCAATGGCGTGCAGCTGCGGGAAGCGCTCCATGGCCTGCTCCGCGATGGTGGAGGCGACGGTCTCGATGAGATCCATGGGAGGTCCGGTGAGCACCGCGTGGGCCAGCTCGGCGAGCTCACCATAATGCACTGTGCCGGCGAGGGTGTCCTCGCGGGGAAAGTCGAGCCAACAGGTGAGATCCGCCAAAAAGCGCTGCCCGGCGCGTTTCTCGAAGTCGAAAACCCCGTGATAACCGGTGGCTTCGAGGCCAGTGAGTTCAATACGATCAGCCATTAACTCTCCTCAGGATGGTTCCACAACTGGGCCACGTCCACCGCGTCGCGCGAGACAGCCACGTCGTGCACCCGGACACACCACGCGCCCTGCTGGGCGGCAATCGCGGTGACAGCGGCGGTGGCCGGATCCGGATGGGAATCTAGGCCGCGGGCCAGGCGGATGGCGTTGAGGAAACGCTTACGCGACGCCCCCACCAGCACGGGGAACTCACCGGCGGTGAACACGTGAAGGTTGTGCAACAGCTCCCAGTTGTCGCGGGCGGTCTTGGCAAAGCCCAAGCCGGGATCCACGGTGATGTTCTCCGGCCGCACCCCGGCGTCGATGGCGGCGGCGGTGAGCTCGGCGAGGGCGCGGCGCACATCCTCCACCACGCTGCCCGGGGCGTGGGCGGCACCGGAGGCGTTGCCGAAGGTGGCGGCCTTCCAATGCATGAGACACACCGGAAGGTCGGTCTCGGCCATCACCGCACGCATCTCGGGGTCGGCGAGCCCGCCGGAAACATCGTTGATAAGGTCCACCCCCGCCTCGGCTGCGGCGGCGGCCACGGAGGCGCGCATCGTATCAACCGAGGTGGCGATCCCCTCGGCGTGAAGCGCGGCGATCACCGGCACCACGCGCTCACGCTCCACGGCGGCATCCACGCGGGTGGCGCCGGGCCGGGTGGATTCCCCGCCGACATCAATAATGTCTGCCCCCTCGGCCACGAGCCGACGGGCGTGGCGCAGCGCCGCGTCCGGATCAAGGTACCGGCCGCCATCCGAGAAGGAATCCTCGGTCACGTTCACGATGCCCATCACGGTGGCGCGGTGCGGGTGCTGCAGGATCATGGCGGTTTCTCCTAGCATCCGCGGATGAGGCTGAGGGCTTCGGCGCGGGAGGCGGCATCGCGTTGGAATCCGCCGCGCACCGCCGATGTGGTGGTCATCGCACCGGGCTTGCGGATGCCGCGCATCCCCATGCACATGTGCTCGCATTCGATCACCACGATCACCGAGTGCGCGCCCAGCTTCTCCACCAGCGCATCGGCCACCTGGGTGGTTAAACGCTCCTGCACCTGCGGTCGCTTGGCATAGAGATCCACCAGCCTGGCCAGTTTGGATAGCCCCGTCACGGTGCCGCTGGGCCCGGGAATGTAGCCGATGTGGGCGCGCCCATAGAAGGGCACGAGGTGGTGCTCGCACATGGAGTAGATGGGAATATCACGCACCAGCACCAGCTCGCGGTGATCCTCCTCGAAGGTGGTGTTCAGCACTTCGGCGGGGTCCTCGCGCAGCCCTGCGAAGATTTCGCGGTAAGCCCGCGCCACCCGGGCTGGGGTGTCCACGAGGCCATCGCGGTCCGGATCCTCCCCAATGGCGAGAAGGATCTCGCGCACCGCGCGCTCGATGCGCTCGGCGTCAAACTCGTGCTCGCTCATGCTCGCCTACTCCTGCGCCCGGTGGTTGCCGTTGTAGTGCTCGTCCTCGGCGTCTGGGCGCTCGCGCTCCGGCAGGCGGAAACCGATGGCCTCGGTGCTATCGCCGTAGTTTTCCACCCCCGGGTGCTGCTTCTGCGGGTCGGGCTCGTCCTGCGGCCAGCCGGGCACTGTCCAGCCCTCGGGCGGCGGGGTGCCGTAATTCGGAGTGGAGCCGGAGTTCGGAGTCCACGGGCCCTGTTCCGGCGCCACGGGGGACAGCTCCTGCTGGCGCTTGGCCATCTCCGCTTCTCGACGCGCCCTCGCTGCCTTCGAGGCCTCGAGCAGGGAGAAGGGCTTCGGCGGCTCCTCGCCGCGCTCGATAGCCTCCTCCACGGGGGTCTTGACGGGCTCGCGGTCGAACTGGGCCGGGAAGTCGATGTCCTCGGCGGGGAAGACCTCGTCCACACCGCGCGGTTCGATATCGGAGAACAGCGCCTCCAGATCGGGCCGGCGCAGCGTTTCCTTCTGCAGCAGCTTGTAGGCCAGTGCATCGAGGGTGTCGCGGTGTTCGCGCAGGATGCGGTAGCTGGTTTCGTGCGCCTTGCGCAGCAGATAACGCACCTCGTCGTCGATGGTGGCGGCCACCTTCTCGGAGTATTCGATAGAGCCGCCGCGGCCCATGCCGGCGAAGGGATCGCCCTGCTCCTCGCCGTACTTGACCAAACCGAGCTCCGGGGACATGCCGTATTCGGTCACCATGGCCCGGGCGATCTTCGTGGCCTGCTCGATATCGGAGGAGGCACCCGTGGTGGGGGCGCCGAAGACGAGTTCCTCGGCGGAACGGCCACCCATGGCAAAGACCAAGCGGGCAAACAGCTCCTTGCGGTTGTACATGCCCTTGTCGTCTTCCTGGGCCGTCATCGCATGTCCGCCGGTGCGGCCACGCGCCAAGATCGTCACCTTGTACACGCGCTCAATATCCTTCAGCGCCCATGCAGACAGGGTGTGGCCACCCTCGTGGTAGGCGGTGATCTTCTTCTCCTGCTCGGAGATCACCTTGGAGGAGCGGCGCGGACCGCCGATCACGCGATCGGTGGCTTCCTCGAGGGCATCGGCGGTGATCACACTGCCGCCCACTCGGGCGGTGAGCAACGCGGCCTCGTTGAGCACATTGGCCAGATCCGCGCCGGACATGCCGGCGGTGCGCTTGGCCAGAGCCTTGAGATCAGCATCGGAGGCGAAGGGCTTGCCCTTCGCGTGCACCTCGAGGATCTTTTCACGGCCCTTCAGATCCGGGTTGGTCACCGGGATCTGGCGGTCGAAGCGGCCCGGGCGCAGCAGCGCGGGGTCCAAGATATCGGGGCGGTTGGTGGCGGCCATGAGGATCACGCCCTGGCGGTCGCCGAAGCCGTCCATCTCCACCAGCAGCTGGTTGAGGGTTTGCTCGCGCTCGTCGTGGCCGCCGCCCATGCCGGCGCCACGCTGGCGGCCGACGGCGTCGATCTCGTCGACGAAGATAATGCAGGGACTGTTTTCCTTAGCCTGCTTGAACAGATCGCGCACTCGGGAGGCTCCCACACCCACAAACATCTCCACAAAGTCGGAACCGGAGATGGAGTAGAAGGGCACCCCGGCCTCACCGGCAACGGCGCGGGCCAGCAAGGTTTTACCCGTACCGGGCGGGCCGTAGAGCAGCACGCCTCGCGGGATCTTGGCGCCCAGCTTCTCGTAGATGGTGGGATCCTGCAGGAAGTCCTTGATCTCGTGGAGCTCGTCCACGGCCTCGTCCGCACCCGCCACATCCGCGAAGGTGTTGGTGGGCATGTCCTTGGTGAGTTCCTTGGCCTTGGAGCCGCCGAAACCAAAAGGCCCCATGCCGCCGCCCTGCATGCGGCTGAAGAAGAACATGATGAGGGCGAAGATGAGCAGCAGCGGCAGCATCATCGTCAGCATCGAACCGATGAAGGAATCCCGGGTGACCTTGGTGGTGAACTTCTCGGGGTCGGCCTTAGTGACCCGATCGAAGATCTCCGGGGCGGTGCGGGCCGGGTACTGGGTCTGGATCTTCTCCACACCCTCCGTTTTGTCCACGGTGGTGGGCTTCTTCAGCTCGATGAGTATCCGCTGCTCGCGGTCATCAATACGCACCTCTTTGGCGTTTTTGTCATTGAGCTGGGACAGCGCCACCGAGGTATCGACCTCGCGGTAGGAGCGGGTATCGTCCGTCAGCTGCACAATGAGAAACAGCCCCACCAGCGCAACAGCCGCGATAAGCCCGATATTGAGGATCTTTTTGTTCTTCATAGAGGCCTTTGAGTCTAGTCCTTATACACGCGTTCTTTGAGTAGACCGATATACGGCAAATCGCGATAGTGCTCGGCATAGTCGAGGCCATAGCCGACGACGAACGCGTTGATGATGTCGAAGCCGACGTCGAGAAGCTCCACCTTGGCGGACACAGCCTCCGGCTTACGCAAAAGCGTGACCACCTTGAGGGAGGCGGGCTGGCGGTTGGAGAGGTTCTTCATCAGCCAAGAGAGGGTGAGACCGGAATCGATGATGTCTTCCACGATGAGCACATGCTTGCCAGCGATATCGCGATCCAGATCCTTGAGAATGCGCACCACCCCGGAGGAGGACACCGAGTTGCCATAGGAGGACACCGCCATGAACTCCATCTGTGCGGGAATGGAGAGCTCGCGGGAGAAATCGGTGATGAAATACACCGCGCCCTTGAGCACGCACACCAACACGAGGTCATCCTCAATATCGGCGTATTCCTCGCTCACCTTCGCGGCGAGCTCGCGGATACGTGCTTGCAGGGTGGTTTCGTCGATGATGACGGCTTCGATGTCGTCGTGATACTTGCCCGCGGGAACGGCGATGTCCTTGGCAGATTCCATGATGGTTCCTAGCTGCTAATTAGGGGGATTCGTCCATGACGAGTGTGCCACTTTTTCGGCGCACGACCAACCGTAGCCCCTCCGCGGTTTTCCCCACCGCTACCCCACCTTGGCCATGCCAATTCACCAACAGCGCATCAACCGCGTCGATTGTGGCCGCTGAGACGGCCGCATCGTGGTGGCGCAAGAAGGCGATAATGCTTCGTACCCGCAGTGCCCGCGGGGCGGAAGCCAGCGACACGCTCACCCCGTCGGAGTCGATCTCGGGCACCTGAGCAGCAATGAAGTCCGCATCCTCGCGGGCAGTGGCCGCGGCCCGGGCGAGTGCAGGAGCCACATCGGCTCCGGTGATCTCCTCCAACAAGGGCATCACCTTCGAGCGGATCGCTATACGACGCACACTCGCGTCCTCATTAAGCGGATCCTGCCACGGCCTCAACCCCAGCTCCGCGCAGGCACCCACGGTGTCGGCACGCCGCAGGCCTAGGAAGGGCCGCTGGACGTGCCGGTCGCTCACCGCCATCCCCGCAACTCGGCCCCGCAGCGCCGAGAGCAACACAGTCTCCGCCTGGTCATCGAGGGTGTGCGCCACCCACACCGGCCGCGATCCCGCCTGGGCGCGCAGCGCGGCGTAGCGGGCACGGCGCGCGGCCGCCTCCATCCCGCCGGCGCGGGCATCCACCGTCACCGGGGCCACCACAGCCTCCGCCCCCATGCGGCGGGCCGTGGCCGCGGCCTGCTCCGCCACCTCGCGGGAGCCCGGCTGCAACTGGTGGTCCACGCAGATCGCCCGCACCTGCACCCCCTCGGCGAGGGCCGCCGCCACGAGGGCGAGGGAGTCTGGCCCGCCCGACAGGCCGATGGCTGCGGCGGGAGAGGCATGGACGCGGAGGTGGCGTCGACAAGCAAGAAAGTGCGGGCTGCGCCGCGGGAGCGGAATCTCGCCGATGTGAGTGGGCATGGGCTAGAAGGAACGGATCGAGGAGGCGAGCTCGTCCATTGCGGCACGAGCCGGCAGGACAGAGGCATCATTGCAGATGAACGCGAAGGCATAGGTGTGGCCGTTCTCGGCGGGAATGAGCCCGGCCAGCGCCGCGGTGTTGGTGAGCGTGCCCGTCTTGGCCCGCACCCAGCCCTCCCCGGAGCTGCCGCCGAAACGGGCGCTGAGGCTGCCCTCGCCGCCGGCCACGGGCAAGGCATTGAGCAACGGGCGCAGCGCCGGATCGCTCGCCACCGTAGACAGCACCCGCACGAAGGCGGCCGCGGAGATGGCGTTATCGGTGGACAACCCAGAGTTGTCCACCATCTCCATGCCGCTGGTGTCGATGCCATGCTCGGCCAGCACCGCGAGAGTTGCCTCGCGGGAGCCCTCCTGGGTGGCAGGATAGCCGGTGTGTACCGCCACCTCGCGGCCGATCGCCTCGGCCATCACATTGTCCGAATGCACCATCATGGTGTGCAGGCGTACCGCCAGCGGCTCGGAGCTCACACTCGCCACAGCCGGCCCGGTCGCCTCGGCGGCACCCACAAACTCCACGCCCAGCTTCTTCGCCAACGCCTGGGCCACATCCTCCGCCGGGGTGGTCGAGCGCGGCACATCGCCGTACTCGGCGCCGATGCGCGCACCGTTGAGCATCATCGGCTGCATGGGCGCGATGTAGCCGCCGGCGATGTCATCCTTATTCCACTTGGGGCTGAAAGGCTCATCCGGCCACACCGAGGTGTCCATGGCCACCGCCTCCACCGGGGTGTCGGACAGCTGCTCCACCACGCTATCCAGCTGGGCATCATTGAGCATCACATCACCTGCGGCCTTGAGCACCACGGTGCCGGAGCCATCATCGTGAACGGTGGTGGTGAGCTGATCATTCTCACCCAGTGCGATCAGCGCGGCCGCTGCGGTGAGCAGCTTCGTGGCCGAGGCGGGACGCACCTGCTCATCGGGGTTCACCGACCACACCTGCTCGCCCGTACTGGTATCGCTGACCACCCCAGTGAAGGAGCCGAGGCGCGGATCAGTGGCCTTGTCCGCAATCAGCGCGCCCAGCTGCCCATTGTCCACCTCAGCCTGGGGCTCGGCGGCGGCAAAACTGCCGGTGACATCGTGCGCGCTCACCACCTCGGGGTGGCTGAGGCCCCGCTCTGTCACATAGGCCTGGATGCCCACCCCAGCGATGGAGGCGACCGCGGCGCCGGCCACAACGATGGAGGTAACCCACCACGTTTTCGGATTCTTCGCCTTCGCAGACATCTCTTCCCCTACTCTTATGCGCCGCACGTACCCGAGCGATTATAGGCCACGCTACGATAGGAACAGACCCTCCCAGCGAGGGCGTTGTTTGTACCACCCGATACATTTCCAGCCGAAAGGGGCTGCAGCTCACGCCATGTCTGTTGAAGTAACCATCGAGATTCCCAAGGGCTCCCGCAATAAGTACGAGGTGGACCACGAGTCCGGCAAGGTGTATCTGGACCGCTACCTGTTCACCCCGATGGCCTACCCCCTGGACTACGGGTTCATTGACCACACCCTCGGCGAGGATGGCGACCCGATGGATGCCCTCGTGATCCTGCCCGAGCCCGTGTTCCCCGGCGTGATCGTTGAGGCCCGCCCCGTGGGTGTGTTCAAGATGACCGACGAGGCCGGCGGCGATGACAAGCTGCTCTGCGTGATCGACGACGTCCGCTGGGAGCACATCCAGGACATCACCGATGTGCCGCAGGCGCTGCGCGACGAGATCGAGCACTTCTTTGTGCACTACAAGGATCTCGAGCCCAACAAGGAAGTGCAGGGCTCTGGCTGGGGCGATAAGGCCGAGGCCGAGAAGATCCTGCAGGACTCCGTGGAGCGCTACGGCAAGTAAATGATTCTTGTGTGGCAGATGTGATCTGTCTAGGATCAGGTATGAGGAGTCGGCTCCTCCCTTCGAAGTGGAGATCGAAGGGGGCGGGTCGGCTCCTTTATGCTGCTATGCGCCCTTTTTCGCACTCGGTTGGTTAGACTAACGGCTATGGCCATACATCCTGATCTCCCCCAGATGTTGCTTGAGTCCCCTTCTTTCCAACTAGAACGCCTCCGCAGACGCACCCGCGACGAGGTGGAGGCAGCGCTCCACGAGGAGCACACTAACCTGCGGGAGTACTGGGTGTTGTGCTGTCTGGCCGCTGCGAGCGCCTCCAGCCAATCCAAGCTGTGCGACATCCTCTCCATGGACGCCTCCGACATGGTGCGGCTCATCGACGCCCTGGAGGAGAAGAACTGGGTCAAGCGCGAGCGCGATAAGCAGGATCGACGCCGCCAGATCGTCACCACCACCAAAAAGGGCACCAAAGCCCGCACGCAGCTGGCGGAGATCGTCGCCGCGGCCGAGGACCGGGCCCTCGATGAGTCTACGAATAAGCAGCTCAAGCATCTGCGCAAACTGGCGAAGGCGATCATGACCGCCGAAGCCTCCGAGGATTAGGCCGCGTGCTGCCGCCCCACTACCGCGCCCGCGAGCGCGCCCCTCAGCCCCGCACGCTCATCGACATCCTCCACGCCACCGCCGAAACCTTTCCGCAGGCCGCCGCCATCGATGATGGCACCGTGCTGACCTACGCAGAACTGCTGGAGGAGGTCCGCGCCACGGCCACACAGCTGCAGGCCTTGGGCATTGGCCGCGGCGCCCGGGTGGGCATCCGGATGGCGTCGGGAAGCGCGCAGCTGTATGTGGCGATTCTCGGCACCATGCTGGCCGGTGCCGCCTATGTGCCCGTGGATGCGGATGACCCAGATGAGCGCGCCACGCTTGTCTTCGGCGAAGCGCAGATCGATGCGCTTATCGACGCCACCGGGCTGCGCCTGACCACCCCGCTGACCGAGCATTATCCCGCCGGCCCACCCACCGTGGACGACGACGCGTGGATCATTTTCACCTCCGGCTCCACCGGCACCCCGAAGGGTGTGGCGGTCACCCACCGCAGCGCCGCCGCCTTCGTGGATGCGGAATCCCGCTGGTTTTTGGTGGACGCCCCGGCCGGCCCGCTGGGCCCAGACGACCGCGTGCTGGCTGGGCTGTCCGTGGCCTTCGACGCCTCCTGCGAGGAAATGTGGCTGGCGTTTGGCCACGGCGCCTGCCTGGTGCCGGCCCCGCGGTCACTGGTGCGCTCCGGCATGGATTTAGGCCCCTGGTTGATCCGCCGTGGCATCACCGTGGTCTCTACCGTGCCCACCCTCGCTGGGCTGTGGCCTGATGAGGCCTTAGATAATGTGCGCCTGCTCATTGTGGGCGGCGAGGCCTGCCCCCAGGAACTCATCGATCGCCTAGCCACCCCGCAGCGACAGATGTGGAACACCTACGGCCCCACCGAGGCCACGGTGGTGGCCTGCGGTACTCAGCTGCATCCCGGCGCGCCCGTGAGCATTGGCCTGCCCCTCGACGGTTGGGATCTGGCGGTGGTCGATAGCAACCGGCAGCCGGTGGCGGTGGGCGAGGTGGGAGAGCTCATCATCGGCGGGGTGGGGCTGGCCCGGTATCTGGATCCGGCCAAGGACGCCGAGAAATATGCGCCGCTTCCGGCGCTCGGTTGGGAGCGGGCCTATGCCTCGGGCGATCATGTGCGGCTGGAAGAGGATGGCCTGTACTTTGTGGGCCGGATCGACGATCAGGTGAAGATCGGCGGCCGACGCATTGAGCTCGGGGAGGTTGATGCAGGGCTGTCCGCCGTGGAAAATGTGCGCTCCTCCACGGTGGTGGTGCAGAAAACCGGTGGCGGTGATTCCGTGCTGGTGGGCTATGTTTCCTTGAGCGATCCGGCAGCGGGCTTCGATGTGCAGCGGGCGCAGCAGCGTCTCGCTGAGCTCATGCCCGCCGCACTCGTGCCACGGCTGCATGTGATGGAAGAGCTGCCGGTGACCACGGCCGGCAAAGTGGATAAACGGGCACTGCCGTGGCCGCTGCCCAGCGCCACCGTGCACGACGCGGGCATGAATGAGACCGAGCGGTGGCTCGCCGCCGTGTGGGTGGAGGTACTCGGCGTGGCCGTGGATAGCCCCCAGGCAGACTTTTTCTCCCTCGGCGGCACCTCCCTGGCGGCCGCCACCTTGGTGGGCCGGATCCGTGAACGTATCCCCACCGTGTCCGTGCGGGATCTCTACGATAGACCCCGACTGGGGGCACTGGCCGAGTATCTCGATAGCCTCGATCCCCCTGCCACCTCCCAGCGTTCCTGCGCCCCAGTGCCGCGCCGCAGCCGGCTGATCCAGGAGGCCATCCAGCTGCCGGTGATGATGCTGCGCGCCGCCCAGTGGATCAGCTGGCTGCTGCTGGGCAATACCGTGATCCCCGCAGACTGGACGGTGCCGGTGCCGTGGCAGCTCTCCGTGCTGTGCGGGCTGGTGTTTCTCACCCCCGTGGGCCGCTTGCCGCTCGCGGCGGGGATCATCCGGCTACTCACCCGCGGCATTGTCGCCGGGGATTATCCCCGTGGGGGCGGGGTGCACCTGCGGATCTGGACGGCGGAACGAGTAGCGGATGTGTGCGGGGCCCGCTCGATATCCTCGGCTGCGTTTACGGTCAGTTTCGCCCGCATGCTCGGCGCCCAGGTGGGCAAGGGCGTGAACCTGCACACTCCCGCCCCAGTGACAGGCCTGCTGCGGCTCGGCGATTACTGCTGCGTGGAACCAGAGGTGGAACTCTCCGGCTATTGGCTCGACGGCGACATCCTGCACGTCGGCCCGGTGCGCATCGGCGCCTATGCCCGGGTCGGCGCCCGCTCGGTGCTCCTACCAGGTAGCCGCATAGCCGAGGGCGCCCAGGTGGAGCCCGGTTCCTGTGTCACCGGGGACAAGAAGGTAAAGAAGTGGTCCCGGTGGGCCGGCTCGCCTGCCCGCAAAGTGGGCAAGCCGAAAGACGACTTTCCTGATTCTCCCCCGCCCCGCAACGCCCGCTGGGTTCCGGTGTACTACCTCACCTCCCTGCTACTCGGGCTGGTGCCCATCGTGGCTCTAGCCGCCGGAGCCGGCGTGGTGGTGTGGGCAGCGCAGCACCACGGCGCGGTGGGGGCGCTCGCTAGCGCCCCGCTCGGCGCCCTGGTGGCCCTGGCCGCCCTGGCAGCGGTGATTTGGACGCTGGTGCGGCTGCTCCAACTCGGCCTTCAGCCCGGGGTGGTGCCGGTGCGCTCCGTGGGCGGCTGGCGGGCCTGGACGATCCACCGGCTCATGGACGATGCCCGCCACTACCTCTTCCCGCTCTATGCTGCGCAGCTGACCCCCGTGTGGCTACGCAGCCTCGGCGCGCGGATCGGGGCTGGCGCCGAGGTGTCCACCGCCGTGATGATCCCCGCGCTCACCGAGGTGCGCGCGGGCGCTTTCCTCGCCGATGACACCTCCATCGCCGGCTATGAACTAGGCCGAGGCTGGCTCTACGTCGACCGCTGCAAGGTGGGCAAGAAGAGCTTCCTCGGCAACTCGAGCGTCACCGGACCGGGCCGAAAGTTGGGCAAAAACTCGCTCGTCGCCGTTCTGTCCTCCACGCCGACCAAGGCCAAGGCGGGGTCGAACTGGTGGGGATCGCCACCGGAGCGCATGCGCCGCGTGGAGGCATGCGCCGATGATGCTGCGGCCCTGACCTACGATCCACCGGCCTCGTTGAAGGCCCGGCGCGGCGTGGTGGAAACCCTAAGGCTTTTTGCCCCCATGACCTCGGCGGTGCTGGCGGCGGCCGTGATGATCAGCCTCCAGGCCCTGCTCGCTGCCCTGTGGCCCAGCTCCCCTACGGCCGCGCTGGCGGTGCTGCTTCTCGGCGGCGGTCTGGTGCTCATGGTCGCCGGGGCGCTCGCGATGGCGGTCACCACGGCCGTGAAGTGGGTGTGCGTGCGCACCATCCGCGCCCAGGACCATCCTTTGTGGAGCCGCTTCGTCTGGCTCAATGAGCTGCAGGATGCCTTCGTAGAAACAGTGGCGGCGCCGTGGATACTCACCCACACCCTCGGCACGGCAACGCTGTCTGCGTGTCTACGCGGCCTCGGGGCGCACATTGGTGAAGGTGCGTGGATCGAGTCCTATTGGTTTCCCGAGGCGGATCTGTGCCACGTGGGTGCTGGGGCCACCGTGGGCCCTGGCACGGTGGTGCAAACCCACCTCTTTCATGACCGGGTAATGAGTCTCGGGACAGTGACCATCGGTGAAGGCGCCACCCTCGGTGCCCACTCCGTGGTGCTGCCGGGCAGCAGCATTGGCGAGTACACCACCATCGCCCCAGCTTCTCTGGTGATGCGCGGCGATTCCGTGCCGTCCCATTCCCGCTGGCAGGGCAATCCGATCGAGCCGAGCTAGGGCAAGTGGTACCGGCTGCATATCGCATCGATGTGCAGCTGAAACAGCTCTTCGCCGTGGGCGGAGAATTCTGCGCCTAGGTGGCCGAAGACTTCCGCGCTGATCAGCCCCACCGTGGCCGTCCACGTGTTGAGTATCTCCGGCAGTTGCTCTGGGCGGCAGCCCACGCCCGCGTCGAGGAGTTCTGTGCGGGCCACCGCATGCAGCGCCGGTGATAGCGGCACCTCTGGCATGTTGCCGGTTGAGAGGATGCGGGCTAGGAGCACAATGACGCGTGTTCCCGCAGCTTCTGTGCTGGCGGGGGCGTCATAGCCAACGACTGGGGTGCCGTAAAGCAGCGCCCATTGTTCGGGGTGTTCAACGGCCCACTCACGTAGCGCGAGCATGCTGCGCTCTAGGCATGCTCTGGGGGCATGGGTGGTGGTATCTGCGGCTTGTTCCACATATGAGGCAAGCTCCTCATACGACGCGATGAGCAGGATGGTGAGCAACTCATCTCGGCTGCGTACATAGCGATACACCGCTGAGGGAGCTACCTCGAGTTGGCGGGCAATAGCGCGCACAGAAAGTTTCGCTGGCCCGTGGCCGCGGAGCTGGCGGCGCCCTTCGCGCACGATGCCTTCCTGCATGGCGGCGCGGGCTTCGGCGTGTGTTCTCCGTGGTTGGGGCATGTATTCAGTTTTACCTGTTGCGCCCTAGGGATGACATACCCATAATTTTAGAGAGCACTGTTCACTATATTGGGGAGGAGCACATGCACGCTCTCATCACCGGCGCGGGACAAATCGGGCGCGCCCTCACCACGCACCTCGACTCTTTCGGCCACACCTGCACTCTGCTGCGGCGTTCCTCCAGCCCGGTACCCGGTGCACGGGTAGTCACAGGCGATGCGGGGGATCCCGCGCTATTGCGTAGTCTCAACCAGCCAGCCTTCGATGCCATCTTCCATTGCATCCACACCTCCTATACTGAGCAGGCGTGGCGCCGCGAATTGCCCTCACGGGAACGAGCGATCATGGACTTGGCCGCCGAGTTGGATATTCCGGTGATCTTTCCCGAGTCGGTCTATGCCTTCGGCGTATCTGCTCGCGATCTCCACGAAGGCACAGCAGTTCAGCCCTGTTCCCCTCTCGGGCAGGTCCGAGCGGAACTCCTTGAGCAGCGGGCGGGCCACCGCGCCACCACAATCTCGGTCGTGGCCGCCGATCTCTGCGGCCCCACTGCTCATCGTGCGGCATCGATACCCACGCTGTCGGTGATTGCCCCTACTGCCCGAGGCGCGCGCGGATGGCTGCTCGGCGATGCCGATCTCCCCCACTCGATCACCTATCTGCCCGACCTCGCCCACGCCATGACGTACTGCGCGCACCACCGTGAGAAGATCGCCCCCGCGGGGACAGCGGTGGTGCACTGCCCCTGCCCCGCCCCGGAAAGTATGCGCCAGCTGGCGCAGCGCGTAGCAGCCTACGCAGGCACCACCCCGAGGCTCTCGACCGTGCCTTCCTGGCTCGTGCGCGTGGCGGGCCACGCCCATCCCGTAGCCCGCGAGCTGAACAATCAGCGCTATCTGTGGCGCGAACCCGCCGTGCTTCGCCCCGGCCGACTCGGCATCACAGCCAGCAGCTGGCCGGAGATCATCGCCGGATCGCTCAGCTAGCCTAGTCGCCGATCTGGTCGCGGCCGCGACGCACGATCAACGGATCAGGCTCGCCCACTAGCTCGTGGTCCTTGCCGGTGTATTCGAACTTGCTCAACACATAACGCATGGCGTTGATGCGGGCGCGCTTTTTGTCATTGGACTTAATGGTGATCCACGGCGACTCGTCGGTGTCCGTGTAGCGGAACTGCTCCTCCTTAGCGCGGGTGTAATCATCCCACTTATCAAGGGAGGCGAGATCCATCGGCGAGAGCTTCCACTGGCGCACCGGATCCACCTGGCGGATAGCGAAGCGGGTGCGCTGCTCCTTCTGCGTGACCGAGAACCACAGCTTGGTCAAGGAAATCCCCGAGCCCATGATCATGTTCTCCAGCATGGGCACCTCGCGAAGGAACTCGGCGTGCTGGGCTTCGGTACAAAAGCCCATGACCCGCTCCACGCCGGAACGGTTGTACCACGAGCGGTCGAAGAACACGATCTCACCGGCGCTCGGGAAATGCTCGATATAGCGCTGGAAATACCACGAGGTGGATTCGCGCGGGGAAGGCTTCTCCAACGCCACGGTGCGGGCACCGCGGGGATTGAGGTGCTCATTGAAGCGCTTAATGGTGCCGCCCTTACCGGCAGCATCGCGGCCTTCGAAAAGAATAATGTGCGCCTGGCCGGTGTCCTTGGTCCAGTTCTGCCACTTCAGCAGCTCGATCTGGAGGGCGCGTTTGACGTGCTCGTACTCCTCACGGCTCATGCGCTCGTCGTAGGGGTAGTTCTCAAACCACGTATCTACGGGGCTGCCATCGGGCTTAACGAGTACCGGATCGTCCTCATCCGAGTCATCTACGTAATAACCCTCGGTTGCCGCAAGGTCGATGACCGGCAGCTCTTCATCCTTCTTTTTCTTGTCAGCCATACCAATCAGTCTAATCCCGATAGTGCTGCTCTGTTGGGCAAAAGAAGCAAATCCTTTTATTCGCTTGTCGACGCCACGAGCACCCCCTGCGCGCCACTCTGCTCAGCGATAGCGCGGGCCAGGGCCACGTAGCTGTCGCGGACTGGGCCGGTGCCGATGACCTCGAGGTGGCGGCGCACAGCCGCGGCGTCATCGCGGGCTGCGGGGCCGGTGATCGCTTCCCAGCCGCCGTCGAGAGCGGCCGCGATGCTCTGCTGCATGAGGGGGCCGAGCAAGCGGCGTGCGGTATCGCTATCGTCCTGCACGGCGCACTGCTCCACCAGTTCCCTGGCTTGGGCGGCGATCGCGGCCGCGTGATTAGAGGCATGGGCCATGGCCGCGTGGTACAGCGCCCGGTGCTGCTCGGCGATGGCGATGGCGCGACCATTCATCTCTGTGATGAGCAGCTCTGCGACTGTGGCCGTAAGATCATCGCCGGTGGTGACACCCCAGCCGCAGCCGTCGAGACGCTCCACATCGGCATCGGTGCCGGAGAAAGTCATGGCTGGGTGAGCGGCGATGGTCAGCGCCCCGCGCTCGGCGAGTGGTGCGAGCACCTCCACCCCATGACTACCGGAGGTGTGAAGCACGATCTGGCGCGGCTGTACGTGCGGGGTAATTTCTTCCACCACCGCTGCCAGCTGCGGATCGGGAACGGCGAGCACGAGCAGTTGGGCACGGGAGGCGGCTGTGCCGCAGCTGGCTATTGCGGCATGCGGCAGGCGGGCATAGGCCCGCTCGAGCGACTCTGGCGAGGGTGCCACCGCGTTATAGATGTGATGGCCTGCCGCGGCGAGCTTTTCACCGATAGCTGTGCCTACCCGTCCAGCAGAAATGATGGAGACCCTCATGCGTGGTGCGTTCATGATCGCCGATGGTAGCGCACAGCATACAGCCCCAGTCCCGCATGGGGATCTGGGGCTGTGGTGCTTAAGGGGTGGGTTACATCATGCCGCCCATGCCACCCATGGCGTCAGCGTCCGGCATACCGGAGCCGGCAGGCTGCGGCTTGTCGGCCACGACGGCCTCGGTGGTGAGGAACAGCGCCGCGATGGAGGCAGCGTTCTGCAGGGCAGAGCGGGTGACCTTCACCGGGTCATTGATGCCAGCCTCCATGAGGTTCTGGTACTCGCCGGTAGCGGCGTTCAGACCCTCGCCGACAGGCAGGTTGGAGACCTTATCGGCCACCACACCCGGCTCCAGACCGGCGTTGAAGGCGATCTGCTTCAGCGGAGCGGAGAGAGCGGCGCGCACGATCTTCACGCCGATGGCCTCGTCACCGGTAAGGTCCAGATCGGAGTCCAGCACGTGAGCGGCCTGCAGCAGGGCCACGCCACCGCCGGCAACGATGCCCTCTTCCACGGCAGCCTTGGCGTTGCGCACGGCATCCTCGATGCGGTGCTTGCGCTCCTTAAGCTCCACCTCGGTGGCGGCGCCGACCTTGATCACAGCCACGCCGCCGGCCAGCTTGGCCAAGCGCTCCTGCAGTTTCTCGCGGTCGTACTCGGAGTCAGAGTTCTCGATCTCGGCGCGGATCTGGTTGACGCGACCCTCGATCTGCTCGGCGGAACCGGCACCCTCGACGATGGTGGTCTCGTCCTTGGTCACCACAACCTTGCGGGCAGTACCCAGCAGCGGGATGTCGGCGGTCTCGAGGGAGAGGCCAACCTCCTCGGAGATGACCTGGCCGCCGGTGAGGATAGCCATATCCTGCAGCATGGCCTTGCGGCGGTCACCGAAGCCCGGAGCCTTCACGGCGACGGACTTGAAGGTGCCGCGGATCTTGTTCACCACGAGGGTGGACAGAGCCTCGCCCTCTACATCCTCGGAGATGATGAGCAGCGGCTTGCCGGACTGCATGACCTTCTCCAGCAGCGGCAGCAGGTCCTTGATGTTGGAGATCTTGCCGGAGACCAGCAGGATGTAGGGATCCTCGAGGACGGCCTCCTGGCGCTCCATGTCGGTAGCGAAGTAGCCGGAGATGTAGCCCTTATCAAAGCGCATACCCTCGGTCACGTCGAGATCCACACCGAAGGTGTTGGACTCCTCAACGGTAATCACGGACTCCTTGTTCAGCTTGCCGCCGCCCACGGCGTACATTGCTTCGGCGATCTTAGCGCCGATGGCGGGATCCGCTGCGGAAATGCCGGCGGTAGCGGCGATCTGCTCCTGGGTCTCTACTTCCTTGGCCCCCTCGAGCAGCTTCTCGGTAACGGCCTTCACGGCGCTCTCGATACCGCGCTTGATGCCCATGGGGTTAGAACCAGCGGCAACGTTGCGCAGACCCTCGGAGACGAGAGCCTGGGCCAAAACGGTAGCGGTGGTGGTGCCGTCACCGGCAACGTCGTCGGTCTTCTTAGCTACTTCCTTGACCAGCTCAGCGCCGATCTTCTCATAAGGCTCTTCGAGCTCGATCTCGCGCGCGATGGACACACCGTCGTTGGTGATGGTCGGCGCACCCCAGCTCTTCTCCAGAACCACGTTGCGGCCCTTGGGGCCGAGGGTAACCTTCACGGCGTCAGCCAGGGTGTTCAGGCCCTTCTCGAGGCCACGGCGTGCTTCTTCATCAAAAGCGATGATCTTTGCCATGTTGTTTTAGTGCTCCTTATATACAAGTTAAGGGACGACACTCAAGCGTCGATATCGGCGGGCGCCCGCGACGGCTGTAGTTGGTGAGTGTTGGTGATGCCAACTTCACCCGCGTTTATCGTTCATTCTTTGTTCTAGGCTGGCACTCGAAATGTCCAAGTGCTAAGACCTGTTCTAGCACTCTACCCTATCGAGTGCAAGAACACCGGAATGCCGCGTACGCTGGTCAGCATGACTACACCTGATGTGGCGCGAGAGAGCGTCGAAAAGCAAAAAGACCGTATCTTCTCCGATCTGTCCGAGCTCTGCTCCTTTAACTCTGTACACAGCGTGGAGGAGCTCAAGGACCAGCACACCGCCGCCGGCGACTGGGTGCAAGCGGCACTGGAGAAGCACGGCCTCGATGTGACCGCCTACCAGACCATCGACGGCACGCGCACATTCATCGGAACCAGCACCGTGGACGAGTCCGCGCCCACCGTGTTGCTCTATTCGCATTATGATGTCGTCCCTGCCGGCGACCCCGCGGCCTGGACCTCGGATGCTTTCACCCTCACCGAACGAGACGGACGCTGGTACGCGCGGGGCGCCGCCGACTGCAAGGGCAATCTCGTCATGCACCTGGCCGTGCTCCGCACCCTCTCCGAGATCGGTGGACTGAGCTGCAATATCAAGGTTGTTATTGAAGGCTCCGAGGAGCGCGGCGGCGCGGGGCTCGATGCGCTTATCGACGAACGACCCGAGCTTTTCGCCGCGGACGCCATCCTCATCGCAGACTCGGGCAACGCCGCTGTGGGCGTGCCTACCCTCACCACCTCGCTGCGCGGAGGGGCCTTGCTGAACGTGAAGGTCGACACCCTCGCCACGGCGGTGCACTCCGGCTCCTTCGGCGGCGCCGCCCCGGATGCCGTCGCTGCCCTCATGCGCACGCTGGACTCCATCCGCGATGAACACGGCCGCACCGTCATTGACGGGGTGGACTGCACCGCGAAATGGCAGGGGATGGACTATGACCGAGACACCTTCCGCACCGATGCCGGCATGCTCGAGGGAACCGAGATCATGGGAACCGAGGAAGACAGCCCCGCCGACATGCTGTGGGCACGTCCCGCCGTGAGCATCATCGGCTTTAGCTCCACCCCGGTGAGCGAGGCGGTCAATGCAGTTCCAGCCACCGCAGAGGCACAGTTGAACCTGCGCGTGCCGGCCGGACTGGACTCCGCGGAAGTTGCCGAGGCACTGAAGCAGCACCTGATCAACCACACCCCCTGGGGCGCGCACGTGGACGTGACCGTCTTCGACGTGAACAAGCCCTTCTCCACCGCCCCCGAAAGCAAGACCCTGAGCGTTCTCGGCGAGGCCCTCTCCCAGGCCTATGGCGACAAGAACACCGTGGTCATCGGCTCCGGCGGATCGATTCCGCTCACCTCGAAGCTGCAGGAAAAATTCCCCGAGGCCGAGATCGCCCTCTTCGGCGTAGAGGAACCCTCCTGCACCATCCACTCCCCCAATGAGTCGGTGGATCCGGAAGAGATCCTCTCCATCGCCGTTGCAGAGACGCTCTTCCTGCAGAACTACGCAAAGTAGGGGTACCTGCTCACGCATACGCCCTCCCAGCTGGCTGGGAGGGCGTATATTGCTATCACAGGCTTTTCCATAAAGGCATGGCTTCGTCTCCTCATGCCCACCCTGGGAGCAGCGTCAGCTCACTGCACGACGCCGATGTGTGCCGGCGCGCTCGCTGTTGAAGCGCTAGTCTTCGAGCTCCACGCCCGCAGCGACGGCCCGGTCAATGATCTTCTTCAGTTCGGAAGGATTAGCGAATAGCTCGCTCAGCTGTTGCTTCAACGGCCCCAAGACTTCCTTACTGCCGATGACGCTGAACATGCCGGCCTCGCTATCAAAGCTCAACTCCTCGGGGGCTTGGCCGTTCGAGGCAAGAAGGAAAGAGGCAAGGCCTTCAATGAAGTATCCATGGGGCTCATAGCCCGCCTTGGATACCACCTCTTCTACCTCTTCACTGATGGCGCCAGTATCGGTGGCGGCGAAGAGATTGCTGACTCCTTCTCGATCCATCAGCCTGAACAGTTCGGGAGTATCGGTGGCCATGGGGTTCCTCCTTAGGTGTTACTGCTATGAACGATCATGCGGGGCCTAAAGGCCGCGCGCTATGGCAGTGAAGCCGTAGCAGGACTGGCTCGCCCTCCCCTGCGACTATAGACACAAATGTCCAGCGGCGTCGTTGCGAGCCAGACCCAACGAGTGATACACCTCACTCCACCTGGCGTCTCGCAGGGTGGGTACCCCCATCCCATTCTATGTCTGCATAACACTTGCCATCTCCGTGTGACGCCGCTTACTATGCCCCACATGATCACCCGCCACGTATGCAGCCTTCGCGCCCTTAAAAGCCCGGCCCTTCGAGCCGCCGGCCTTCTAGGCGTACGAGTACTGAAGGCTACGTACCTTGGCGGAGGAGCTCACAGCGAGGACTGAAACCTCCGTACAAGGAAGTAGTCGTTAAGACCCCCACACCGCCGCTATCTCTGGCGAAGAAATCTTCAGTCCTTCGACACCGTTGTTTTCAGCTCCGTTGTACAAGGAATGTGATCAGGCATCATGCCCACCACTTACGCTCATCAGTCTCTGCGCTCCACCATTGTCGAGTACCACCGCCGTCCCACGCCGGCTGGTCACCACATCCCCATCCCCGCTGAGCGCACCACCTCGCGCACCTTTGCCGATGATCCCTTCCGGGCCCGCTTTGGCCATCGCTTGCCCCGCGGCCTGCGGGAGGAAGCACGCGGTATGGAGTGGCGCACCTTCGCCGCCACCTACGCGCCACTGGGAGACCTCCGCATCACCCACATGGACAGCGAACGTCTGCGCGGCGGCCGCTACCGATACACCGCCGCCATCACCGACACCACCACAGGCACACGCCACGAATCCACTCGGGAAATCATCGCCACCGGCCCCTGCTCCGCTGTCACCAACCTGCTGGCCGATATGGGCCGCCGCGTGGAAGTCCTCAGCTTTCACCAGTTCGACATCTTCGAGGCCACCGTTACCTTCATCTACACCTGCGAGCACAACAAGCGGGCATGGGCCATGGGGTTCGGACCGACCTCGGAGGCTTCCATTGCCGCAGCGCTGAGCACGGCTGCTGCCCGCCTGCACGGCTAAAAGCATTCGACACCCGGTTCCTCTTGTTTAAGGGTGTGTTTACCTTGTTCTGCGAAGTCACACGTGCTCTCCGCAGGAGATCGAACTTGCCGCCGGTTGCTTTCTCACTGGCCAGAAGCATGGCACTGTAACAACCTCCCCCAAGGGGCCGAGGGTGTCACATGGGTTGATTGGCGGCTTCCCTCTTGCGGCCCTCGAAGGCTTCCTGCCGCGTCTCAACTCCACACCGCCGGCTAGGTAGCCAAGCCGTCACATGCCTGAAATGCACAAGGTAAAAATCCCCCAATAGCTGCGTGGAATCAGTTGAGAAATCACACTAGAGCTAGGAGCTTAGCTACCGGTATGGTGAACAGCTTTACTGAAAAAGCTGCCGCTGTATTGTGCTATTCGGGAGGTGGTATTGCCAGAGATAGTATTGACTGCTCAGTGTCGAGGGACATCGATCTGGGCGTGACGCCCACCAAGATTGAGCGGGAATTGCAACCACTTGTCGAACCCAGACCTGGTTCGATCCATCCACACAGCAACTGGTGCGGCAAGGGGCATAGCGGCCCAGGAGTAGGTAGAAATGGTAGGACCACAGCCGAAGTGATTATTTTCCGGCTCGACCACAGAGGTTGTACGTGGCACTAATGAATACCGGCGCAATGGACAAGCTGATTCTCATCCTCGGCTGGGCTGCCGTCGTGATCTCCATTGCGATCCAGACGATCGGTTCGATATCCATGCTGGGGCAGGCGTGGCCGTGGATCTTTATCTCCGCGGCGGTGGGATGTGCGGCATGGCTGCGAAATACCGCGCTCGCGTGGGGCGTGGTGGTGGCCGTACTGTGGCCACTCATGGTGCTGCTGATGTTTGTGCTGTTCTTCAACGCCCCCTAAGGCTGCGGTTGGTGTCCGAGGTCTCGTTTAGAATGAGACACGTTGCTTCCTCTACTAGATGAGGTGGATGTGTGCTTCTTCTGCTCCTCTGCTTAATTGCCGCGTCGCTGCTCGCACCCGTACTCCTGCGGGTGATAGGGCGCGCGGCATTCGGTGTGGTGGCGCTCGTACCGGCAGCCGGGTTTGGCTGGGTGCTCACCACCTTCTTCACCACGCCCGAGCCCACCATCCGCACTGCGGAGATTGAGTGGATGGGCGGCGCACACCTCAATCTAGACTTCCGGCTCGATAGCCTCTCAGCGCTATTCGCCCTCATTATCTTGGGGATCGGCGCGCTTGTGTTGCTGTACTGCTGGGGCTATTTCGACGCCAACCCGCGCCGACTCGCCACCTTCGGCGGATGCATGGTGGCGTTTTGCATGGCCATGTACGGCCTAGTGATCTCGGACAACCTGCTGCTCATGTACGTGTTCTGGGAGATCACCTCTGTACTCTCCTTTTTGCTGGTGGGCTACTACGGCGAGCGCGCCTCCTCCCGCCGCTCCGCAGGCCAGGCACTCATGGTCACCTCCCTCGGCGGGTTAGCCATGCTCGTGGGCATCGTGGTCTTCGGCACCCGCTCTGGTCAGTGGACTCTGTCCGGGCTGGTGAACCACGGCATCGGCCCCGATGCCCCGTGGATGGGCGCGGCCGTGGCCCTCGTGCTGGCGGGGGCACTGAGTAAGTCCGCCATCGCACCCGCCCACTTCTGGCTCCCCGGCGCGATGGCGGCCCCCACGCCAGTCTCGGCCTATCTACACTCGGCGGCGATGGTCAAGGCGGGCATCTATCTGGTGGCGCGGCTATCGCCCACCCTCAACGGGATCACCGCCTGGCATTTGATCGTGCTGCCGCTGGGTATCTTCACCATGTTGTTGGGCGGCTGGATGGCGCTGCGGCAGAAGGACCTGAAACTCATTTTGGCCTATGGCACCGTCTCGCAGCTGGGCTTTATCATTACGGTCATGGGTGTCGGCGCCAAGGAGGCGCTCATCGCTGGACTGGCGCTCATGCTTGCCCACTCGATGTTCAAAGCCACCCTGTTCATGGTGGTCGGCGCCATCGATCACTGTGCGGGCACCCGCAACAAGAACAAGCTCTCTGGGCTGGGGCGCACGAAGCCCGGGCTGGCATTGATCGCCGCCTTAGCTGGGGCGTCGATGGCGGGCATTCCGCCCTTCTTTGGTTTCGTCGCAAAAGAGGCGGTATTTGAGACCCTGCTGCACGAACCCTTGCTGGTGGGTCTGCCAGGCCAGGCCACCCTTCTCGGGCTAGTGGTGGGCTCGGTGCTCACCATGGCTTATACCTTGTACTTCTTCCACGCAGCCTTTTTAGTCAAGCGCCCCGATCACCCCAGCGGCGGCGGGATTTCCCCGGCGGTGGCAGAGATGGAGCCGTTAAGCTTCACCCAATGGGCCCCGCCGCTGGTGCTGGCATGCTTGGGGCTGTTTTTTGGGCTGCGCCCCGAGCTGCTTGACCAGGCGATCAGTATTCACGCCGGCACTGTCTACGATGGCGCCGAGCACACCGCCGTGGCCCCGTCCGGCGAGCTGGCGCTGTGGCATGGATTTGGTATCCCGCTGTTGCTTACGGGCGTCATCATCCTGCTTGGCGCGATCATGCACTGGCAGCGCAAAACCTTAGAAAGGTTCCACTTTGATAAGCCCGCGCTGGGTTCTGCGGATGCCGCCTATGACGCCACCCTCGATATGCTGCGCCGCTGGTCGCTACGCATCACCGCCAACACCCAGCGCGGCTCACTGCCGATCAACGAGGCCGTGAT
This sequence comes from Corynebacterium ciconiae DSM 44920, assembly GCF_030440575.1. Taxonomy (NCBI): domain Bacteria; kingdom Bacillati; phylum Actinomycetota; class Actinomycetes; order Mycobacteriales; family Corynebacteriaceae; genus Corynebacterium; species Corynebacterium ciconiae. The sequence goes on from NZ_CP047189.1 coordinate 2,220,071, forward strand.
TCTCGCGACCTTCTGTGTGCTGCCGATGGTGGCGATCGTGCTGGGCGAGCGCACCGATGTGCGCATGAAACTCTGGGACACTCCCGTCCAAGGAGTATTGGCATTGATCATCATTGTGGTGGCCATCGCCACCACCCGGATGGATAATCGTCTTTCCGCAGTGGTGCTGCTGGGCGTGACGGGCTACGGCTTGGCGATGATTTTTGCCACCTACGGAGCACCCGATCTGGCGCTCACACAACTGCTGGTGGAGACCGTGTCCATGGTGGTATTCATGCTGGTGCTGCGAAAGCTGCCGGCAGAGACCTCCGCGAAGACGCGCACCGGATATCTGCGTGGCCGAGCGTGGCTGGCCGCGGCGGTGGGCATGACCACGGTGGTGCTGGGGGTCTTTGCCATGAATGCCCGCAGTGCGCCGGCGATCTCCGAGGCGATCCCCGCGTTGGCGAAGGAGATCGCGCACGGGGCGAACGCGGTGAATGTGCTGCTGGTGGATATTCGCGCCTGGGATACCCTGGGCGAGATTTCGGTGATCGTGATCGTGGCCACCGGTGTGGCCTCGCTGGTGTATCGCACCCGCAGTTTCTCTCGCACCTCTCGGCGGCCAGTGCTGCACGATCACACCTTTGGCGGGCAATGGCTCTCTGCCCCCGGAGCCCATGAGCGTGAACGCAACCGCGCCCTCATGGTGGAGGCGGCGGCGCGGCTGAGCTTCCCCGCGATGATCGTGCTCAGTGTGTTCTTCTTCTTTGCCGGCCACAATGCTCCGGGCGGCGGTTTCGCCGGGGGCTTGGTGGCGGGCCTGGCCTTCGCCCTGCGGTACTTGGCCGGCGGGCCAGAGGAGCTAGAACAGACCATGCCGGTGGATCCGGGCAGGATCATTGGAAGTGGCTTGGGGTTGGCGTCGATAAGCGCCCTTGCCCCCATGATTGTTGGTGACGCCCCGCTGCGCAGCTATGTGCTGGATCTGCACGTGCCACTGATCGGCGAGATGCACCTGGTGAGCCCGCTGGTCTTCGATCTTGGGGTGTATCTGATCGTGGTGGGGCTGGTGCTCTACATTCTGCAATCGCTGGGCGGGCAGCTGGATCGCGATGAGCGCCACCGCCGCGCGAAAAACAAGAAGGAGAACACAAAGAAGGAGATGGCGCGCCATGGTAGTTAATCTCTCCCTCGTCCTCGCCGCCGGAGTGCTGGTGGCGGCGGGAACCTTTCTGCTGCTGGAACGCGCCATGACCAAGATGCTCATGGGGCTGATACTCATGGGCAACGGCGTGAATCTGCTGATTTTGCTCGCCGGTGGCGCGGCGGGAGCCCCACCGATTATGGGGCGCAGCTCCGCGCTTGACCACACCGACTCGGACCCGCTCGCCCAAGGGATGATCCTCACCGCCATTGTGATTTCCATGGCGATGACGGCCTTTATCCTCGGCCTCGCCTATCGGCAGTACCGCTACGGCGCGGCCGACTTGGTGGAGGACGACAGCGAGGACACCGCCGTGGCCACCCGCCCGCTGGCAGCCTCAGCGGCACCGGACCACGACGCCTCCGATGATCCCCTCACCGGCGAGCCCACGGAGCGCGGCGATCTCTTTGGCCCCACCAGCTTCGAGGCACCGGTGCATGGCCAGGGCAAGAAGGAAGGAGATACGCAGTGATGGATACGCTCGCGCCGCTCTTTCCTTATCTCATCCCCGGCCCCATCCTGCTGCCGGTGATCGCCACTGCCCTCATCCACCTGCTCTCGAGCCGACGGCTACAGCACGTGGTGGCTATGGGCACCTTCATTCTGCTGCTGGCGATGTGCACGCTCATGGTGATTTACGTAGACCACGCGGGGGTGCAGAGCCTGCAGATCGGCGGCTGGGATGCCCCCATTGGGATCACCCTGGTGGCGGATCGTATCTCCACACTCATGCTCACTGTCTCCTCGCTGGTGCTGCTCGCGGTGATGTGGTTTGCCATCGCCCAGGGTATGCGCGACGGCTCGGACAAAGACCCCGTGAGCGTGTTTCTGCCGGCTTATCTCCTGCTAAGCATGGGGGTGAATATCGCCTTTCTCGCTGGGGACCTCTTCAACCTGTATGTGGGATTCGAGGTGCTGCTGGTGGCCTCCTATGTGCTGCTCACCTTAGGGGCCGCGCGGGAACGCATCCGCGCCGGCATCTCCTATGTGATGGTGAACATGCTTTCCTCGGTGATCTTTCTCATCGGCATTGCCCTCACCTACGCGGCAGTCGGCACCCTCAACCTGGCGCACATCTCCATGCGCATGGACGAGGTCCCCTCAGGGGTGCGCACCGCCATTTTCGCGGTACTGCTCGTGGCCTTCGGAGTGAAAGCCGCAGTGTTTCCGCTCTACTCCTGGCTGCCGGACTCCTACCCCACCGCTCCCGCGCTGGTGACTGCGGTGTTCGCGGGGCTTCTGACCAAGGTGGGCGTGTACTCCATCATCCGGATGCGCTCCGTGGTGTTTCCTGATGGCAGCCTCGACACGCTCTTGATGTGGGCCGCGCTTTTTACCATGCTCTTCGGCATCCTGGGCGCGATGGCGCAAAACGATATCAAGCGACTTCTCTCCTTCACCCTGGTCAGCCATATCGGGTTCATGATCTTCGGCATTGCCCTGGGCACCGCGGAGGGATTGAGCGGGGCCATCTTCTATGCCGTGCACCATATTTTGGTGCAGACCGCCCTGTTTTTGGTGGTGGGCCTGATCGAGCGCCAAGCTGGGTCCTCCTCGCTGCGGCGCCTCGGCTCGCTCGCATGGACCTCGCCGGTGCTCGCCGCGCTGTTTCTCATCCCCGCGCTCAACCTCGGCGGCATCCCGCCCTTCTCGGGGTTTTTGGGCAAGGTGTTGCTCATCCAAGCCGGTGCCACCCATTCGGGAGCACTGGTGTGGCTACTCATTGGCGGCACGGTGCTCACCAGCCTGCTCACCCTCTACACCATGGTGGTGGTGTGGTCCAAGGCCTTTTGGCGGGACCGCTCCGATGCGCCCGAGGGCAACCAGGCTTTCGCCCGGCCCACCCCACTGGTCGAAAACACCGACACCATCGAGATCACCGAACGCAGCGACGTAGGCCGGATGCCCACCGGCATGGTGGCCTCCACCTCCCTGCTGGTGGCAGCCTCCCTTGCGATTACGGTGCTTGCCGGTCCGCTGTCTGAGGTGACCACCCGGGCCGCGGAGTCCACCCAGGATCTCGATAACTATCGCAGCGCCGTGCTTGGCCACGAGCTGGAACACTACGAACCGGGGCGCCAGCCCTCACTCCGAGGAGGCCAGCGATGATCGAGGGATTCAAACGCCGCTTCCGGCCGCTGTCTGTGGTGGTGCTGGCCGTAATCTGGGTGATGCTCTACGGCGAGATCACGTCCGGCAACATTCTGGCGGGCCTGGGCATCGGCCTAGCCGTGACGGTCTTGCTGCCGCTGCCGAGCGTGCCCATGACGTGGACCCGCATCAACCTCTGGCAGCTGCTCCGCCTAGCCGGTGCCTTCGCGGTGGACCTCGTGGTCTCCTCCGCCCGGGTGGCGTGGATCGCGCTGCGCCCCAGTGAACCGCCTCGCTCCGCAATTGTCTATGTGCCTATGCGCGTGCAGGACGAGTTTGTGTTTGCCCTAGCCGCCACCATCTTGAACCTCACCCCAGGGGGCGCGGTATGTGATCTGGATGTGGCCAACCGCCGCATGGTGTATCACGTGCTCGACGGCCGCTCCCCGGACTCCATCGCCGCAGCCACCGGCAGCGTCCGGGCGCTGGAGAAGCGCCTCATCGCCATCTTTGAAACCGACACCCAGCGGGCGCACACCCATAAGGAGAAGGTGACACCCCATGGATAATGATCTCTACATCACCCTGCTGATCATCCCCTCCACGATGCTCGCGGTCGCCGCGCTCATCGCGGTAGGCCGGATCCTGGTCGGGCCCAACTCCCTCGATCGGCTGCTTAGCTTCGATGCGATCGTGGCCATGTCCCAGGCAGGCCTTGCGCTGTATATCTGCTACACCCTCGATACCACCGTGTCGAATGCCATGATGGTGCTGGCGCTACTGGGGTTCATCTCCACGGTGGCCGTCACCCGATTCCGGAAGCGAGACGCCCGCCGATGACCTCCGCCCTATTGATCGCCTCGTTCATCTGCCTCACCTTCGGTGCCCTGCTCTCGCTCTCCGCGAGCCTGGGGTTGGCCCGCTTTCATGGCACGATGCAAAGGCTGCACGCCATCACCAAGCCGCAGACTCTCGGCTTGGTACTGGTGGTGCTCGGCGCGATCCTGCGCGTCATCGCAATTGAGGATTTCGGTTCCTCGGAACGCGGCGATATCACCGCGATGGTGCTAGTCATGTTTTTCGCTCTGCTGACCGCGCCGGTAGTTGCGCAGCGCTTTGGCAGGATCGCTAGGCAGGAAAAGCTGTACGACGCCGAGCGCGTGACCCGCGACGAGCCCGCCGAAAAGCAGCGCAAGGCGCGGGAAAAGGAGCAACGGCAGCAGAAGGAAGAGCAGCGCCGCCGCAAGGAGCAGACACAGGGCGGCTATGGGCGGCCGCGGTAAAGCTCCTCGATGGTGAGGTCCACCACGTCCTTCCAGTCGCCGCTGGCCTCAAAGACGGCGCGCTGCCGAGCATAGGCGGCGGGGCGATCCAGCATCGCCTCCAACTCGGTGAACTCCTCGGCGCAGCCCAGCTCCCCAGCCAGTGGTCGCAGGGTGGCGATAATCTCGCGCAGGGAGTCACGCACCCATTCCTCTTCAGTGTTGCGACCAGTAATGACCAACGCATCCATGCCGTATCGGGCGGCGCGCCATTTATTTTCCGCGTTGTGCCACAGCGGAAGCTGTGGCAGTTCCTCGCCGCGATCGAGAGCACGGTCAAAGTAGACCACCAGGGTGTGGGTAAGTGCGACGAGCGCGGCAAGCTCGCTGAGCGTGGAGGGCGCATCGCAGGCGCGCACCTCGATGGTGCCCCACTTGCCGGCGGGACGGATATCCAGATGCATCGAACCGGTGTGGCTGATCACCCCGGAGGTATCTTGATCCTCCATGTACTCCGACCACTGCTCCCAGGTGTCAAAGACAAAGGGCAGCCCAGCAGTGGGCAGCTGCTGGTAAAGCATCGTGCGATTGGAGGCATAGCCGGTGTCGAGCCCATTCCAGCCCGGCGAGGAGGCCGAGAGGGCCAGCAGGTGCGGGAAGGTGGTCATTAGCGCGTTGATGATCGGCCACACCTTATCCTCGTGCTCGATAGAGACGTGCACGTGCAAACCCCAGATGAGCATCTGCCGGCCCCAGTACTGGGTGCGTTCGATGATCTCCGAATAGGGGCCCTTGTCCGAGACCGGCTGCTCGCGCCAATCCGCGAAGGGGTGCGAGCCCGCCGACCACAGCTTCACGCCCACATGCTCGGCGGCCTCCTGCAGGGCAGTCAGGCCAATGTGGAGCTCATTGACCACCTCGGGCACGGTGGATCCCACACCAGTGATGAGCTCCACGGTGTTGGCCAGAAATTCCCGCTCCACGTGCACATCCGGATAGTGGGTGTTCATGTAATCCACCACCTCGTGGGCGCGGGGCACGAGATCACGGGTTATGGGATCCACGAGGGCGATCTCCCACTCCACCCCGAGGGTGTGAGGGCCGCCCCGTTTGAAGCTTTGGTGATGGGAGACAGAACGGCGTTTCTCGCCGGCGGACAGCGAGGAAGACGAAGAGGGAGTCATGGTGAAGTACTACTCAATTCCAGCGGGATTCACTACCCGCAGGGTGGGACAATCGCCGGCTAGGGGGTGCGCAGATCCTTGGTGAGGATGAGGACCACGCCCTGCGGGGCGGTGGCCACGGCCTCGTTGCGCGGCTGGGCCTGCACGCCGAGCTGCTCGGCGAGGGAACGGGCGGCGCGCTCTTCCTCCGCATTGCCCGGGGTGAAGAAGACGGTGGTCTCCGGCAGCGGGGTATCGGCAAAGTTGCCCACCTCGCGCACATCCCAGCCAGTGTCGCGCAGCTCGGTGGCCACGGTATCGGCCAAGCCGGTGATGGTGGAGTTGTTCAACGTGGTCACCGGTACCGCCTTCGGATCCCCGGTGGCGCTGGGCTGCGCCGGGCGCGGCGGCTGCTCGCCCGCTGGGCGATCGGCCTCCGGCTTCTTCTCCCCTTCGGGGCGCTGAGACTGCGGGCTATCCGGGCGCTCCTGCTTCTGCTCCGGGGCGGAGGATTCCTCCGAGGAGCTAGAGGAGCCGGGATCAGCCACCACGGTCTCGTTGGGATCATCGGAGTCGATGAGGGTGAACGCTCCCCACAGCGCCAGCAGCACGGCCACGCTGATGAGGATCATCGCCAGGCCGCGGACGGGCGTCTCGGAACCGCGCGAAGCGGGCGCGGGGTCGTGCTCAGTGGGCTCGTGGGTGGAGTAGTTCATCTCAGACACGCATGCCATCTTAACGTGAACTATCGGCGGAGCTGAAAGTTTCTTAAGATCGCTGCTCGCGCAGGCGCCGCAGGCGGGCGATGAGCAGCGGCTCGCTCTGGGCAGCGAGGGGGGCGTCGATAAGCTCATTCAAGCGCTGGTAGTAGCGCACAGGCGTGGTGCCGAGAGCACGAATGGCCTCCTCCTTCCGCCCTGCTTGCACGAAGCGTTTCTTCTCCAACTCGAGAATCGCTTTGTCGTGCTCACTCAACTGACTCATGGGTCTACACTCTATTGCATGACAATTCGCCCCATCGTGATCTACGGAGACCCCGTCCTCCACTCCCCCACCGAGCCTGTGACCGAGCCGGTGAGCGAACTCTCAGAGCTCATCGCCGATATGCACGAGACCCTCGTGGCCTCCAATGGGGTGGGCTTGGCGGCCAATCAGGTGGGTGTGAGCAAGCGGCTGTTCGTCTACCGCTGCCCCGATATCGACGGCCCCGAAGGCAGCGATAAGGCCCCCGAGGATATCGAGCGCGATGGCGGCCGGATTCGGGTGGGCTGCGTGATCAACCCGGTACTGGAGACCTCCACCATTCCCGAGACCATGCCCGCCGAGGACGGCTCCGAGGACGAGGGCTGCCTCTCCCTGCCCGGCGAGGGCTTTCCCACCGGCCGCGCCGACTGGGCGCGGGTAACCGGGCTGGACGAGAATGGCGAGGAGATCTCCGTAGAAGGCTATGGCTTCTTCGCGCGGCTACTGCAACACGAGGTGGGCCATCTCGACGGCTATGTCTACACCGATGTGCTCGTCGGGCGGAATAAGCGCGCCGCCAAAAAGATGGTGAAGCGCAATGGCTGGACCGAGGCGGGCCGCACTTGGCTGCCCGGCACCGACCCCGACCCCTTCGGCTTCGACAACTAATGCTGCCCTTCCCCTACCGCGGCCGGGCGCCCAAAGTGGGCGACCGCGTCATCGTTCGGCGCTGCCTCCCCGATACTCCCGGCCATCTCACCGATGTGATCGGCCACGTGCTGAGCCTGGAGCCGCTGGAGATCCGCCCGCAGTCCGTGGGCGGGTTGCCCTCTTCCGCGCCCTCGCTGCGTATCGACGCTTCCTTGGTCACAATCCTCAAAGTCTTAAGCCCGCGGCGGGTGATGAACTCCGATATCCGCGCCATCGAGCACGCCACTGCCTTGGCATTTCCGGGCATCGAACACACCTGGAGCTCGGACGGCCACTGGTTGCTGCGCGCCGGCGATGGCATCACCGAACGATCCAACTCCGCCACCCCGCTCGGCAGCTCCGCTGGCTTTAGCCTGCCGCCGTTGCAGGAGATCCGCGAGTTTTATGATCGCCACCAGCTCCCTGTGCGCATCCACCTGCCCGATCGCATCGCTCGCAATGCCGAGCGGCTCTGCCAGCCACCCGGTTGGGAGATAGGCCCGGAGATCATTGTGATGACCCGCTCGCTCAGCGACTGCGCCACCGAGCCTGCCGATCCACTGCCGGAGAACATGACAGTGAGTGTGGATACGCAGCCGGATGAGCAGTGGTTGGAGCAGTACCACTTCCGCGGCCAAGCGCTGCCGGTGCACGCCCTAGAGCTCCTCATGCGCCAGATTGACGGGCGCATGGGCTTCGCCCGCATCCAGGTTGATGGGCACACCGTGGCGATCACCCGCGCCACCATCACCAGCTCCCCCGATGGGCGGCGCTGGCTGGGCTATTCGGCCGTGGAGGTCAAGGACGCCTGGCGGCGCCGCGGGCTGGGAACCCTGCTGGGCCGCGCGGTACTGCATTGGGGTGCACGCTCCGGCGCCACGGACGCCTATCTGCAGGTAATAGCCTCCAACACCGCCGGTATTGGGCTCTATGAGCGGCTCGGCTTCATCGAGCATCACCGCCACCGCTACGCCACCGAGCGGCATTAGCTACTCGGGCCGGACCACGCGCAGCTCAGCACCTCGATCGTGCGGGCCCATGCCGAAGGCATCGGTGCGGGCATCCGCACCGAGCCAGCCGGCCACGCCGAGCGCAGCCACCGGGCCAGCGACGGGGATGTAGTTGAGCAGGATCCACAGGTTGCGTCGAGCAGCCGAGCTGATCGGCACCGGCATGGCGGCCGGGGCCACCACCCGCAGGCCCATCAGCCTTTTGCCGACGCTGCCGCCGCAGACATCACCGGCGGTCTGATACAGGTAGTAGCCGCCGGGCCAGCCCAAGATCATGGTGAGAGCCGCCGCTGAGGTGAGCGCCTCGGAGCCGGTGCCCCAGATCACGGCTATGAACATCGCTAGTAGCGCCACGCTGAACACGGCGGCATCCAGTGCCTGGGCGGCTAGTCGGCGTAGCACCGGCGCACAGTGCACATCCCGGCGACCGCGGTTTCGGCCCGGGCTAAACGCCTGATAGCGCTCTAAATCGGAGTAGTTCACCGGCGGACTCATCATGTCCTGCACACCGGACGGGAAGAATCGCTGCCGCTGTCCCGCCTGCGCAGAGCGGCTGTACTCATACTCCATGGCTACCTTGTCACTCCTTGTCTCTCGGCGGCACAGCAGTGCCCGTTCTTATCCCTCTCAACGTGGGATTACCCCCATTTGTTCCAACGACTACTGTAGTGAGCATGCGAATTGCCTCGTGGAACATTAACTCCGTGCGCACGCGCATCGAGCGCGCCGTGGATCTGCTGCAGCGCCATGACATCGATGTGCTGGCGCTGCAGGAAACCAAGGTCAAAGACGAGGCCTTCCCCACCGAGCCCTTCACCGAGGCCGGCTACGAGGTAGCGCACTTCGGGCTCAACCAGTGGAATGGCGTGGCGCTGATCTCCCGCGTCGGCCTAGAAAATGTGCGCACCAGCTTCCCGCAGCAGCCCGGCTATCACAACGATCCCACCGCCCCGCAGGACATTGAGGCTAGGGCGCTCGGCGCCGAGTGCGGGGGCGTGGAAGTGTGGAGCCTGTATGTGCCCAATGGCCGCGAGATCGCCCACCCGCACTATGACTACAAGCTGCGTTTCCTCTACACCTTGGGGGCCTACGCCCACAGCCTGAGCACGCCTGCGGTATTCGTGGGCGATTACAACATCGCCCCGCGCGATAGCGATGTGTGGGATGCCTCCTTCTTCGCGGGGAAAACGCACCTCACCGAACCGGAGCGCCACGCTTTCTCGTTCCTCTGCAGCGAGGGCGTGGAGGAAACCTCCCGCCGCTTCACCGAGGGCGAGTACAGCTACTGGGACTACACGGCCATGCGCTTTCCTAAAAACGAGGGCATGCGCATCGACTTCCAGGTGGCCACTGCTGCCCTGGCTGGCCGCGCCTGCGCGGGGTTTATTGACCGCGAGGAGCGCAGCGGCAAGGGGGCGTCGGATCACGCACCCGTGGTGGTGGACTATGAGTAATGGGGGCGTGCCTGCGTGATCAGCGTGAGCTTGGAGTGGTGGCAAACGGTAGGGCTGATCATCGACTACTCCATTCGTATCTTGGCCATCGGCATTGTGCCGGAGGGGCGTCGCCCTGCCGCGTCCACGGCGTGGCTGCTGATCATCCTTGTGCTGCCCATTGTGGGCCTCCCCTTGTTCCTGCTCATGGGCTCGGCCTATATCAATCGCCGCCGCCACCGCCTGCAGCAGCAGGCGAATCAGGCCATTGAGGCCGTGCAATCGGAGGCCCCAGACTATCCGCAGCACACCACACTCAGCCCCGAGCTGGAATCCATTGTGCGGCTTAACCGCACGCTCACGAACATCCCCGCTGTCACCGGCACCACCAAGGGGCTGCTGCCGGACTATTACAACAGCCTGCGCCGCATGGCCGAAGCCATCGATGGTGCCACCGATTATGTGCACATCGAGATCTACATCATCGCCTGGGATGACACCACGGATCACTTCTTCCGGGCCTGCGAGCGGGCAGTGCAGCGCGGGGTGCGGGTGCGCTTGCTCTTCGATCACGTGGGCTCGTGGAAGTATCCGGGATATATGCGCTTGGGCAGGCGGCTCGACGCCATCGGAGTGGAGTGGCATGTGATGCTGCCGCTGCGCCCGTGGTTTGGCCGCTGGCGCCGCCCCGATCTGCGCAATCACCGCAAGATGGTGATCGTGGACTCCGAGGTGGCCTTCATGGGATCGCAGAACCTCATCGATACCCACTATCTGCTGGATGCCAATATCGAGGCCGATCGGCACTGGATCGATCTCATGGTGGAGCTGGAGGGGCCGGTGGTGAACTCGCTGCGCGCGGTGTTCGCCATGGATTGGTACTTCGAAACGGGCGAGGCGCTGAACGTGCTGGAGGAAAAACCCAGCCCCGAGCTGCCGGAGGATCCGGATTCGGATATCAATATTTTGCAGCTGGTGCCCTCTGGCCCGGGTATTCCGACCTCGCCGAATCTTCGTTTGTTTAATTCCATCGCCCATCACGCCAAGCAACGGCTCATTCTCTGCTCGCCCTATTTCATCCCCGATGAGTCCCTGTTTGAGGCCATCACCAGCGCCTGCTACCGCGGGGTGCAGGTGGATCTGTTGGTGAGCGAGCGGGCCGATAATTTCATCGTCCATCACGCCCAGTCCAGCTACTACCAGGCGCTGCTGGAGGCGGGGGTGCGGATCCACACCTACCCCAAGCCCTATGTGCTGCATTCGAAGTTCATGGTGGCCGATCCGGCCTCCACGGATCGCGACGCCATTGGGGTGGTGGGCTCCTCCAATATGGATATGCGCAGCTTCAACCTCAACTACGAGGTCTCGCTCATGGTGGCGCGCGGCTCGCTCACCACCCGTCTCACCGAGCTGGCCGATGCCTATATCGCCAGCTCCTCGCAGATTGACCTTGAGCAGTGGTCTACCCGCGGCTTCTGGCGCAAGTACCTAGACAATGCTTGCAAGCTCACCTCCGGCTTGGCCTAGACCACGGCGCTGATTAGGGCGCGGCGCACGCCCCGCATTAGTGTTGAGGCCACATCAACTGGCCGTGCGAGGGGAGGATCATTTTTCAAGGTGGCAGCTGATTCCCCCGCCCGCCCATTGGGCACCACTCACCCGCGTAATCCGCGGATCACCACCTCCGATTCGGATGTGCTTGCCCCGTCCTTGCTGGGCATGGCGGTGCGCTGGTCCGGTGTGGTGGGCGCAGTGGTGCTTCTCCTTTTGGCTTTGGCATTGCTTGCCGACGCCACCTCCATGCTCTCCCACGACACCATCACCACCCTGGTCGCGGCGGCCGCCCACCCAGTGGTGGGGCTGTGCCTAGGGATCGCCGCCACGGCGGTGGTGCAATCCTCCACCACCATCACCACGGTGACGGTGGCCGCAGTAGCCACCGGGGTGGTGCCTTTACCTTTGGCGATCGCGATCATCATGGGCGCCAACATCGGCACCTCGGTGACCTCGGCGATCGTGGCCTTGAGTTTCATGCGCTCGCCGGTGGAGTTTCGCCGTGCCTTTGCCGCCGCCCATGTGCAGGGCATCTTTAATACCGCGAGCGTGGCAGTGCTCTTTCCCTTCGAGCTGGTGGCGCATCCTCTCGAGCGCGCCAGCCACTGGCTCACCTCGCGGATCTTAAGCGAAAGCCCCCACCAGGAGATCCCCACCGCGGAGTTTGTGCGGCGGCTGACAGATCCCGTCGTGGAGGTAGCGGGGACGCGCGGGGTGGCGGGCAGCGTGCTTGGGCAGGCGGCAGCACCCTGGGTGGTGCTTGTTCTGGGGGCTGCGCTGCTACTCGGGTCGGTGTATCTGATTACCCGGCAATTGCATGTGCTCATGGCCCAGGCCACCCGCACGCTCATGGAGCGGGCCCTCGGCGATTCTCAGGCCACTGGGGTGGCGGCCGGGGCGGCGCTGACGGCGCTTATTCATTCCTCGTCCACGGTGACGAGCTCGATCGTGCCTTTTGCCGCTGTGGGCTCGATCACCACCCGCGAGGCGCTGTCCCTGACCCTCGGGGCCAATATCGGCACCACGCTGACCACGCTCATGGCCACGCTCGCGGTGCAGGGGCCAGCGGGCACCACCGGGCTGGAGGTGGCGCTGGTGCATGTGCTCTTTAATCTGCTCGGCGTGATTGTGGTGATGCTGATCCAGCCCGCCACCGATGGCATCATCCACCTGGCGGACTGGTTGGCCGGGGTGGCCCAGCCGCACCCGGGCTTAAGCAGCGCGGCGGTGCTGGCCTACTACCTAGTTCTGCCCGGCGCAGTGGTGGCGCTGTACGTGCTCTTGGGTTAGGCGTCGCGCTTGTTCATCACGATTGCGCCGGCCACAAAGAAGGCGAGTGCCCACGCGGCAAAGTAGAGCCCGCTGGTGGTGGCTCCCCAGTCCGGTCCCTCGTTGACGGGCATGGTGGATTGGAAAGCGGCGAGGTGATTGAAGGGGCCGTAGCCGCTGATGTAGGGGCCGACCTTGGGGATGGTCACACCGAGGATGGATTCCAGTCCGAAGCTCCACACGAGCACCACCAGCAGCGTGCCGGCAGTGTTGCGCAGCAGCCAGGCCATGCCCATGGCGAAGGTGACGCTGAGCATGATGGCGATCGGCTTGGCCCAGAGGGCGCGTTGGACGTGTTCGTCTCCCCAGATATCCATTGACGCGGCCGCGTCGCCGGCGATGAACTTGCCCAGGTACAACGCCACGAGGACGGTGACGAGGGAGATGATCGCAGCCAGCACGGCGTAGAGGAGCCACTTGGCCACCACGACCCGCCAGCGCTGGGGGATGGCGGTGAAGGTGGAGGTGGATTGGTTGCGGCTGTATTCGGAGGTGACCATGAGCACCGCCTGGACCATGAAGATCACGGTGACCACGTCTACTGCGAAGAGCAGGCCTTGGGCGTCGAGGGCGACATCAGCATTGGCCTCCGCGATCTCGGGGTTGGCGGCCAGTTGGCGTGTGCCGAAGCCCACCATGCCGGCGAGGCCGATTCCGAAGAGGAAATACAGCAAGGAGGTGATGTAGAAGGAGCGGGTGGTGGTGAGTTTGATGAACTCCGCGCGAATGGCATTCCACATGGTTTAGATCTCCCCTTCTGGGCGCTGCGGCGCAGCGGTGGTGGTGTGGGCGTGGTACTGCACGGCGTCGCCGGTGCTGCGCATGAAGGCATCCTCCAAGGAGCCGCGCTGCTCGGTGAGCTCGTGCACGGCCACGCCGATGGAATAGGCCAGCCCGCCCACCACATCGGTGGTGGCGTCGTGGACCAGCAATACCTCGCGGCCTTGGGGGTCGGCGGAGGCCTCGGCGCGGAGGTTTTCCTCCTGTAGCGCTGCGGCGAGCTCGCGGGGATGATCGGTACGCACGAGCACCGTGGATTGCGAGGAGTTGTTGATGAACTCCTCGGTGGGGCAATCAGAGACGAGGCGCCCGCGACCAATCACCAAAAGGTGATCGGCGGTTTGCGCCATCTCGGAGAGCAGATGGGAGCTGACGAGAATGGTGCGGCCCTCCGCCGCGAGGGAACGCAGGAAGGTGCGCACCCAGCGGATGCCCTCTGGGTCAAGACCGTTGACGGGCTCGTCGAGCAGCAGGTACTCGGGATCGCCCAGCAGCGCGCCGGCCAGGCCGAGGCGCTGCGCCATACCCAGGGAGAAACCGCCGGCCTTGCGGCCAGCGACATCGCTCAGGCCCACCAGCCGAAGCACCTCGTCCACACGGCTGGAGTCGATGCCATTGGAGGCGGCCATCCAGCGCAGGTGGTTGGCGGCACTGCGGTGCGGGTGCACCGCCTTCGCATCCAGCAGCGATCCGACGGTCCGCAGCGGATCATCGAGCTCCGCATAGGTGCGGCCATCGATCGTGGCTGTGCCCGAGCTGGGGCTATCCAGCCCCAGAATCATGCGCAAGGTGGTGGATTTACCGGCGCCGTTGGGCCCCAGAAATCCGGTGACGACGCCCGGCTTGACGCTGAAGGAGAGATTATCCACCGCCAGCGTGGAGCCGTAGCGTTTGCTCAGCCCAGAAACTTCAATCATGTCCCACAGTCTTACACATCACCGCCATCAGTGCTGCGGGCGCCCTGAGCTTATCGACGCCACCTCGCCGGCGGCGATCACCGATCGCATGAGGGGCAACGACTCGGCGAAGGCCGTCATGAGCGGATAGGAAGAAAGCTCCGCCAGGGGCACCCAGTGCAGCTCCACGGACTCCTCATTGCCCTGCGTGGCCAGCGGTTCAGGGCAGGTGGCCAGCACTTGGGTGTAGCTCCAGCCGGAGAGATAGGGCCCCGCAGTGACCACGGAATCCACCACATCGACGCGGGAGGTATCAATACTGGTTTCTTCCCGGGCCTCACGCAGGGCGGCCTCCACGGCGGTTTCGTGCGAGTCCCGCGCCCCGCCCGGCAGAGCCCAGGTGCCGCCCTCTGCCGTCCAGTGGGCGCGGTGCTGCAGCAGTACCCGCGGGTTGCTGCGGGGCGAGGCGATGAGAAAAAGCCCGGCCGCGCCAAACAGGCCCCAGCGCCGCGAGCCGTCTGGGGCGAAGCTCCAACCGTTTCCGTCTCCATCCATGAGCCAAAGTGTAGTTCGGGTACTGGGTATGGCGAGATATCCTCGCTAGACTTGTGGACATGACTCTTTCCGGTACGGGCCAGAAAGCCGGCCCCACGGGTGACAGCGTGGCAGAAGCTGTCTCGGAGTTGAGGGCGGCGTCGACAAGCGAAGGCGATGCGTGGCTGGATCAACCGGAGCGCGCCGAGCGGCGTTTGAGCGACGTCACCCGCGAATTGGTGGATGTTCCCCTGCTGCAGCTGCGTCGATTTATTCGTTTCGTCGGCACCCCGCCGGGGCTGATGACCCTGATGTGCGTGGTGCTCAGCGTGGCGCTGCTGGCGGCGGGGCTGTCGATCGCGCGTTCCTCCCAAGACCAGGAACGAGATCTTAATCAGCTGCTCACCCACGTGGAACCGATGAGCTATTCGGCGCTGAATCTCTACACTTCCCTTTCTATCGCCGATACCACCGCCACCACGGGGTTTGTGGAAAACCGGGCGGAATCGCCGCGCGTGCGCGAACGCTATAACACCGCAATTTCGCAAGCAAGTATCGCCTCGGCGCAGACGATGGCGGCGGTGCGCGATAGCAACAGCGAGGAGATGCGGCTGCTGGCCTCCATCAACCAGCAGCTGCCGGTGTACACCGGCCTGATTGAGACCGCTCGGGCGAACTACAACATGGGCAACCCCGTCAGCACCGCCTACCTGGCGGAGGCCTCGAGCCTGATGCGCAGCGAGATCCTGCCCAATGCCTCTAGGTTGTACGAGCTCACCTCAGCCACCGTGGCCAAGCAGCAGCAGGACCTCACCCGCCCGCAGTGGGTGCCGCTCTCAGGGCTAGTAGCCGCGTTCGTGCTGCTGGTGCTGGCGCAGGCGTGGTTGTATAACCGCACTCGGCGCATCTTCAACCGTGGTTTCGCCACCGCCACCGTGCTCATGCTCGCCGCCCTCTTGTGGGTGGGCTCGGCCAACTGGGCCACCTGGCATGCCGGGCAGCAGGGCTTTAATAAGGCCGCCGGCCCCATGAGCGAGCTCACGAATGCGCGCATCGCCGCACAGCAAGCCCGCACCAAGGAGACTCTGGCGCTCGTGCGGCGCCAATCGGTGGCCGATAATGCCACCTTGTTCTATGCCAGCATGGACCGTATCGATAGCGCGATCGAGAGCTACCGATCCTCCCCGCTGCTGGATTCCGCGCAGGATCACATGGCCACCAACCGGGCCGAGCAGTCCGTGGAGCAGTGGCGGGTGTACCACGAGCGGCTGCGCAGCGCCCAGTCTTCCGGCGACTATGACACCGCCTTGGATGTGACTCTCGGTAATCACCCTCGCTCCGCTGCCACCGCCTTCGATGAGCTGGATGCCAATCTCTCCACGCTCATCAGCGATGCCCGCACCACCATGCGCGATTACATAGCCGATGGCCTGCGCGCGACCCGATTGTTGGCCATCATGGTCAGTATCTGCTCGGTGCTGTCTGTAGTACTGGTGTGGATTGGTATTCGTCCCCGACTCTTGGAGTTCCTCTGATGCGCGCGCCCGCCCCCTGTCGACGCCTCGTGGCGCTAGGACTCATCCTCAGCGTCACGATCAGCGGCTGCTCCGAGGTAGAACCCGACAACGATCCCGCTCCCACCTGGGTCAAAGAGCTGGCGCAGGAGCAGCCCTCCTTCCCCGCCGGCGCGCAGCGTGAGGAGGCGGGCAGCCACCCGCCGGTGGAGGTGGACGCGGCCACCACCTTCGCCTCCATCCGGCCCGATCGGCGCAGCCCCGCAGAGCGCATTCCAGAGATCGTGAAGCGCGGCTACATCATTGTTGGGGTGGATCAATCCCAGAATCTGCTCTCCTATCGCGATCCCGCCACCGGCGAGCTCTCCGGCTTCGAAATCGATCTGGCCCGTAACATCGCCCGCGATATCTTTGACGATCCGCATGCCATCGACTTCCGGTTTATTGACGCCTCAGACCGGGTCTCGGCGCTGGACAACGGCACCGTGGACATGGTGATCCGCACCATGACGATCACTCCAGAGCGCCAAGAGCAGGTGGCTTTCTCGGTGCCCTATTTCACCTCCCAAACCCGGGTGCTCGCCCACAAGGGCTCCGGCACCACCGGGGTGAACTCACTGCACGGGCGCACCGTGTGCGTGGCCGATCAGTCCACAGCGCTGCAGCACGCCCGCGCCTACGCCCCCAACGCCGATATATTGCGGGTACGTAACTGGGCGGACTGCCTCGTGGCCTTGCAGCAGGACCAAGTGGATGCCGTGGTGGGAGATGATTCGATTCTCGCCGGCATCGCCGCCCAGGATCCCACCACCGAGATCGTGGGCCGGCCCATCGGCGAGGAAAGCTATGGGGTGGGCATCGCCCAGCCCGACCGCCTGCACGACACCACCGGGCTGATCCAGCAAGTCAACTCCACCATCGAACGCATTATCCGCGATGGCACCTGGCGCTCGATCTACACTCGGACCCTCGGGCCCTACCAAACCTCGGTGTCTCCGCCCGAGCCCCACTACCTGGATGAGGAGGGAGAACGCTGATGAGCGAGGAGGAGCATCCCGTGATGGGCACCGAGGCGGTGCCCTTTGACCCCTTCGCCGATGAGGAGGATGAGGAGCAGGAACTCGATTCCGATAGCTCCATCCAGGCGCTGCTCGCGGATCTGGGCGCACTGCGCGACGGGCCGAACCAGCCCACCGCACCCACCAAGGTGCAGGACGATCCTTCCGAGCGCAGCCGCCGCGAGGCGCTCTCAACCTTCCGCGAGCGCCGCACCCACACCCGCGTGGGCCGAGTGGTGGCCGAGGGCATGGTGCAGCTTCCCTTCGTGCCTTTGCACGATCCCGAGCGCGCCCTCATCGATCCGAGTGAGGACATCGCCGCAGGCACCGAGGCCCCGGCGCTCAGCCCGGGCGATGTGGTGGCCAATCAGTACACGGTGCTCGGGGTGATCGCCCACGGCGGCATGGGCTGGGTGTATCTGGCCGAGGACAGCAATGTCTCCGGCCGCTGGGTGGTGCTCAAAGGCATGATGGCCGATACCTCACACCCCTCCCAGGGCGTGGCCGAAGCCGAGCGCGAGTTCCTGGCAGACATCACCCACCCGGCGATTGTGAAGATCTTCAACTTCATCGATGACCCGCGGGTAGACGGCGGCTTCATCGTGATGGAGTTTGTGGGCGGCCCCTCGCTGCGGGACCGGGCGAAACGCTCAGGAGGGACCATCGATATCGATGTGGCCATTGGCTACATTCTCGAGGTGCTGCCCGCCCTGTCCTATCTGCACTCCCGAGGTGTGGTGTACAACGACCTCAAGCCGGACAACATCATCGTTACCGAGGACCAAGTCAAGCTCATTGACCTCGGTGCGGTTTCCGGCATCGGCGCCTTCGGCTACATTTACGGCACCAAGGGATTCCAGGCCCCCGAGGTAGCCACCCAGGGCCCCTCGGTGGCCTCGGATATCTACACCATTGGGCGCACGCTTGCCGCGCTCACTCTGCCGCTACCGATGAGCGATGGGGTGTACGAGCCGGGTATCCCCTCCCCCACCGCGGAGCCGTTGCTGCGCCGCTACTTGAGCTTCTACCGGCTACTTCTGCGCTGCACCCACGAGGATCCGGCGCAGCGCTTCACGGACGTATCGCAACTGGAGATCCAGCTCTACGGTGTGCTGCGAGAGATCCTCGCCATTAGAGATGGCATCCAATACCCCTCGCATCATTCGGCCTTTTCGCCGCAGCGTACAACCTTCGGCACCAAGCATTTGGTGTTTCAGACCGATCAGTTGATCGACGGGGTGGATCGCACCGTGCGCATCACCCCAGACGAGGTGATCTCCGCGTTGCCGGTGCCCTTGATCGACACCAACGATCCCGGGGCCTCCTTGCTTTCTGGTACCTCCTACTCCGAGCCCACCGAGACCCTGGAGACCCTGCACCAGGCCATGCAGTCCAGCGAGTATGAGCATTCCACCGAGATCCCGCTCGGCGTGGTGCGCGCACTGCTGGACCTCGGCTTTAGGGACGAGGCGAAATCCTGGCTGGAGTCCTTGGAAGACAGGCTCGGTGGGGACTGGCGCCACCAGTGGTTTTCTGGGGTCACCACCATGCTCACCGGCGACCTACTGGCCGCACAGCGCCACTTCAACCAAGTGCTGCACATTCTGCCCGGCGAGCCGGCCCCGAAGCTAGCACTCGCCGCGGTCAATGACATGCTGCTGCAGGAAAGCTCGCACGATCACACCGCGTTGCTCAGCGATACCGCATTCAAGGCGGCGCTTTTAGGCCCCGATGCGGCGGATGTTACCCCCGAACAGATCAGCTCCATCAGCGATGATTGGAACTATGTAACCAGCGTGCCCGCGAAGCTTCGCTTCCACACCATCCAGCTCTATCAGCTGGTGTGGGCCACCAACCCCACCACCGTGAGCTCTGCTTTCGGCCTGGCCCGACAGCTCTACGCCGAGGGACAAGCGAACCTCGCGGTGGCGGCGCTCGATAAAGTGCCCCAGGCCTCTCGGCACCAGCGCATGGCGCAGCTGAGCACCATCATGATGCTCATCTCTGGCGAATCCAACGAGTCCGCTATCCGCCGCGCGGCCCGAAGGTTGGAGGAGATCCCCACCAACGAGCCCCGCTACCTGCAGCTTCAGGCAGCAGTCACGGCCGCTGGGCTCTATTGGCTGCGCAGCAACGACCTCGCCGAGGCATGTTCACCCAATGAGCTTTTCGACGATCCCTTCACCCAAACCGGCCTGCGCTACGGCCTCGCCCGCTGCCTCCGCGGCCTGGCCCGCAGCGCCCACCACACGCTGCATCGCTACGAGCTCATCGACATGGCCAATAAAGTGCGCCCCACCACTTGGCTGTAGACACCCCAAGCCGGCCTCGTGATCAGCGCTTTTAGCCTGTTACTTTCCTAGGACTACATGTAGACTGTGCCTTAGTTCACCTTTTGTGCACTCGCCGGAACTCCCGCTTTATGCGGGGCGCCACACTCATCGACGGTGTCTGGCGTTTTTCAGCTACGCTTTCCCTCCTTTCAACAGGGGGATGGGAAAGCATCAACGGTTCAGAGTTACGGCCACCTCAAGAACCATTAAGGAGAATGGTCACATGTCCTATAGCAACCAAAAAAAGGGGGGTAGCACTGCTCGCAGTGCGTGCCCTCTACAACATCATTCTTGCGCGAGGTGTTATCGATGCTACGTAAAGGCCCACTCATTTCAGGTTCCCTTTTCGCCCTAGCCTGCGCCTTGATTACTATTTCCGCAGCAATCACGGTGAAAGAAGAACTGGACACAGCCAGCAAGGTGGATAATGGCGGTCTGCCTTATTTCTTTTGTTTCCTTCTCGCCGGCTTGGGTGTCACTGCACTCATTGTGTACTCGATGTATCTCTCCATCACCGGGTGGTCTACCACGCGGTTTCTCCGAGCAATGTGCATGACAGTGAGATTTGCTGCATTGCTGGCGGTGGTCTGCTCCGTGTGGTTCATCGTGGTCACTGATCTCTTCGACATAGCAGGAGTACTAGGCATCATGCTTGCCCTATCCTGCATGTTCTGGGCCAATGGGCTATTCAAGCTACACACCACAGAACACGCCTAAAGAAACTCATGTGGCGGTACCGCGTTCAGTACCGCCACAGTGCTGTTCTGGGTGCTAGCTGTTTTTGGCCAATTGATCTGCGTAGCGGGCAATTGCGAGTTCCTCGTTCGTGGGAACCACAAAAACCTTCACCTGAGAATCATCGGCAGAGATCTCACGCGGGCCATCATTCGGCAGCTCATTGCGCTCGGGATCGATCTTGATGCCGAACCACTCGAGGTTCTCTAGCGCATCGGCACGGACAAACTTGTCGTTTTCTCCTACCCCAGCGGTAAACGTGATGGCATCCACGCGGCCCAGGGCCACCATGTAGGAGCCGATGTAGCGACGCAGCTGGTGAATGTAGATGTTGTAGGCCAGCCAGGCATCATCATCGCCCTCTTCGATGCGCTCGCGCAGGACGCGGAAATCATTCACCCCGGCGATGCCCTTCACACCGGACTTGCGGTTAAGCAGCTCATCGATCTCATCGATGCTCATATTTGCCTGGCGGGCCAGGTGGAAGACGATACCGGGATCGATGTCGCCAGAACGGGTACCCATCACCAGACCGGCCAGCGGAGTCAGCCCCATAGAGGTATCGATGGCCAGCCCACCGCGAATAGCGGCACAGGACGCACCATTGCCCAGGTGCAAGGTGATCTGATTTACCACATCAGCGGGCTTATCTAGCAGCGCGGGAACGTGCTGGGACACATACTCGTGGCTGGTTCCGTGGAAGCCATAGCGGCGCACCCCGTACTCGCCGGCCACCTCGTTGTTGATGGCGTAGAGCGCGGCAGCGGGCGGCAAGGAGTGGAAGAAACCGGTGTCGAACACGCCTACGTGCGGGATGTCCGGCAGGAGCGACTGCGCCACCTCAATGCCGTCGATATTGGCTGGGTTGTGCAGCGGCGCAAGGGGGATGAGATCGCGCACCATGCTGATTACCTCATCCGTGAGGATCACCGGCTGCGAGAACACCAAACCGCCGTGCACCACGCGGTGCCCCACTGCGGAGATGTCCACATCCTCGATGCCGCAGCCATGCTCGCGCATGAGGTCGAAGGCCAGTTTTAGCCCCACCGAGTGATCGGGAATCGGCGCCTCCACCACGTGCTTATCCCCTTGATGTTTCAGGGTCACACGGCCGGAGTCCTCCCCAATCTGCTCCACCAGCCCAGAGGCAAAGGGCTCGTCTTGGGCGTGGGAGGCAGGATCCACCAGCTGAAACTTGATGGAGGAGGAGCCAGAGTTAAGAACAAGGGAGTAGCTCATTGTTAGCGGTTGCCTCCGGTCTGAATGGCGGTAATGGCCACGGTGTTCACGATATCGGGCACGGTAGCGCCGCGGGAGAGGTCATTGACGGGCGCGTTCAGCCCCTGCAGCACCGGGCCTACGGCGAGCGCGCCCGCGGTGCGCTGGATGGCCTTGTAGCCGATATTGCCCGCCTCAAGGTCAGGGAAGATCAGCACATTCGCAGATCCAGCAACAGGCGAGTCCGGGGCCTTCTTGGCGGCGACGGAGTGGGTGACGGCGGCGTCGAACTGCAGCGGGCCGTCGATCCGCAGCTCCGGCTCGATTGCACGGGCAGCATCCACGGCGGCAATGGCGCGGTCCACATCCGGACCCGCCCCAGAGGAGCCGGTGGAATAGGACAGCACGGCCACCTTGGGATCCAAGCCGAACTGGCGGGCAGTGCGGGCGGAAATCGCGGCGATCTCGCCTAGCTGCTCAGCGGTGGGGTTGAGGTTAACGGCGCAGTCACCCACCGCCCAGATCCGGCCAGGAAGCACCATGAAGAACACGGAGGAAACCACGGATGCATCCGGGGTGGTTTTGATGATCTGCAGGGCAGGCCGGATCGTCTCGGCGGTGGTGTGCGCCGCACCGGAGACCATGCCGTCGGCGTCGCCGCAGTGCACCATCATGGTGGCGAAGTAGGAGACATCCTTCATCTGCTCGCGGGCCTGCTCGATCGTCACGCCCTTGTTGGCGCGCAGCCGCGCGAACTCAGCTGCATAGTCTTCAGCACGCACGCTCGACAGCGGATCCACCAGCTCGGCGCGCGAGAGATCCAGCCCCTCCGCGGCGGCGCGGGCGGAGATATCCTCCGGATCGCCCAGAATGGTTAGCTCGCACACCCCAGCGGCCAACAGCTGCGAGGCGGCCTGCAACACGCGGTCATCCTCGCCTTCGGGCAGCACAATGCGGGCACCGATGGCCTTGGCCTGCTCCAGCAGGGAGTGCTCGAAGAGCTCGGGGCTCATCACCGGCTCGCGGGCTCCCAATTCCTCCTTATTAATAGAGGATTCCTCGCCGGGGGCGATAACGGCGGCGACAGGAGCGAAATGCGCGGCTGCCTTCTGGGTGGCCAGCTCGATGGTGGAATCTGGGGCGTCGGCAAGCAGGAGCAGCGGCACGCCGAGGCCGGCGGCGGCGCGAGCATCAAAGTCGATATCGCCGGTGCCCACGAGGAGAGCATCCTCGGGGTAGCTGGTGCCCAAAACGGTGGAGAGCTGCGGGGTGGCGTCGATAAGCGCTTGGGGCTTGGCGTTGAGATGCTGGGCGAGAGGAGTGGGATCATAGGTGGCGAGATTGACACCAAGAGCACTCAACAGTACGGCGGTCATTATCGAGCTTTTTCCTTCCGACACATCGCTGATAGTTGTGTGTGATTCACCGCATAAGTGTAGCGGCAACGTAGCGCATCTATCGATCCGCGCTGCAATCCTTACTGGGACACAGAATACCGGCGCGCGCTGGACATATCAGCCGAGTGGATGCAGCTCCGCGCACTATCTTTGTGGCAAAACACACACCTCAGATGAGTGAGGCTACCCTGACAAGCCCGTGCGCAGGCCACTGGCAGTTTATGTTTGCCCAGCGTAAGGTAAATGCGGATTAGCGTCGCCACCGCCTCCATCCACCCGCGGTGGCGCCGCAGATAACTGCCCCAACCAGCACAAGTGAAGGATACGATGTCTCGCCCGATTCGCGTCGCCGTAGTTGGCGCCGGCCCCGCCGGCATTTACGCCTCTGACCTGCTCATGAAGTCCGGTCACGAGGTTTCCATCGACCTGTTCGAGCGGATGCCCGCCCCCTTCGGCCTCATCCGCTACGGCGTGGCCCCGGACCACCCGCGCATCAAGGGCATCGTGCAATCGCTGCACCGCGTTCTGGACAAGCCGGAGCTTCGCCTCCTCGGCAATATCGAGGTGGGCACCACTATCACCGTCGATGAGCTGCGCGAGTTCTATGACGCCATCATCTTCTCCACCGGCGCCACCGGCGACCGCGTGCTTAACGTGCCCGGTGCGGATCTGCCCGAGGCTTTCGGCGCCGGCGAATTCGTGGGCTTTTATGACGGCAACCCGGACTTCGAGCGCAACTGGAACCTCGAGGCCGAGCAGGTTGCGGTGATCGGCGTGGGCAACGTGGCCCTCGATATCGCCCGCATCTTGGCCAAGACCGGCGATGAGCTGCACGTGACCGAGATTCCGGACAATGTGTATGACAACCTCAAGGCCAACCAGGCCCGCGAGGTGCACATCTTCGGCCGCCGCGGGCCCGCCCAGGCCAAGTTCACCCCGCTGGAGCTGAAGGAGTTGGACCACTCCCCCACGATCGAGGTGGTGGTCAACCCCGAGGATATTGACTATGACGAGGCCTCCATCGAGGCCCGCCGCGCCTCCAAGTCGCAGGATTTGGTGTGTTCCACCCTGGAGCAGTACGCCATCCGCGACCCGCAGGATGCACCGCACAAGCTCTACATCCACTTCTTCGAGTCCCCGGTGGAGATCCTCGGCGAGGATGGGCACGTGAGCGGGCTGAAGACCGAGCGCATGCAGCTCGACGGCAATGGTGGGGTCACCGGCACCGGCGAGTACACCGTGTGGCCGGCCCAGGCCGTCTACCACGCCATTGGCTACCGCTCGGATGAGGTGAAGGATGTGCCCTTCGACGCCCAGCGCGCCGTGATCCCTAACGATGGCGGGCACGTGGTGGATGCCAGCACCGGCGAGCCGCTGCCGAAGCTCTACGCCACCGGCTGGATCAAGCGTGGACCGGTGGGCCTGATCGGCAATACCAAGTCCGATGCCAAGGAAACCACCGGCATGCTGCTGAAGGACTACGAGGACGGCAAGCTCGAAGCCCCGGCACGCCCCGAGGAAGATGCCATCATCGAGCTGCTCGAGGAGCGCAAGGTGCCCTACACCACCTGGGCGGGCTGGCATAACTTGGATGCCGCTGAGCGCGCCGCCGGCGAGGCCGAGGGCCGCGAGCGGAAGAAGATTGTGGAGTGGGATGACATGGTGCGTCACGCCCACCCGGAGTACGAGATCTAGCTCCGATCGCCCCCGCGGCGAGTACTGTGAGCTGGGCAATATCCCTGTGCCCGCAGGTGAAGGGAACTCTACAAGTGGCCGTGTCTCGGCTAAGGTGGTCTGCGTTGATTTACCTATAGTGCGAGAGAAGGTTGATGTAGAGATGACGCAGACGTTCCATGACGCCGCCGGCGGGCACATCCGCTCGGTGTCTGGCCGCACCCCCACGGACTCCACCACCATGGAGTTTTGGCAGGGATTGTCCGCCACGGTGATGGACTCCCTAGCCGAGAAGTGGACGGCCACCACCGAGTTGTATAAGAAGGGCCGCCGGCAGCACTATCTGTCTGCCGAGTTCCTTATGGGCCGCGCCCTGCTGAACAATCTGCTGAACTTGGGCCTGTTTGACCAGGCCGCCGAGACCGCTCAGGCCTATGGCCTTAACCTCTCCGAGGTGCTGGAGCAGGAGCCGGATGCGGCTTTGGGCAATGGCGGCTTGGGCCGCCTGGCCGCCTGCTTCCTCGATTCCTGCGCCACCCAGGACCTGCCGGTGGTGGGCTATGGCATTCTCTACCGCTATGGCCTGTTTAAGCAGGAGTTTGATAACGGCTTCCAAACCGAGCATCCGGATTCTTGGATGGAGGAGCGCTACCCCTTCATCATCCGTCGGATCGATGAGCAGCGCATCATTAACTACAACGACATGCAGGTGCGTGCCGTGCCTTATGACATGCCGATCACCGGCTATGGCACGGACAATGTGGGCACCCTGCGGTTGTGGAAGGCCGAGCCGATGCAGGAGTTCGACTACGATGCCTTCAACTCCCAGCGCTTCACCGACGCCATCGTGGGCCGCGAGGCCGTGATGGATATCTCGCGCGTGCTCTACCCCAATGACACCACCTTCGAGGGCAAGGTGCTGCGCGTGCGCCAGCAGTACTTCTTTGTCTCTGCCTCCCTGCAGGAGATCGTGGACAACCACCTGGCCCAGCATGGGGATCTCTCCAGCTTCGGCGAGTACAACTCGGTGCAGCTCAATGACACCCACCCGGTACTCGGCATCCCCGAGCTCATGCGCCTGCTCATGGACGAGCACGGCATGGGCTGGGAAGAGGCGTGGGATATCGTCTCCCACACCTTCGCCTATACCAACCACACGGTGCTGGCCGAGGCCCTGGAGACGTGGGAGTGCTCGATCTTTGATCGGCTCTTCCCCCGCATCATGGAGATTGTGCGGGAGATTGACCGCCGCTTCCGCATCGACATGTCCGAGCGTGGCGTGGCACAGGAGACCATCGACTACATGGCGCCGGTGTCCAATAACTCGGTGCACATGGCGTGGATCGCCTGCTACGCTGCCTACTCCATCAATGGCGTGGCAGCACTGCACACCGAGATCATCAAGCGTGAAACCTTGGGCGAGTGGCACGCCATCTGGCCAGAGAAGTTCAATAACAAGACCAATGGTGTCACCCCGCGCCGCTGGCTGAACCAGTGCAATCCGCGCCTGTCTGCGCTGCTCACCGAGGTCACCGGCTCGGATGAGTGGGTGCGCCACCTGGACGTGCTCGGCGAGTACCGCGATCAGGGCACCCCAGAGATCTACCAGCGTCTCAGCGAGATCAAGCACGCCAATAAGGTGGATTTTGCCGAGTGGATTCGCAGCCGCACCGGCATGGAGATCGATCCGGATGCCATCTTTGACGTGCAGATTAAGCGCCTGCACGAGTACAAGCGCCAGCTGCTCAATATCTTCTATGTGCTAGATCTCTACTTCCGCCTGAAGGATAACCCCGAGCTAGAGGTGCCGAAGCGGGTGTTCATCTTCGGTGCCAAGGCCGCCCCGGGCTATGTGCGCGCCAAGGCCATCATCAAGCTCATCAACGAGGTGGGCCGAGTGGTGAATAATGACCCCGCGGTCAATGACACGATCAAGGTGGTCTTCGTGGAGAACTACAATGTCTCCCCCGCCGAGAAGATCATCCCCGCCGCCGATGTGTCCGAGCAGATCTCTACCGCCGGTAAGGAGGCCTCTGGTACCTCCAACATGAAGTTCATGATGAACGGCGCGCTCACCTTGGGCACCCTCGATGGCGCCAATGTGGAGATCCTGGACTCGGTGGGCGATGAGAATGCCTACATTTTTGGCGCGAAGGAAGAAGAGCTTCCCGAGCTGCGCAAGAGCTACGATCCGCGGCACGAGTATGAGACCGTGCCCGGCTTGAAGCAGGTACTCGATGCGCTTGTCGACGGCACTCTGGACGATTCCGGCTCCGGCTGGTTCCACGATCTCCACTGGTCCTTGTTGAACTCCAACAACTGGGAGCCGGCGGATGTCTACTACCTGCTGGGCGATTTCGCCGACTACCGCGCCACCCGCGATCGCATGGCCGAGGACTACCGCGATCAGCAAGCATGGTCCGAGAAGGCATGGATCAACATCACCTCCTCGGGGCGTTTCTCCTCCGACCGCACCATCCGCGACTATGCAGACGAGGTGTGGAAGATCAGCCCGCAGCCGCTTGAGGCTTAATCCACCTCCTTCCAGCCATCACACCCCCGCCCTGAGCTTTCACGGGCGGGGGTGTCGTGCATGTGGGGGTGGGCCCACACATGATTATTCATTCCATTGAACTTCTAGAGTCAGTGTGCCAAACTCTAGGATGTCGATGCCCGCCTGCTTCCCCCTTTTTTCTTCTTCCCGGGCGGCATCGACGCACTGACCACTTGTTTCGTGCTTTGAAGAAATGGAATGCCATGAACCTCTTCTCTTCGCGCCTGGCGGCCACGGCGGCCGTCGCGGCGCTGCTCGGCGGCGGTGTGGCCGCCTGCGGCTCCGAATCCGCCTCCTCCGATGATGAGATCAAGGTGGTGGCCTCCACTACCCAGATCTGTGATTATGTGAAGCAGCTCGATATCGCGCAGGTGGATCTCACCTGCCTGCTCGCACCGAATGCCACGGCCCACGAGCTGGAGATGACGCACGAGCAGATCTCTCAAACCTCCGAGGCGGATCTACTCATGGTCAATGGCGTGGATCTGGAGCACTTCCTTGATGCGGCCATCGATTCGAGTGGCTTCT
This sequence comes from Corynebacterium ciconiae DSM 44920, assembly GCF_030440575.1. Lineage (NCBI taxonomy): Bacteria > Bacillati > Actinomycetota > Actinomycetes > Mycobacteriales > Corynebacteriaceae > Corynebacterium > Corynebacterium ciconiae. The sequence goes on from NZ_CP047189.1 coordinate 2,247,973, forward strand.
CCGGCACCATGCTGGTCACCAGCGGGGTGCTCACCGCCGCCGATGTGGAGAACACCCCGGCCGGCACCACCCAGGCCCCGGAGAAGTCCGATAGCGGCAGCTACACCATCGATCGCGGTATCGCGCGGGTCGATGTGGCCCCGTGGCCCTTTGCCCCCGAGCCGGGTGAGGAGGCGGAGTTCGCCTATGACCCACACGTGTGGACCTCGCCTGCACACGCCCAGATTCAGGTAGAAAATATCGGCTATGCCCTTGAGCAAGAGGCCGACAAGCGAGACAACGCGGCGCTGAAGAAAGAGATCCAGCAGAAGGTTCAGGCCTATACCGACAAGCTGCAGCAGCTGGATCAGTGGGCACATGAATCCATCGACAGCGTGAAGCATCCGGTGCTCTTTACCAGCCACGATGCCTTCGGCTACTTCTCTAAGGAGTTCAATGTGGACTTCATCGGCGCCGCACTGAGTGACTTCTCTGATCAGCAGGACGCCACCGCTAGCCACATTGCGGCCGCGGCGGAGACGGTGAAAGACTCCGGCGCCACCGCACTCTTTGCCGAGAACTCCAATAATTCCAAGTCCATCGAGGCCATCGCGAAGGCCGCCGGGGTGAAGGCCGTGATCGGCGATGATGCCCTCTACGGCGATTCCTTGGGCCCCGCCGGCAGCCCCGGTGAGACCTATATCGGCTCCATCACCCACAATGTCACCACCGTGGTCAACGCCTGGGATGGCCACGTGGCCGAGCTACCGGAGCAGCTGCAATGATTGTGTCGCTTCGCGACGCCGCCTTCAGCTACGGCCAGGCCCCCATCCTCAGCGCTATCTCCGCCCAGGTGAACGCCGGAGAGGGCATGGCGCTGATCGGCCCCAATGGTTGCGGCAAAACCACGCTGCTGCGCGGCATCGTGGGCACCGCCCAGCTGTGCGGCGGCACGATGGAGGTTCACGCCTCGCGCATCTCCTATGTGCCGCAGGTGGCCGATATTGATCGCACCTTCCCCGTCACTGCCTTCGACGTGGTGGCCATGGGGGTGCTCTCCCAGCTGCGCTTCTTCCAACCTTTGGGCGCGCACGCTAAGCGCGTGCACGCCGCGCTGGAGAAAGTGGGGTTGGGCGAGCGCGCCGGCACCCATTTCGGCAGCCTCTCCGGCGGGCAGCAACAGCGCGTCTTGCTGGCACGGGCCATCGTGGCCCAGCCCGATCTGGTGTTGCTGGACGAGCCCTTCAATGGTCTCGATACGGCCAACCGCGACATCCTGCTCGTGCTGCTTAATGAGCTTAAAGCCCAGGGCACCGCGCTCATCGCCTCCACGCACGATTATGAGCTGGCCGAAGGGGCCTGCGATACCGTGCTGGCGCTAGTGGATCCCCCGCAGTTCGGGCCGGTTAATGAGGTGGTGCCGGCCTATGTGGACTGAGCTGGCGCACCAGGTGGGCATGGCGCCATTCATGTTCCGCCCCCTCGTGCTGCTGCTCGCGCTCGGGGTGGTCAGCGGAATCTTAGGGGTGATTGTGAACCTGCGCGGCCTCGAGTTCAACGCCGAGGCGAGTGTGCACGCCATCTTCCCCGGGGTGGTGGCTGGGGCGGTCTTCGGTGGTATCGACATGATCGTGCCCGCCGCCTCTGCCGTGGCCGTGGTGGTGGCCATTGTGCTCACGCTGATCTCTCGGGCCCGCATCGGCGAGGCCGGGGTGGCTATTGTGCTCACCGGTTTCTTTTCCCTAGGGGTAATCATCTCCCTGCACAAGGGGGATCGCTCCGGCCAGCTAGAGGCCCTGATGTTCGGCCGGCTGCTCGAGCTGACCGATCAGCGCCTGACTATGGCCCTCGGGGTGTTCGCTATCGCCCTGGTGTTGCTGCTTCTTACCTGGTCCTCCCAGGTGTTCGCCGCTTTTGATCGCGATGGCGCCCAGGCCGCCGGGGTGAACCTGTGGGTGGTGGATCTCAGCATCAACGCAGCGATCGCGGCGGTGGTGGTGGCTTCTGCTGCCGCCATCGGTGTGCTGCTGGTGATCGGCTTCATGGTGGTGCCCGGCGCGGCGGCCAGGCTGGTGGTGCACCGGGTGCGGCACATGGTGCCGCTGGCGATCGGGATCTCGGTGATCAGTGGGCTCATTGGTTTGACCCTGGTGCCGCTCGGGCCGGTATCGCCGCAGGCGGTGGTGGCGCTGTCTGTGGTGGCTATGTATTTTGTGTTTCTCCTGCTGCGGCTGCTGCGGGATCGCCGGCGGACGGAGGTGGTCTAGCTCATGCTTTCCATTCTCACCCTGCCCATTATTGAGTTGATCGTGGTGGGCGCCCTCGCTGGGCTGGTGGGCTGTGTGGCCTTGTTGAATCGGCAGATCTTCTTTGCCGAGGCCATCACCCATGCCACCTTTCCCGGCGCGGTGCTGGGCGTGATCATTGGCGCGGCCTTCGGGCTGAATCAAGCGCAGCTATCTCTGGCGCTATTCGCCGGGGCGCTGCTGATGTGTTGGCCCATCGGGGCGCTGTTTTCGCTCTCCCGGGTGGGCACCTCCCAGTCGGCGGCGGGGTTGGTGCTGACCACGGGTTTCGCTTTGGGCTACTTCTTGAACAAGCTGTGTGCCCCGCTGCCGATCAAGGTGGAGAGCTTCCTCGTGGGCAGTGTGCTCACCGTGACCGCAGTGGACGTGCTGCTGGCGGTGGTGCTGCTGGCCATCGTGCTCGTGGTGCTCGCCGGCGGCTGGCGGCGGTTGGTGTTTTATGCCTTTGATCCGGCAGGTTTTGCGGTGGCGCACAAACGCCACCTCGCCCAAGGGCTCATCAGTGGGCTCATTGTGCTTAGCTTGGTGGCGCTGATCCCCGCGGTGGGCACCATCTTGTCCATCGCCCTGCTGGCCGCGCCGGCGGCCACCGCGGCGGTGTTTGCCACCCGCCCGAGCACTCTGTTTCTCACTGCCCCGCTACTGGGCGTGGCAATTGGGCTGGGCGGGCTGGCGGTAGCGGTGGCGTGCCACCTCTCCGCTGGGGGATGTATTGGCCTCGTGGCGGCAATGGTGTTTGCCGCCGCGAAGCTCGCCTCGCTCGCCGGGCTAGGCCGGGGTTAGCAGCAGCGCGACTGGGGGTTAGCCGCCGCTTGGGCGTGCCGGTTTTTCCAATACTCCCGCTCGGAGGGGATGGGCTGATCGGGGTGGTGGATGCGCAGGTGCTCCACGTAGTGGGCGTAGTCATGGTCTCCCATGAGCTCGCCGATGTACCAGCCCACCGCTTTGATAGCGCGTAGCGCGGCCTTCACTAGTGGCCGCCTACGTGCGCATGGGAGCGGGCGGTGGAATGGAAGCGGCGCTCATCATCTTCCGCTACCTCAGCCCACTGCTTCTCGATCTCCTGGTCCACATCGGTGGCCACCATGCCGCTGGGGGCGAAGTAGCGGGAGGCCACCTCGGGCTCCTCGCTGGTGGGCACGGCCTCACCGCGGGCGGCACCGGCCTTGAGGGCGCGGACGATGGCCACGATCCCGGCGGCCACCACGATGAGGGTGACCACGGCGAAGACGATGGAGAGGGTGCCTTGTACGGCGGTGTTGCGCACCACGGCGGCGATGTCCTCTGGGCTGTGGGCGTTCTGGAAGCTCTCCAGGCCACGGTCTTGGGCATCCTTGAACGCGGAGTGCAGCGCCCAGTAGCCGATCTTCGGATCATCGCTGAAGATCTTCTGCCAGGAGGCCGTCATAGTGACGATGAGATCCCACGTGAGGGGCACACCGGGGATCCACGCCCACTTCACGTATCCGCGCTTAACTACCACCACGGTGACGAGGGTGAGGGCGAGGGCCGCGAGCAACTGGTTGGCGATACCGAAGAGCGGGAAGAGCATGTTGATGCCGCCGAGCGGATCGGTCACGCCCATCACCAGGATCGAGCCCCAGCCGAGGCACACCACGGCAGAGGTGATGACATTGCCGGTGGTCCAGCCGGCATCGCGGAACTTGGCCATGCCCGGCACGTTGCCCATGGCGTCGGCAAGCATGAAGCGGGCCACGCGGGTGCCGGCGTCGATGGTGGTGAGGATGAACAGCGCCTCAAACATGATGGCGAAGTGATACCAGAAGGACTGCAGGGCGTCGCCGCCGAACACCTGGGAGAGAATATCGGACATGCCGAAAGCCAGGGTGGGAGCGCCACCTGTGCGGGAGACGATCGAGGCCTCCCCCACGGCCGCGGCGGCGGCGTCGAAGTGCTCGGCGCTCACATCGGGCGAGCTCAGGCCCAAGCTGTTGACGTACTGGGCTGCGGTGTCGGCTGCACCCCCGGTGAGTGCCGAGGAGGCGTTCATAGCAAAGTACAGGTGCTGATCAATGATCACCGCAGCGCACATGGCCATCACGGCCACGAAGGATTCCATGATCATGCCGCCATAGCCGATCATGCGCATCTGGGATTCCTTCTCCACCAGCTTCGGAGTGGTGCCCGAGGAGACGAGGGCGTGGAAGCCGGAGAGGGCACCGCAGGCGATGGTGATGAACAGGAAGGGGAAGAGCTGGCCGGCGAAGGCGGGGCCGGTGCCGTCGAGGGCGAAGTGGGTGACGGCGGGCATCTCGATGGACGGGCGCACAATGAGGATGCCGATGGCGAGCAGCCCGATCACGCCGATCTTCATGAAGGTGGAGAGATAGTCGCGCGGGGCCAGCAGCAGCCACACCGGCAGCACCGAGGCCACAAAGCCGTAGCCGATCAACGCCCAGGCGAGGGTGACCTTGTCCCAGAGGAAGACATCGTGCCAGAAGGGATCGGCATTTACCCAGCCGCCGGCCACGATGGCCAGTACCAGCAGCCCGATGCCGATGAGCGAGACCTCACTCACCCGGCCCGGGCGGATGTAGCGCAGGTACACGCCCATGAATAGCGCAATCGGGATGGTCATGGTAATGGAGAACACGCCCCATGGGGATTCTGCCAGCGCGTTGATGATCACCACGCCGAGCACGGCGATGAGGATCGTCATAATCACGAGGATGCCGATGATGCCAAAGATGCCACCCACCCGGCCGGTCTCATCATTGAGCATCTGGCCCAAGGAGCGTCCCTTGCGGCGGGTGGAGATGGCCAGCACCAAGTAGTCCTGGACGGCGCCGGCGAACACCGCGCCGAAGACGATCCAGATCGTGCCGGGCAGATAGCCCATTTGGGCGGCCAGGATGGGCCCCACCAGCGGGCCGGCACCAGCAATGGCGGCGAAGTGGTGGCCGAAGAGCACGCGACGGTCGGTGGGCATGAAGTTTTTGCCGTCGTTATACAGCTCAGCTGGGGTGGCGCGATCGTCTTTAGGTCGCACCACCTTGTATTCGATGAGCCGGCCGTAGAAGCGGTAGCCCACGATGTAGGTGCCCACGGCGGCGAGCACCAGCCAAGTGGCGTTCACGCTTTCGCCGCGGCGCAGCGCAATCGCAGCCCAGCCGAAGGCAGCCACGAGGGCGATAATGGCGAAGATGATGCGTTGCGGCACCGGCATTCTGCGGCGGTCAACATAACCCACCGGCGGTAGATCATGGTGTGGCTGAAGAAGCTCCACCCCATTCGGAATCGGCACGGGATTCCTTCCCTTCTATGTGTGAATAGCAGTTGAGACCAGACGCCACGGCATTGCCACACGGGCGCGGCAAGGTACGCCGGCGAGCCCAGACGATATCCGGCAATCGCATGCATAAGGGGTGGAATGCATGGGGGGTGCTTTCACGGCACGCCCCTGGTGTGGGGCGCCGAGAAGAGATGCGGGCGTGCGTCGAAGGAAAAGAGAAAAACTCGATGGTCGAGGTGAGCATACAACTTTTTCTTAGGTTTCCTTCAACTTACCTACCGCAGGTGGGGGTGAGATCAGACGCAAGACGCCCCACACCGATCAGTATGCGGTGTGGGGCGTGTAAAAATTCTGCTGTCAGTGGCGGCTAGATTATTGAGCCTCGACCGGAGGCTCGGCCGACCACGGGAACACGATCCATTCGGCGGTGCGCTTCCACACATAGGTCGGGTCCACCTCACTGGAGGGCTTGGCGTAAAGAACGGCGGAGCGCACATCGGCGCCGTGGGTGGCCAGAAGCTTCAACACGAGCGCCAAAGTGCGCCCAGAATCGGCCACATCGTCCACCACGAGCAGCTTCTTATCGCTAATAGCCTCAATATCCAGCAGCGGCTCGAGCAGCACCGGATCCGGCAGGGTTTCGTGCACGTCGGTATAGAATTCCACATTGATGGCGTCGGAAAGCTTCACGCCCATGGAGTAGGACAGCGCCCCCGCCGGCACGAGGCCACCGCGGGCCACGGCCACAATTATGTCTGGGGTGAAACCGTCATTAGCGATCGTCTGGGCGAGTTCGCGGGAAGCGCGACCAAATCCGTCCCAAGTGAGGATTTCCTTTTCGGGTAGATCCGCTGAGTCTGCGTGATAAGCCATGTTTAAACTCTACCCCGACCGCCGCATTCTGCCTACGTGGCTTAGCGACGCTTTCCTCTCGATACTGAGATGCCCATTAGAATAGTGAGCACCAACCCTTAATGACCCGAGTGGAAAGAAGGCACTGCGTGTATTCCCAGGACTGGATCGGTACCGCGCTCTCCGAGACGGCCACGAAAGTGATGCTGCTCGGCGCCGGCGAGCTGTGCAAAGAGGTGGCTATCGCCTTCCAGCGCCTCGGGGTGGAGGTGCACGCCGTGGACCGCTACCCTAACGCCCCCGCACACCAGGTGGCTCACGCCACCTATGTGCTGGATGTGCGCGACGGCGAGGCGCTCTATGATCTGGTCACCCAGGTGCGCCCCGACTATGTAGTTCCCGAAACCGAGCACGTGGACTCCGCCACCCTCGAGCGCATTGAGGCCGAGGGGATCTCTACCGTGGTGCCCTCTACGCACGCCACCACCATGACGAACTCCCGTGAGGCCATAAAGAACCTCGCCGCCTTCGAACTCGGGGTGCCCACCTGCCGCTTCGCTTTCGCCTCCGGTTTGGAGGAGCTGCGCCAAGCGGTGCTCAATGTGGGCTTGCCCTGCGTGGTCAAACCGAATCAGGGCACCGCCGCCCGCGGCCAAACCTTGGTGCGGGAGATGGCCGATGTGGAGCAGGCTTGGGATAACGCCCTCGAGGCCATCGACGGCGGCCCGGCGCATGTGATCGCCGAGGAGTTTGTGGACTTTGACTATGAAGTCACCATTCTCACAGTCCGTTCGAAGGATCCCCACTCCGATTCGGAGGCCACGTGGTTCTGCGAACCCATCGGCCACACCCGCTTGGGCGAGCTGGCGGATTCCCGCAGCGCCGCCGATAGTGAGGACGCTGCCGGCGACTTCCTAGAGAGCTGGCAGCCGGCGCCCATGAGTGATTCCACCCGCGATATTGCCCGCTCCATTGCGGCGCGGGTAACCAATGCGCTATCTGGGCGCGGGGTGTTTGGCGTGGAGCTCTTTGTTAAAGGCGAGGATGTGTATTTCTCCGAGGTGGCTCCCCGCCCGCACGATACCGGCATGGTGACTATGGCCACCCAGCGCTTCTCTGAGTTCGAGCTGCATGCTCGGGCGGTGATGGGCTTCCCCGTGGATGTCACCCTCACCTCCCCAGGTGCGGCGGCGGTGATCAACGGCGCCACCGAGGGCCACGCGCTGCGCTACACCGGTATATACGAGGCGATGAGCGTGCCCGAGGTGGACCTACGTTTGTTCGGCAAGGCCGATAGCTACCCGGGACGCCGCCTTGGGGTGGCACTCGCCACGGCAGAAACGATCGATGAGGCCAGGGAGCATGCCCGCCACGCGGCGGCATCGGTCACTCCCGTGGCCGGGGACGAATAAAAGGGCGAAGAACTAGCGGCGCACCATGGGGATGTGGGGTGTGCCGGCATCGTCGAACTCCTCGCCGCAGCGGGTGAAGCCGAAACGCTCGTAGTAGCTTTCGAGCCCGCTTTGGGCGGCGAGCACCACCGGCTGGCCGCTGAACTGGCCTGCGGCCATCTTCAGGGCTTGATCAATGATGTCTGGGGCCAGCCCGGTGCCGCGGGCGTCCTGCTCGAGGGCGAGGCGGCCGAACTGCACCACGGCCGTATCTGCTTCAAGCTCCTCGGCACTGGCGCCGGTGGCTGCGGCGAACTCACCAAAGGTGGTGGGCACCATGCGGGCACAACCCACGAGACGGCTGCCGTTGCGGGCCATGATGTGCATGGTGCTGGCCTGAAGATCAACATCATCGATCTCGTGATACGGGCAGTGCTGCTCGGCTACAAACACATCAACGCGCAGTTTGTAGAGCTGGTGCACCTCCTTAGCGGAGAGGTGACCGAGGTGGGATACGGAAAAGTAAGTTGTCATGGCGGGCCACTCTAAACCACATGGGGCCACATAACCAAAACGTTGCGTGTGGGAACTCCCACATACATCACACGGCCGCCTCCCCATGTTCTCTGAGGAGGCGGCCGTGTGAATGAAAGAGGTAGACGGTGCGCGGTGCTACTCGGAGCGGCCGCGGCGGGAGCTCATCCAGATACCGAGGGCCACGAGCAGGCCACCGGCGATCACAAGCCCGATCACGCTGGCACCGGTGCTAGCGAGCGGCCCGGAACTACCGGAGCTGCTGCCCGATCCGCCGCCAGGGGCCGATCCTGGTTCTGTGCCAGGCTCTTCACTTGGCCCACTGCCGCCGTCATCACCGGGGGCATTGGGGCTATCCGAAGGGCCGGGCTGATCGCCCAGCTCGGGCATATCAGGATTCGGAACCGGGATGGGAATGTCTGTGGGGTGGGGTGTGCAATCGCCGACTCGGGTGCTCACCTGGTTGGTGCGCACACCGGGGGTGGTGTCGGCAAAGAACTGGGGATAGCCCTGCACCAGCACGTATCCGCGGTTAGTGAGCTTCTGCCCCGTAGCCTCTGCCGGGCCCTTCACGGTGAAAGTCCACGAGACGGTGGTCTCTGGGTTGCCGCGACGCAGCTCCGCGAGGGTTGTCAGTGCCGTGTCGTGCAGGCTCATCTGTGCCACACCATTGGTGACCACCACTGTGTAGTCCTCGGCGGCGAGGGCAACATCCTTGAGCTCTTTACCGGGGCGCTGGATGCTCACCTTCGAGCTCCCTTCAACGAAGCTCACCTCGGCGGGCAGCGGATCGGCGATCTCGAAGCGGCTGATCGCACCGTTGACATCGGGGGCCGGGGTGGTGGCGGAGATGCCATAGTTAAAGGTGTCCCCTGCCTTGATGCACCGGGTAGAGACATCCTTATTAGCCATGATCCGCTGATCCTTGGCATTTACCTCCACCGTGTAGTTCCACTCGTTGTGGTTCTCACGGTCAGTGCTGGGGATGGTGACGATGAACGGGTTGACCAAGGAGAGGGAGTTCTTCTGGGCGGCGCTGGGTTCTTCTTCCACGAAGTAGGCACCCAGTGGGAGGTCGCTGAAGCGCGCCACTCCCTTCTCGTCGGTGCTCGCGGTGCGCGCCTCGCCGAGGTAAGCCTCCCTGCTGCCACCGGTGAAGTAATCACCGAGCCCGGTTTTTTCTAACTCCTGCCAGCCTTCGTTGGTGGTGAGATCCACGTTAGTGATCTGTCGGATCTTAAACGTCAAGCCTGGAATCGGCTCCCGGCTGAGGTCCGCATCGGGATTGCTGGGATCACCAAATTGAGTGAGGGGGTCTCCGAGGGATTTATGGATGATGAGTTCGCCGCGGGCTGAGGGATCAATGAGGGATGCCTGCGGCTTATCGACGGCGAGCACCGCCGGGGCCCACGCGATGACCAGCAGCAGCGCCCCGATGATCCAGCCGCTAAGAACCCGCATGCGGTGGTGAGACTGGGTGAGCATAGTGTTTACTCTCCTTGTTCGGATGCGCGCCGGCGCTGTTTCATAAACCACACGAAGGTAGCGATGAGCACGGCGGCGACGATGACTGCTACGAGCGTCATCCACCACTGCCACGGCGTGTAGGACTGTTCCAAGATCTGATCTGCTTCCTCATCATCCAGCGGCACGCGGTGCCCAGTGACGAGCAGCCGATGAGAGTTCACGCCGTAGGGCGTGCAGGTAATCAAAGTGAGCTTGTCTGCCCCGGCCTCGGGCTTGAGCAGATCGGTTTCGTTCGGAAGCACCACGTTGATATCGGTGACTTCGTACTTCATTTTCTGCCCAGCGACGCTGAGGTAGATGCCGTCTCCCTTTTCCACATCGGTGAGGTTGTCCCACAAGGTGGCGTGGGACAGACCGGTGTGGCCGGTGAGTACGGCGTGGGTGGATTCGCCACCGACCGGCAGGGAGCTGCCGTAGAGGTGCCCGATGCCGCGGTTCAGAGTCTCCTCATCAGTCCCGTGGTACACGGGGAGATCGGATTTGATCTTCGGGATCACGATGCGCCCCATCACGTCCGCCAAGTCCAGCTGGGAGAGGTACTCCTGGTATTCCAGATTGGACTTGTCTACACGTGCCAACCAAGGGTCCAGCACGGGCCCTCCCGCGTGGTTCTCGTTCCATTCGTGCGCGCGACGGATGGCCTCATCGCGTTCTTCCTGAGTGGTGTTATCCACGATGGTTTGGGAATAGGCCTGTGCCGCACTGCTCTGCTTGGAGTTGGCTAAGTAGGTAGCCACTACGGGGTAGCTCAGGATTGCGATCCCGAGCAGGATGATGATGAGGGGAACGAGGCGACGCCGCACCAGACCCGCATTCACTTGCTTCGGCGTGGGTGCGTCCGAGTTCACGATGGTGGTCACGGCGCCTCCTTTGTTTCTCTGGCTGTGGGCATTGAGCTATTCAATTGAGATTCAGGGTGTTTGAGTGGGGCCTATTTAGTCTCTGGCCCCAGAAGAGATGTCAGCCTATACGGCTAGCTTCGATTAGGAAGCAGCGTTCTGGCGACGGTTGGAATAGTAGGCGTAAGCGCCACCGCCAACGATCAACACGCCACCCAGCACGAGCAGCATGGTCACACCGCGACCACCAGTGAGGGGCAAGTCGAAGCCGGTGTTGGCCTCAACGTTCTCGATTTTTACGGTGGTGAGATCAATAGTGTCGTTTCCATCCTTTTTCACCTGGAAATAGACAGGCTTCGGGAGCAGCTCGTAGCCCTCGCCGGCCTTGGTCTCAACCAAGCAGTAGCCACTCGGGGTGGTTTCCCCCACTGCGCCATTTACATAGTCATTGACGTGGAGACCGGCGATAGTGAACCCATCAGCGGCTGAGACATTGATGTCAGAGATAACCGAGTCCCCCTGGAGGTCATTTTCAGAGTTGCAGCGGTAGAGATCAAAAGTAGCTTCAACCCTTTCACCTGAGGTGTTGGTCTTATTGATTTTAACGTTGCCGAAGAAGGTCTCAGGGCGGTCTTCCTCCGGAATCTCAACCTCGGTACCCGGCCCATCGGGGGAAGACGAGGTTGAGATCTTGGCATTATTCTTGATCGGGTCGGTCTCAGACTGCCCATTGGCCCTTACAGTGAAGTCAATGGTGGCCTTCACCTGACGAGCAGCACCTTCTTTGGCGACGAGTTTCTCGATACCGGATTCAGTCAGGCTAATTGCAACCTCACCCGACCGGTTTTCAACCGTGTAATCTTCGGTGGCAGTTAGCGGCGTGTCATCTCCCAAGGTGACGCTCTTAACCTCGGGGGTTTCTAGGCGAGCATCTGGGTAGAGGTCAGTCAAGACAACGGAAGATAGCGAAGACGCCGACGGGACCTTGCCGGAAACCGTGTACGTAATCTTGTCGCCAGCCTTAACCGCATTCTCGTCAGTTACGCTCTTGGTGACAACATCTTCCTGCTTCTTGTTCTTCGGGTAGACGTGCACCTCGGGGAGGAACCCGTCTCGCCCATCCGGATCTGTCAAGGGAACAGCAACGAAGAAGGGCTCGGACTGAGTAGCCTCGTAACCGGTAGGAGCGGCCGTCTCGGTAACGCGGTACAGTCCTATCTCGGAGAGCTCAAAGTCAGCCTGTCCGCCACTGGACGTCACCTTGGTTTCAATCTCACGAAAACTAGGAGCCTGTTCAGTTCCCTTCGCGATGCGCTCAGCCTTCTTTTGCCCCTCGTTTGTGGTTAGGTCCACACCCTCAACTTTCTCGACTTTAAAGGTGGCACCGTCAAGGGGAGCACCAAGAGAGCCAGTTTCAGAAATTTCGGTGCCGTTTCCTCGCTGGCTAGGCGAGCTATTCTCAAATTTATGGACGTGAAGCTTGAGGCCTTCGTCTTTAGCGGCCTGCATGGTGTCGCACACGCCACCTGCACAGGGTGCGTCCTGTGCAGCGGCGATGCCGGCGGAGCCAAATACAATCGCGCCGGAGGCAGCGACAGCGAAAGCGCTGCGTGCAAACTTATTCATGTGAATCCTTAAAACTAGAGGGAGTTCGAGGCGCATTGTGTTTAGCGCCTCGGCTTGAGGGGGTGGTAGCCCCGCCGATGAGGTAGGCGGCGGATGCATCCAGCTCCTCCACACGGGTTCGTCGGTGAACTCGGGGATGTGAGCCGGGCGGTGCTCACATCATTCGCTATTGCACCGAGGTCGATCGATCTGCATAATCACTCCTTTAGAAAAACTTGTCGCATCGTCTGAGCATGGACTATGTAGTTGTGCTGTGCTTACGCTTTTGCGCGTCGGAGTGCTAAGCCACCTGCTAGCGCTAGGGATGCGCCCGCTAGCAATAGGGGCCACACGCCCTTGCCACCTGTGAGGGGTAAATCTCCATTAAGGATGGGCAAGGTAAACATCCACGCGTCATCGGTTGCACTGACTGGACCGATAGCGTTTTGGTTCACCTTTTGATCTTCGGGGACGTTGAAGCTAGCCATAATTGTGGCCCTGTTGGCGTGGTAGTCACCGGGGGCCGCAGCCAAGCGATCGGATCGCCACGTGCAGGAAAGCGAACCTCGTGGAGCTAGTGCTTGAGCAGGCACCACGCGTACCGTGTCACCTTGCTGAACCACCCGAGCGTTCCTATCGCACGAGAGGCCAGTGGGGCGAATCTTCCCATTTGGTCGAGACGTATTCGGATCTAGCTGGGCGTCGGCGATGGTGAATGCTGTAAGCGGAGTCGAACCATCGTTGCGAATTGTGTACCTAACGGTCGTCTGTCCAGCACCTGTAGTGCTTGACGCGCTCTCCCTAGTGTCGGCGTCCTCACCGTTCAGGAACTTATTTACCGAGACAGCAGGCCTCGACATACTTACACACGCGTCAGCTCGCTTATTACCCGACAGCTCTACACGATTTTTCAAACCACCCGAGGGGCAGGTCAGATTCTCGGGAATATTGCCTACGTTATTGACTCTGTAGACCACATTGACTTTGACAGACCTAGTCTGCTTCGCTGGAATCGGCCGCATATTTGCTTCAGGTAGAACCCACGCTGGCCCGCTTTTGCTGAGCTGACCGGGGCGCTGAATCAGAGAATTACGTACTTCGTTTGGGTTCTGCACCTCAACTCGGAGAATACTCAGGCCTTTGGGAGCCGATGGAATTTCCTTAATTTGGGCTGGGGTGCCCTCGACTGTTCCGGTATTGCGCACGTCAACTTGGTATGCCGCTTTGAACTCTTGGCCGTTACCGGTGATTACGCGAGGCTGGGGAACCGCAGACTTCGACACATTGAACTCGGGAGTGCCAGCGGTGTTCTGCACCGTGCAGTCCACAATGTCCTTATCTCTCAATCCGGTGATGGTGAACTTCTTGTTATTCACCTCAGACTTGACCACTCGTCCGCTACCACTGCCGTAGGAGATTGGAGCGCTAGACCCCGCGTTCCTCACTTGACAAATGGCCGTAGCTTTCTGTCCGCCGGGAGCGTCTTGCGGTCGCAGCCTATAAGGCGAATTACCTCCAAGGACCTCTTCAATAGCGATGCTTGTGGTTCCGTTTTTAGTAACAGGGAAATTGAAGGTCGTTGCACCGTCGCCGCCCGTAGACTGCTGTACACGCTGCTGTTCGCGACCGTTGACCAGCGCCCGATCGGCGCGGAAGGTGAAGCCTCCCGTATCTGCACGGGTATCCACTCGGCCGTTTGCATCCACGATCTCCTTATGAATCGTGATGGTACCGACGCAACCGGAAGTCAATTTATCCAGCTCGTCCGCGAGCTGACCATAGTTGGACCCAACGACGGTGTCAGTCAGCCGCCCTAGGTAGGCGGCGGGACTATCAAACTGCCACTGTGTATATAGTGGTAGCCACCTTCCGTTGCTGTGTAGCCCTTCCCTGCTTCCTACGCTGCCGCGAATGCTTCGTGGTTTTTGGAATTTGTTATTGAAAATGACTACTTCCGAACCCGAGATCCTCGAGAATCCGGCAGGCACAGCTTGAGCATCGGGGAAAAGCTGATTTAATGTGCGCAGACCACCTACAGGTGCTGAGTTGAAGACTCGTGCCGTTTGCACATCCTCGTTAACACGCACTCCAAGAACCCGCGTGCCACTACTCCTCATTGCATCCGAGATGTTTATTGCTTCGAAAACGGGTGCACTGTAAGTGCCTGCCAAGTATCCCGACCGCGGTGGATCGTTGTACATGTAACCGTCGCCGATGAGAATTACGACGTCATAACCTTGGTTTTGCACACTGGCAAGGCCACGCTGGTAGTCAGACCGCTGTGTGTCTCCTTGCGGCCACTCTCCATCGAGCCGGTCAATGTAGCTATCGAAAGCTTGCTTCCCCGCAGGATCGAGCAATCGCGCAGAAAAGCCTCCATTCGGCTTCGCTGGCGCATTACTAGCAAAGGTTTGAACCCCTACGGTAGAACCAGTGCCTGCGAGATTAGCCCCTACTCGTCTCAATGCGTCCTTGTAGGCAGGCTTCTGCTGAGCTGTCGAACCCGATACATCGATCAGGATCCCTACCTTTTGGCCGCAGAGCCGCTGGTTGAGATCCCCAGCCGCCCGTGGCTTGCGGTTTAACTGACGAACCTCCGGCTGCTCGACGGGTTCAGCATCCTCTGGTTCCCCAGATTCGTCGGATTCCTCCGATTCCTCAGGCTCTTGTGTCTCGGTTGAGGTCGTCGATGTAGATGAGTTTGAGGTCTCGGATTGCACGCTTGAGGGCGTGACGGTGGAAGTGGCACTAGCCGTTAGGCCAGTCCCCCGCGGTTATCCTCGTTATCCTGCGATGAATCGCTATCGTTGACTGAAGTGTTTGCTTCATCGTCCTGTGCCCAAGCAGTGTTACCAGCACCGTACAGAACGACCGCAGCAACGAGCGCTAGTATCGCACACACCGCTAGGACACTGGTCAGCAGCCGCTTGGTGGCGTTAGGAGGATTCAAGACAGGACCTCGACAAAGTTAGGAAATTAAGATAAGAGGATGCTGAAGATTCACTCATCTCTCAGATCGGCGCCGAAAACGCTTGTGCGCAGCGATGACAGCTAGCCACTGCATCCAATTTTTAAGGTACAGCACCTCACGCACCTCCACAAGAGCTCAGTAACTCACACAGCTATTAGGCCATCCGGCGCCACCACTTATTCGGTTCTTAACTATTGAATCGCTAACGGCCACTAGTTTGTTTCACCAATCTGAAACCTTTTTTAGCTGCCGCAGCTAACCCACCGATAAGCAGGCTAATCTGCATCAACATCCTGTTCACGATCAAACACCTCACCACACTTCCTTATGTGGTGCACTCACGACGAAGCCCCCGTGGAAGTAAAGCTCGAGCCTCACTACTACGGGGGCGCACCAAGGGGTGTCGACTACTTAGATTCCATCACGTCATGAATGGTGATGGTTTGGTCGCGGCCAGGGCCGACGCCGATGTAGGAGATGCGGCAGCCGGAGAGCTCCTCAAGGCGGCGCACATAGTCCTGCGCCTTTTCGGGCAGCTCCTCAAAGCTGCGGCAGCCGGTGATGTCTTCGTCCCACGCGGGCATGGTCTCGTAAATCGGGGTGGCGTGGTGGAAGTCGGACTGGGTCATCGGCATCTCGTCAAAACGGGTGCCATCCACGTCATAGGCCACACAGATCGGGATCTCCCCGATGCCGGTGAGCACGTCGAGCTTGGTGAGGAAGAGGTCCGTGAAGCCGTTGACGCGGGATGCGTAGCGGGCCACCACGGAGTCGTACCAGCCGCAGCGGCGCTTACGGCCGGTGTTCACACCGACCTCACCGCCGGTGGTTTGGAGGAACTCGCCCCACTTGTCAAAGAGTTCCGTGGGGAAGGGGCCGGCACCCACGCGGGTGGTGTAGGCCTTAACGATGCCCAGCGAGGAGGTGATCTTGGTGGGGCCGATACCGGAGCCCACACAGGCGCCGCCTGCGGAGGGGTTCGAGGAGGTGACGAAGGGATAGGTGCCGTGATCCACATCGAGCATGGTGGCCTGGCCACCCTCCATGAGCACGTGCTTGCCCTCGTCCAAGGCGCGGTTGAGCTCCAGCTCGGACTCGATCACCATCGGCTTGAGGCGCTCGGCATAGGAGAGGAAGTACTGCACCACCTCTTCCGGGTCCACGGCCTTGCGGTTGTACATCTTCACCAGGATCTGGTTTTTCTGATCCAAAGCGGATTCCACCTTTTGGCGCAGGATGGACTCATCGAAAATGTCCTGGATGCGCACACCGACGCGCGAAACCTTGTCCGCATAGGTGGGGCCGATGCCGCGGCCGGTGGTGCCGATCGCACGCTTACCCAAGAAGCGCTCGCCCACGCGGTCGATAATCTGGTGGTAGGGAGCAACCACGTGTGCATTGGCGGAGATCCGCAGCCGGGAGGCCTTGGCACCGCGCGCTTCGAGGCCATCGATCTCATCGAAGAGCGCCTCGAGGTTGATAACCACACCATTGCCCAGCACGGGGGTGGCGTTCTCCGAGAGCACACCGGCGGGCAGCAGCTTCAGCTCGTACTTCTCGCCGCCCACCACCACGGTGTGGCCGGCGTTGTTGCCGCCGTTGGGCTTGACCACGTAGTCCACTCGGCCGCCGAGAATATCGGTGGCTTTGCCCTTGCCTTCATCGCCCCACTGGGCGCCGACGATGACCACAACCGCCATGGCGTGTCACTTCCCTTGATATCTATTAGAGGTATGGAGAGTAGGTAGCCCGAGTGCGAGCCGGAATCAGTCTACAACACCGGCCCTGTAGCGTTGTGTGGTGTCTTTATAGGCGGCCAGCGCTCGGGCGCGGGATTCTTTCACGTCCACATGCGGCTCCGGATACATCGGCGTGCCCCATTCCGGCACCCAGCGCTGAATGTAGCGATGCTTTGGATCGAACTTCTTTTCTTGGGTGAGTGGGTTGAAGATACGGAAGTAGGGGGCGGCGTCATCACCACAGCCGGCTACCCACTGCCAATTGAAAGGGTTGGAGGCGTAGTCGGCGTCGACAAGCGTGTCCCAGAACCATTCTTCGCCGTGGCGCCAGTGAATACCCAGGTTTTTGGTGAGCCACGAGCCCACCACCATGCGTACGCGGTTGTGCATGGTGCCGGTGGCCCAGAGCTCGCGCATTCCGGCATCCACGAGGGGCACGCCGGTGTGGCCGCGCCGCCACTGCTGTAATTGCTCGGCGTAATCCTCCTCCGGCGGGGTGAGTCCGTACTCTCCGGCGGCGGAATTCCACGCCCACGGGAAGTGATCGAATTGGGCGCGCACATTGGTGGTGGCGAGGTCTGGGCGGGCCCACAGGCGGCTCCATGCGAACTCGCGCCACAACAGCTCGGAACGGAAGGTGGAATCAGAGATGTCCTGCCAGGCGGCGACGGGGCTGATCTCGCCGAAGCGCAGGTGGGGAGACAGCCGCGAGGTTGCGGGCACCGCCGGGTAGTCGCGCTTATCCGCGTAATCGCCATATTCCGCGCAGCGCTGTTCGAAGCGGTCGAGTGCCTTCCACGCTCCGGCCTCGCCGGGCTGCCAGTGCTCGCGAAAGCCTGCGGCCCAATCGATCTCGCTGACTAGTCCGAGAGCACGGATGTCCTCATCCAGCTCCCAGTCAGGCTCCAGCTCGGGTGGGCGCTGCAGATCGCCTGGGCCTACATCCTCGCCCAGCAACTCACCGGCCTTGCGGGCATAGGGGGAATACACCTTGTAGGACGAGCCCTCGTTTGTCTGCACCTCCCACGGCTCGGAGAGCAAAAACCCGGGGAAGCTGCGCACCTCATAGTCGGCGGCAAGCGTGGATTTGATGGCTGCGTCGCGCTGCGCCAACTCCGGCACATAGCGGCGCTGCCACACCACAGCTTGGGCGCCACACTCCGCCGCGAACTGCGGGATCAGCTGCTCCGGATCGCCGGTGACGAGCTGCAGGCTGATGCCGAGCTCGGCGAGGCGGCGGCGATGAGCCTGCAAGGAATACGCCAGCCACCAGCGGCTCGCCGCACCTATGGGGCGCAGGCCCGACGGCGGGGATTCCCACACGTACACCGCACGGATGTCCTCATCGTGCTCACGCGCCCACTCGAGCGGGGCGTGATCAATCGTGCGCAAGTCATCGCGGTACCACACCAAAATCATAATGATCCAGCTTAGCCAGATACTATGGCCGATATGCCGACCCTAGTGCTGAACTGTGGCGATCACCCCTGCCCCCTTGACGCCGGTGAACTGGTAGAACTGCCCGCCCTGCCCCGGCGTGGCGACCTGCTGTTTCTCAGAGAGCGCGCCGCACAGCTCCTGCCGAAGGATGACACCCCAACCCTGGCGGAGATCCAAGCCCGCCCCGATGTGGAACATCTCGGCAGCCCCTCCCCCGCTCCGCAGCGCCCGGCTGAACCGTGGCGGATCATTGTGGTGGGCAGCGATGCTGCCCTTTCGGCGGTGCTGGCCCGGCTGATGAAAAGTGATGCGCTCTGGGCAGAGATCGGGTTTGTGCCCACCGATGCCGACTCGGTGGCCGCCCGTAACTATGGAATCCCCACCTCGCCCGAGTCCGCCTGGCGGCTCGCCCGCTACGGCTCGCCCAGGCCAAGCTGCCTGATTCGTGATGATAAAGGCAGCGTGGTGGCTGGGCATGCCACCATCAGCGACCCCGAAAACAAGCAGCTGGTGGGCGAGATCATCGTGGACGATGCGCAATTGCACCACAATGAGGACCGCCGCACCGCCAGCCGTGGGCTTTTTGGGGCCAAGCTTGTGCCCATGGTGGAGGCGCCAGGCATCGCCGCCGTGCGGCTGACCACTGCCCTAGCTGCCCCGCGGCGGCGCTGGTTTGGTCGCAATACCGTGGCCGGCGATACCGATGCCTCCTCCGTGTTGCTCGGCCGGGCGGTTCAGGCTGGCGGGCCGCAGCTGCAGGTGAGTATCGATTCTGTGCCTCGGCCTAACCCGGTAGAGGCGGTGACGTTCTACCGGCATCTGCGGGATCTACAGATCATCCGGCTCTAGGGGCTCCACGTGCGCCAGAGGGGCTAGAGTTCCTCCTCATCCCATAGCTCCGGGGGCACGTGCGGGGTATCCGAGGTGGGCTTGAGCACCGCCTGGGCGGAATCGCGGGAGAGCCCGCACACCTGCAGCAGATCCACCACGAGGGAACGACACTGGCCCAGCATCATGTGGGCAGAAAGCACCCGGCCCTCGGCCACCTCGAGGCCCATGCGGGCACCGAGCAGGCGCAGCCGCCGCACCACATACGGGATCTGTTGGGAGCGCACATTCTTTTCTCCGCGATCAAAAAGCGAAGAGAGCAGCAGTGTGATATCCGAGAGCTCATCAATGAGTGCCAGGTGCTCCTCGCTTACGCTATCGCCATCCTCAATCAGCACTTGGGCTCGACGGGCCAACACCCGGGTAGTGCGCACGGCATTATCCACCTGCTCCAGAGTGGTGAGCAAGGTGTTGACGCGGCGGGAGGCATCGCCCCACAGGAAGGGCGAGACCTCCACCGAGGCTTTGCCCTCCTTCGCGGCGGCAATCATGGAGTTGATATTGCCCTGGGTGCCGCGCACCTCCTCGAGCGCCTCGGCGATGGCCTGGGCATCGTTGTTGCGCAAGGCGGCTGCCACATCGGCCAGCACATCGGAGGCGATGCCCAGCACCTTCGCGATCTCGCGGCGGCCCGCCTTGAGCGGGGAGGCCGGGATGAGCGCCATCATCAAAATGGCCACCAGCCCGCCGATCACCGCATCAATCATGCGGTCAAAGCCACCGGCATCGCCCGGCGGCAGCAGCGTGGCCACCAACACCGCACCGATCGCGGCCTGGTTGGATACCAGCGGGGACTTATCCATAAACCGGGCGATCGCCTGGGTGATCACCACCGCCGCCACAATCTGCAGCGGGCCGGAGCCGACCTGCATGATGATGACATCACCAATACCCACACCGAGCACCACGCCCACCATGAGCTCCACGGCGCGGCGCATGCGCCCCACCCCGGAAATGCCGGTGACGATCACCGCGGCCATGGGGGCGAAGAAAGGCACATTGTGGTGGGTGATGTGCAGCGCGATGAAATAGGCCAAACCGGCGCCGAGGGCCGATTGGACAATCGTCAGCCACGAATCATTGAGGCGATTCTTGCCGTGGGACACGGCGCGTTTGATGCGCCCGGAGACGCTGCTGGGCACGCGCAAACGGCGCAGCACCCGGCCGGTGGTTGAGGGAGTACGGGCTGGCTGGGACATGGCTCACCATTGTAGGCTTCTTCAGCCGCACGCTGCACCAACGCCCTCTCGGCCGTGGTGGCGGGGAGAGGGCGTCGACAAGCGGCAGCGGGCACGAACTAGAGCAGGCCGGCACGCTCCACGATGGCGCGAATCGCCTCGCGGGAAGGCGTATCCGTAATCTGCGGCAGCGGCGGCGACATGAGATTAGAGGAGAACACCCCCATCAGCTCCAGTGCGGTCTTAAACGCGCCCACTCCCGCGGCCGGGCCTACCTTGCCCACCGGCTGGAACACGATCTCGAACAAGTCGGCCAGCCGGTTCTGCTGCTCGATCACCGTGGCAAAATCACCCGCCTCAAAGGCCTGCCACATGCACACATAGCCGGCCGGGTCCACATTGCCCAAGCCCGGCACGCACCCATCGGCGCCCGCGGCGAAGGCCCCATCCACCACCGCCTCGTGGCCGGTGAGCAGCACCAAAGGATGGCCCGCGGCCTCGTTGAAGTGCACGAGACGACGGAAGGAGACATCATCGCCGGAGGAATCCTTCACCCCTGCGAGAACGCCCTCCTCGCCCAACTGCACCAACAACTCCGGCGATAGCTTCGAGTGCACGCACACCGGGATGTCATAGGCGATCACCGGCAGCTCCGTGGCTTGGGCCACCAGCCGGAAATGCTGGGCGATCTCCTCTGGGCCGGTGATGGCGTAGAAGGGGGCGGTGGCCACCACGCCGTCCACGCCGCAGGCCTCCGCCTGGCGCACATGCTCGATCACGCGCTTGGTTTGGGTATCGATGCAGCCGGCATAGACCGGCACCCGGCCAGCCACGTGCTCGACAGTGGTGCGCAGCAGGTGGGTGCGCTCGGCATCGGTGAGAAAAGCCACCTCGCCGGAGGAGCCGAGGGCGAAAATGGCGTCCACGCCGGCGTCGATGAGACGATCGATCAGTCGCCTCAGCGCCGGGATATCCATCTCCCCATCGGCGCTCAGCGGGGTCAACAACGGCGGAATGATGCCGCGCGAGATGCGCGAAGAAGCAGTCATGATTGCCTTTCTACAAGCTGTCAACGTGTTTACAGCAGCGAGGGGGTTGCGGCGAGCAGGGTGCGGGTGTAGTCCTGCTGCGGGTGGGCGAAGAGATCATCCGTGGGCTGCTCCTCGATGAGCTCGCCCTTGTACATCACGCACATCCGATCCGAGACATAACGGACCGTATTAATATCGTGCGAGATAAACACCAGGCCAAGGCCCAGTTCCGTGCGAAGATCAGTGAGCAGATTGAGTACCTGGGCGCGCACCGAGACGTCCAAGGCAGAGGTGGGCTCGTCGGCGATAATGAGATCCGGCTCCAAAGCGAGCGCCCGGGCGATAGCCACGCGCTGGCGCTGGCCACCAGAAATCTGGCGCGGCAGCACCTCCAAGGCGGATTGGGGCAGCCCCACCAAATCGAGCAGCTTCTTCACCCGCTTCAGGCGGGCCGCCTCGGAATCGATCTTGTGCACACGCAAAGGATCAAGCAGTTGATCGCGCACACTCATGCGCGGGTTCAACGCCGTGGCAGGATCCTGAAACACTACCGAGACCGATCGGCCCAGCTCCTTGCGCATCCGGGAAGAATTCTTCAGCGGCTGGCCCTTAAACAGCACGTCCCCGGAGGTGGGCTGCTGCAGACCGACCATCACTCGCGCCAAGGTGGACTTGCCGCAACCGGACTCGCCCACAATGCCCACGACCTCGCCGCGGCGGATCGATAGGTTCACATCCTTATTGGCGTGCACCTTATCGGGGCGAAAGAGCTTGCCCGTGCGGGTCTTATGAATCACATTGACCTGCTTGAGCTGGATCAACGGCGGCGTGGCCGCAGCTGTGTCTGTGTTAGCCATAGTGATTCTAGGCTCCCTTCAAGCTGTTCAGCAGCTGGTCCGTGGCGGCGTAGGAGTGGCTCGGCGAGCCATCCACGGGGCGCAGCAAGGGCTTTTCATTCAGGCCGATCTCCGGATAGGAGGAACGCGGGGCAAAACGATCGCCCTGCACAAACTCGCGCGGGCTGGGCACCGTTCCCGGCACTTGGTAGAGCCGATCCGCCCCCGACTCGATCGACAGCACCGAGCCCAGCAAACCACGGGTGTACTCGTGCCGAGGATCGGCGAGCAGCTCGCGGGTATTGGCCTGCTCCACCACCTGGCCGGCGTACATCACCGTGATCTTATGGGCCAGCTTGGCCACCAAGGCCAGATCGTGGCTGACGAAGATCATGGAGAATCCGAGCTTGTCCCGCAGATCATTCAGCAAATCCACCACCTGGTGCTGCACGGTGACATCCAGGGCCGTGGTCGGCTCATCGGCGATGAGCAGACGCGGATTACGGGTGAGCGCCATAGCGATGAGCACGCGCTGGCGCTGGCCGCCGGACAGCTCGTGCGGATAGGACTTGAGGGTGCGCACAGGATCCAAGCCCACCAGCTCCAGCAGCTCCTCCGCCGAGCGGGTGCCGCCCCGCCGAATCAGCTGGTGCAGCTGGGACTTAATCAGCATCGAAGGATTAAGGGAGCTGAGCGCATCCTGGTAGATCATGGCCATGTCGTGCCCGCGCAGCGCATTGTGCTCCTCGGGCGAGAGCTTAAGCAGGTTGGTGCCATCGAAGAGGATCTCGCCGCTGATGCGGGCCGTGGGTGGCAGCAGGCCCATGATCGCCATAGAGGCGATGGACTTGCCGCAGCCGGACTCGCCCACCAGACCCATGGTTTGGCCTGGGGAGACGGTGAAGCTGATGTTGTCCACAATGTTCACATCGCCATGGGCGGCAGGGAACGCGATGGACAGATCCTTCACCTCCAGCAGCGGCTGCTTATCCAAGGTGTAGTCCAGGCGGCGGTTCTCCTTGGTTTCCGCCTCGCGGAGCGTAGCCAAGGAGCTCTGCAGAGAGGCGCGGGCCTCCGCGGCGGAGACTACACCAAGGGTGTCGCGGCTTTCCACCGTCTCGCCTTCGTCCTCGGCGGCCGCGGTGGGCTTGATCCGCGGCGAGGCCATGGCATCGGTGAGCCCCTCGGAGAGGATATTGAGCGCCAGCACGGTGAGCAGAATCATCAACCCTGGGAAGAAAGTGGGCCACCAAGCGCCATTGAGCAGCACCTGCTTGCCATCAGCCAAAATATTGCCCCAGGAGGGCTCCGGCGGGTTCACCCCGGCATTGATGAAGGACAGCGAGGCCTCGAAGACGATGGCATCAGCCACCAGCACCGTGGCGAACACGGCGATTGGGGCGATGGTGTTGCGGGCCACGTGCTTGAACAGGATATGCGGCACCCCGGAGCCCATGACTTTCGCGGCGGACACATAGTCCTCGCCGAACTCGGCCAGCACATTGGCGCGCACCACGCGGGAGAGCTGCGGAACGTAGAGGAAACCGATGGCGAAGACGAGCACGGGAATGGAGTTGCCGAACACAGCCACAAACACCGCGGCCAGCGCGATACCGGGGAAGGACATGATGATGTCCAGGATGCGCATGAGCACCTCGGAGACCACCTTGCCGGCGGTGGCGGCGATGGAGCCGAGCACCGCGGCCACGGCCAGGGCTGCGGCGGTGGCGCAGAGGCCGATGATCAGCGAGGACTGGGCGCCGTAGGCCACGCGGGAGAAGATATCGCGGCCGATGGCATCGGTGCCGAACCAGTGCTCGCCGCTCGGCGGCTCGATGGGCGCGCCCGTGGTGGCCAGCCGATCGTAGGGGGCGATCACGGGGGCGAAGATGGCCATGAGCGCCACCAGCAGCAAAAACACCAGCGCGATCTTGGAGATCACAGGCAGGGCTGCGAGGCCTTGGAAGCGTGCCCCGGCGGTGGATTCGAGTTGAGCAGTCAGTTTTTTACGCATTAGATGCTCCTGATGCGCGGATTAACGAGAACGTAGAGCATGTCCACGATGATGTTGATGATGATGAAGGCGATGGCCACGGTGAGGGTCACGCCTTGCACGAGGAACACATCATTGCGGGTCACGCCGTCGAGGATGAGCTGGCCCATAGCCTGGATATTGAAGATGATCTCGATGATCACCGCGCCACCCATGAGATAGCCCACGCGCAGACCCAGCACGGTGATGGGGGTGATCAGCGCGTTGCGCAGCACGTTGCGGGAGATCACCTCGTGCTTCGGGATACCGGAGCCGATGGCGGTGCGCACATAGTCCTTGTCCAGCTCCTCCACCATGGCGGTGCGCACCACGCGGGTGAGCGAGCCGGCCACCGGCAAGGCCAGGGCCACAGCCGGCAGGAACATGTTATTTACATAGGTGGCAGGATCCTCGCTGAAGGGCACCCAAGAGGTAATGAGCGCGGGGAAGATACCGGCGCCGCCGGGGATGGTGCCCAGCCACTGGATGAGCAGAATCGCCAGCCAGAAAGACGGGGTGGCCAAGGCGGCGATGGAGAACACACGGATCAGCTGATCCGGCCAGCGGTCGCGGTAGAGCGCGGCCAGCACGCCGAATACGAGGGAGAGGACGGCGGCGATGATCAGCCCCAAGAAGGTCAGCTGCAGGGTGATGGGAAAGGCCTTGGCAATCACATCCACCACGGGAGTATTGCCGGTGGTGGTGCCCAAATCGCCCTGCAGCATATTCACCACAAAGTGGCCGTAGCGCACCAGCAGTGGATCATTGAGTCCGTGGGCGTCGCGGTAGTTCTCCAGCGCCTCTGCCGAGGCGGCCTCGCCCAGCGCGAGGCGGGCGGGGTCGGCGGGGCTAAAGGACATGATGAAGAACACCAAAAACGTCACGCCGAGGACCATGATGGGCAGCGCCACCAGGCGCCGGCCTATCAATCGGAGCAGGTTAGACATAGATTCTTCTCATTTCGTGCATGCACACGGCCGCCGTCGAACAGGCGAGAAACAGCGCGGGGTCTCCCACGGCGGCCAATAAGGTGATGCGGCGGTGATGATTGCAGCCGCGGCGGATGCCTGCCCGGCCCGGCGCGGCGCTGGTGGGTGACGCGCCGGATGCGCGGCTCGGGCGGGGCGAGGCGGCGGGGGTTACTTGGTGGTGCCCACGTCCACGAAGCTCAGGCCGGTCAGCGAGATCGGCTGGAAGTCCACCAGGGTGGTGGCGTCGTAGGCGGTGGGGGCCTTGCGGTGGAAGAGCGGGTAGAGCGGGACGTTGTCCGAGAGAACGTCGAAAAGCTCGTTCCAGGTGTTTTGCTGTTCGGTGGAGTCGGTGGCGCGCAGGCCCTTATCCAAAAGCTGCTGCACCTGGTCATAGGACTCGCTGCCCTTCCAGTGCATGCGGGAATCGGTCCAGGTGTCGCCGGCGTACCACCAGCGCATGAGCAGGTCGGGGTCATTGCCGAAGACGCTGGGGTCGCCGGGGGCGATCACCACATCGTAGGCACCGGGCTTGCCGTCGATGGTGTTGTAGACATCGGAAGACTTCTTTTCGATGAACTCCACCTCGATGCCCAGCCCAGAGAGGGACTGCTCGATCAGCGGGGTGCACTTTTTCACCCAGTCGTGGTCCGTGCACAGCATGCGCAGCTTGCTCAGGCCGGTCTCCTTGAACAGGCTCTTGGCCTTGTCCGGCTCATAGGTGTAGACGGTGGAGGCCTCGTGATAGTTCGGGTGCTCCTTCTGCAGGAAGGAGGTGGCCGGGGTGGCCTGGTCCAGCATCGCGGTGGAGATGATCTTGTCCATGTCGATGCCGTAGAGGAAGGCCTGGCGGTTTTTCACCTCGGCGAAGGGGTTGTCCTTGGAGTTGTTGAACATGGCAAAGAGCAACCCGAAGCCTTGTACCGAGTCCACGGTGGACATGGCCTTGAGCTGATCCACCGAGAGATAGGGCACCGAGTCGATGGCCTGGACCTCGCCGGACTGCATGGCGTTCGTGCGGGTGGAGGCATCGGGGATGATCTGCCAGGTCATGGTGGCGGCGCGGGCCGGCTTGGGGCCGGTGTAGTCCTCGAAGCGCTCGAATTGCACCTTCTTGGAGGTGCCGCCGTTGTCGGTCATGCGGTAGGCGCCGGTGCCGGTGGGGTTGGCATCGAATCCATCGGGATCGGATTCCACGATCTTCTTAGGCACAATCTTGACCACCGAGAGGCGATCGGCGAACACGCCGGTCTCGTGCTTGGTGGTGATGGTGACGGTGTTGTCATCCTTCTTTTCCACCTTCTCTATGAAGGGGATGAACGAGGCGTAGAGGGACTTATTGGCCTCATCCATCACCCGCTCATAGGAGAAGACAACATCCTCGGCGGTCACCGGGGTGCCATCGTGGAAGACGGCGCCGTCGCGCAGCTGGATCTCGGAGGTGGTGCCGTCGAGGGTGGGCATCTCCTTGGCAAGCGCCGCATAGGATTCGCCGGTAACGGGGTCCATCTCCGTGAGGCCTTCGAGGGTGTGCCAGTTGGCGGCCAAGGTGAGCGCGGAGGTGGTGGTCATGGGGTCATAGCCATTGGTGCCCAGCTCATAGGAGATGGCGGCGTTGATGGCGCCGTCGGCTTTGGCGTCTTCTGCCGTGGCGGCATCCTGCTGGATTCCGCCGCCGCCATTACCCGATCCGCAGGCGGCCAAGGTGGCGCTCAACCCTGCGGCGGCGCCGAGGGCGCCGGTAATGCGGAAAAAGTCGCGGCGGCTGAAGGGGCGGTGCATTGAGTCAGTCATGGTGGCTGCTTCCTTATGTTCCTACAAGGTCCCAGCGACTCCACGCCGCGCATGCTGCGGCGTAGGCGGGGACGGGCCTGATGCGGGTATGAAATTGTTCTCAGGTCAGGCGGCGCACCAGCCGGCAGAAGCTACGGGGGCGTACCCTAGCTAGTGATGCTCGGTCTCATGACACTCGGTGGCTGCGCTGTGATCGGCCTCGGTGCGCACATATAAAGAGGCCTAGCTCACTGCCTATCCCAATAGTACGTCAGACATCTGATGAGGTAAAGGGATTCTGTTAAACTTGCACCTAAAGACAACTGTATAAGGCCACTTCCCCACCGTGACGCCCTTATGGCATTCATCACCCACTCCCACTGAGGTGCCCACCGCGGTGGCAGCACACCAGGGACGCGACGTCGAACACGCATCACTGCCACCTGTTTTTCCTAGTGGCCTTCTCCCACCACCCAAGAAAGCTGGAAGTGTCATGCCCGTCCGCAAGAACTCCCACGGCATTAGCCCCACTGCCACCGCGATCGAGGACTACATCCGGGCGAACAAGCTCGCCCCCGGAGACGTGCTACCCTCCGAAGCCGCCCTATGTGAGCTGCTCAATGTGTCTCGCTCCTCCGTGCGCGAAGCGATGCGCACCCTCTCCACCCTGGACGTGGTGGAGGTGCGCCACGGCTATGGCACCTATGTGGGGCAGATGTCCTTGGCGCCGCTGGTCAACGGCATGGTGCTGCGCATGAGCCTCAACGAGAAGGTGGCGCTCGAGCAGCTCAAGCACGTGGTGGATACCCGCATCGCCTTCGATCTCGCCGCCGCCGAGGACCTCATGGCCCACTATCGCGCCACCTCCACCGCCACCCTGCGCGAGCACGTGGCTAACATGCGCGCCGCTTGGGACAAGGGGCAGTCCTTTGCCGAGCACGATCGCGCCTTTCACCAGGAGCTCATCGACCAGCAAACCAACCCGCTACTCCGCGAGCTCACCATGGCCATGTGGGAAATCCACACCCGCGCCATCCCCATCATCGGCGTGACCACCCCGAAGGATATGGAAGACACCATCGATGCCCACGAGCTGATGATCGACGCCCTCGAGGCCGGCGATGTGAACGCCTACAAGGAGGTGGTCGAGCAACACTACCGGCCTTTACGCCGCGTGATCTCCGAGCAGCTCGCAGCCGAGGAGAATCAGCGGTGAGCAGCCATGTCATCGGCATCGATCTCGGCGGCACCAAAATCGCCGCTGGGCTTATTGCCACCGACCGCCCCACCGAGGTAATTCAACAGGTACGCACCGCCACCCCCGCCGCCAGCCAGATCATCCCCACGATCGCCGAGCTCATCGCGCCGCTTATCGACACCTCCCCGCAGCCCATTCACGCGCTCGGCATCGGCGCCCCCGGGGTGATCGACCCCGCCCGCGGCACGGTGGTCTCCGCCGGGCCCACCATGCCCGGCTGGGCGGGCACTCCCCTGCGCGAGCAGTTGCACGCCGCCACCGGGCTGGAGGTGCACGTAGCCAATGATGTTCGCGCCCTCGGCCTCGGTGAATCCCGCTATGGCGCCGGCGCCCGCTATGGACGCACCCTCTTTCTCAGCCTCGGCACCGGGGTGGGCGGGGCGCTGGTGATCGACGGCCAGCTAGCCTCCTCGCCTCACTTCACCGCAGGCGAGCTACGCCGGGTGATTGGCCGCGGCTTCGATGGCACCGCCACCCCGATCGAGGAGTTCGCCTCCGGCACCGGCCTCGCCGCCACCTATCACCGCGCGGCCGGCCACAGCGGGCCAGCTACGCGCAGCTGGCGCGAGATCATGGCCGACTATGAGCAGGACGATCTCGCACAGCGCGTGCTCAAACGCTGCATGCTCAACCTAGGCGAGGCCATCGCCGGGCTCGCCAGCGCCATCGATATTGACGCCATCGTCCTCGGCGGCGGAGTGGGATCCCTCGGCGATGTGGTGCTCTGCCCCTTCAAACGGGCCTTTCGCACCTATGCCCTGCAGCCGCTCGACACCATCGATATCCTGCCCGCCCAGCTGGGCCAGGCAGCGCCCATCATTGGTGCCGCCGCCCTCGTGCCCGCCTAAACGCAGCACACCCCTTACGCCACCGGAATCGTCTTCTGCCAAAGGAGAGTTAGCCTTACATGTCTGTATCCCTCACCGAGTTCGCCGCCCAGGTGCGCGGCAGCCTCATCGTCTCCGCCCAAGCACCCGATGGCCATCCGCTGCGCGATACCCACACCATCGCCCGGCTCGCCGCGGCGGCCGAGCACGGCGGCTCCACCGCGATCCGCTGCGGCGGCTACGGCGGGCTAACCGATATCCGCGCTGTGGTAGCCGCCGTATCCGTGCCCGTGATCGGGTTGACCAAAGAAGGAGACACCGGGGTCTACATCACCCCCACGGTCGCATCCGCGGTGGCCGTGGCCGAAGCCGGCGCACAGGTGGTAGCCATCGACGCCACCCAGCGCCCCCGCCCCGATGGCTCCAGCTTTGCCGAGCAGGTCCGCGCCGTGCACGACGCCGGCGCACTCGCCATGGCAGACATCGCCACCACCTCCGAGGCCGTCGCCGCCGTCGAAGCCGGCGCCGATATCGTCTCCACCACCTTGGCCGGCTACACCGAACACCGCGCCGCCACCACCGGCCCAGACCTCGACCTCGTGCGCGAGGTGCGCGCTGCCATCGGCGATGAGGTCTTCCTCATCGGCGAGGGCCGCTACCACAGCCCCGAGGCCGTGCGTGCCGGGCTGGACGCCGGTGCCGATGCCATTATCGTGGGCACCGCCATCACTGATACCGCATGGGTAACTGCCCGCTTCGTCGAGGCCGCTAAGGAGAGCGCACATGACTGACTACATCGCCACCCTCGCCCAACCGGGCACACCCGCCTACCCCGCCCGCGTGCATATTGACGGCTCCGGCACCGCAAAGATCGAACGACTAGAAGAGCCGGTAGACACCGGACTGGTGATTACCCCAGGCTTGGCGGATCTGCATAATCATGGCGGCGCCGGCTATTCCTTTCCCACCTCCTCGCTCGAGCAATGCCGCGAGGCCGCGCTGCACCATCGCCGCTTCGGCAGCACCACCCTGCTGGCCTCCACCGTCTCCCAAACCCGAGAGGTGCTGCTGCCCCAGCTGGAGATCCTGGCCCGCCTGACGGAAGAGGGCAGCCTCGATGGCATCCATGCCGAGGGGCCCTTTGTCAATACCTGCCGCTGTGGCGCCCAGGATCCGGCCGCTATCGTTGCCGGCGATCCACAGTTCTTCCAAGAGATGATCGACGCCGCCGCAGGGCAGCTGCGCTCGATCACCTTCGCCCCCGAGACCGCCCATGCCCACGAGCTGGTGGATCTGTGCGTAAAACACAACATCATCGTCTCGCTCGGCCACACCGATGCCAGCTTCGAGCAGACCGCCGAGATCCTGCACTACGCCACCAGCCACGGCGCGCAGGTCACCGCCACCCACCTCTTTAATGCCATGCCCCCGCTGCACCACCGCAGCCCCGGCCCCATCGCGGCGCTTATCGACGCCGCCTCCCAGCACCACAACGTGCACCTCGAGCTCATCGCCGATGGTGTGCACCTGAACAACCACACGGTGCAGATGGTGCTCAATACGGTGGGCTATCCCGCAGCCACCCTCGTCTCCGATGCGATGGGCGCGGCAGGCAAGGCCGATGGGGATTATGTGCTTGGCGCCCTCGCCGTGACCGTCCGGGACGGCGTGGCGCGGCTGCGCACCGAGGACGGCAGCGAAGGCTCCATCGCCGGCGGCACCTCCCGTGTCAGCGACCAGGTACGCCTCCAGAGCGCGGCCGGGCTACCGCTAGCGAGCGTGCTGCAGGCCGCCACCTCTGGCCATGCGCTGCTGGGTGTGGGCCATCGGGCCGGGGTGAGCGAGGGCCCAGCCAACCTAGTGGTGTGGGATGAGCACATGCACGTGCGTGAGGTCTACCGGGAGGGTGAGCACCTCACCCGCTAGCCACGCCCCTTGAGCCGTCCGTAGGGCGCCTCGGAGCATCATGCTCCGGGGCGCCCTTTTCTCCGCAGTCAAGTCTGGGCGCGTTGTTCATGTGCCAAATCTCACAGCACGGCCGCTGAATTTTTATTTTCCCTTCACCCCAGCGTTTTATCCGCCAGCAGATGCTGAGACTTGCTGATATATCCGCAGGCACAGGCGCTTTTCTAGACGCTATGCTCGAGCTAGGCGCCGAGCCGGCGAGGTCGTTTTATGCCCCCACATGAGGGTGAAACGAGGTGGCGTCGACAAGCGAAATGACAGCACATTCCTCACAGGTGGGATGTTTTATAATCAGTTCGCAGCGCTTTTCATCTGTTGTAGATTCGTGATCTACCTGCTTAGGATTTCGTCACCCCTATCCCACTTCGTGAGAGGATGACACATGTCCCTAACTCGAGCCCTACGCTCGATCGCGGTCGCTGCCGCAGCAGTGACACTTCCCCTTGTCAGCGCCCCCGCGGCGGTCGCAGAACCCGCCCCCGCCCTCGTCGACCAAGGTGACGTACTACTCACCGACGCCGGCGGCGGACAGGTGAGCTCCTGCACCATCGGCTACGTCGACGAGGCCAATGGCCGTGCCTGGACCGACGCCCACTGCGGTGGCAACGGCACCGAGGTCTACGACGCCTTCTACACCCCCATCGGCCGTCTGCACCACATCTACCCCGACGTCTTCGCCGCTGTGCAAAACAGCGACGACTCCCGCTGGGGCCCGGTGAGCCGCATGTCCGATGTGGCGTTCATCGAGTTCTATGACAGCAAGTTCATCGGCCAGAACTACTTCTCTGGCGACCCCATCGCCGAGCCGCAGGTGGGCGATAACCTGTGCACCTACGGCAACCGCACCCAGCGCATCGCCTGCTCCCCGATCCTGTACCTGAACGGCCCCGTGGCCATCACCGCAGACGTGGGAAGTGACCACGGCGACTCCGGCGGACCGGCCTGGATCGAGGGCAAGGGCTACTTCGGCCAGCTGCTCGGTGCCGACTGGATCTGGCGCTCCGACCAGGGCAAGATCACGACCACCGTGTTCCGCCAGATCGGCAACAACGATCTCGCCAACCCGCTGGATCTGCACCAGCCGGTCGAGGGCTACGAGCCTGATTTCGACCTGGTGCGCAGCCAGAACGTGACCACCACCGCTGACGCTGACCGTATCCTGAACGAGAAGCGCCAGCGCGACGCCGAGGAGCAGGAGCGCGTTGAGCGCCACCGCCGCGGCGAGCCGCTCGAGGAAGACCTCCGCCGCGCCCGCGACACCAAGAGCGAGCTGGAAGGCCGCAAGAAGGATGTCGAGGACAAGCTGGAGAACACCACTCCGGAGGATCAGATCGACTCCGAGGACAAGCTCACCGAGCGTGCCGAGCTTGAGCGCGAGCTGGAGGAGATCAACTCCACCCTCGAGATCGTGAACGAGCAGACCGAGATCTACGAGCGCATGAGCACCGACAAGGGCGACTACGAGCGCTCTGAGCGTTCCGAGCGCAGCGAGCGCAAGAGCATCATCTCTTGGCTCACCGGCCGCTAAATCTTTGAGCAGCCCTTAAGCCCCTACGGGCTTAACGCACCACACGCTCGTCACCGCCCCCAGCAAGGCCCACATGGCCAGGCTGGGGGCGGTGTTTGTGCATGATGCCTAGCTGGGCAAGCTGGCCCGCGGAGGGGGCGGCTCCGCGGCGGCTAGCTAGTGCCTAGGAAGGCCTGCCAGAGGCTGTACTCCTGCGCACGCCCTAGAGACTGCGCGCATGCAAACACCCTCCCCTGCCCGCGCTGCTGCGCGGTGGGGAGGGTGTGAAGGGGTGTTACTTGGACACGGAGGTGCCAGCGGAGTGGAGGTCCTGGCAGGCCTCGACGATGCGCTCGGACATGGCGGCCTCAGCCTTCTTCATGTAGGAGCGGGGATCGTAGACCTTCTTGTTTCCGACCTCGCCGTCGATCTTGAACACGCCATCGTAGTTAGCGAACATGTGGCGAGCGACCGGGTTGGTGAACGCGTACTGGGTGTCGGTGTCCACGTTCATCTTGATCACGCCGTAGCGCAGGGACTCCTCGATCTTCTCCTTCTCGGAGCCGGAGCCACCGTGGAAGACGAAGTCGAAGGGGTTGGAGCCAGCGTCCAGGCCGAGCTTCTTCTCAGCCACCTTCTGGCCCATATCCAGCACCTCGGGGCGAAGCTTGACGTTGCCCGGCTTGTACACGCCGTGGACGTTACCGAAGGTAGCGGCCAGCAGATAGCGGCCGTTCTCACCGGTGCCGAGGGCATCGATGGTCTTGGCGAAGTCCTCTTCGGAGGTGTAGAGGTTAGCGCCGGCCTTGGCCTCCACGCCGTCTTCCTCACCGCCGACAACACCGATCTCGACCTCGAGGATGATGTTGGCCTTGCGGGCCTTGGCCAGCAGTTCCTGGGCGATCTCGAGGTTCTCGTCGATCGGCACAGCGGAACCATCCCACATGTGAGACTGGAACAGCGGCAGCTCGCCACGGTCCACGCGCTCCTGGGAGATAGCGATCAGCGGACGCACATACTCGTCCAGAACTTCCTTCTGGCAGTGGTCGGTGTGCAGAGCCACGTTGATGCCGTAGTTCTTGGCTGCCTCGTGCGCGAAAGCGGCCAGTGCGCACGCGCCAGCAACCTTGTTCTTCACGTTGAGGCCGGAACCGAACTCAGCGCCACCAGTGGAGAACTGGATGATGCCGTCGGACTCAGCGTCTGCGAAGCCCTTCAACGCGGCGTTGATGGTCTCGGAAGAGGTGCAGTTGATGGCCGGGTAGGCGAAACCGCCCTCCTTGGCCTTGGTCAGCATCTCGTTGTAGACCTCGGGAGTTGCAATTGGCATGAAGAAAATCCCTCCATAGAGTGTGGTTGGTGACGCATCCTCTCGAGGCGACCGCCGCAGCTCAACCACGGTGGCAGCGAGGCTGCCTACTGGTCGATCCGAAATGTGCGCTTTGACCCTTATTATGCCAGCTTTAGTGCGCCATCGCAGTACCTATTTCGCCCCAAAACACGTGAAAAACCACACATTCGGACATGAGCGGGAGCTAAAATCGGGCCCGCATGTGTGTAAACAAAAATCGCGGGCCTGCGCTGCGACCCCCATCGCACACCCACCCGAAAAATGAGCAGACAAGCTCGCATCCATTTCCTAGTATCTAGGGACATGACTAACTCGGGCCTCACCTTGGATCAGCTGCGCGCAGAGATCGACCGCGCGAACCCACCCACCCCCGTGGAACGCGCCTCCGTACTCCTCGCCGCCACCGATCCCATCGCACCCGACTGGGAGGAGGCCGACTATGCACAGCTCCACACGCTGCTGGCGGATCTCTACGCCGAGGTCCTCAGCCTCGATCTGCATAGCATCGAAATGAACCGCGCCCCATCCCAAGGGGCGTTGTTGCGTCAGCTCAACCACCGCCAGCTCGCCGTGGCCATGGTCCTCGGCCGCTCCTCCGCGCTGCTCTCCACCCAAGCGTGGTCAGCCTGCACCGACTTCTTCGAGCAGTCCCCCACCTTCACCCAGCGCAAGGCCCTACTTGAAAGGGAGAAGTCCGAGGCACTGCGTATTCTCGAGGTGTTTTACACCCACTACACTGCCGCTGAGCAGAACGCTGCCGAGCAGCAGCGGGACGTCGACAAGCGCCAAGCCGAAGAGCGCGCGGCCGAAGCACACCAGCAGCGGGAGCTTAACTGCCTGAACAGCATGGCCGACTACTTTGGCGACCAGGCCTACGAGTCGGGCAGCCGCATGGCGGAGTTCCCGCATGACCTCGACACCTATTTCGCGCCGCTGGCTACCGCCGATGCGCAGCAGATCACCCAGTGCGCCACGTTGTTGAACGAGCACATCTGGGCCGAAGCTCGAGGCAATGAGATGATCCCCCCAGCGGAGGTGCCCGAGTATGCCGCTCGGTTGGATCGTTTCGTGTTGGCCAACAGCGCCGGTAGGCCTGATTTCTCCGCGAAGCTCGAGGCGCTGCGCCCGTGGCTGGATCTGATCCCGCTGCTGCCTGCACCGATGGTGTCACAGTGCCCCGCGCTCACCCGCTATGTGGCACTGGGCGAATACGTGGATGCGCAGGCCCGCAATCCCGATGATATTCCCAGCGTCCTGCCGCTTTTTGAGACGTATGCGGACGCCACGCTTCACTTCAATGATTACAAGCGGACAGGGGTGGTCTTGGTACAGATGTGCCAGCTGGCTAAGGCACTCGGTAGCGAGTACCACCGTCAGATGCTGGATAAGGCCCTGCCGATCCTGCACGATGCCTGCTTTACGGAGCACGTCTCGGCGGTGGCGACGCAATACATCTATCTGGTGCGCGAATCAGTCGACCAGTACCACAACGCAGGCAATCCCCAGGCGGCGTTGCAGGAAGCGGACAACCGCAGCGGCATGTTCGATATCGATCAGCTGCCCCCAGCCGCGGCGACCCAGCTGGCCTACGTATACGAGCACCATGCGGCGCTGCTGCACCAGCTCTACGGCCCGCGCGCCTCGGCGCCGCAATTTAAAAAGACCTTGCGGGCTTTCCGCAGGCTGGGCATGGATGCAGATGCCCACCGCGTGAAGCAACGCTTCACCGCTGGGTCCTAATACATCCGCGCGCCCCAGCGAGCCTTACACCGCTATAGTGGGCGGGCATGAAACTTGCGATCATCTCCCCGTCCTTTGCCGCCGCTGGGGCATTTCCCGAGGTGTACGCGCAAGCGCTCACCCGTCTGCGAAAGCTCGGTATCGAACCCGTGGAGTATCCCACCACCCGCAAGGTGGGGGCCTCCGCGCAGGAGCGGGCTCGCGATGTCACCGCGGCCTTCGCCGACCCGAGCATCGCTGGAGTGCTGGCTGTGATCGGCGGTAATGATCAAGTGACGGTGATCCCGCATCTTGACGACGAGGTGATTCGCAGCAACCCCAAACCTTTCCTCGGCTACTCGGACAACACGAACCTGCACAATCACCTGTGGCAGCTGGGAGTGCAGAGCTTCTACGGCGGCTCCAACCACGTCCATCTAGGATCCGGGCCGCGCATCGATCCCGAGCATCACGCGTCTTTTCTGGCCGCGCTACGCGATGGCGGCCAGCTAGAGATCACCCCCGTGGAAACCTCGGAGGACTTCGGGGTGGACTGGACCCAGCCCGCCGCCCTCGATAGTTATGGTCACCGTCGCCCGGCGCGCCCGTGGCAGTGGCGGGGTGCGCGCCGCAGCGTCACCGGCCCCACCTGGGGCGGGTGCTTCGAGGTGATCGACCAGCTCGCCATGTCCGGTCGCATGCCCTCCTTGGAGGCACTCAACGACCACCTCATTCTCCTCGAGGCAGCCGAATCGCTCACCCCGCCGGATCAGATCATGCGGCGTGTTCGGGCTCTCGGCGAATGGGGGCTTTTCGACGCCGCCTCGGGTGTCATCATCGCCTCCCCTCCGGTGAGCACGCATGACATAGTCCCCTCGCCCGAGCAGCAAGACGCTGATTGGCAGGCCCAGTGCGATGTGGTGTTTGGCCAGCTCGAGCGCTATAACCCCGAGCTGCCGGCTGTGTTTGGGGTGCCCTTTGGCCACACCCGGCCGCAGTGGGTGCTGCCCTATGGCGGGCAGATCACCCTCGATGGGGCGCAGCGCCGGATTGTGGCCGACTACGAGCTGAACTATCCGCGTCGGCGGTAGCCAAACCACGCCTGGTTGAAGGGCAGCCACAGAATAACGGCCGCCGCGACCGCGAGGAGGGTGGCGATCCACAGCGAGCCCACCACGATGAGGAAGATCGTGACCACGGACACCGCCGTCAGCAACCACCGGCCCCACACCTGGGCTTTGAGCACACCCACCACCCCGGTGACGATAACAACGATGGACACCACCTGCGCGATCACCAGCAGGTCGCGGGCATTAGAGCGCATCAGCTCCTCAACGAGGCTGTACAGCAGCCAGCCCACCAGCGCCGCGTAGAGCGCAGCCGCACCCCACACGGTCCACGGGGCGGACAACACCGACGTGGCGGAGAAGCTCGGCGAGTACTTCTCGGTGCGATCGTGCACCACGCCCGTGGTGTAGGAGCTCGCCGACTGGGGCGTGGCGGGTGGGGTCTGCTTGGAAGAAATTTCCCACTGGGGCTCATTCGGAGTCATCGGCGTTCACTCTCTTTCAACGCGCCGCGTTCGCGCAAGATCCACAGCAGCGGATCGAGACAACGGTAGGGGGCAATTCCTTTACGGCTGAGGCGCTCACCCACTGGGGCATCGCCCAGCGAGGAGACCGCGAAGTAGGAGTGCCGATCATGGGCATAGGCGGCCTCGACCTTGTTCAGCAATCGGCCCGCCTTCATGTAGCTCAACAGGGATTTCACCTCAAGATCCAACACCTTCTGGGCGTCGAGGTTGTAATCCCAGCCATTATCGCGGCGGAAGGCCGCGCCAGAATTGCCCATGATGGCTTTCCATTCCCCTTCGGGCATGCGCTCCAGGATCTGCAGCGAGTCGAACTTTGAAATCGTCAAAGCTAGGGGCGGGCGGGCATCGCCGAGGATGCGCATCAAATTAGAGAACACATCCTCCGGGTTGCCGCCGAGCCCATCCTGGCGCGGCACCAACCCCTGCACATAGACCTGCACTGAGGGAACCAGCAGCGGGTCGAAGAGCATGATCACTAGGTCGGCGTAGCAGAAGAAGCTCAGTGCCTCCCGATCCACGGCGGGGTTTTCTAAGTCCTCGCCGGCGACGTCGCGAAGCACCACATAATGCGGGCGCTCCGTGCCGTCACCATCGCGCCAACGACCGAGGGAGAAAATGAAGGGATCACGCTGATAGGCATCCTCCTGGGCGCTGGTGGGGGTGGGCGCCATCTGCTTCATCTCCACATACAGCGGCTGTTCATAGTGCTTGGCGTAGCGCTGCTTGGTGGATTCTGTCACCGGCTCCACCACCATGCCCGGGAACTTTTCGGCGGCGAGCATCTCCAGCTGCTTCACCACCACAGCCAGGTAGAGGCTCTTGCCCGTGGCGCGGGCGCCAGCCATCACCACACAGTGCACCACGGCCTCGCCCCAGTCGGCGGGCAGCTGTTCCCCAGAGCGGGTGGTGGTGGGGGCGGTATCGAGATAGCGGAACGTATCGGGGCAGCGCGGGCCCGCATACACCGACGGGTAGTAATCGGGGGTCACCACAGTTGTCCTCCCTCATTGATGGGGCTCATTCTCATCCGGTTCTCGCCGCCTAGAGGATCAGACGCGGCGGGCTCGTTCAGCTCATCGGCACACAGCCAGTGCACCAGCACCTCGGCCTCATCGTGCAGATCGGCGCGATCGCCAGCACTCAGTGCCTGGTGGAGAGCATCGTCGATCACCAGCACATTTAAGGGGTAGCGCTCGCCGTAGGCGTTGCGATACATATCGGCTTCCTCGCGGGCGTGCGGTCCGAGCACGATCACGAGGGTGCGTCGACCAGGCACATGCAGCGCAGGGCGGAGGTGGGTGCTGAGCACTGCCACGCAGTCCTCGGATGCGAGCGAGGAAAGATCCGCGCCCACGGTGGTGCGCGCCTGCTCAGTGGGAGTGCTGTGATCATCCACGGTGATGGAGAAGTACTCCGACACCCCCTTGAGGATCTCGTGCACTGGGGAGAGATCCACCTCGTGCAGCGCCGAGGCCACCGAGGCCGAATCGTCCATCCACACGCTTGCCCGGCGCACCGCGGCTGCCGGGGCCCCAATGGTGGTGAGCGCGGAGTAGACGGTGGTGGTGGAACGCGAGGATGTGGTGGAAATGCCGGAATCCACCGCACTGATCTGCACCGACTCTCCACTTGGGGAGAGGGTGAGCACGGTCTTCTCATTCAGCCCATCGAGCCGAATCTCCTCGGTCTGCACCGTCACCGGTTTCGCCGTGGCGGGCTGCAGCACCCGCATGATCACCGAGTGATCCGGCGGGAACTCCGCCCCCTGGGCCGGTACGAGCACCACGGTGACATCTCCCTGCAGCTCCGTGATGACGGTATCGGAGGAACTGTACTGGTTATGGGTGAGTTGGCCACGCACCTCGAGGCGCATATCTGTTTTCTCGCCGCGCACCCGGGTGGCGTTGATCTTGATGAAATCCCCAAGGGGCAGCTCGTAGCTGTGGCCGCCGCTGAGAGTAACGGTATTCATGTCCTTTAACTACCTTTCTCTGATCTCGCTGCCCTATCCGCGCAGCAGCCTGTGGAGTTGGGGGCCGACACAGCGAACGATCTCGCGATTCTCTGCCTCGCCCTTAAGCTTGTCTACTGCCTCTTCAATGCTGCGGAAAGGCGGCCGTAGCGGGTCACGGTAGAGCATTTTCTCAACCGGCTCGCGGTGCACGAGGAGATCATCTACTTCCTTGGCAAGGAAGGTGTGCAGGCGGTCGAGCTCGTGGCGATCAAGATCCAACAGCTGCCCTGGGCTGTCGCAGGCGTGCACATCATTGATCAGCGCCACCAAGGCGATGCGGGCCCGCAGGCGGAGAATATCGTCAGTGACGGGCTCCACCGCTGCCAGGCGGTTCATCCGAATCGCAATCCGAGTGTTAGCCGCGGCCTCAGCCGGGTGTTCCACGTTGAACCACTGCGTCATCAGCTCCACAAAGGCGACCAGCGGCATCCGAGCATGACGAAGATCATCCTCGGTGACCACGAAGGCGCTGGTGTGCGCCTCACCCGGCCGCAGCTGCCCGGGAGTAGCTGGACGGGATGTCGTCTGCGCGGCAGGCTCCTGGCTCAGAGCTGCCAGAAATTCCTCATCACTTTCGGGATCGTCCTCGTAATCGCCCCTCGGGCTCGCAGTCGTTGGCGCCGACCACTCGTTCTCATGTGGCAGCGGTGGCTCCGAAAGCGGCGGGGCCGCAGTGAAGGGCGAGCGATATTCCTGGGTCTGATCAGCAGGCGTGCTCTCGGTACGCGGCGGGCGCATCCCGCGCTCGGCCGCCGGTGCTTCGGCAAAGCGTGTCTCGGGTATGGCCATGCGTTGCGCCCCGCGCTGCTCGGCGATGCTTTCGCCGCCGGCCGCGCTCCCAGCCGCGCCACTAGTCTCGTCTCTGGTCTCTGGCCTGCTGTCACTTAAAGCCCGCAGCTCCTCAGGCAGCGGGGCGGTCACATCCAGTACCACCGCGGGTGCGGGCGCGTTATCGCGCGCAGCCTGAACATGATCGGCACGCACTGCCACCAGCTGGGCGGCGGAGCCGAGAATATCGCTCAGCCGCTCGGGGTTGTGGAAGGTGGAAAACCCGATGCGCTCACCCAGTGCGCGATAGATTGCCGCCACCCAGAGTGGGGCTTCCTCCAGCGGGCAGGCCACAACCACCGGGGTGGTGTCCCGCAGCACAGCCACGGCGGCATCCACATACTCCCGGCGTGGCCCACCACTGGTGCTGGGAGCAAGATTCTCCCAGGGCACAGGAAGCGATCCTTCGGGTTCCTCGGCAATAAAGCGCTGCAGCACGCTCTCGTCTACCGGCCCAGGCTCGGTGAGCTCGGCGGGAAGCGAGGCTGCGTCCACCTCGCGTTTGCCGAAGGGAACCGGGATCTGCGGGGAGTACATCATCCGGATCGGATCCGTTTGCTCGCCCGAGTCATGAACCTGCACAAAGGTAAACACGTTGCCGGGCCTGCCGGAAGAGTCCTGCCCAGCATGGCAGGAAGCATAAAAGGCCCATACTTCCGCGCCAGTGTCATCGATCACGGGCAGCCAGGCGAAACGCCGATTCAGATGCGCGATTTCTGCACTGCTCGGGTAGTTGCGGTAGCGGATGCCGTCGACAAGCGCTGAAGGGATGGTGGGGCGCAGCTTCTGAATGAGTTGTTGGGTGATGCGGCCAGTGGTGGCGCCCACACCCCAACCACCCGCGCGGGTGGCGCTGCGGCCGAAGGAGGCGAAGCTGAAGGTTCCGAGCACCTGCTGTGACAAGGGTGCAGACATTAGTTCAGCCCTCCTAGGTTCACTTCGAGGGTACCGGCATCATCATCCACCACCACTCGCTGCGGGCTGCCCAGTTGGTGCCGGTGCTCATCGGCGAGGAAGACGCGCACATAGCCGCTCTGGCCCGGGGACAACAATGCGGACCAGAACGTCTCGTCCGAGGTAGCCGCGGCCGCATTCGCGTGCGCGGCCAGCAGCTCAGGCACTATTTTCGGCGTCGGCTCATCGCTGCCAGAATTCGTAGTCAGTGAGGTGAGCAGCGGCTCCCCGTCTTGGGCGTGCAGGGGCAAGCGCGAACGGTTGTACACCAGCACGAAGCTGGGTGGGCGCTCATCCTCAAAGCCCTCGCGCCACAGCCACACCCCCAGCTCGAGACCAGGGCGATCGGCTCGCTGGCGAGTGCGGATCCTGTAACGGTAGATCCACAGCCCGTCGTAATTCAGGGTGGTTTTCTCCCCCGTCACGGGCGTGCCGCCGAAGTAGAAACGCGGCTCTAGCTCCACAATATCGCCTAGGTTGCTCAGCTCTAGACGCACCCCACCTTGGCGGCGATAGTCCTCCTCCACCAGGTAGCGATCGATGCGGCTGCGCGAGGTGCGCACGTGCACCACCGACGCCCCCTTGGGCCAGTCGAAGGTAACCAGCTGGCTGGAGACCCGCTCGTGCAAGGTCGCCTCGGCGATGGACTCCACCCGGTTGACCACCTGGTAGCTGCCCACTTGGAAAGAATCGCCCACCACATGCACCGGCACGCAAAACACCTGGGACCACTCGCCCGGCCACTGCACCACAGCGTGGTGATCCTCGCCGGGATTGTACTGGTCGATTTCATCGAAATTGTAGGTGTGCACCCACTTGGTGG
Organism: Corynebacterium ciconiae DSM 44920; assembly: GCF_030440575.1. Lineage (NCBI taxonomy): Bacteria > Bacillati > Actinomycetota > Actinomycetes > Mycobacteriales > Corynebacteriaceae > Corynebacterium > Corynebacterium ciconiae. The sequence goes on from NZ_CP047189.1 coordinate 2,289,955, forward strand.
AGCCCAAGGCATCATCGTCCAGAATGTGCCGCTCTTCCACCACTTCGAGCGCCAGATCCGCCTGGGGCGCTTTCTCGGTGAGATACACGCGCACCTCGCCCATCGACGGCACAGCCCACATCAGGCTGATCTGGTCGCCCTTGCTACTGGGCAGGCGCACCGCTTCTTTCATCTCAACCTGTTGAATATTCGCCGAGATCTGCACTTGCGCAATCTCAGAGCCCTCGCCCACTCGCCGGCTCCCTCGGAACTCGAAGGTGGGAAAGAGCTGGAACTCGTAGGTTTTACCGCGCTTGGCTACGGTGTGGGTGAAGTTCCTCAACCCCACCCCCGAGGGCACGCGGTGACGGGGATCGTACAGCGGCACATCGGAGGTGGATACGCGGGCATACACCTCAACCTGATCTACGCCATGAGGCAGCATCCACGAGCCGGTGACCGTGCCGTTTTTATCCTCTACCAGGCCGATATTGCGCGGCGGAAGCCCCACCGCCTCCTCGCCCACCAGCACCGGCTGCACGGCGAGGGTACCGGGGGCGGAATCAGCTGCATAGGCCCACACCGCATAGTGACGCATTCCCACAGAAGCTGGAATCACCTCGCGGAACGCACGGCCGCGGGTGTGCACCAAAATCGTGCCATCCTCGGGGCTGAGCGCGCCTTCGCCCACATGCCCCACGAGGCGATAGAGAACATACGGCGAGGAGGTCGGCAGCTCGTCCCAATACACGAGCACCTGGGTGCCCTCCTCGGTGATAGCCTCCACCTCCACCTTGAGCATTCCGCAGGGGCTGTCCACTTGGTGCGCGAAAGGCGCAAACCGGCGGCCCCGCAGCTTCTCATCCATAAACTCCGCTGGGTTGACCTGTGGTTTCTCCACCACTGGCCCCTCATCGAAGTTCCAATCATCTACGTCATCTGAGCTTGTCGACGCCACCTCCCCGTCCCGCTCGCGCACATCCTCAGCGCTGTAGACGTTCTGCTCTGCAGTCGCTGCGGGCTGCTCGGTGGTGTACTTCTTGCCGTTGAGCATTGCGGTGACGGCATCGATGTGCTGCGGAGCGGAATCGCCAAGAATGGCGGCCACCTGCTCACGACTCGGCGCAACTAGCTTGCTGAGCTGGGCGATGGTATCCGCACTGAAGCCCGTTGCCCATCTATTGATCGCCATGGGGTCTCTCTTTCCTAAACAACAATCTCGCGGCGGGTGCGAGGCCTACAGCAGGGTGGAGGGGCCGGGGAATCCATCGGAGTGCTGGCTGTCACGTGCGCTATCGGGGCCGGGGAAGGTGTCTTTCTGCGAGGAGAACGCAGTCCAGACGAAGTCGGCCTCACCTGGGAACTCGGCGTCGCTGGGGTTGAAATCCTCCACCGGGGCAGTGCTTTCGGCAAGCGGCACCAGCACAGACAGCTTCGCCACCGAGCCGAATTGCTGCTTGATCACGCTGCGCGTGAGGGTGCCGCGGCGAGAATCCGAGTAGTGGGTTCCGCTTTTGTCCTGATCGATGCTGGTTGCACCCTTTGTGGCGCCCAGAGCGCTGAGGGCTTCTGCGGGAAACTCCACATCGGCGCGATCCGGCTCCACCAGTCCTGCGAAGAACTCACTGCGATCCACCGTGTGCTCCCGGCCTTGCTCGAAGAAAGAGGCCTGCGGCAGGTAGCTATGAACATATTCGGCCGTGTTCTCCTGGCCGAGCGCATCAATCCAGCGCTGCTGCTCCTGCTCGGAGAGCTCTGGGATGGTCTCCGCGGCACACTGGGCGAGCCGGTCCAGCGCCGAGCCCGAGCCCAAGCCATTGAGGCCGTAGAGATCCGACACCCGCTGCTCGCGGCCACCAGTGTTGGAAGCCACCTGGCGGGCCAGCTCGCCCACCGTGCGCTCGAAGGCACTGCCCGCCCAGCCCTCGCGGCACAGCGACTGCCGCAAGGTGTGAGTAAGTTCGCGGCGCTTCTCCGGATCGGCCACCGCCCGACCCAAGCGTGCCGAGCGCGGCATGCCCGAGGTGGGGATCTCCTTCTTCACCCGCGAGTCGCGGGGCGCGCCAAAGGGATAGGCAAGCACTCGACCCAGCACCAAGGACCACGCCAAGAACTGCTGGTAGGCATCCGTGATTCGAGAAACATCACCGAGAGCAGCGTAGTAATTACGCATATGGATCTCTAGGTTCTGCTCCTGCAGCTGCCGCTGGCGCAATAAGTCATACACCCCGCGTCGGGCCTTGGCGAAGACGGACATTTGCACCGCAACAATGATCGCGGTGCTCACCACGGCCAACAGCACCGTCCACTGCCAGTTCAGGCCCTGCCAGCTCTCGAAAGGCACCCGCCAGTCCGGCTTGTAGTAACGGATGCAGCAGTAGATGAGCACCAGCATGATGACCGCCCATACTCCGCTCAGCATGCGTAGTTTCGAGGTCAGGCGGCGATTGATGGCCGCCGTGTCCTGGCTGCCAAGCTGGCTCAACGCCTGCTCGCAGCCCTTCACCGCCTCCCATGCAGACCCCACGCGTTGTTGGGCCTGGGAGAGGTAGTCCAGCAGGCCGGAGCCCACCTCGGAGGCGAAGCTGGTGCCGTTGCGGTCGCGCCACTGCTGGAAATCCTCACGCAGATCAAGCACCTCCGGATCCGAGGTGCGGGCCACAGCCTTGGTGAGCTTCCGATCAAAACTATGCACCCGCACCGCATCATAGGAGTGCAGGAACTTCTCGGAGTCCTCCCGCTTCATGAACTCATCCAGAATCGGCAGACCGGCATCGAAACCGCGGTCGCTATCCGGCACCACCTCAGCGGAGGTTCCCACCACCGCGGGGTTGGAATTATCGACCAGGTTGGGCAGCCGATCATGGAGACGATCCGAGCCGTCAATCAACGTGAGGGAGGCATCGCAATAATCCGCCCACAGGCTGGACAAGTTCGTCTGCCTGCCCACCTCAATACCGGCCTTGGAGGAGGTCTTCATCAGCTGGGCCGAGCTGGAGCGCAACTTTTCAATGCTGGCCTCGCCGCCAGTTCTGCGGCCGCTCTGCCCCATCACCACGCGGATTGTGCTCTCTTCGCCATAGAGGCCCTTTTGCAGCATGTCACGCATACGATCCGCCACGCCCTGCTGTAGCGAGGAGCTCCAGATGGAGCGCGACCCCACTGTGGCGCGGAAGAACTCACGGAGAAACGCCTTCACCGCGGCTGCGCCGCTTTGCTCTACCTGCTCGGCGCTCTTCGGCGGCTCCTCCTGGGTGAGCAGCTCGGACTGGTGCGCCTGCAGTAGCTCATAGGCGTAGCGGCGCACCATCTCCTCGCTGTGCTGCTGGGGAACGGTTTGTCGGCCATCCCGCATGTGCGTCACCGGGATGTCTTCGCTCACTGCGATGACCGCATCGCGGAGTTCCTCCTCCGCGTCGCTGGCATCCAGATCACGGAAGAAACAGCGGGCCAGCACGAAGGAATCAGCAAGGCCTTGGATGATCTCGCTGCCATCCTCCTTCAGCACCCCCACCACCGGGGCGGCGGAGAACCGGCCACACAGGCCAAGCACGCTGGGGGCATAGGCTCGAGCCACCTCGAGGGGGCCATCCTCGCGCTGAATACGGCGGGAGGAGGTAAGAGGAGAATCGGAATCAAACGCGGTGAGCGCCACCGTGGCCCAGCCTTCGCGATGTGCGGGCTCGGTGGTGGGCAGCGGCAGCTGTGGCATCAACATGCGCACCCGCCGCACCGAGTTGTGGGAGGCCTCGGACTGGATCAAGCGCATCCATTGATCCACAGCCTCGTAGTCCGTCTCCTCGTGCGGATCCACTAAATGCACCACAAGGATCAGGCCCCGCATCTCCCGCAGCGCATCCGACAGCCGCACGAAACTTTCGCAGGAGCGCGCCTGCTCTACGGGTTCTTCCATCTTCCGCAGCATCGAGCCAGTATCGCCACGGCCGGGCTCTTGGGCGCCGGCGTCAATCCAAAAGGTGCGCGAGATGTGCCCCAAGGCGGTGAGGTCTGCGCACACTCCCCGCAGCTCGCCGACGAGGCGTCCAGCGCCAATGAATACAACGTCTATGTCCTTGGTGTAACTCACAACAAACCACCACCGAATCCGGAGAACTCATCATCATTGTCATCGTGGGCAGAGCTGAAGCCTGTAGGCATCGAGCTGGTGGTTTCCGGCTGGGCCGCCACCCGCTTCGCCTCCTCGAGCAAGCCATGCAAAAGATTCGCCATCTCCACCACATCGGCGGCGAAGTCGCGATAGAAGGGCACCTTGGACGCCCGCTCCCTGCTGGTCGGGTGCGCCCAAGACTTATCCACCGAGGAGCTACCGGGAAAGCCCAGATCATCCATTGGGGCCAGCATCTCTGCGGTGTGCAGCGCGCGCTCCAGGTGCTCCTCCACCATGGCGGCACGCTCGGAGATGCTCTCGCCACGGATGGCGTTGCGCTCCGCTGGCCAGACGCCGGTGCGGAAGAAGTTAGCCAAAGTCGTGACAGCCGGGTGTCGCAGCCCGCCATCAACGTTGCTGGCCTTCTCGGGGGAGTCGTCGAAAAGCGCGCGCAAAGCCCAATAGGGATGCAGGGAAGCTCCGGGGGCGCCGCTGCGATCCCGTTCGTGGCTATTGGCATACGCCAGCAGGATCGATTCCAGCACCGCCGGCATCCAATCCAACTCATTACGCATCTCGGCTGGACCGGTCAGCATCGGCTGCGGGAAGTGATACCAGCTCTCCTGGGCCTGGCCGGCGCTGTGATGGCCGGGCAAGCGCCCATAGACGTGAGCTGCGGCCTGCATAGTCCCCCGGTCGGTAACGAAGACTCGGCCGGTAGCCATGCCCAAGAGCCAGCCACCCACCAGCGCCTTGCGCTCCTCATTACTCAAAGGCAATGCCGCCTCAAGAGTGTGCGTGCGGCGCAAATTCCAGAAATCGGAGCGATTCTGGCTGGCCTTCCACTCCTTCGCAATCTGCGGCAGCAGGGAGCTGAACACAATCGGCGAATAATTCGGGTAGGAGCCGAAAATATCGATGCGCTGAATATTGGTGCTGTCGCGCAGAGCATTATCGAACTTGGTGCGCGACTGCCCCTCGATCTTGCTCGAGCTCAACGTGCTCTCTAACTCGGCGGCCACGCGCTGATCCTTGAAAGGAATCTCCGAGAAGGAATAGCGATAGGTCACGCCCTGGCCGTGCACCGCCTGCACCATGGTGGCATCCACCGCCGCCAAGGGGCGGGACAGGGACAGGGCCTTGGAGAACTCGCTGCGGAGTCGTGCGATGCGCTGCTCGTACTCGGCGTCACTCAGCATCTCATCTTGGGTCATGTAGCTGCGCAGATCTGCGGAGATGAAGCGCTCAAAACTCTCTCCGGGGCGCATCACCCAGATGCGGGCGCGCTGCAAAAGATCGCGGGGACGAATCCGCGCCGCGAACACAGCATTCGACGTTTCGCGGCTCTCCCCGGAATTATCGGGGTTGGTGCGCAAATGCTTGCTGGCCCAGCCTGCACGGTTACCGCTAGAGATCTCGCCGGCGGCGCGGGCCAAGGTGTTGCGCGGTGCCTTGATGGCGTCGGTGGTTTCCCACTCGCCCTTAATGATGGAGCGGGTGATACGGGAGGTGGCCTCGTCGAGATCAGAGACGTTCGCGTCCTCGCCAGAAACAGCCTCCAACAGCTGTGCCTCGAAATCCTCCGGGAAGTTATCTACCTCGGTGATCACGATCTCGTTCACCGAGCCACGGAAACGATCACTGACCTTCTCATCATGCGGCCGCGGCCACGCTGCCGGTTCTTCCGTGGCCACATCCGCCAAATCGAGGGTTGATTCCTTGGCCGCATCGGCGGCGCGCACATCCTTGTGGGCGCGATCCAACTCATCGCGCAGGCGGCGTAGTACCCCAAAGCGGAAGTCCTCCAACACCGGACTGAGAGTACGGGCCAGCTCCACCAGCATGGCGGTGCGCAGCTGCGGGCTGTAGCAGCTCAGCAGCTGCTCCACTACGGCATCGGCATTATGAATACGCTTCTTGCCGGTCACCGGGTGCAGCGCCTGGTCTGCATCCGAAGGACGAGCCGCGGGGTCAATACCTTGGTGGTTCAGGATGAACTGCTCGCTGCCTGGCAGCAGCTTGTCCTTCATGATCACATCCAGCTCGGCGAGCATCTTCTCCACATAGGGCAAGCCCAACCGAGACAGTTCCTCCTCGGCTTCCGCGAGCATCTGATCTGTGATGAAATCCGCCCAGCGATACACCGCGCTATAGGCTGCGCGGCGCATCACCCTGCGCAAGTCGTAGCTGAGGTCAGAGCTACCCATCACGCTCTCCACCTCGGCGGCCCACTCCTGGCCCTTCTGCCCCTCCACGGGGGAAGGGATCTTCGAGCGCAGCGCGGCCTGGGACTCACCGACCGCAGCCTCCAGTTCAGAGTGGAAAACCACTTCGTACCAGTTGCGGATGATATCGGTGGTGGCGGCACCCGTAACCAACTCCGGGTGAATCCTCATCCGCTCCATGCTCCCCGGCATGCGCTCGGCCAAGCGTTCACGCAACTGCTCCTCGGCGGTGGAGTGATTGCGCGGATCGATGTGGCCGCGCAGCAGCTTATCGAAGCTGGCCCTAGCGATGCGCTGCGCAGCGTACTCCTTGTACTTATCGCGGCCCATGCTGAGCTGGGCGTATCCCATGGATCCCCACGGCAGGCCCGTCCACTTCAACTTCTCGTTGTCCGCCCAGCCCAGATAGGAACGCTTCGCATCGGGCGCTCCCGCATTGCCGAGATCATATTGCACGAAATCAGCGGAGGCCTGCTCGGAATAGACCAGACCAGACAGGGCGCGGCCCAAGCCGCGATAGATCTCCGTGGGCGAGCCCTCGCGACCGAAGCGGGCGCGTTCCTCACCCATGCGGCTGCCGATGGGAAAGAGTCGCGCAAAGGTGGAGCCCTGATCCGCAGTGGCGATACCCAGTGCTCGGTACAGGGAGGCATCAGCCGGGGCGGCCGCACCGGTCTGGGCAGCAAAAACCTCGCCGAACATGGCCAAAGCATTGGGCCAAGCGCCACTCATCGCGTCCTTAGGCAGCGACTCAAACACCTCGGGGGTGAGCAGGAATACCGCCGTCTGCTCCGGCTTGGCATTCGGCAGCCCGGCGAGCACGCGGCACACATCCAAAAACATGGAGGCACCGGAACCACCAGCCATGGAGGAAACCACCAAGATCGTGGGATCCGATTCGCTCTTATCTGAGGAAAAGCCCTGAATCTTGCGGTTGAGCTCATTGAGCTCCACATTGGCATCCGAGGTGTTCATATCCTCGAGCGCCTTGCGCAGCTCTTCGCGGATCTTCTCCAGCTTGGGCAGAGTAAGCATGCGGCCAAGGGTGCGGCGCTGAGCGGCGCCGGCGGAAATAGGAAGCTCGATAGCGTTAGGCACCCGCGGCGCCCAAGTGGCGATGTCCTTCAACCCATCGCCGCGAGCAAGCTCCGCAGAGACAGCAGCATCGAACGTGCGGTACGGCTGATTGCTACCGATACCGATATACCGCCCGCCGGCCTGTTCCACATTGGCTAGCCCGCTGGGCCCGTCCTCGGCGGCGAGCGGAGCATCAATGGAGACAAACTGCCACGCCTTGGGCAGCGTGTCTCGGCCCGGCTCTACCTCTCGGATCAGGGCCTTAAGCTGGTCCATCATATAAGCGAGGGTCTTCGCTCCGGAGCCACCGCAGCCGACTACCAAAAACTTCCGCATCTTCTTCGTTTCTCCTTGTATCTACCGTGTGTTCTGCCGTGTCAGCGTGAGGGTGCTAGGAATCCCAGCCTCGGGAGCTATCGGACCAGCCGCCCGAGGAGGGCCGATTGCGGGGCTGCTCATCGTTCCAGCCCGCTGACCAGTCACTATGGGAGCCATCTGCCGCACCGCCGGTGCTCGGCTGGTCCCAACCTCCCGGCGAACCAGCGCTGGATGACCAGGTGCTACTGCCACTCGGCTGGGAGGACTCGCTCGGCCCACCCCACGTGGCTGCCCCAGCAGCCGGCGCGGCCTTCTCCGCGTTCGCCTCCCCCGCCCCGCCGGCGCTGTCGCTGGCTGGGCTGTCGATGTCTTGAGCCAGGCGCGGCAGTTTCTCCCGCACTGCGCGTTCCATGCTGGCGAGGTTCTCGTCAGTGGCGAAGCGATCGGCCATCACCACCACGGAGCCGACTGTGCTGTTTCCTGGCTGCGGGTAGAACACCCAGTGCTGGGCAAGATCCAGCGGCAGCACAGCTGCGCCCTTGGCGCGGCGAGCATCATCGGCAACCGATGGTGCTGCGGTGGCCCGTGCCTGCGCGGAGCTGAAGGGATTGAGGCCTAGTGCAACCTGGAAGCTCTTGGAGCCGATGGTGGCGCGGCGGCCGCTCACCATGGATCCGGTGGTCGCCATGATCTCGCCGCGGTCCACGTGGAACGGCCGGCCCGTATTGGTACGGATCACCTGGTGGTCCTTGATCTCCACCGGGATGGTGAGCGCGTAGATCTTCTTTCGGGTCAGCGTGCCACTGAGGTATTTGAATAGATACAAAATGCCCAGCGGGATGAGCAGACCCAGCAGCAGCGCCAGCACCATCACCAGCGAGAACACGGTGGTGTTTACAGGTGCGCGCATGGAACCGGTGAGAGGAATATCCACCTCGGCGGTGCGGCCGTCGCCGTCTGTGCTAGTGAGGGTGAGGTGCAGGGTGCCGGCAATGGGACCATCAGCCAAGTGTTCACTGTCGATGGTGAACGACAGTGTGCCGTCCTCTCCCTTCCCAAGCTGCAGGGCAGACGCATCGCTGTGCACCTCAACACCCTCGGCTCCCTCGGGCACGGCACTGAGGGTGGCTCCCCTCAAGGTGGCTTCACCGGGGCCGGTGATGGGGATCGTGAACTGGGCGTGGGTGTCCTCCACGGTCACCTGCATCTCGCCGGGCACCACCGGCATATTCACTGGGGAGATCGATACGGGGTATTCCGCCACGATGGGCGACAAGGCAGTGCCTGGGGCGTCTCCTGTGCCCTTGGTGGTGATCTGGCTGCGCACCGCGATGGTGCCGTTGACGGGCTGGTCGATGGCATCCAAGGGCACCTCCACCGCAGCGGCATCCGCAATGGATTGCGGCTGCCCCAACGGCACTGGCGCAGCACCATCGGCACCGATGAACGCGGCCTCCACTTGGGCATCGCCCTCGAGCTTCACGGGCTCATTGGCTCGGTTGAGAAGCTGCACCTGCAACGGGGTGTCGGTGCTGATACCGGTGTTTTCTCCCTCGCTCAGCGCGGGGACATCCAGGTGCAGTCCGGGCAGGATCTGCATCTTCACTTTGTAGCGGCCGTCGGCTGCTGGGGAGTCGTAGCCAAAGGTCCACTCCCCCGCCCATGCATCGGAGTCATTCTTGCGTAGCTCGGCGTCGATCATGCCGGGCAGAACTCGGTTCTCGCCCAGCATTGTCAGTTCGGCGCCGGCCAGATTCTCGGTGCCTGAACCGTGGAGGTCAATGCGATCACCGCGGGGGTTGATGAGATAGGGCTGCACGCCCTCGTCCGTGCCGCGCTGCTGCGGTTGCGCCTCCAAGCGGATCTCATCGATGGAGTTATCCAGTACGAATCGGAAGGTGTCCGACATGCGCAGTTCATCGCGCGCGGAACCAGCATTGGGCAGAATCCCGCGGAAGGCGCTGAATAGTCCTGCCACGTCCTCGGTGGCGTTGATGAAGGCGCCATTGGGGGCCGCTTCACCGCAGTTGTCGGTTTCGGCCACATCGCGCAGCAGTTGCTCGGGCGAGTCGGTGCCACGCGGAATAAGGCCCACAGTAAAGAGCTGCACCCCGGATTGGCGGAGGTGATTCACCGGCCCATTCGCGGAGCACAGCTGCTGGCTGGCGGTGGCGGCATCTTCGCCGGGGGTGGTGATGAGTCCATCGGTAAAGAAGAGGATGGCGCGGCAGGAGTCGGCATCGCTGTGGGCGGCCATATCCGCTCCCGCCCCGCGCAGCGCGGTGCCGTAGTCGGTGTAGCTCTGCTGGTCACGATCCGCGAAAATCTCCGCGGTAGAGGCAAGCTCGTCGGCGTCGGTGGCCACATTGGTCCAGTCGCCATAGGCCTCGGGGGCAGATTCATAGGTCTCGCCGAAGCCGGCCAGTTTCACGTTAATGGTGGCATCCACATCGTCAGCGGCGATCCCGAGCTGGCGGATGAGGTCTTGGGCGGCGGCTACGCGCACCGCGTCTGGGTCGGTGGCGGGAAGATCCTCAAACCCGGAGAGAGATTGGGATTCATCCACCACAAACATCAGATCTGCGGACTTTTTCTGGGCGATACAGGAGTTCAGCCGCGCGATATTGTCGGCCGCGACAGGCGAGGGAGCCGGCTGCGCAGCCACTTGGGGTGCTGCGGCCACACCGAGCGTCGCCGCGAAGGCGAGCGCTGCACATCGACGAGCCATTCCACGGCGCTGGGCGGGGTGGTTCACTGTAATTTGTCGATCCTTAGTTCAACGGCAACGGGCATGTGTGCGCTAAGCGCCAACGGTTTTGGATACGGCGAGGGCGAATTCGATCGCGGTTATCACCACGCTCACTGCGCCTAGTGCTAAGGCTGCGCGTAACAACGCGGTTTGGGCCGTGTTTTCCACATAGAAGCTCTCTGCTTTTCGACGATTATCTGCAATCTTGTGAAACCCAATGGCCACAAAAGTCAGAATTCCGGCGAACACCCACCCCACGAGCGCGAGGGTACGGAAGCCATCGTCGGTCGCAGTGCCGCCCATTACTGGGGCGGCCACAGCGCAGAGAATGCCGATCAGGGAGGTCACGCCAGCGATAATCAGCAGCGGCCAGGGCCCTGAAACGGGGTTCAGCCGGGGTTGGGTGGCCGCCGGTGAATGCTGCTGCGCTCCCCATTGATCGCCCGAATCCCATGGCGACTGCCCTGATGGCCCCGGCGCGGACGAGCCTTGAGCAAAGCTGGAGCCGCCACCGAAGCTGGACGAGCCGGTGGCGGCTGAAGAAGAGGAGGGGGCAGAATCCCAGCCCCGCGGCGCAGTATCGCCGCGGGAGGATGCGGGCTGATCAGACCAAGAGTTGTTGTAATCCGATCCGAAAGTGGGATGTGACACCGTGAAAGCTTCTCCTTAAGAAAATAGGTTTAGGGCCTCATAATAGCGCCCTCACGGGACACACGTGCGGTTTTTCTCGCAATCTCGTTCCCGTCCGCGCTTGTGGGTGTCACTGTGGAAGCCAGAATGTTGTGCATTCTTTTTTTGTTTCGCACTGACGATCGAGCATCATCCCGAGAAGCTCATAATCGACTGGTTGAGACCAAGGCAGGCGCACAAGATTGGGTGTGTAATCCGCGCCCCTAGCGTCCAACTCGGCCGCCAGTTCCGCCATAATGTGCGGCTCGGCCGCCACCGAAAGATGTCTGGTGGCGGCCGAGAAACCGAGAATAAAAGTTTTGCCCCACAGCAGCATCGGCTGGTTCCACTTCATGGCAAGCCGCAGCTGTGGGGCTCGCTGCATGGCCCAGTCAGCCACCTCGCGCAGGCGCTCACGATGGGCGGGGGCGCTCAGGTTAGCGAGGTAGTCCTGAAAGCTGTTGGCGGTCATGGCACTATCCGTTCAGGCCGAGTTCCTCGCCTACCTCGGAGCTAACCCGCGCCGCGGCCTCCATGAGCATCCAGCCGCTGAGCTGTACCGACAAATCCCTCTCTGGGATACCGGAGCTGGTCAGTGCCCCGCCAACCTTGGCGGAGACCACCCCGGCATTGCGCGGCAGCTGGGCGTCCTCGGTCCACTCCGCGGGGAACACGGGAAGCCCATCGATTTCGAGGCGATGGCCCCACGCTGCCTCCGCTGAGGCCAGCACCAGCCGCGCGGCAATCTTCTTAGTGGAGGTGTTGCGCCCGCCGTCGCTGGGCAGGTTCACCGCCACCTCGGCAAGGTAGCGGGCCAAGATGCCCTTGAACAAACCGCCGTCGCCGCCACGGTTAACGGTGGTGATAGCACCGCGATCATCGGCCAGCTCCTTGGCCACGGCATGCACCAACTGCCGTACCCGCGCCACATAGTCCATGATGTCCTCGGCGCGGTCGGCATCCTCCAGAGTCTCAATACGCCCGTGGGGCTCAAGACCTGCCTGGCTACGCAGCTGCTCAATGATGGCCATACACGCGCCCATCATTACGCCCTGGCAGTACGGGTGGATGGGCTTGACTATCTCGGGGCCATGCATGCGCATACGCACCCCGTCCATGATGAGGCCCTTCTCATTGAGCAGGTTCTCAAACACCCAATCCGTCATAGTGCGGGCCTCATCCACATGCCCGGTGCGGGCAAGCATGATGGCGGCGGGCCCGTTGGTGGGCACGTTGAAGAAGTTTTCCCCCTCCCGCCACGGCAGCACCCCTAGGCTCGGATCCACATTGGCGCGCAGGTTCTCTTCCAGCTCGGCGGCGCAGGTAGGCGCAGAGAGCGAGTGCACGGAATCGATACGGCGCAGTGCCAAGGCGAGCCACGCTTTGTCGTCGTAATACTTATTACGGCTCAGTTTGTAGATATTGCGTACCCTGATCCCGCGAACGGTGTGCATCAGCCGCCTGCGCCGCGGCCGGGTGGCGGTGCGCAACGCCGCATCAATCTGGCAGTCCACATAGTGTGCCTGCCACCAGTAGTGCCAGTGCAGCATGATCTTTTCCTTGACGCCGCCAGGCCACGCCACCTCGGCCAGGTTGGTGCGCGGCAACGCCCACAGCCCAGTGGCGTGACGATCCTCAATCGCTGCCTCCGCTAGATCAGCGCGGTGAATCCACTTCTCGGGCACGGTGGTTGTCCTCATTCCATAAAGCTCGCTGGCAGCGCCCGCCGCTGAGGCGGCGCTCGTGGGTGCGCGGAAAAGCCCTATCTAGGCTCACAGCGCGGCGAGTGACACCCCAGTTCTAGACGGTGGCGGGACTCACCCACGTTCTACTCTTTTCTGCACTTGAAACGTTAACAGACACCCCGGACACCCGTGGTGAGCAGCACAGACGTCGATAATATGCGAAGTTGCTCGCCTACCAAGCGTGCCGCAGATCGGCGTGCTGCCTGATCCACGTGTGCATGGCAATACCCGCCGCCACCCCGGCGTTGATGGAGCGCGTCGAACCAAACTGCGCAATCGAGCACGTCATCACCGCCCCGTCTTGGGCCTGGGGGCTCACTCCTGGCCCCTCTTGACCGAAGAGCAGGAGGCAGCGCTCGGGCAGCTCGGCGGTTTCCAATGGCACGGAACCGGGAACGTTATCAATGGCCACCACAGTGAGCTCCTGCTCGCGGGCATAGTCCAGTACCTCAGCCACACTCGCGTGGTGTTGTAGATGCTGGTAGCGGTCAGTGACCATAGCCCCGCGTCGATTCCACCGGCGACGGCCCACAATGTGCACCGTGTCTACCGCGAAGGCGTTGGCGGTGCGCACCACAGTGCCGATATTAGAATCGTTCTCGAAATTCTCGATCGCGATGTGTAGCTGGTGTCGGCGGGAGTCGATATCCGCCACGATGGCTTCCATCGACCAGTAGCGGTAGGCATCCACTACATTGCGTCGGTCACCTTCAGCCAACAGCCGCGGATCGTAGTGCGGCTCTGAGGGCAGCCGCAGCCCTGGATGTTCCTCTTCCCACGGACCTACTCCGCGGGGTGCCTCGAACCACTCGGTGGGGCCGCGAGGGGTGTCCTGCTCTGGGCGAGGGGTGTGCGGCGGCTTAGGCAAGGCCGAGATCCTCAAGCCCCAAGAGATAGCGGTAGTCGAGCCCCTCGGCGGCGATCACATCCGCCGCACCGGTGGCACGATCGACCACAGTGGCCACGGCCACGACCTCGGCGCCGGCTTCGCGAAGAGCCTTCACTGCGGTGAGCGGGGAGTTACCGGTGGTGGTGGTATCCTCCACCACGAGCACCTTCTTGCCCACCACATCAGGACCTTCGATACGGCGCTGCATGCCGTGCTTCTTTGCCTCCTTGCGCACCACGAAGGCATCGATCGCACGGCCCTCGGCGTGCATCACGGCGGTGGCCACCGGATCGGCGCCGAGGGTAAGACCACCAACGCTGACATAGTCCAAGTCCTGGGTCTCTTCGCGCAACAGGGCACCGATCAGCCGCGAGGCCCGGTGGTGCAGGGTGGCGCGGCGCAAGTCCACGTAATAATCGGCCTTTTTACCCGAGGAGAGGGTAACCTCGCCGTGCACCACGGCCAGTTCCTTCACTAGTTCTGCCAATTCTGCCTTTGCGGCCACTACATCCATTGTCGACATTCACTTCCTATTTAGTGGTGGGGTTGTCATCCGGCTCGCCGTCCGGGCGCGGGGAGCCATCGCTGCCCTCCTGCTCTGGGGCATCCTCGGCAGCGGTGTTGTTGAGCCTCGCGGCAAACTCGGGCGTGAAACTGGTGCCCAGCTCAGCGGAGATGTCATTGAAAATAGAGGAAGACATCCCCGTATCGCGCAGTACCTTGGTGCCATCGAAGTTGCTTGTTTCGCGCTCTTCACCAGAAGCGATAGGAGCGATCGCATCAGTGCCCACCCCGCGAGAGCTCACCACTCCGCGGGAGACTTGCTGGGCACGCGAGGGCAGTTCCACGGGCTCTTCTGGGCGGGTAACCACCGCGGGCCGCGGATCAGAAAACTCCTCTGGCACGCTCACTTCATCCAACTCAATGGCATCAGCCACCGGGCGGGAGGGGTCGCGATCCTCTGGTTTCAGATCCAGCAATGCGCCACGGCGGGGCGGAAGGGCGCGGGCGGCGTCGGCAAGCATCGAAAGCGGCTGACACACCGCATCCCAATCATCCGACTGGGAGTGGGGCTGGAACTGGGCGAGCACCCAGTTACCCTCGCACCACACGGCATCGACAGACTGTGGCAGCGCCTCGAGGGCCGCGTGGACGCGCTCATCGAGGAAGCGCTCGGCCACATCGACTTCGCTGGCAACAACCCGCAGATCATTGAGCTGACCTGCCGGCAGCAGATCCTCACCCGTGCCGGGGGCATCGTCTACCCTGCCCCGGCGAGCATCGATCACCACATCAGAAACCGAGCCCCGGCGCATCGCCATCACGCACACCTCGCCGAGATCCACCACGTGCATCTCATGTCCACAGGCAGTACCACTAACCACGTTGCGAGCCACCGCGCCGGCCGCAGCTGCGCCGCGCGACCACTCATCGCTTAGGAATTCATCGCTCTTAGCAAAGAAATAATCGTGTTCTTTGGCCCATTCTCGCCGCTCGCGGCGGGCAGAGTTCATAAAACCTGGCAGCGAAAAGCGCCGCTTGGCCGCCGGTGAGCTATCGCCGTTGGGAGCGGGGGGTACGTCATCATCGGCCCGCTCATCCTCGTCTGCATGCGAAGCATCCTCAGTATCGAAAGCCTCGTCATCACCGGAAGGCTCCTTGGGCTGGTGGACTCCCTCTTCCGCGGCGGGGAGGTTATTCAGCGCCTCCTCGGTGTCCACATCCACCTCGGTTTCCCCCGCGCCGTAGACGGCATTCACACCATCCGGCTGCGGGGAGTCAGGCTTCGGTGCATCCAGCTGCGCGGCATCTGGCTGCTGTTCTCCATCCCCCTCCAGCTCAGGCGCGGCCTCCTGCTTGACCTCGGCAGGACCGCCGGCATCCCGCTCGGACTCAGGCTCTTGTACCGCCTCGATGTGCTCGGCAGGCGTCGGTGCTATCGGCGGCACTTCGGGGGCGGGGCTGGGCTCAGGGCCCGCTGTGATGCCAGCGTCCGGCGGCTCGGGGGCATCGATGGTGGGATCACTCAGGGCGGGCTGCTCAGCGGCGGGGGCGGCGGTAGACACTGCTGCCCCATCAGTAGGCTGAGCGCTCGTGCGCTGGGTGGTGCGAGTGCGGCGCTTGCGATCCACCACGAGCAGCCACAGGCCGACGAGGAAGAGGATCGCGGCAACGATAAAGATAACTACGTTCATCGCCCACCTAGCTTAATGGGTGCTGAACGGCGGTGAAACTAATTTCGCACAGACTCCGGCACGCGGGCGACGTCGCCCCGCTCCACGGGGTTATCGGGATCTGCGCACCACTGGGACCAACCCCCCGGATAGAGAGCTGCACCATCCAGTCCTGCAAGATGCATGGCGAAGATCGCCTGAGAGCTGTGGACACCCGAACCGGAGATCATGATGGTCTTCATGCCCGGAGTAATTCCTGCCTGAGTGAAGATTTCTCGAATCTCTTCTGGACTGCGATAACGGTGACCGTCGGTGAGGAGATCGGTGACGGGGATGTTCACCGATCCGGGAATGTGTCCCGCCTTGAGATCGAGGAACTCCTTGCGGCCAGCGAAGCGGTTACGGGAGCGACAATCGATGAGTACGGCGTCACCGGTGTCGGCCGCGCGCTTGACGTCTCGGTAATCTGCCACGGCCAAGTTTCCGAGATTCGGACGAATATTGGAAAACATCGGCAGGTTACCGGGACCACCGATGATCGGATGGCCGTCTTCCTCCCAAGCGGCCATGCCGCCGTCGAGCACGCGCACGTCCTGCACACCTGCCCAAGTAAGCACCCACCAAGCCCGGGCGGCGAAAAGCCCATTACCTTCGTCGTAGACCACAACCTTTTGATCGGTGTTAATGCCCCACCGGAGGAACCACTTCGCCAGCTGGGAGGCGTCGGGAAGCGGATTGCGACCTTCCGTCCGGGAGGGCACACCCGCCAACGCATGCGCGGTATCGCAGTACAACGAGGTGGGGATGTGTTCTGAATTGAACTTGTACAGGCCCTCGTTTTCGCCTGCCCGCCAGAAGGATGCAAGGAGGGTGGTCTTGCGTCCGAAGCGGATGCGGTCTGCCAACTCATCGGGGGTGATGGTGAGATTCATACACCCAAGCCTAAGGCAGGTTGAGGATCCACGCAGGTTGAGGCAATTTTCCTAGGGGCGAAACAAGGCGCGAATCTGTACTTTTGTTGCTAGCCTAGCGGGCCTTCACTCTCCACTACTTGCGGTAATCATCAGATGTCTACCCCTATCAGAAGGGTAAACCTTGAGCTATTAGACACATCTCACATGTCAAAAGTGTGAATCGTTTAGTTCTGAGATTCAAGACAGCGAGAGGCTGCCGTGAGGTCAGCGTGCCGTGGACTGAGCGCTTCCTTTGCACCCGCCCCTACAAGGAGGCCTTCACTTAGTGGCATACCTCGATAGTGTCGAAATTGTCCGAGGTGGGCATCGTAGAAAAAATCGGGTTGGCGGCAGCGAGCAGTCCCAGTATCGAGCAGATGACACACAGGATCATACTCAGCTGAAAGTTCCACGCAGCGAGCATAAACCCCGCAGCGGCAGAAGCAAGCACCGGCAGCAATCCAACAAGAAGACGCGGCCCTGCAGCGCATTTGCCGATCTTCTCCGGCGGAGCTGACAGCGCCAGGAATCCACCCCCAAAAGAATTATTGGCCACCGAAGGGATCACTATAAAGAAGGCCGCAACAGCAATGAATTGCCAGTGGGAGGCAAACGCCACGAGCAGGCCGTACCACGCAAGCTCCCATGCCAGACAGAAACGAATGATATTACCTCGCGGGAACCACCGAATCAGCCGGTCTTGAAGCAGACCACCCGCGATCATGCCCAGGGTGAACATGGCATTGGTGGCACCGATAATCCAGCCCGCAACGCCGAGATATACCAGCCACAGATCTACCGCCGAGATAAGAAAGAAATTAGAGAAATACGATGCCACTTCGGTAGCAAAGATCCACCGCAACGCGGGATAGCGGAAAATCCACGTTAGGGAATAGCGCAGATCAGACCAGAAGGTCTGCAACGGCGAAGGAGCGCTATCCACAGCGGGGTCGCGCTCGGCGCGCAAGGGGGTGCGTATCACCCGCGAGGCCCAGAGAGGACCGAAACCACAGATCATTTTCACCACGAAGGGCAGCACGGGAATGAGCCCATACAATAATCCCCCCAGCGGCAATCCACACATCCACACCACGCTGTCACGGGTTTGGTTTCTTCCCTGAGCGGGAACGAGAAGGCGCTCGGGCACAATAAAACGCAGAATCGCATTGGTGAGCCCGCCAAAGGTCCCCATAATCAGACCGGATACAGCACTGAAGAGCAACAGCAGGGGGAAGGTGAATAGATCTAGCACAAAGAGCAGTGAGAATACTCCCCAGATGAGCACCCCAGCGAGACCATAAAAGAAGAGCAGCTTCTTTTTATCGAAGGAGTCGATGATCATTCCGGCGGGAATTGCCATAAGCATCACCCCTGCCGAGGACACCGCCCCCACCACGCCGGCCTGAGCGAGGCTGCCCGTGATGTACAGCGTGACCATCGACATCGGCACAGAGGTCAGCGCCGCACCAAGAGCACTGAGGGTATCGGCGACAAACCAGTGCACATAATCGGGATGGTGGTTGCGTACTTCGCGCCAGAACCGAGGAGGAGCCGGGGGCGTATCAGACATCGCTTTACGCTCCTTAGCGTAAGAAGTACTTAAAAACAGAAATCATTTTAGCGTACATAGTATCAGTGGGCACTAATACTGAAGGCCCAGCCCTTCAACGACAAACCCACCCCAACCCACCACAACAAAACCGCTTGATTCCCCTCGGCAAAACATAGAGACACTCCAGACACCCCATGTTTAGTGGATCCATCCTACAAACCGGCACCGCTAAATAACCTAGACACGGTTTTCGCCTAGACCGAGCGGCCTGCCACTGGATTCACTGAGACAAATCCGAGAGTAGTTTATTGCCTAGTATCACTGGTGTTCCGTGTTGCCGGCTCTAGGCCCTTGATTACTCTGTGCGTATCACCCCGAGATGTCGCAGCACCGTAAGTGGGTGCAACATCTCGGGGCTGCGTCAGTATCGCTGCTTAAGCCGAGGTTCTTAGGAGCTCAGCTCGAGGTCCTCTCCGCCGTCAGCAACATCGACATGCACGGTGTTGCCATCGTGGATATCCCCTGCCAGCAGCTTGCGGGCGAGCTGATCGCCGATGGACTTCTGGATGAGCCTGCGTAGCGGCCGGGCACCATAGGCGGGATCGTAGCCACGATCGGCCAGCCACTGCTTGGCAGCATTGGACACCTCCAGGGTGAGTTGTCGGGCGGCGAGGCGCTCAGCGAGTTGGTTCACCTGAATCTCCACGATGTGGGTGAGCTGCTGCTGAGTCAGGCTATCGAAGATCACCACATCATCGAGGCGGTTCACGAACTCCGGTTTGAAGGTGCGTTTCACAGCCTCCATCATCTGCTCGTGGCTGCCGCCGGCCCCCAGATTCGAGGTGAGAATCAGCAGGGTATTGCGGAAGTCCACGGTGCGACCCTGGCCGTCGGTGAGACGGCCGTCGTCAAGCACCTGCAAAAGGATGTCAAACACATCCGGATGTGCCTTTTCCACCTCATCGAAGAGAACCACGGTGTATGGACGGCGTCGCACAGCTTCTGTGAGCTGGCCGCCGGCATCGTAGCCCACGTATCCGGGAGGAGCACCCACAAGGCGAGCCACCGAGTGCTTCTCCCCATACTCAGACATGTCGATGCGCACCATGGCGCGCTCATCGTCAAAGAGGAACTCGGCGAGGGCCTTCGCCAGCTCAGTCTTACCCACACCGGTGGGACCAAGGAAGAGGAAGCTACCCGTCGGGCGATTCGGATCGGCCACCCCGGCGCGGGCCCGGCGCGTGGCATCGGAGACTGCCCGCACCGCATCTAGCTGGCCGACCACACGCCGACCCAGCACATCCTCCATGTGCAGCAGCTTTTCGGTCTCGCCCTGCATCATCTTGCCGGCAGGGATGCCCGTCCAGGAGCTGACCACCTCGGCGATCACATCGGGAGTGACCTCCTCGGCCACCATGGCGTTATTTTGACCATCCTTCACCTGCGATTCCGCAGCGGCCACCTTCTTTTCCACTTCTGGAATCTTGCCGTAGCGCAGCTCGGCCACCTTGCCGTAGTCGCCGTCACGCTCCGCGATCTCCGACTCGGAGCGCAGGCGCTCGAGCTCTTCCTTGGCGTCGCGCATCTCATCAATCGCGCTCTTCTCGTTGGTCCAGCGTGCCTTCAACTCGCCCAGCTTTTCCCGCTCGTCGGCCAGTTCTTCGCGCAGTTTGTGCAGGCGCTGTTGTGAGGCGGCGTCGGTTTCCTTCGCCAGCGCCATCTCCTCGATCTCTAGGCGGCGGACGATGCGCTCGAGTTCATCGATCTCTTGCGGGGAGGAATCGATCTCCATGCGCAGCCGGGAGGCCGCCTCGTCCACCAAGTCGATGGCCTTATCAGGCAGGAAGCGGTTGGTGATGTAGCGGTTGGATAGTTCGGCGGCGGCCACCAAGGCAGAATCCTGGATGCGCACACCGTGGTGCACTTCGTAGCGCTCCTTGAGCCCACGTAGGATACCCACGGCATCATCCACCGAGGGTTCGCCCACGTAAACCTGCTGGAAGCGGCGCTCTAAGGCGGCATCCTTCTCAATGTAGGTGCGGTATTCCTCCAAGGTGGTCGCGCCCACCAAGCGCAGCTCGCCGCGGGCCAGCATCGGCTTGATCATGTTGCCGGCATCCATGGCGGAGTCGCCGGTGGCACCCGCACCAACAATGGTGTGGAGCTCATCAATAAAGGTCACGATCTCACCCTCGGCTCCCTTGATCTCATCAAGCACAGCCTTGAGCCGCTCTTCAAACTCGCCGCGGTATTTCGCTCCCGCCACCATCGACCCCAAATCGAGGCTGATGAGAGTTTTTCCACGCAGGGACTCCGGCACATCACCGGCCACGATGCGGCGGGCAAGCCCTTCCACGATGGCGGTTTTACCCACACCGGGCTCACCAATGAGCACCGGGTTGTTCTTCGTGCGACGCGATAGCACCTGCACCACGCGGCGAATCTCCGCATCACGGCCAATCACCGGATCGATTTTGCCCTCGCGGGCACGGGCGGTGAGATCCGTGGAGTACTTCTCTAAAGCTTGGAACTGGCCCTCGGGGTCTTCGGTGGTGACCTTGTGCCCACCGCGCACCGAGGGGAAAGCATTCTTAATCACGTCATACGTGGCGCCCGCCCCCTGCAGCAGTTCAGCAGCATCATCCTTGCCGCGAGCAATGGCAGCGAGCAGCACCTCGGTAGAGACAAACTCATCGCCCAGCTCGCCGGCCAGCTCCTGGGCGGCGGTGAGGGCGTTGAGCCCATCGCGGTTGAATTGGGGATTAGCCATCCCCTGCCCTTCGGCACTGGGATAGGAACTCACCGCGGCGCGTGCCTTGGTGGCGATCGCCTTCGGATCGGCGCCCGCGGCCTTCAACACTGGGCTGGCAATGCCATCTTCTTGTTCAAGGATGGCCACCAACATGTGGGCGGGGCGGATATCGGGGTTACCCTCAGCGCTCGCAAGCTTCAGGGCTTCTTGGAGCGCCTCGGAGGTCTTCGTTGTGGGGTTGAACCCTGCCATGATCGTTCTTTCCTCTCTTTTATTACTGTCGTTATAACTCTCCTACGCGGCCGGAGCGGCACCCATAAGAATCGGGGCTCTCGCCGCGCGGGGGATTCACTCCCTACAACGCACCAAAACTTGAGTCTGTTCCACTCAAGCAGAAAAAGTTTCAAAAAAAGTTGAGCACCCTCCCCTCAACTCTGCTGTCGTTTCCCAGCTCACCTACCTATGGGGCAGAATAGGGCCATGGCTACAGAGGACCTGAGCGACATCGCAGAGCGCCTTCTCTCCCGCGAAGAGGCGTTCAGAACCATGACCTACGAGCGGCTCATCGCCAGCCTTCCGGATATCGCCATCCTCTTTTCCTCCTCACCTGAGCAACGCCACCACTATTTCGTGCCGATGCTCGGGCACCTTCTGCGCAACACCCCCACCAGCGGCACCCTCACCCCGCGAATGCACCGCATCGTCGCCCAATTAGGCCGCGATCACCGTAAGTTCCGCGTGCCCGTCCACACCCTCCCCGAGTTTGGGCGTATCATCAACCGCGGCATCATAGAAAACTGCGCCGATATGTCCGTCGGGCATGTGCTCGGTGCCCAAGAAGCTGTGAGCAGCGCCTGCGACATCATGGCCTCGGCGATGATCACTGAGGAACACCGAGGAATTCCGGCGCTCTACCGCGCGGAAGTGGTGGAGGTCGAGCGCCGCACCAAGCGCGTCAGTGTGGTACGCGTGGTCACCGACCGCCCCATCCCTTACCGCGCGGGGCAGTTCTTGCCCTGCAACGCCAATCTCATCCCCGGCGAATGGCGCTTCCTCTCCCCCGCCAATCCCACCAACGCCCAAGGTTTGATTGAGTTCCACATTCGCATCAAGCAGGGCGGACGTTGCTCGCCCATGTTCGGGCTTGCCCGGCCAGGGGACGTGTGGTGGATCGGCAACCCCCTCGGCACTCTTGCCATCCCTGGAGATCGGGACGTGCTCATGCTTGCCCACACCCACGGTCTCGCGCTGTTGCGCTCGATGATCTTCGATCTCGCCGAGCAGCAGATGCGCGTCCACTCCGACGCCGTCTTAGGCGCAGGTGACACCAGTACCGCCACCACCGTGCACACCCCACCGAACGTGACGCTCTTCTACGGCGCCGAATTCCCCGCTGAGCTGTACGATCTCTCCACGCTCATGCAGCTCTCCGCTACCCATTCGTGGCTGCGGGTCTACCCGTGCGTGGACTCCCCCACCAATCCCTATTGGGCCCACGACAGCAACTACTCGCGGCTTCCCACTGGGCTGAACCTCAATATTGGCTCCCCGACCGAGGTGGCTATGCGCACCACACCGCCGGTACATGCCAGCTCCGGCTCAACCCTAGGCGCGTGGCGCAATCATGACATCTTCATCCACGGCGGCGGCGACTTCATCCTGCCTGCCCGCGAGCGGCTATATGACGCCGGAATCGACGCCGCCAGGATCCACACGATCCCCTTGGGCTAGCCGCCCGCGCACTCCGAGCGAGCAGCCCAGCGGCTGCTCTGCTGGCTACCGCTGCCTTCTCGCCGCGCCTTAGCTGTAGTTCGCCTCATTGACGAGCACCGGGATGGAAGTTCGCGCCGCGTCTAGTTGCTCGCGGTCGAGCTCCACATACAGGATCTCTGGCTCGTAGCCGGCTTCGGCGAGCACCTGCCCCGCTGGCCCCACTACGCGAGAGTGCCCGATGCCAGTTGGGCCATCATCCTCACCGGCTTTCGCTGCCCCACCGGGGCGTGCTTGAGCCGAGGCCAGAATGTAGCAGGTGGAATCCAAGGCCCGAGCGGTGGTGAGTGCGCGCCACTGCTGCCGCTTGCCTTCGCCATCCTGCCAGGAGGTGGGCACCGCGATCACTTCTGCGCCCTTCTCCCGCGCGAGATCCTTGAATTGTTCGGGGAAACGCACATCGAAACAGATGGCACATCCCAGCCTCCAAGTTTGACCATCTGTGCTCGGGACATCCACCACGAGCAGCTCAGTGCCGGCGCGCACAGTGTCTGATTCCCGGAAGCCGAAGGCGTCATAGCAGTGAATCTTGGTGTAGCCGGCGTGCACGCCGCGGCCTGTCACCAGCGCCACATTATCCACGCGGTTGATCTCCTTGCCCTCGCGGGTAATGGTGTCGGCGGTACAGAACATGCCCACCACGATCACCACATCGAGCTCGGCGGCAAGCTCGGCGACCGCAGTGGCAAAAGGACCGTCGATTGGCTCCGCTTTGTGATCCAGCCGACCTGTGCCAAAGGCTTGGGAGGTGGCTTCGGGGAACACGATGAGCTCCGCGCCGCTGGCGGCGGCCTCTCGCGCCTTGTCTAGCACCTGCGTGAGGTTGGCGTCTTTATCATCACTGCTCAGAATCTGCACTACCGCTGCTTTCATGCCACTAGCGTATGTGCATAACCCTGGGTTATCCACAACCATCGTCGTGGCGCACATGCGCAGCACGCGCGGTTGCCGCACAGTGATCGGCATGAATGAACTCAGTTTTAGCCCTCACAGTGTCTCCGCCCTCTTCCACGCCACACCAGTGAGCGTGCGCCCTCCCGAACCCACCATGCCGGCCTTTACCAGCCTCGTGCTTCGCGCCACCAGCGCCCGCTTTACCCATGGGCTATCGCTTGTCGACGCCGTCCTCAACCACCACACCCGCAGCATCGAAGAGTTCGTCCATCGCTGCCTCACCTGCAATGACGATCTTGCAGAGGCGCTCTCCCGTGGAATTGGAGGAGCCCTACGATGATTCCTTTCATCGCCGGCGGCCAACGGCTGCCCTTGGACGCCGAGGAATTGGCCTCACTGGCCGAGCGCTATGTGGCCCTAGCGGTCAACGTGTCCCAGCACATCGATAGCAATATCCATCGCTGGCAGCAGGCCTTCAGCGAGGGGGTGCGCGGGGCGGCCTTTTCCGTAGCCGCCAACCACGAGGAGCAGGCTCAAGTGCCCGCGGCGCAAACAGCGTGGCACATGCAGCAGATCGCCGCGGTACTCGATTCCGTTATTCCCTTCCAACGCACCCTTGAAACCCTATGGGCAGGGCTGCAGACCGCCGCCCCCTTGGTCGCTGCCGCAGGCCCCGGCGCGATGCAGCTACACCGACAGATGCGGATGTTTCTCCTCGCCACCGGCCGCGGACTGGATGCCCTCTGCGGCGCAGAAATCGCGCGCGTCTGCGGCGAAGATCTCCCCGCCCCGACCTCGCGCCTGGCCGACTTCGGGGATCTGCCCGCCCATGACATTAATGTGCTGCAGCGCGCCCAAGCCCCTCGCGAGATCCAGCCCCTCCTCGAGGCCAATCCGGATGCGCAGGTGCTCGAGGCCTCGGACGGACGGGTGGTGTTGGCTATTGGTGATATCGATTCGGCCGAAAGTATTACCACCGTGGTCGCCGGGGTGGGTTCTTCGGATATCTCCGGTTGGGATAGCTATGTGGATCGCACGCGCTCCATCGCCAAAGCCACGGGTGGTGCCGCCGTAATGTGGATGGGCTACAGCGCCCCAAGCACTGTGGGCCAAGCGCTCTCGCGTGATAGTGCTCTGCGTGGCAGTGAGGAACTGCGCACTTTTCAGCGCTCGCTTCGTGATCGCCGCCGCGCTCTCGCCACCGGCGGGGCCGAGGGCGAGCAGGGCGCAGCAGAACCGCGTCTAATCACTCTCGCTCACTCTTATGGTTCCACTGTCGCGGGCATGGCAGCTCGCGAGGAGGGGCTCGCCACCGATGCACTGGTTCTGCTTGGTTCCCCGGGCGTCGGGGTACGCCACCGCGATCAGCTGGTCTTCGATACCGACACAGCAGATGTCATCGCACTCACGGGCACGGCCGATATTATTGCGCTCGCCCCCGATCCCCACCTAGGAGTGCACGGGCCCAATCCCGCATCTTCTCGTTTCGGCGCCGAGGTGTGGCGAGGCCCGCACACCCACACCGGTTACTGGGACGATCCCGCGTTACTTGCTCGGCTTGGTGATCTTGCCCGCCGCTAAACGCCAACAGCGCCGCGCCCCCTCTCTAGCGGAAAGCAGGACGCGGCGCTGACGCCATATGTTGGACTTAGAACAGCCCGGTGGGATTGGGATCGTAGGAGGTGAGAACGCACTTGGTCTCGGTGTAGTGATCCAGCATCATGGCGTGATTCTCACGGCCAATACCGGACTCCTTGAAACCACCGAAGGCAGCACCTGCCGGGTAGTTGTGGTAATGGTTCACCCACACGCGGCCGGCGTGAATAGCGCGGGAGGCGCGGTAGGCGGTGTTTTGATCGCGGGTCCACACACCAGCACCAAGGCCATAGTTGGTGTCATTAGCGATCTCGATGGCCTCGTCAAAGTCCTTGAAGGTGGTGACCACCAGCACGGGGCCGAAGACCTCTTCGCGGAAGATCTGCATCGAGTTTTCGCCCTTCATGATGGTGGGCTCCACATAGAAGCCACCATCGAGGCTGCCCTCGAGCTTTGCCACGTTACCGCCGGTGAGTACCTCGGCGCCCTCGGCGGGCCCGGAGGTGAGGTAACCGGAGATCTTGTCGAGCTGCTCTTGGGATGCCTGGGCGCCCAGCATCACCTCGGAGTCGAGCGGGTTGCCCACCTTGATCTTCTTGGTGCGCTCCACCACACGGGCGATGAACTCCTCGGCGATGTCTTCCTGAATCAGCGCACGCGAGGGGCAGGTGCATACCTCGCCGGAGTTGAGGGCGAACATCACCACACCCTCCACGCACTTGTCCAAGAACTCGTCGTCCTTGCTCATGATGTCGTTGAAGAAGAGCGAGGGCGACTTTCCACCCAGCTCCAAGGTCACGGGGATCACTTGATCAGCCACGGCCTTGTTAATCATCTTGCCCACCTCGGTGGAACCGGTGAAGGCCACCTTGGAGATGCGTCGCGAAGCAGTGAGCGCCGCGCCCGCCTCCGAGCCGAGGCCATTGACAATGTTGACCACGCCCTTGGGCAGCAGATCAGCGATGAGCTCCATGAGATAGAGAACCGAGACCGGGGTTTGCTCGGCGGGCTTGAGCACCACACAGTTACCGGCAGCCAGAGCCGGAGCCAGCTTCCACGCCGCCATGAGGATGGGGAAGTTCCACGGGATGATCTGGCCCACCACGCCGAGCGGCTCCTTGAAGTGGTAAGCCACGGTGTTGTGGTCGATCTGTGTGGTGTGTCCCTCGAGGGTGCGAGTGACACCTGCGAAGTAGCGGAAGTGATCGGCAGCCAACGGGATGTCCGCCGCCAGGGCCTCGCGCACCGGCTTACCGTTCTCCCATGTTTCGGCCACGGCGAGCTTCTCAAGATTGTCTTCGATGCGCTCGGCGATCTTATTCAGCACCATCGCCCGCTCGGCTGGGGAGGTCTTAGCCCACTCATCCTTGGCTGCGTGTGCCGCATCGAGTGCCAGAGTGATGTCTTCTTCCTTACCGCGCGCGAACTGGCAGAACACCTCGCCGGTCACCGGGGTGATGTTGTCCAGGTACTCGCCGCTGGCCGGCGGGGTCCATTCGCCATTGATGAAGTTGTCGTAGCGCTCGCGGAAGGTGACGATCGAGCCCTCGGAATTGGGATGTGCGTAGACAGTCATGACGTTTCTTTCGTACCTCTCGTCAGGGGGCCATCAGGATGGCACCACGGTGGGAACTTCGTACACCATCACCACCCGATCGGCAGTGACGTGACACACAGCCTACGCACAAAAGAGATATGGCGCATGTGACCCACGACGCACCAGCGCGGACGGTGCCACACCCTGAAAGTGAGCCCCGTCCGCGCTGTCAAAAGCATCAGGACAACCTAGTAGCCGCGCTTGATCCACTCCTCCAAGTGGGGCGCCTCGCTACCGATAGTGGTGTGATCCCCGTGCCCAGTGCGCACGATAGTTTCGGCGGGCAGCTCCAACACCGAGGTACGCAGGGAATGGATGATCGTGTCGAAGCTGCTATAGCTTCGCCCAGTGGCGCCCGGTCCGCCTTGGAACAGGGTGTCGCCACTAAACAGCTCGGCCGCCTCCGGCACGTAGAAGCAGCAGGAGCCCGGCGAGTGGCCAGGAGTGTTCAGCACTGTCATCTCCGCGCCGCCGACGTCGAAAAGCATGTCCTCGCGCAGAGCCTCGTGCGCCACGTCTGGGTGGGTCTGCTGCCAGAGCATCTCATCACCTGGGTGCACATAGATCGGCGCATCAAGCCGGATGGACAGCTCTGGGGCAACGGTGATGTGGTCATTGTGCGCGTGGGTGCACAAGATACCGCGAACGCGGCGACCGGCCACGGCGTCAATGATCGGTTGGGCGTCGTGAGCGGCGTCGATGATGTACACCTCGGAGTCATCGCCCACGATCCAGATGTTGTTATCCACATCCCACTCGCCCCCGTCGAGGGCGAAGGTGCCGCTGGTCTCTACATGATCTACGCGAACCATGACTAGATCACCACCACGCTACGCAGCACATCGCCAGCCTTCATGGTGGCGAAGGCCTCTTCCACATCACCCAGCTCAATGCGCTCGGACACAAACTTGTCCAGCGGGAAACGGCCCTGCAGGTGTAGATCCACAAAGGCGGGGAAGTCTCGCTCCGGCAGGCAGTCGCCGTACCACGCGGGCTTCAAGCTGCCACCGCGCGAGTAGAAATCAATGGCCGGGATATCGATGTGATCGCTAAGGTTGGGCACTCCCACCATCACCATTCGGCCGGCATGGTCACGGGAGTAGAAGGCTTGGCGCCACGTAGGCATGATGCCCACGGCATCAATCGTGACGTCTGCACCGAAGCCATCGGTGATCTCACGCACCCGCTCGATCACCTGCTCCTCTGAAAGCTCAGCGGAGTTAATGGTGTGCGTGGCTCCGAATTCAGTAGCGGCATCCAGCTTGCGCTGATCCACATCCACCGCGATCACCGTGCGCGCCTGATTTACCACCGCGCCGGCGATCGCTGCCATGCCCACGCCGCCACAGCCGAACACGGCCACGGACTCGCCGCGCGCAATATCGGCGGTATTCACGGCAGCACCCAGCCCAGCCATGACACCACAGCCCAACAGTCCCGCAGCTGCCGGATCTTCTGCCGGATTCACCTTCGTACACTGCTTCTCATGCACCAAGGTCTTTTCCGCAAAGGCACCAATACCGAGCGCGGGACTGAGCTCGGTGCCATCCTCGAGCGTCATGGGCGTGGAGGCGTTATGGGTATTGAAGCAGTACTTGGGTTCACCCCGCTTGCAGGCGCGACATTCGCCGCACACTGCGCGCCAGTTCAGCACCACAAAGTCTCCCTCGGCCACGAAGGTGACATCCTCGCCCACCTGGGAGACCACGCCGGCAGCCTCATGCCCCAGCAGGAAGGGATAGGCATCCTCGATATCGCCATCGCGATAGGCCAAGTCGGTATGGCACACTCCGCAGGCCTTGATATCAACTACCACATCGGTGGGGCCAGGATCTGGGATTACTACCTGCGCCTTTTCTACGGGTGCACCCTTCTTGCGGGCGATAATTCCAGTCACGGTGGCTGTCATCAGCAGACCACTCCTTACACGTGTGTTGGGGATTATTGTGCAACCATCCAGCATACCCAGATTTTCAATTGTTGCCGATAACGTTTTTCAGTAGCGTCTTGTGTCGCGTGTCCATGGGGACTGTGCCGCGGGCATCCCTAAGACTCTCTCCTTCCCCGAACACGCAGAGGCACCCACGCGCACCCCTTCGATGGGGTGCGGGCGTGGGTGCCTGGCTGTAGTGATGTCCTCACGCTCAGGAGGTGAGGGGGTTTAGTGCTGGGGTCGGCTGCGGGAACGGCGCGGTTCCCATGCCACCACAGCGGTGGAACGGGGCACGTGCACGATCTCGCCGCGCTTGCGGCCGGCGCTGCGGCGCAGCTCATGCACCTCGCGCTCGAGGGCCGTGAGATCCTCATGGAGCTCATCGTTGGCCTGACGCAGGCGCTCGTTTTCCTGACTGAGCTCAATAATTGCCTTGATACCGGCGAGATTCACGCCGTCTTCTTGACTGAGCTTCTGGATCTTGCGGAGCAGCTCCACATCGCTGGGGGAATAGCGACGGCCGCCGCCGCGGGTGCGCTGCGGGGTGACCAGCCCGATGCGATCGTAGGCGCGAAGCGTCTGGGCGTGCATGCCGGCGAGTTCGGCCGCCACGGAGATCACGTAGACCTCCGTATGTTCAGAGTGTTCGTTCTGTTGAGCCATGACGCTGAGAAGACACCTCCTCACTCACATCCGGTGGTCGTATCACATGCTGCCGCGCGTCTGCGGCAGCATGCGCTGTACGTCGAAGTGTACCCAGTGGCTGCTGGGGCCACGTCGCTACTTAGTCATTGCCCGCCCAACCCTTACGGGGATCAAAGCCGGAATCCTTCTCCGCCTGCGCGTAGCTGCGCAGCGCCGAGGTGGCACCCGCGTCGAGATGATCGGGAACCACCACCTCGACAGTCACGAGCAAATCGCCCTTGGTGCCATCCCGCTTGGGCACGCCCCTGCCGCGCACCCGCAGGGTGCGGCCATTGGGGGTGTTTTCCCGCAGGCGCACCGTGACGGGGCCATCAAGGGTGGGCACGGTGACTGTGCTATCAAGTACCGCCTCCGCAAAGGAGATCGGAACCGTGAGCTCAAGATCATCACCAGAGCGGGTGAACACGGGATCCGGGCGCACGTGGACGGTGACGAAGAGATCCCCCGAGGGCAAGCCATTGGGTCCTGCCTCGCCTTGGCCGGCGAGCCGCACCCGCTGGCCGTCGATCACGCCCGCCGGCACCTTCACGGTGATGGAACGGGTGCGGTTGACAGTGCCGGTGCCTCCGCAGGCCTTGCAGGGATCGGTGATCTTGGTTCCGGTGCCGTCACAGTTGGAGCACGGCTTGGAAAATCCGAAGGTGCCTTTGCTCTCTGATTCGAAACCGGTGCCGTTGCACTGTCCACAGGTGGCAGGCTTCGCCGAAGCAGAGCCCGAGCCGTGGCATTTGTTACAGGGGGCATCGCCGGTGAGGCGAATCGGGATCGTGGTGCCCTTGGTGGCCTCACGGAAGTCCAGAGTGATCTGGGTTTCTACGTCCGATCCTCGCGTCGGCCGAGTTGCGTGGCGAGCACCACCGCCGCGGTTGAAAATGCCACCGAAGATATCCCCCAGACCGCCTTCCGCAGAAAATCCTCCACTGGATCCTCCGCTCGCTTGCCCGAAGAGGTCCGAGATGTCGAAGTCTTCCGAGGACGTCGACCGAAACCCGCCGGGAAATCCGGCGCCTCCTCTCTGGCCGAAACTCCGACCAAATCCACCCATGCCCGAGGAGAGCATGGCCTTCATCTCGTCGTATTCCTTCCGCTTCTGCTCATCACCGATGACGTCATAGGCCTCGGCAACCTTCTTGAAGCGGGTCTCCGCCTGGGTGTCACCAGGGTGAGTATCGGGGTGGTTGTCTCGTGCCAGTTTCCGGTAGGCGCGCTTGATGTCGGCCTGGGAAGCGGACGAGGAGACCCCGAGGTCCGCGTAATAGTCTTTCTCTGCCCATTCACGCTGTGCCATGAGACGTGCAGTCCCCTCCTTCCGCTAATAGATATCGTGGGCTTTTTATTCTTGATCCTCTACTGGGTCGTCGATGATCACCATGGCGGCGCGTACGACGGTGTCCTTGTACTGGTAACCGGGACGCACCACGGTTCCCAAGGCCTTCTCTTCTCCAGTGGAGGCGTCTTGAATGGCCTCGTGGATCGAGGGGTCGAACTCATCGCCGGTCTCACCGAAGCGCTTGAGACCCACACCGTTAACGGTGCGACGGAACTTCTCCGCGAAGGTCTTCAGCGGCCCCTGCTCGAGATCGCCGTGCTGTTCAGCCATGTCGAGATCATCGAGGATGGGCAGCAGATCCTTGAGCACCTTCACCGTGGCGGTGGAGATGACTCCCTCACGCTCCCGCTCGGTGCGCCGCCGGTAGTTGGCGTACTCAGCGGACACGCGCTTGAGATCCTCAGTGAGCTCCGCAATCTGCGCTTGGGAGGAGTCCTCGGCCTCGGCGGCCAGTTCCTCGCTCTCCGCGGCCCGGGCATCAGCTTCGGCTTCTGCCTCTTCCGCAGCCTCGGTGGCTTCGGCGTCGGCTAGTGCGGCTTCCTCATCGAGCAACTCGTTGATCTCCTCATCGAGGGGATCAATCACCTCGCCGTCGCCTGCCGTTCCGGCCTCGGCATCCGCCGCCGCTGCACCCGCAGCGGCAGCTTCGGCCTCGTTCGGGGAGTAGTTGGCCTCATCCGTGGCGTCGGGATCGCCCGGATTATCGGGCATCTCGCCTGGGTGGGTCACTTCTTCTCATCCTCCTCGTCGACAACCTCAGCGTCGACAACGTTGTCGTCAGCGGCCGGGTCGGCGCCCTCAGCCTGAGTAGCGCCCTGGGCGGCCTCGGCCTCGTAGAGTGCCTTGCCCATCTCCTGGGACTCCTTGGACAGGGTGTCCACGGCGTCCTTGATGGCATCAAGGTCATCGCCCTTCAGAGCCTCGTCCACACCGTTGGCGGCGTCTTCGACCTTCTTCTTGATGTCCTCGGACACCTTCTCAGAGTTCTCCTCGAGGAACTTGCGGGTCTGGTACGCCATGGACTCAGCCGAGTTGCGCACCTCCTGCTCCTCGCGGCGCTTCTTGTCCTCTTCGGCGTGCATCTCAGCGTCCTTGACCATGCGGTCGATGTCTTCCTGAGACAGGCTGGAGCCGTCCTGGATCTTGATGGTGTTTTCCTTGCCGGTGCCCTTGTCCTTTGCGGTCACGTGCACGATGCCGTTGGCGTCGATGTCGAAGGTGACCTCGATCTGCGGCACACCGCGCGGTGCCGGGGCGATGCCGCCGAGCTCGAAGGAGCCAAGCAGCTTGTTGGCAGAGGCCATCTCGCGCTCACCCTGGAAGACCTGGATCTGCACGGAGGGCTGGTTGTCCTCGGCGGTGGTGAAGGTCTCGGACTTCTTGGTGGGGATGGTGGTGTTGCGCTCGATGAGCTTCGTCATCACGCCGCCCTTGGTCTCGATGCCGAGGGAAAGCGGGGTGACGTCGAGAAGCAGCACGTCCTTGACCTCGCCGCGCAGCACGCCTGCCTGCAGAGCAGCGCCCATGGCCACGACCTCATCGGGGTTCACACCCTTGTTCGGCTCCTTGCCGGAGAGCTCCTTGACCATGTCGGACACGGCCGGCATGCGGGTGGAGCCACCCACGAGCACCACGTGGTCGATATCGGAGATGGAAATCTCGGCGTCCTTAACCACCTGGTTGAAGGGGGCCTTGGTGCGGTCCAGCAGATCCTGGGTGATGCGCTGGAACTCGGTGCGGGTGAGGGTCTCATCCAGGAAGAGGGGGTTCTTCTCGGAGTCGACGGTGATGTAAGGCAGGTTGATGGATGCCTGCTGGGAGGACGACAGCTCAATCTTGGCCTTCTCAGCGGCCTCGCGCAGACGCTGCAGAGCCATCTTGTCCTTGGTCAGATCAATGCCGTGGGAGCTCTTGAACTTCTCAGCCAACCAGTCCACGATGCGCTGATCCCAGTCATCGCCGCCCAGCTCATTGTCGCCGGCGGTGGCCATAACCTCGACCACACCGTCACCGATCTCGAGCAGGGAGACGTCGAAGGTGCCGCCACCGAGGTCGAAGACCAGGATGGTCTGCTCCTTGTCGCCCTTCTCCAGGCCGTAGGCCAGAGCAGCGGCGGTGGGCTCGTTCACGATACGCAGCACGTTCAGGCCTGCGATCTGACCGGCCTCCTTGGTGGCCTGACGCTGAGCGTCCTCGAAGTAAGCGGGGACGGTGATCACGGCGTCAGTGACATCGTCACCCAGGTAAGACTCGGCGTCGCGCTTGAGCTTCATCAGCGTACGAGCGGAGATCTCCTGCGGAGTGTACTTCTTATCGTCAACCTCCACGGTCCAGTCGCTACCCATGTGGCGCTTCACGGAGCGCACGGTGCGGTCGACGTTGGTGACGGCCTGGTTCTTAGCGGACTGGCCAACCAGAACCTCGCCGTTCTTTGCGAATGCAACCACCGAAGGGGTGGTGCGGGAACCCTCGGAGTTGGCGATAACGGTTGCCTCGCCACCCTCGAGCACGGATACGACCGAGTTGGTGGTACCCAAGTCAATGCCTACTGCACGTCCCATAGTTGTGATGTCCTCCTGTTGTGTTTATGTGCCCGCCGTGACCAGCGGGCGAGGTTTGAATTCATCGAGTTGAGCGATCTCCACTCAATGTCTGCGACTACGCTAACAAACTCTGCATATAATCGCCAACCTTCTTGAGTGGATGTAACTCAACTTTCCACCCCATACAACGGCACCACCATCAAAGTTGTTCCCAATCCGCTCAACTTTTTTATTTCACCAGTTCACAGCCTTAGTCAAGGGAGGGTACAGGCAGCGAAACGGCGCCCACGAGTGCAGCAGGTGTGCACCTCGGGGCGCCGTTGCAGCGCGGCTAGGCAGGCCCGTGATCTATTCTTCCGCCATCAGCTGGGCTGCGCCCTGCTCTAGCAACTCCGTGGCCACAGTTGCCCCCAAGGTGCGGGCATCCTCCATGCCAGCGACCGCGGTGGAGGCGCTGCGCACCAGCTGCGCGCTGCCGTCGAGGGCAAAGACCCCAGCGGTGAGGCTCACCGCGCCCTCGCTGTATTCGGCATGGGCGGCCACTGGGGCGGTGCACCCAGCCTCGAGGGTGGCGAGCACCGAACGCTCGGCTGCGGCACACAGCTCAGTAGGCTGATCGGCGAGTGCACGAATTGCCTGCACCGCGTGGTCATCATCGGCGCGGCACTCGATCGCGAGTGCCCCTTGGGCCGGGGCGGGCATCAGGCGGGTGGCGTCGAAAAGCTCCGTGGCGCGATCGAGCTGCCCCATACGGGTGAGCCCCGCCGCAGCCAAAACCACCGCATCGAGCTCGCCGCTAAAGACCTTGCCCATGCGGGTATCAATATTGCCGCGTAGCGGGCGAATATCCAGATCAGGGCGCAGCGCCTTGAGCTGGGCGATACGCCGCGGCGCGGAGGTGCCCACCGTGGCGTGCGGGGGCAGCTCATCGAGGCTCAGACCATCGCGGGCAATGAGGGCCTCGCGACGATCCTCGCGGGCCGGAGTGGAGAGCACGAAACGATCATCCCGCGCGGTGGGGAGATCCTTGAAGGAGTGCACGGCCACATCGCACTCGCCGCGGGCCATGGCTTCGCGCAGCGCTTGGGTGAATACGCCAACACCGATGCGCTCCACCGGCGACATGTTCTTATCCCCAGGAGTGGTGATGATGGTTAATTCGGCGTCGTAGCCGAGTTCAGCCAACGCAGCGCGCACGTGGCCGGTTTGTGTGGTGGCAAGTTGAGATCCGCGAGTACCAATCCGAAACATGCCCACTAAGGTTACTCGCCGATGCTCAGCGAGGAGGGGTAAGTCTCCGCTACAGACTCAGCGCGCACCGGCATGTGCCCCATATTTTCCGGCAGCTCGCCCATCGCCACCGCAATAGACCTGCCCGGCACTGGATCCTGCAGGCCAAAAAGCTCCTGAATCACCGTCTCATAGGTAATGGTGCCCGAGCGCGCCGCCAGCTGCTTGACCCGCACGGTAGGTTGATGCAGCAGCTTATCGACGATCCTTCGCACCGTCCGGTTGACCTCATTGCGGTCCGCATCCTCCATGCCAGGGGTGCGCCGCAGCAGCTGCCCCATCTCAGCCTCCACCAGCTCGGCGGCGTGCTTGCGCAGAGCCGACACAGCCGGCACGACCTCGCGCACCCGCTGCTGCGAAGTGAACTGCTCTAGGGCATCGCGAACAATAGCCAGCGACTCGGTGTGCACCTGCGAGATCTCACTATCCGCATGCTGGTGCAGCTTCTCAATGTTGATCAGGTGGCATCCGGCCCGATCAGCGATGGCATCGTCAAGATCGCGCGGCAAGGACAAATCCACGCCCACGAGCCCTGGGTGCTCGGCCGGAATATCGCTGGCGTGAATAGTGAAACCATCGGCGCCGGTGGCTGACACCACCATGGACACCTCGTTGAGCACCTCGCGCCGCTGCTCATAGCGCACCGCCTGGGCATTGACCCCCGCCTCTAGGGCATGGGCCACTAGGTTCTGTGCCCGCTCGAAGGTGCGATTGCACACGATCAGCTTGTCCACCCCCATGCGGCCCACGTGAGTGGAGGCCAAAGAGGCCATCGCGCCGGCGCCGAGCACGAGAACGCTCACCCCGTGAAGGGGTAGCTCTTGGTCCAAGCGGCCCATCTCCGCCACCGCTTGGTTCAGGGCAAAGGAGACCATGGAGGCCCCCGCCTCGTCGATAGCGGTCTCGGTGTGCACCCGCTTGCCGGTGTGCAGGGCGGTTTGGGTGAGCGAATGCAGTGCCGGGCCGGCGGTGGCTGACTGCGAAGCCAGCTGGTAGGCGTGACGAACCTGCCCGATAATCTGCTGCTCTCCCACCACCATGGAATCTAGGCCCGCGGTGACCATGAGCATGTGTTCTGCGGCCGCATCGGCATAACGCACATAGAGCTTGGCACGCAGGGTATCGATATCAACCCCACTGTATTCATGCAGGACATCCACCACTTCGTGGACACCGGCGTGGAAGGAGGAGGTAACGCAATACACCTCTACCCGATTGCAGGTAGAGACAATGAGGGCCTCGGTGAGCGAGGGGCGGGTAATCAAGGTGGATGCAACGCGGATTGCTGCGTCATCATCCATGCTGAGCTGCTCAAGCAACGACACAGGTGCCGACCGGTGGGACATCCCCACAACTAGCACGCTCATTGAAATAGCTCACCGCTTCCTCATCCGTCACATTAAAGCCTGATAAGAACGCTAGTCTGCTTTCCCCGTCAAGCCAACAAAGTGTTGGCTAACTCAGCACTGTCTACTTCCCAGCACGCGAACTCCTCGTCGTCCACCACAACCACCGGCACGCGATCGCCAAATTCCATGGCCAGCTCGGGGTCGTGGTCCACATCCAGCACCTGCCACGCGGCCCCGGCGGCGCGCACAATCGGCTCAATTTGCTTGGCGACGCGGACACAGGATCCACAACCGGCACGGACCATGAGTTCAACGCGGTGGGTAGACATAAGAGAGCGTCAAGGCCTCCATCCTTGTAGCGAGTCTAAGACGGCGAGCTGCGCCTTAACCTTATACGATGGCAAGGGTCCCACCTTCGGGCGTGTCGTACCAGCTTTAGCCCCTATTCGGAAAGTCACTGAATATTCGCCGTGAACTCCAACAACGTTTCGCTCGACCCCTTCGACGGGCCTAACTCGCCCTCGGAATTCCTGGCGGCGTGGTCGACCTCGCGGGGGAATCTGCGCCACTTCTTTGAAGATCGCGCGCTTCCGCCCATTGATGAGCAATCCCAGCGCGCCGCCGGCGAGGCTGCGGTGGCCGAGGCCTTCGGGCTTGATCCTGCCGATTTCGACTCTGGAATGACCAGCGTTTCTGGGGCCTTCGAGGCGGCGTCGGCACGCGCCGTCACCACCCCAGATCCGGATATCCCCCAAGACCACACGGCGGCTGCCTTCTTCGATGTGGATAACACCCTCATCCAAGGCGCCTCCATCATTGTCTTCGCCATGGGGTTGGCGAAGAAGAAGTACTTTAAGTTCTCCGAGATCGCCCCCGTGGCCTATAAGCAAGTGAAGTTTCGCCTCACCGGCTCCGAGAATGCCAATGATGTGGCAGAAGGGCGCCAACAGGCATTGGAATTCATCAAAGGCCGCGATGTAAACGAATTGGTGGAGCTCTGCGAAGAAATCGTAGACACCCACATGTCCGACAAAATCTGGCCGGGCACCAAGGAACTTGCGGACATGCACCTCAACGCCGGCCAGCAGGTGTGGCTCGTGTCCGCCACCCCGGTACAGCTCGCCCAAATCCTGGCGCGCCGCTTTGGATTTACTGGGGCACTCGGCACCGTCGCGGAGGTCAAGGACGGCAAATTCACCGGCCGGCTCGTGGGCGATATTTTGCACGGTTCCGGCAAGCGCCACGCCGTTGCCGCCCTGGCCGCCGTGGAACAGCTGGACCTGCGCCGCTGCACCGCCTACTCCGATTCCATTAATGATCTGCCCATGCTCTCCATGGTGGGCACGGCGGTAGCGGTGAACCCGGACGCGAAACTGCGCAAAACCGCCACCCAGCGGGGCTGGGAGGTGCGCGACTATCGCAATGTGCGCAAAGCCGTGCGCAAGTTCGGTCTGCCCGCCATTATTACCGCCGCCTTTTCTACCGGCGCGTGGCGTTATCTCGGCAAATCCAAGAAGAAGGCCTAACCTGCGGGCCTCACCCGCAGGTCGCACTCGGTGCGCCGGTGCATATAAAAACACACCGCCTAGCGGTAGATATTTCTACCGCGGCGGTGTGTGAGCAGGCCCAAGATTCGTGCCAAGGGCCGCGCGCATGAGGCTTACTTGCCAAGCTTGCGACGCTGAACGCGAGTACGGCGCAGCATCTTGCGGTGCTTCTTCTTGGACATGCGCTTGCGGCGCTTCTTGATAACAGAACCCATAGGGCATCCTCACTTACTTAAGATCGTTGTGCATGTATATACATAGTGTGCGCATCTGCGACGGCCATATGGCAGCCGTGGGCTGCCGGGGCGGACGGGCATCTCAAGACGCACCGCCCAGCAAAAAGTGCCGTAGCGCTCCGTCGTGGGAGCAGGTGTGATGCCACACGAATGCTAGCAATCATACCTAGAGGGTGAGCGAGGATAAAATTCCCCCTCGCTACACCCCATCCAGCGACTCGGTGCGCTAACCAGCACGCACACCCCACACCCCAGCCGCAGAGGCTGCCGGTGCGGGGAGTGTTTTAGCCGGCGTCGTAGAACGATGCCTCGAGGTACTCATTCACGGCCTTCTCGTGAACTCGGAAGGAACGGCCGACGCGCACGGCGGGCAGCTCGCTGGAGTGAATGAGACGGTACACAGTCATCTTGGACACGCGCATGATGTCAGCGACTTCTGCGACGGTCAAGAATGTGCCATTGTCCTCGTGTGCCATAGTGTTAAACCCTTCATAACGCGAACGCGCTGCAGGCTTCCCCTCCTGCAGATGGAGACACGATCGTGTTCGTCAACAGCTTAGCGTTAATCCTGTTACTAATGCGAGCTGTTGGGATGTGGTTTATCTCAGCTGTCACATGAGTCTGGTGGGAAAAACACAACCACGTGAGTCACACGGGCGCGCCCCTGCCCCACCCTGCTCGTCATTTGTGCAGATGACAGCACATACGCAGCTCAGCCGCACCAGCCATATCCCGTCCACAACCGCCCCGCCCAATCACGGCGCGCACCCCAGTCGAACGGGCTGACATGAGAAAAGCACTCCACCCATCGGCGGGGTGAAGTGCTACTTAAGGGTTTGCTGTGGGCGGGATTAGGACAGCTCTGCAGAAC
Organism: Corynebacterium ciconiae DSM 44920; assembly: GCF_030440575.1. Lineage (NCBI taxonomy): Bacteria > Bacillati > Actinomycetota > Actinomycetes > Mycobacteriales > Corynebacteriaceae > Corynebacterium > Corynebacterium ciconiae. The sequence continues at coordinate 2,328,806 of NZ_CP047189.1, forward strand.
GCTGAGCGCAGGCCTCCATGGCCTTATAGAAGGCAGCCCTGATGCCCGACTCCTCCAAGGAGCGAATCGCGGCCACCGTGGTGCCCGCCGGGGAGGAAACCGAGGCCCGCAGCTCCACGGGTGACTTGCCGCCATCCTTGAGCATCGCGGCCGCACCATCGATAGCGCCCACCGCCAACCGCTCGGCGAGTTCGCGTTTCAGGCCCAGCTGCACGCCGGCATCCGTCATCGCCTCGGCCATGAGGAACACATAGGCCGGGGAGGAACCCGACATGGCGGTGACCACGTCAATATCGGATTCCTTCACCTGCACCACCTCGCCGACTGCGGAGAGAAGCTCGGAGACCGTATCCATGTCAGCCTCACTGGCGAAGCGGCCCGCCGCCATAGCGGATACGCCCTTGCCCACGAACATGGGCGTATTGGGCATCACGCGCACCAGCGGGGTGCCGGCAGACACAACCTCTTCCATCGCCGCCAAGGAAATACCGGCGGCCATAGACACCACGATCGCATCTTCGGTGTTTTCGTTGAGCGAATCCGAGATCTCATCCAGCACCTGCACGAGCAGGTGAGGTTTGACCGCCAAGAACACCACATCCACGCCCTCGACGGCCTGGTAGTTATCGGTGTAGTCGTTGATCTCGAAGCGCTCCGCAAGCTCGCGTCCGCGCTCCTCCCGGCGGTTGGACACGTTAATATCCTGCGGGCGGGTTCCACCGGCAATGAGCCCAGAGACGAGGGCCTCACCGATGTTGCCGCCACCAATCACTGCAATCTTGGTCATAGAACCACTGTGCCAGATTCGCTTGCCAGCGCAAGAAACAACCCCCGCCGGATGGTATCTCTCCGGCGGGGTTGGACAGGGATAGCATGGGGGCAAGCGACGCTGCTAGAGCCCGGCTATGAGCGAGGGCCCGAAGGTGAGCACCAGCCCGACCACCGCGGCGAGCACCATGGTGAGCTTGTCGCGGTCGGTGCGCATGGCATGAACAATGCCGACGATACCGCCGGTGACCGCCACGGCCAGCACCCCAGTGATGATGTTGTTGAAGTTCGACCACAGCAACTCGAAGCCCTTGAAGATGGCAATACCGATCACCACGGCCACCACCGTCATGCCGATGATCGCGGGGATGGACACCGAGCGCTCGGAATCCTCATCCACCGCCGGTGCATCGGCCTCCGGCTCGGCCAGCTCATTGGGCTGGGCCTGGGACTGATCCGACTGTGCCGGTGCCGCCATGTAGGGGGCGCGGCGCTGCGGGGTCTCGCTGCGCGGCTGCTCGCCTACGGCGTCGAAGTGGGCGGTCGGGGCCTCATCGCGGGCCTCGCCCTCGGACTCCGGGGAGCGCTCGATGGACTCAACCTGCTCCGGCTGGGCGGGCGCCGGCTGGTTCTGCTCAGCGTGGGCCTTCGCCTGCTCTGGGCTCACAGCCTGGAAGGTATCGGTGGTCAGGCGCGGCTGCTCGTTTTCGTGCACCACGTCCAGCACCATCGTCTCATCCTTGTCCTGCTTGGCACTGCCGCGCGGAACTCGGTTGAGCTTGGGATTAAAGGCGGGCGCCTGATCCTGCTGCGGCTCAGACTCAGCGGTCGCAGCCTCGTTGCTGCCCTGGGCGGTGGATGCTGCGGCACCGTCCTCCTCTGCGGGGGCGTCTGCCGCCGGTGCGTCCGCCCCTGCGCGGGCAGTGTTTTCCGCGTCGATCGGCTGGGAGGTGTGCTTGGGCTGCTCTGGGCTTTCGTCTACCTTCGGGATCGAACCGGTGAGCTCGGCAACGGACACTCCGCCTTCTTCGAGGCTGCGGCGCCGGCGACGTCTCCGCGGAGCATCATCGCCGCTTTCTTTGGACGCGCGGGCTAAGAGCTCTGCGACTGTCAGCTGTTGGTCGCTCATACTCGCTTCCTTTCCTAGTCCAATCCCTTATCAATCCGTCTAAGGATAACCCCTTCACGCAGCGCCCATGGGCAAATCTCGATCTTTTCGAGCCCCAGGGCACGCATGCTTGCCTCTGCAACGAGGGCACCTGCGACAATCTGATGGGAACGGTCCGAGCTTACTCCTTCGAGCTCCGCTCGGTCACTCGCTGTCATGCGGGAAATAAATGCGATCAGCTGGCGCAAGCCCGGCGCGGTCAGGGTGCGCTTAACGCGCGGCCCCGCCGAGGAGGGGGCGGCACCAGTAAGCCGGGCCAGGGTGCGGAAAGTTTTGCTGGTTCCCACCGCCAAGTTGGCATGGCCGCAGTTCTTCAACTGCTGAGCGGGTTCCGCGAGTTCGGCATCGATGTAATCGCGAAGGATGTTGATCTTCTTTCGCGAGGGCGGGTCCGTGTCGAACCAATTGTGAGTAAGCCGACCCGCTCCGAGATCGAGCGAGAAGGCCTTCTCTGGGTGTTCGTCGGTACCGGTGGAAAGCTCGAGGGAGCCACCGCCGATATCGAGGTTGATGATGCGGCCGGCGGACCAGCCGTACCAGCGTCGTACCGCGAGGAAGGTGAGCACGGCTTCTTCCTCGCCGGTGAGGACTTCGAGCCTGATGCCCGATTCCTTTTCGACGCGATCCAATACTTTCTTCTGATTCGTGGCAGAGCGAACCGCGGAGGTGGCGAACGCCATGACCTCATCGCACTGCAGCGTGTTGGCGAGTTCGCTCGCCTCTGCCACATTCTTGATCAGCTTCGCCTGTCCCTTGTCATTGAGGGCGCCGTCTGCGTCGAGGAATTCCACGAGTTTCATCGTGGTCTTCCAATCGCTCATGGGGGTGGGATGTCCACCCGAGCGCGCATCGACTGCCACCAAGTGGACAGTGTTACTGCCAACGTCCAATACACCTAATCGCACAACTTTAGGGTAGCGGGTCTAAGTTGGAAAAGTGTGAACACCCCGCATGAGACGTCGACATTTCTTGGCTTTCCCGCCACCTCCCCGGCCGGCCGATCCATTCTCGAGGGACGGGAATTAGCACCCGATTTCCCCCGCCAATGGCTGGAATTTCACAACCCCGAAGACCCGAATCACCTGTTCAAAGTGGACATCACTTGGCTGACCGCTCAGTGGCGCTGCCACTTCGGCCAACCCGAGTGCCTTGGCATCGACGAGAACAACCGGGTAGTGGGGTGCTGCAATCATGGGGCTTTTCTCACAGACGAGTCCGATCAGGATCTGCTCTATAACTCCGTGGCTGAAATGCCAGCGAAGTTTTGGCAGCTTCGCCCAGCGGAAGTCGATGAATACATCGCCGCTGCCGACGCCACCGAGATCGAGCCGTGGCTGGAATGGGACGAACTCGAAAACGAAGACGGGGAGATGGAACCGGCGTTGAAGACGAAGCTTGTCGACGGCGCCTGCATCTTTGCCAACCGCACCGGACACGGCACAGGCCCCGGCTGCGCCCTCCACCAATACGCGATGGCCAGCGGCCAGGACATCACGGAGATCAAACCGGAGGTGTGTTGGCTGGTGCCACTGCGCCGCGAAGAGGAATGGGTCGTGCGCGCCGATGGCGCCGATATTCTCACCACCACCATCTCTGAGTATGAGCGCCGGGCGTGGGGCAATGGCGGCGAGGACTTTGATTGGTGGTGCACCTCCGCGCCGTCCTGCCACACCAGCGAGGAGCCGATGTGGCGCAGCTATGAGACGGAGCTGCGGCGCGTCATGGGCGATGCCTCCTATGACCGGCTCGTGGAGCTGATCACTCAGACTAAAGGCTCCGCTCTCGCCCATCCGGCCACGGTGGCGGCGAGGGAGCGTCGATAAGCGCCATGCGCTGAGGGGCTATGCCTCGAACTTGTAGCCCAAGCCGCGCACAGTAATGAGGTATCGCGGCTTGGATGGCTGCTCTTCGATCTTCGAGCGCAGGCGTTTGACGTGCACATCGAGGGTTTTGGTATCGCCCACATAGTCCGCACCCCACACCCGATCGATCAGCTGGGAGCGGGTGAGTACCCGTCCAGCGTTGCGCAGGAGATACTCCAAGAGATCGAACTCCTTCAGGGGCAGGGCGATCTCCTCGCCGTCCACGGTGACAGTGTGCGATTCCACGTCCATGCGCACTCGGCCACCCTTGAGTACCTGCTCATCGAATTCCTCCTCGGCAGGCCGCTCGCCGCCGCGGCGTAGCACGGCACGGATTCGGGCAATGAGCTCGCGGGAGGAATACGGCTTGGTCACATAATCGTCGGCGCCGAGCTCCAAGCCCACTACCTTATCGATCTCGGAGTCGCGCGCCGTCACCATGATCACCGGTACTTGCGAACTCTGGCGCAGCTGCTTGCACACATCGGTGCCGGACATCCCGGGAAGCATGAGGTCCAGCAAAACGATATCGATATCGTTGTTATTAAACTCCACCAGCGCCGAGGGGCCATCGGAGGCGGTTACCACCTCAAAGCCCTCCTTCGCCAGCAGGAATGCCAAAGGTTCTGCGAGCGATTCTTCGTCCTCAACAATGAGAATGCGCGTCATGGTTACTCAGTGCCATCCTTCCGCCTGCTGCCTTCATCGCGCGCACCCTGCTGTGGGGACGCGCTACTACTTCCCACATGATCCATCACACTGTCCTGCCGCACAGCCGGATGCTGCTCGACACCGCGGCGCCCACGTCCCCCTCCACGCGGGCGGCGGGGGAGCTTTGGGCGCTTGGGCGCTGCAACCGTTGTATCGGCGGGAAGCGCTGGAGCCTCAGACGTCAGCGGCTCACCCTCTCCGCTATCCCGGGCATCGAAGACGGGAAGCTCGAGGGTGAACGTCGACCCAATGTTCGGCTGAGACCACAGTTTAATCGATCCCCCGTGATTTGCGGTGACATGTTTAACAATCGCTAGCCCCAAACCGGTGCCTCCGGTTTGGCGCGAACGGGCCTTATCCACGCGGAAGAAACGCTCAAATACGCGCTGCTGATCCTCTTCCGAAATGCCGATACCGCGATCGGTCACCCGCACCTGCACGGTGCGCTCCCCACCGGGAGAGTGCACCACCTTCTGCGAGATCGTCACAGGAGTGGACTCTGGGGAGTAATTAATGGCATTCACAATGAGATTGGTGATGGCGGTAATCAGCAGGGTGCTATCTCCCCGCACCTGCACGCCCGAGGGCATATCCCGCATGATCTCGATGCCGGCGGCATCCGCCGCCAGCTTGTTACGACGCACCGCCTCATCGATCACCTCATCCACCGATACCGGCTTCATATCGGGCAACTTTTCTGCGCCCTGCAGCTTCGACAGCGCAATGAGCTCATTAATAAGCGAGGACATGCGGTGTGCCTCGTTGAGCAGACGCTCGCCGAAGTGCAGCACCGACTCAGGATCATCCGCGGAGTTGAGCAGCACCTCCGCCAGCAGCGCCATCCCACCCACTGGGGTTTTTAGCTCGTGGCTCACATTGGCCACGAAGTCGCGGCGCGCCGATTCCATGCGCACATGCTCCGACTCGTCGGTGGAATAGACCACCACGAAACGCTCATCCGTGAGAGTCAAGGGCGCCACCGTGGCATCCACCGCGGAGACTCGGCTGGCGAGCCGGCGGGGCAGCTCGAGGGAGACTACCCGGGCGTCTTGGTCGGCGAAGACCTCGAGCGCCGATGCCCAGATCTGGGTGTTGACCGTGTGCTCATGAATAATGCCCATCTCGTGGGCAGGCACATTGGACAGCACCACCGAGCCACTGCGATCAATCACCGCCACCCCTGTCGGCGATCCCTGCACGGTTAAGTGCAGCACCTGCGAGATCGTGGTGATGCGATTATCAGTGATCGTGTCGGCCTCGCGGCGGCGCTGCGCCCAGCGGCGCAAGAAACGAGCAAGCGGCATCATCACGAGAGCCCCGATGACTCCCACGATGATTCCGACAATAAACATGCGTTGGCCTTCTCTCACCCCACACGCGAAGAGTGTGGGCTCATGCGACACTCCACGCGACCGCGCAGGCACTCTCGGCCGCCACCGTCGCGCAATGTCTCCTAGACGCTGGTCTTGTGTCCCACCCAAGCACAGTTTGGGGGCCGCCGCTATGCGAGCAGCAACCACTACCGCGATGCGGGGGCAGCGGGCATGGTACGCCACGCCAAAGCCCGCAGTGCGCGCTCAGCCACCTCGGGCTTTGACACTGCGGGCTTGGGCACTACGGGCTTGATCCTAGATTGCACTCACCATTCACCCTATGCGGCGTCCGCCCCGAGGACCTGGCCGTGGGGGCAGACAGCAGCGGGGCGACGGATAAGGCTCTCTAGCGTGGGGGTTACTTACCACCCTGGGCGGCCACGGCGGCGGCTCCGGCGGCAGCAGCCTCCGGGTCCAGATAGGTGCCGCCGGGATTGAGCACCGTGCCGTCGGCGTCGAGCTCGTAAACGAGCGGGATGCCGGTGGGGATGTTCAGCCCAGCGATCTCCTCATCGGAGATGTTGTCCAGGTGCTTGACCAGCGCGCGCAGGGAGTTGCCGTGCGCGGCGAGCATCACGGTCTTGCCTTCCTTGGCCTTCGGCAGGATCTCTTCCTCGAAGTAGGGAACGAAACGCTCCACAACATCCTTCAGGCACTCAGTCTTCGGCACTGCGGGCAGATCGGCATAGCGCGGATCCCCAGCCTGGGAGTACTCGGAATCATCATCCAGCTCCGGCGGCGGGGTGTCATAAGAACGACGCCACGCCATGAACTGTTCATCGCCGTACTTATCCTTGGTCTCTGCCTTGTTCAGACCCTGCAGTGCACCGTAGTGGCGCTCGTTCAGGCGCCAGTCACGGATCACGGGAATCCAGTGGCGGTCAGCAGCATTGAGAGCGATGTTGGCGGTGTTGATCGCGCGACGCAGCAAAGAGGTGTAGAGCAGATCAGGCAGGACACCCTGCTCCTTGAGCAGCTGCCCACCGCGCTGCGCCTCCTCGCGACCCTTGTCGGTGAGGTTGACATCCATCCAGCCGGTGAACTGGTTGGAGGCGTTCCATTCACTCTGGCCGTGGCGGAGAAGAATTAGCTTTCCAGTCATGCTCACCATTGTGCCACGCTGAGGAGATCATCGCCGTGTGCTCCAGCTATTGAGTGCCCCACATTCACACACCCTGCTGTGGGCTCTTGCCGCCCCACCGGAAACTAGGGCAGCTGCTAGCCGTGCGCCTTGCGCGGGGCGCACTGATCCACCGGGGAGTTCAAAGCCTCCGAGTACACGGTCAGCAGCCGCTCCGCCGAGGCCGCCCACGAGAAGTTCAGGGCATGCTCGCGAGCGTTTTCTCCCATCTGGATGCGGGTGACATCGTCGGTGACCATGGTGCTCAGCGCCTCTGCCCACTCCTCGATTTCGTGACTGTCAGTGAGCAGGCCCGTCTCGCCGTGGCGCACCGCAATAGGCAGCCCGCCGACGCGCGCCGCCACCACCGGCGTGCCCGTGGCCTGGGCCTCCATAGCCACCAGCCCGAAGGATTCGTTATAGCTCGGCACGGCCACCACATCGGCGGCTTGGAACACCGTGGCCAGTTCCGAGGGCGGACGCGGCTCAAGGAAACGCACCACGCGGCCAATCCCGAGGCTATCGGCCATGCGGTAGTACTCCTCGCCAGTGGCATTAGGCCCGGAGGCGCCACCGCACACCACAACACGCACATTGAGTTCGGGTTCCTGCTCGAGCATGCGCGCTACTGCCTGCAACAGAATATGGGGGCCTTTGAAACGCTGAAGCCTGCCGACAAATGCAATCACTTTGGCATTGAACGGCAATCCCAATTCACGCCGTGCCCGCTCGGTGGCGCGATCATTACCGGGGGTGAACAAATCGGTATTGGCCCCCGGATAGACAATCTCAATTTTCCCGCGCTCGGCATCATAAAAGGAGACTAGATTGTCCTCTTCTTCGAGGGTATTGACCACGAGCCTGTCGGCATTATCCACAATTTGTTGCTCACAAATGCGGCGCGCCTCGGATTCCTCGGTGTCATCGGCGGTGCGGTGGGCGTTTTTCACCGCCGCGAGGGTGTGCGCGGTGTGCACCAGCGGCACTTCCCACAGATCCCGCAGCAGCCAGCCGACCTGGCCGGAGAGCCAATAGTGCGAATGGATGAGGTCATAGGAGAGTTTGTGGCAGCGCACAAACGCCAACATGCCGCCGGCGAAGGCCGCCAATTGGGTGGGTAGCTGCTCCTTAGCCAAGCCATCGTAGGGGCCGGCGACAATATTGATCACCCTAATCCGTGGCCCCACCTCCACAATTTCCCCTTGGCTCGGGCGGTGGGCCCGAGTGAATATATCGATCTCCATGCCTTGATCCGCCAGCGCTTGGGCCGTGGCCATGACATAGACGTTCATGCCGCCGGCATCGCCCTGCCCTGGCTGCTGCAATGGGGAGGTATGCATGGAAATCATCGCGATACGCATAAGTGTTTATTCTAGATCTCTTCCGCGCGCTCAGGGCACTTATCGACGCCACCCTCGCTCCCCTTCCCCACCCTGCCGCGCCACGAACGACACCACCGATGAGCGTGAAAGGTGCGGCCCGGCGCGGCCCCCAGTTAAGATTCAGATAAGAACACACGGTGCCCCCTCCCACACTAAACATGAGGGATTCATCGTTATACTGTTGGCAACCTGACCTCGATACGCCCAGAAGAGACGTCCGAATCTCTCACTTCGACGCCACGCTGATCGAAAGGCGAGCTCATCTCCACCATGACCGACCACACCACCACCCCGGAACCCGGTTCGAAGCCGTGGCTGAAGTACTACGCCGAGTGGACTCCCCACACTTTGGACTATGGCGAGACCACCCTGCTGGATCTGTATGACAACAATCTGCAGATCAACGGCGGCCGCCCAGCCACCTACTTCTTCGGTAAGTCCCTGACCTTTAGCGAGTTCGACACCCAGGTGCGTGCCTGTGCCGCCGGCCTGCGGGCACTGGGTGTGCGCAAGGGCGACTGTGTTGCCATCATGCTGCCGAACTGCCCGCAGCACCTCATCGCGTTCTATGCGGTTCTCAAGCTCGGAGCCACCGTCGTGGAGCACAACCCTCTCTACACCTCCCACGAGCTGGAGCCGCCCTTCGCTGATCACGGCGCCCATGTGGCGATCTGCTGGGATAAGGCCGCCAGCGTGCTGGAGTCGCTGCGCGGCTCTACCTCGCTGGAAACGATCGTGTCGGTGAACATGATCAATGCGATGCCGCTGGTCAAGCGCATGGCCCTGCGCGTGCCGCTGCCGTCGATCCGCAAAACCCGCAAGCAGCTTTCCGCCCCCGCCCGCAATTCGATTCCGTGGGAAACCCTGCTGGATCCGGTGATCGGTGGCGATGGCGCAGAGCTCGAGTCCTGCCCCGATGTCACGCCCGAGACTGTGGCACTCATTCTCTACACCTCGGGCACCACCGGTCGGCCGAAGGGCGCGCAGCTCACTCACGGCAACCTCTTCGCTAACCTGCTCATGGGCAAGTCGTGGGTGGAGGGCCTCGGTGAGCACGAGGAGCGCATGCTTGCCGCACTGCCGATGTTCCACGCCTATGGCATGACGATGGTGGCCACGCTCGCGTTCTTCGTGGGCGCGCAGGTGCTGCTGCTGCCGTCACCTGATCTAAAGTTGATTATGGATGTGGTGAAGAAAAAGAAGCCCACCTGGCTGCCGGGCGTTCCCACCCTCTACGAGCGGATTGTGGAGGCTTCGCAGGAAACCGGCATCGATATCAGCTGTTTCCGCAATGCCTTCTCTGGCGCGTCCACTCTGCCAGTATCTGTGGTGCAGGCCTGGGAGGAATACACTAACGGCCGCCTCGTGGAGGGCTATGGTCTCACCGAGTGCTCCCCGATTCTCATTGGTAACCCGATGACGAGCGATCGCCGCCCCGGCTATGTGGGGGTTCCCTTCCCCGACACCGAGATCCGCATCGCCAACCCAGAGAATCTGGACGAAACCCAGCCTTATGGCGTGGAGGGCGAGGTGCTCGCCCGCGGCCCCCAGATTTTCGCTGGGTATTTGAACAACAAAGAAGCCACCGAGGCTGCCTTCCACAATGGCTGGTTCCGCACCGGTGACGTGGGATTCATGGACGAGGACGGCTTCGTGAAGCTGGTCTCTCGCCTGAAGGAAATGATCATCACCGGCGGATTCAATGTCTATCCCGCCGAGGTAGAGGATGTGCTGCAGGGTCACTCGGATGTCACCGACTGCGCCGTGGTGGGTATGCCCCGCGGCGATGGATCGGAAAATGTGACCGCCGCAATCACCTTGGCCGAGGGCGCCACCTTGGACCCTGACTCCCTCAAGGCGTTCTGCCGCAAGAACCTCACCCGCTACAAGGTGCCGCGCGTGTTCTACCACTTCGAGGAGCTCCCCCGCGACCAGCTGGGCAAGATCCGGCGCCGCGATGTGCAGCAGCTGCTGGTGGAGCGCTACGGCAGCGAAAACGAGTTCTAGCTTCCCCTCAAGGCGCAGCCCCAGCTGCGCCCTACCCCTAGCCCCGCGCACTTGCTTGCCGCGGGGCTTTCTTCCTGCCTTGTGTGCCTCGGCTACTTGCGCACGAGGTGCACCACGGCGTTATCGCCACCGCGGCACGTGAAGCCGTCGGACTTCTGCGGCACGCACTTCATGGTGTATGTCGTGTGCGTGACCGGCGATGTCGCCTTAATCGTGAGAACGTCCGTGGCGTGTGCATGAGAGCGCATCTGCTTGGCTACCTCGGCGGCGAAAGGTTCGCTGGTAACAGAGCTGCCCGTGTAAAAGTCGAAGGTCCCAGTGGAACCGGCAAGGGTGCCATTGGGGCGGAAATGGTCCCGCGGCTGAGGAGCCCGGGACGATGTGCTCGTGGAGGAAGAACTCGAAGTGGACGACCCGGAGGGAGTCTCTTCTTCCGTGATCGTCTCGATCACAGTCTCTACTGCCTCTTCCTCAGCGCCGGTGGCAGCTGCCTCCGAGGGATCCTCCTGTTCACTGCCACCGCTAAAAACTTGTCCGAGAACCACCGCTGCACCAAGCACGCATGCGCACAGCACCACCACGCCCGCGATCACAACGGGAGTCTTGTTCCCTTTACCCTCCTGCGGCTGTTGTGGCTGCTGCGGCGGTGGGGACTGGGGCGGATGCGGCTGCTGCGGCGGTCCGTAGTGACTGGGCGGGCCATAACCGCCCGCTGCTGCGCCCGCACCGGCTGGGGCGGCAAAATCCGCGTCCGGCGAGTAGTTCTGCTGCACCGGCCGCATCACCTGGGTGGGCGGATCAGTGTGCTCATGGCTCGCCTGCTCCTGCGGATCGCGGAAACGGCGGAACTGTTCGCCGGAATTGCCGGTGTTGCTCATCGAAGATCACTCACTTCCCTATCGCGGCCATAACGCCACGCCGTAGCATCGTGCGGTGTTTTCGCCATTCTAAGGTTTCACCCCGACACGAGGGGGTGAAATCACACGTCGTCGATGCCCACACCCACCCAAATGGGCTCTGGTTCCAATGTCACGCCGAGGCGCTCGCGCACCCCGTCGCGCACCTCGCGGGCCAATGCCACCAGCTCTGCCGAGGTGGCGGACCCGCGGTTGGTCAGCGCAAGAGTGTGCTTAGTGGACAGCCGGGCGGGGGCGTCTGGCCCCGGGTGGCCGCGGTGGAACCCGGCGCGCTCGATCAGCCAAGCGGCGGAGAGTTTGGCTCGGCCTTCACCGCTGGCAAACACGGGCATCTGGGCTGCCTCTTCGTCGCCCACCAGCGCCGCCACGTTGGCGCGCACGGTGTCCACATCGGCGGAATCGATAATGGGGTTAGTAAAGAAGGACCCGGCTGAGTAGGTGTCGGGGTCGGCGTCGTCAAGCACCATGCCCTTGCCCCGCCGCAGCGCCAGCACTGCCGTGCGCACCTCAGCGACCGGCCGGCGCGGGGTGTCTTCCTCTTCCGCTACTCCGAGCTCGCGGGCGAGTTGGCCGAAGCGCAGCGGGGCGGATAGGCCGTCGGTGCTCAGGCGCATTTCCACGTCCAACACCAGCCCGCGCTGGGTGAACTTCAGGTTGGAGTAGCGATAGGACAGCTCGAGGGCGCTGGCCTCGACCCATTCCACCGTGTCGCTGTGCCGATCGTAGAGGCGCACCCGAGTGAGCACATCGGCGATCTCTGCGCCGTAGGCCCCCACGTTTTGCACGGGGGTGGCCCCGGCCGAGCCGGGAATGCCGGAGAGACACTCAATTCCGCCGAGACCAGCCTCTACGCTGGCCGCCACCACATCGTCCCACACCGCGCCGGCCTCGGCACGCACGATGCCGCTGTCTGCGTCTACGCGCACTTCGTCGAAGTCCATGACCACAGCCACCAGTTCAAGGGGGCCGTCCGCCACCACGAGGTTGGAGCCGCCACCGATGGCTAGTACGGGCACCTGGGCGGCGTCGCATAGCCGCAGGGCCTGCACTGCCGCCTCGGGGGTGGAGGCCACGGCAGTGAGGCGAGGCTGCCCGCCAAGGCGCAGCGTGGTGAGATCCGCCAATGCTATATCTTGGAGCGAAAGGCCCTCACACGCAGCAAGTTTCGATGCCAACTGGGAGTAATTAGGGGTGATAGTCGAGTCACTCACCCCTCTAACGGTAGTCTTAAGTCCATGGCTACTCGTACAACTACCACCGTGACCATTAATTTCCCACCCGCAGATGTCTACGCTGCGTTTGCGGATAAGGCGTATTGGGATCACAACACCGCCACTCTGTCCCCCGAGCCGGGCGAGGTGCACGAGTTCACTGCCGACGATAACGGCGCCAAGGCCGTGCTCTACGAGGTGATGCCCACCGATATGCTGCCGGAGGCTGTGAGCGCCATGATCAGCCAGGCACTCAAGATCAAGCGCGTAGTCACCTACAAGGCTCTCGAGGGCACCTCTACCGAGGGTTCCTACACCGCGGATGTTAAGGGCGCTCCGGTGGACTTTGAGGGCGAGATCGCCGTCAGTGGCGATGATTCCTCCACCACCCTGACCTACAACAACGTCATTACCGTGGACATCCCCTTCATGGGGCCTGCTATCGAGCCCAAGGTGGCTGACGCCGTGGGTGAGCTGCTCGCCAACGAGGCGAAGCTCACCGAAGAGTGGATCTCCTCGCACTCCTAAACTGCACAGAATGCTCCGAGACGCCGTGCGCGCAGAGCGCTGAGACACATCATGGCTGACCACGCGCACAATCTCGCATTCGCCTCCCATGCCCTTCACCGCCCCACCACCGGGCCGGTGGGCGTGGTCACGCGAGGCACCACTGGACATAATCGCCTGCGCAAACTCGATCGCTGGATGCACTACCAGCCCGAGGTGCGCAGGCTTGTGCGTTCCGCGGAGTCTCCCCTAGCTATCGATCTCGGCTACGGGGCATCTTTTACCACCACCTGCGAGTGGGCCCGCTGGCTGCGCCGCACCCGTCCAGATATTGAGGTGGTGGGCCTCGAGATCGAGCCCTCGCGGGTGCTGCCCCCGCGAGACGGAGTGCGTTTCGAGCTCGGAGGCTTCGAGCTTGCCGGCTACCGCCCACACCTCGTGCGTGCCTTTAACGTGCTGCGCCAATACGATGCCGGCCATGTTCTCGACGTGTGGCAGGCGGTGGGCGACAGGCTCGCCCCCGGCGGGTTCTTCGTGGAGGGGACCTGCGATGAACTGGGACGGCGCAGCTGCTGGGTACTGCTCGATCGCCACGGCCCCCGCACCCTCACCCTGGCATGGGATCCGCACCACACAGATAGGCCCTCGGAGGTGGCGGAGCGACTACCGAAGATCCTCATTCACCGCAATGTGAGCGGCGAGCCCATCCATGAGTTCCTGCGCGCCGCCGATGCCGCTTGGGAGCAGGCTGCTGGGTGGTCCAGCTTTGGCCCGCGCATCCGCTGGCGCCACGCATTGGACACCCTCGCCCGCCAGTATCCCCTGCACGGGTGGCGGCGCGGAGTAAGAGACAACCTCGTTACCGTGGACTTCGCCGCCGTGGCGCCGCGTTCGCTGGGATAGCCCGCTGCGCTAGCTCGCGGCTGTGGCTCGCTGCGCCAGCCCGCCGCCTGCTGGGCGAGATAAAGTCGCTCACCGAGCGTGTTAGAGCCGCCCGATGCCGCCCGGCGCCAGCCCGATCCGGGCGTGGGGCTAGTTGCCCGCGCTTGTTTTTTCGACCACACTGATACAGGTGTCTGCTTCTTCTGGGTCCAAGAACTCCCCTATGAAAATCCTTGTTGGTGTGCTCCTCGCCGTGCTGGTGATCGCGGTGGTGGCCGAGGTAGGAACCCGCTTCTATGTGGGTAAGCGCATCACTGATGAGGTGCCCGGCTCCTCGGTGAGCTTCGGTGCCTCCCCGCTGCTGCTCGGTGCCGCCACCGGCACCGTCAATCATCTCACCGTCACCACCGACAACACCCTTCAAATCATGGCTACCGAGGCTCACCCGGATAAGCCTCATGTCACCGGCACCCCAGAGGCCACGGTGGATATTGACAAGCTCAATATCCGCGGCGAGCGCCTCATGGCCGAGCACTTTGTGGCCGATGCGATCCTGCCGGATGATTATCTGCTGGCCATGGCGCAGCGTACGAAGGCAGAGCGCAGCGGCGGCAGTTTCTTCGCCGATCTCATTGAGGTCACCGACATCGACACCACCGGCAACACGGTGCGGGTGTTGATCAACGATGGCCTCGCCACCATGACGCTCACCCCGCAGGTGGGCTCCAACCAGTTGGAGTTTCATGTGGACAGCATCGAGGTAGGCACCGTGCGGCTTCCCGACGCCTTCTCCCAGGAAATTGGCCGCGCCCTGCAGGTGGCTGTCGCCGAGGCCACGGTAGACCTCCAGATCACCGAGGCTGAGGTGGTAGACAATGGTCTGCGCGTGACCGCGGTGGGCGATAACGTGGACCTCAACAGCCTGCAGGATCAGCTCTAAATCTCTACCGTGTCCGTGTAAAGCCGGCCGCAGCCGCTTAGCTCTGCGGTGGTGATCACTCCCCGCACTCCCATAGCCCGTGCCTGCGTGGCGCGGGCTTCGTGCTGTGCGGGATCAGTTTCAGGCCCGAGCACGATCCATAGCCCGGCGGGTTCGGGCACGGCCTCGCTGAGTAGCGCTACCTCGGCGAAGAAATGAGACTCATCGCCGGCTTGGTCAAGCATGGCGAGCACTCCTTCCGCCCCGGACTGCACCGCCAGCCGCGCCTCGCTCGCCTTGATCAGCGGGGCGTGATTGCCGCTCGGCCACCCAGCCGTGGACAGCACCGGCAGCTGCGCATACTGCGCAAGGTGCAGCTTGTGCGGTGGGATCACCACGGCGCCAGCCCCCGAGCTGGCCGCGGCATCCATACGGGCGCGGATATCCTCGTCACTCACCCCCGGATCGAGGGCCATCAACCATGTCATGGCTACCTAGGCTAGCCGATCATCTGCTGCGCCAGGGCTGGTGGCCAGCGCCGAGATGTTTGTGAGCCTGCTGATGACAGATGTCATGCACACCGGTGGCAAAGCACACTACTCCAGCGCCTCGCACCAGCGGATAGTGAAAGCCATGACGACACAACACTCTCCTACTTCTGAGCCGATAGTGCAGGTCTGCGGGTTGCGGCGCAGCTATCGCACATCCTCTCGCTCACCGCTGTCGCGCGGTGAGGAGTTCGTTGCAGTGAAAGATGTGAGCTTCGATATCCACAGCGGGGAGGTCTTTGGGCTGCTCGGCACCAATGGCGCGGGCAAAACCACCACCCTGTCCGTGCTGGAAGGACTCAACAGCCCCACCGCCGGCACGGTGCGAGTCTTCGGGCTTGATCCCCGCACCGATCGGGCGAAAGTGCGCCCTCGCGTGGGCATCATGCTGCAATCCGGTGGGCTGCCGCACGAGCTCACCGTGGCGGAAACTCTCCGTATGTGGCGCGGCACCTGTTCCACTCCCCGCCCCACAGCCGCTGTCCTCGGCGATGTTGATCTGCAGCACCGAGCCGATACACGTGTTCGATCGCTTTCTGGCGGCGAGCAGCGGCGCCTCGATCTCGCCTGCGCCCTCATCGGGGATCCGCAGCTGCTCTTCCTCGACGAGCCCACAACTGGGCTTGATCCCGAATCGCGCCAGCGCACCTGGCAGCTACTGCAGCGGCTCAACGCCAATGGCATGGCCATGGTGCTCACCACCCACTACCTGGAAGAGGCCGAGGCCTTGTGCGATCGCATTGCCATCATGCATCGCGGCGAGATTCACCTCCACGGCAGCCTCAGCGACCTTGTTGCCACCGTGCCTTCCACCATCAGATTCACCTGCGCCCCTGAGCACACGCCCGTGCTTATCGACGGCATCCGCGGCACCAGCACCACCCACGGGTCAGAGGTACGCATAGAGACCACTCACCTCGAAGAAGATGCCTACACGGTGCTCTCCCATGCCCACCAGCAGCACCTCGGCGTGCAGGATTTCACCGCCCAACCCGCCAGCCTGCACCAGGTATTCATGCAGATCGCCGGCGATACCAGCCCACTGCAGCAGACCACCACGAAGGAGAACCCACGATGACCACCGCCACCTCCGCGCTTCGCACCCCGCGCCGCTTAGTGTCGCTCGCCCGCGCCGAGTGGATTCAATTCCGCCGCAACAAGGTGATCCTCTTTATGTCCGCCTTCGTACTGCTGGTGATCCCCGTGCTGTTTTTTCGATCCATCTCTGGCGCCGAGTCAGCGGCAGATTCCCGCGCGCTCGCATCCACAGCACTGCAGATGCTCGTGCTGATGGCCATCGTGTTTGTGGTGTACTACTCCGTACTTTCGATGGCCACGACCCGCAGGGATGAAGGCGTGCTCACTCGGCTGCGCACCGGCGAGGCGAGCGACCGCGAGATCCTCCTCGCAATCTGCACTCCCTCCTCCCTCTTCGCGATTCTCGCTAGCGTGCTCGGCGGCGTTCTGTGCGTGGCACTCGGCTCCGCACTACCGATCAATGTCTTCTTCTACCTAGTGGCTATCCTCGGCGGAGTGGTGCTCGCCGCTGCGCTTGCGCTGATCACCTCGGCTTATACCTCCAATGCCGAGGCTGCTCAGGTGACCTCGATGCCCGTCATCGTTCTCGGCATGCTCTCGATTCCCACTCTCCGAGGTTTCCTCCCCGATCCGCTGGCTCTCATCGCAGCCCGCAACCCCTTCGGTGCTCTTCTCGACCTCGTCCACCTAGGCTGGACAGGGCAGAGCGATCCTCTCAACTCCGAGGCCGCGACCATGAACCTGGCCGAGACGTTCAGCTCCGGCGGCATGACTGTGCTGATCCTTATGGCGTGGTGTGTCGCACTAGTGCTACTGGTGCCACGTGTCATGCGCTGGGACAACCGCTAGAACTACAGATCAGCGCCCACCTATGGTTGGATCAGCCACCGGTAGAATAAGGCCTTAAATGAACTCCCTCATCCGCACCCCCGCTGCACTGTCGGTGGTCACCCGCGCGGTACTGGTGCCCATGCCCCTGTTTGTAGTGGCGCTGAGCACTCCGCCCACTGCGAGCTTTCTTGTGCGCACCTCGGGAACCTGGCCGGTGCTTCTCTCCTATCTGCTTACGCTGCCCATTGTCGCCCTCTGCGCTGGGGCACTGTGGCTCGCCCCAGCCTTGCGGATGCACACCAGCGCGAAGCAGCGGCGCCTGTTTCATCTCTGCACCCGTTGGGGAGTCATCAGCGTCTGCTGCGCCATAGCGCTCAGCGCGGTCCTACTCTCACTCGGTGGAGACACCGGCCAGGGCATTGCGCTAGTGGTGTGGTTTAGCTGCACGGTGTGCGCAAGCTATGCGCTGGTGCCGTGGACGAAGCAGCCAGCGATCCTCGCCCTCATACTCACGGCACTGCTGATTCCAGTCGCCACACACATGGGGTGGCTCGTGCTCATCTGGCCCCTGCTCGGGGAATTCACCACGTGGTGTTCACGCTGGACCTTCGATGTGTTTAAAGCTCAGCGGCGAGTGCACGATGTAGAGGCCGCGCTCCAGCTCTCCCAGGAGCGGCTGCGCATCGCCCAAGAGCTGCACGATAGTCTCGGCCATCAGCTCGCCGCAATGTCTGTGAAAACTCAACTTGCTGCCGCGTTCGCGGAGAAGAACGATCCCCGTCTCCGGGAGGAACTGCACCAACTGCACGCCTTGATCCACGACTCCTCCGAGCACATGCGCCAGGTGGTGCGGGGCTATCGCACCGTCGATCCCGCCACCGAGCTCGATAGCGCTCGGGACTTACTCAGTAGCGCCGGGATCACAGTGAATGTGCGCGGCGATCTTGCAGATCTTGCCGCACACACCGCCGATCACTCCATGCTCGCGTGGTTCATTCGCGAGGCCGCCACTAATGTGCTGCGGCACTCTCACGCCCGCCATGTCGACGTAGAGCTCACCCCGCAGTCGGTGACCATGACCAACGACGGCGCCACTGGCCCGCTGGGCCCATTGTCCGGACTCGCCGCAATCCGTCAGCGCTGCGCCCCACTGGGCATCACTGTCGAGCTTTACCAGCAGCCACACCAGCGGGTCAGCGCAGCGATGCGGTGGAACTGCCCCGAGGAAAGCGATAACTCATGACACACACATCCAGCATCAGCGTGGCCATCGCCGATGATGAAACACTCATCGCCACCTCCCTAGCCACCCTGCTCTCCCTCGAGCCTGATCTCGAGGTGCACAGCACCTGTTTTTCTGCCGAGGAGTTGCTCAACTGGGTACGAGTGCATCCCGTGGACGTCTGCGTGGTGGATCTGCACATGCCTGGTATCGATGGGATCGCCGCTACCGAAGAACTCACCGGTCTCGGCTTGGCCGTGCTCATCGTCACCAGCCACAGCCAGCCCAAGGGTTTAAGGCAAGCGCTCGCGGCGGGCGCGTCGGGGTTTTTGCCGAAAACAGCCACCGCCGAGGAATTCGGGGCCGCCATTAGAGCCGTGCATGCGGGACGACGCTACATCGATTCCAGCGTGGCCGCGGCCGCCTTCGATGCCGCCCCCAACCCGCTCAGCGCGCGCGAACAACAGCTGCTTGAACTCGTCCCCGAAGGCAGCAGCGTGGATCAGCTCGCCGCGGCCGTGCACCTAGCCCCGGGAACGGTGCGCAACTATCTCAGCTCCGCGATTGCCAAAACCGGCGGGGCTAATCGCTTCGAAGCCTATAAGCTGGCTGCGGACAAGGGGTGGGTGTGAATGGGTGCGAGGTGGCGTCGATAAGCACCCTACGGCGCTAGTAGTACTCGCCGTTGAGGATGCTCTTAATCTGCGGGCGTACATCCCACCAGTAGACGCCGATCACCACGATGCCGACCCAGCTGAGGATCGGAAAACCGATAAATGTGGCGAGGGCGGAGCCGAGCACCATGCCGAACCACGTCCACTTATCCTTGCGGTCGGCCGCATCGAAGGCATCCGGACGGGTACCGGCGATCTGCACGGCACCAATCGCGCCAGCGATGGACACCGGCCAATACAGGATCATGGTTATCAGCGATATCAACCTCGGCTCCTTAAAGAACAGTCGGGCGTTGTTCCACCCACATTACCGACTGCATGCAGCCGACAGGGCGGTAAATAGCGAAGTGAACCGGCGCCTAGAGGGCACCGAATAGCAGGTGGGACAGGGAGTAGATGGTCACGCCGGCAAGCGCGCCCACAATGGTGCCGTTGAGGCGAATAAACTGCAGGTCCTTGCCCACCATGAGCTCGATCTTGTCGCTGGCCTCATCGGCGTCCCAGCGTTCGATCGTTTCGGAAATGATCCCGGTGATCTCATCTGCGTAGTTGTCGGCGAGAAAGGCGGCGCCGTCGGTGATGCGGCGCTCGAGGGAGTTACGCAGCTGCTCATCGGTGCAGATATTGTGGCCCCACTCGCGGGCAGCACCGGCGATCTTGGTACGCAGCACCGAGTCCGGATCCTCCGCTGCCTCCACAATGGAGGTGGAGGCACCGCGCCAGATCGCCGCCGGAGCACCCTGGATGGCGCTGGATGCGAGCACATCCACCTTCCAGCTCTCCAGCTTGGCGATGGTCTCTGGGTCGTGCTGCAAATCCTGGGCAAGTTTAGCCACTACGCGGCGCATCTCCCGGCGGGCCTCGTGATTCTTATCGCTGGCCACCGCGGCAGTCCAGGTGGTGAGCTCGCGATAGACCTTGTCCGAGACGAGATCATTAACAAAACGCGGCGCCCAGCTGGGGGCACGCTCCCCGAGGAGGCGATCGATGAACGCCTCGGAGCTCCGCGCCTTCTTATCAGCCCACGCGGCCACCGCATCCACCACCGGTTCAGTTTTGCCCTCCTCGATGAGCCCCTCAAGGATCCGGCCAGCGGGCGGCCCCCACTCCGGCTCGGCGAGGCGGTCGATGAGGCCGCGTTGAATAATGGCCTCGGCCTCGGCAGGATCCAGCTCCCGCACGATCGCCGAGATCAACCGGCCTACCTCGGCGGAGGTGCGCTCGGCATTGCCCTCGGCCACCAGCCACTCGCCGATGCGCTCGGGAATCCGTGCCTGGGAGACCTTCTCGGTGATGAGCTCGGCGTTGAGGAAGTTATCGCCCACAAAGCCCGCTAGGGACTCACCGATCTGGTCCTTCTTATTGCGCACGATCGCGGTGTGCGGAATCGGCAAATGCAGGGGACGACGAAACAGGGCCGTCACCGCGAACCAGTCGGCGAGACCACCAATCATGCCGGCCTCGGCGGCGGCGCGCACGAACCCCACCCAGGTGGCAGTGTGCCCCGGTTGCCCCTCCATCCAGCGGCAGAGCAAATACACCAGGGTGGCGAAAAGCAAGAGGCCAGTTGCGATGGCTTTGTGGGCGCGCAAGCTGCGGCGACGCTCGGCCTCGGCTTCTGGGGAGGGGCCGGGCACGGCGAGCCGGCTCGGGGCAGTATCGGCAGGGGCTTGTGCCTGGGTATCGGCTGGGCTCATCGAGTGTCGTCCCATGGGTGTTGTCACTCTCGGGTAGGTAGAAATGTAAGCCACCCCCGTCTTCACCGGGGGCGGGGTGAACTGTTGCACTATAGCGCACGCCTCAGACATGTAGCGAGATGCGCGCAGTGCACAGGCATTATCCCCGCGGGTACACGGCGGTGGCGATGGTTTAAAGCATGGACATGCCTGTGCTGATAAAGCGCACTCCGACGAGCAGGGTGAGGATGGTGATGAGAACAATGAGAATGATCCAGCGGGTGCGATCGGACATGGGCACCTCCTCTCCGCGGCGTGTGTAGGCGTAGCAAAAACCGCCGCACTCAACGATCCTCATGGATGTCGCTTGCGGCGGCTTGATGTCTCACTTCTGCGCTGACGCTTCACCCGCGTCAGACGCTCACACCACCAGCGCCACATTGCTGTGGAACGCTCGGCGGCGGAGATACTGAACGAGGCTGAGGGTATGTCAGCGTGCTAGTTGTGGCGGCCAGTGCGCTTGACGTACGCCTTGTAATCGCGGCGGCCGTAGACCACCAGGGCGATACCGAAGAGCAGCACTGCGGCCGTGGCGATCACACCAACGATGGTGTAGGTGTGTGCCTCGGGCTGGGAGTCCACCGAGCCGGCGGCCAGACCGAAGAGAATGATGCCGGAGAATGCGATCGAGGAGAGGATGAACCCCATACCCCACCAGGTAGAACCCTTGAGCAGGGAGGAGTGCGGCGCCTCCAAGCTGACGGGATCATAGCCCTCGATGTAGTTGTCCTCGATACGCAGCTGTGCGTCCGAAACCTTCTTCGCAGACATACCCTTGCCTTTCGTTCAAGTTAAGCAAATGTTAAGAATCAGCTTAGTGATCCTTGGCCGAGAATGCAGCCCGGGCGCGCTCATAGTTGATGGACGCCACAGCGGTCAGCGGGATGCTGGCCGGGCACACGTCGGCACATTCACCGTACAGGGAGCAGGGCCCGAAGTTGGTCTCCAGCTCGTCAATCATATTGCGGGCGCGGCGACCGCGCTCTTCCTTACCCAGCGGCATCATGCGCAGGTGCACCAGCTTGGCGCCGGTGAACAGGTGGGCGGCACCATTCGGGCAGGCGGCTACACAGGCACCGCAGCCGATGCAGGCTGCGTGGTCCAGTGCGAACTCGTTGTCCTCGTAGTTCATGTGCATGGTGTCGGCATCAGGCGCGGTACCCGCGTTGATGGACACATAGCCACCCTTTTGCATAACGCGATCGAGGGCGGAGCGGTCGATCACCATGTCCTTGATCACGGGGTACGCGGCGGAGCGCATCGGCTCGATCTGCAGCTTGTCGCCGTCTTTGAAGTCCACCAGGCGCTGCTGGCAGGCAGGGGTGTTCTTCAGGGGGCCGTGCGGGCGGCCGTTGACCATCAGGCCACAGGTTCCGCAGATACCCTCGCGGCAGTCGGAGGCGAAGGCGAAGGGTTCCTTGCCTTCCTCAACGTACTGGGAGTTGACGTGGTCGAGCAGCTCGAGGACCGACATCTGCGGTACAGCGTCCGGAACCTCGACAGGCTCGTAATGTCCCTCGGTGTTTGGGCCAGCTTGGCGCCAAATCTCTAGATGCAGTTTCATTACTTGTAATTCCTTGTCATCAGCGGAACGGCTTCGAAGTACAGCGGTTCGGCGTGGCGGATGAACTTACCCTCGCCGGCGGGCTCCCATGCGGAGACGAAGCACCAGTTATCGTCATCGCGGCGGGCCTCGCCGTCTTCGGTGAGGTGATCTTCGCGGTAGTGCGCGCCGCAGGACTCGTCGCGGTCAAGAGCGTCAACACACATGAGCTCGCCGAGGTCGATGTAGTCGGCCACGCGCAGGCCGTACTCCAGCACCTGGTTCATCTCATCGGCCTTGCCGGGGATGTTGACGTTGGCCCAGAACTCCTTGCGCAGGGCGCGGATCTTCTCGATGCCGTCGGCCAGGTCACGCTGGTTACGGGACACGCCGCAGGAGAAGTACAGGATCTCACCGAGCTGGCGGTGGAAGTACTCCGGGCCGTGCTCGCCCTTGACGTTCATCAGGGTGGAGATGCGGTCCTCTGCGCGCTGCACGGCGGCCTTAGCCTCCGGAGAGTCGGCGGAGAGAACTTCCTTGCCGAGGTGCTCGCCGAGGTAGTTCGGAACAGTGAACGGGATGGTGAACCAGCCGTCCACAGAGGCCGAGAGCAGCGAGTTGGCGCCCAGACGGTTAGCGCCGTGGTAGGTCCAACCACACTCGCCGGCGGCGAAGAGGCCGTCCACCGAGGTCATCAGGTTGAAGTCCGTCCACAGACCACCCATGGTGAAGTGGCAGGTGGGGGCAATACGCATCGGCACCTTGTAGGGGTTCTCGCCGGTGGCCTCCTCGTACATGGTGAAGAGGTTGCCGTAACGGGCGCGAATCTTGTCCTCGCCGAGACGCTGGATGGCGTCGCGGAAGTCCAGGTAGGCCGAGTTGTGCAGCGGTCCCACACCGAGGCCCTTGTTGATCTGCTGGGAGATCGCACGGGAGGCCACGTCGCGGGGCACGAGGTTACCGAATGCCGGGTAGCGACGCTCGAGGAAGTAGTCGCGCTCCTCCTCGGGGATGCTGTTGGCATCGCGGTCGTCCTTCTCCGTCACCGGGGACCAGATGCGGCCGTCGTTACGCAGCGATTCCGACATCAGGATGGTCTTGGATTGCCAGTGCGAGTTCACGGGCAGGCCGGTCGGGTGGAACTGGATGAAGGACGGGGAAGCCAAGTAGGCGCCCGCATCGTAGGCACGCATCATGGCAGAAGCGTTGGAGTTCTTCGCCAGCGTGGACATGTGATAGACGTTGCCGTAACCACCGGTAGCCAACACCACAGCGTGGGCGGTGTGGGCCTTGATCTCGCCGGTGATGAGGTTGCGCATCACAACGCCATCGCAGTGCTTGCCACCCTCACGCTCGTTGATGATCAGATCAACCATCTCGTTGTGGGTGAAGATCTCCACGGTGCCCTCGTGGATCTGGCGCTGCAGCGCGGAGGCAGCGGAAAGCTGCAGCTGCTGGCCGGTTTGACCACGGGTGTAGTAGGTGCGGGAGACCTGCACACCACCGAAGGAACGGGTGGCTAGGGTGCCGCCGTACTCGCGGGCGAAGGGAGCGCCGATGGCGCTCATGTGGTCGATCACACGGACGGACTCATAAGCCAGACGCCAGCAGTCATGCTCGCGGCAGCGGTAGTCGCCACCCTTGACGGTGTCCTTCACGTGGCGGTACGCACCATCGTTGTCCACCTTCTTGCCACGGGCGGAGTTCACACCACCCTGGGCGGCGATGGAGTGCGCACGACGCGGGGCGTCGTGGTAGGTGAAGCACTTGACGTTATAACCCAGCTCGCCGAGAGCCGCAGCGGCGCCGCCGCCGGAGAGGCCGGTGCCCACCACGATCACGGTGAACTTGCGGCGGTTCAGCGGGGAGACCAGCGTCATGTGGTCCTTCTGGTATTCCCACATGTCCTTGGTGGGAACCACGCCGTGCGGTGCCTGGTCGTTGAGGACCGAGCCGAGGGAGACACCCTCCACTACGGAGGCAGGAGCCTCGAAGTTGTCGAGGAAGGACGTATCGATTTCTTTACTCATGGAACTTAACTCTCCTGGAATCCTTAGCTGATCCAGCCCGCAAGGACTGCGACGGGGATCAGCACGTTGCCGATCAGGACGATGGCGGGAACAAGGTAAGCAATGAAGGAGAGCACGGCACGCCAGCGCTTACCCACAATGCCCAGGTCGCTCACTGCCACCCACATACCGTGAGTGAGGTGCAGGAACAGGCAGAGCTGAGCAATGATGTAGAAGATGGCCACGGCGGGACGGCTGAAGGTCGCCACAACGTTGGCATAGACCTCACCGTGCTCGAAGGCCGAGGATGCCGCCGGCTGGACACCAATGGTCAAGTCCAAAAGGTGGAAGATGATGAAGGCCAGCAGCACGATGCCGGTGACGATCATGGTCTGCGTAGCGAAGCTCTGCAGACCGCCCATCTTGTTGGTGCGGCGGAACTTGCCGCGGGATTGGTGAGCGCGGCCCACAATGGTGAAGGCTCCCCAGATGTGGAGGATGATGCCCACCAGCAGGATAATGCGCAGAATCCACAGCACGGATCCATAAGGCATAACGGGCTCACCGACGGTACGGAAGAACTCGCCGTACTCATCGATTGCGGGGCGGCCGTCATGATCCGGCAAGAAGATCTTCAGGTTACCCACCATGTGAACAACGACGAATCCAGCAAAGATCAGGCCGGTGATCGCCATCGTGAGCTTCACGGCCCAGGTGGGATAACCCGGCCGCTCGCGAAGTGGTTTTTCAGTGATTTTGCCGTGCGCGATTGCGTCACGGTCGTCATATTTAACAGTCATGGCACCTCCAGTGTCGCTAATACCTTACGGCCGTTTTCACAGGCAGAACCACTCGCTCCATAAGTGGGTGACCCAACTCACATCGCCAGAACTAGCGCATGAGAAGTGTTTTAGGTTAGGCTCGCCTTCAGAAGAAGTGTGCTGCGGGGCCGTTATGGCAGTTCACTGCGAATTCTCATTCCTCTTTCAGCCTACGCGGTCGACGGGCCGTTTCGAGATTCACATTTACCCCAATTCTCACAATCAACCCCTATTGGGGGCACTTTCGCGATCCTAAATTACGCAACATTTTTGGTTCTTAATTCAGGCTCCACTCAGGCGGAAATCTGCCCCACATCTTCCATCCCCCTTTACCACACTACCCACCGCCCACCTTCCCCATAATTGCAGCTCACAGCCCCAAAGGTCGCGGGCAGGATCCGGCAGCGCCGGCGGCGCTCGCGGGCCCGATGCGCGGGCACCACACCCATAGGTGGGCGTCGATAAGCGAGAGATCGCTCAGCCCAGCACCCCGAATACGCGGGTGGGGCGGCCCTGTCCAGCAGGTGGGTACCGATCCGGTTATAGTGACCCCGCTCACCTATTATGTCTCTATGGGAAAAACATACGTGGGCTCTAGGTTGCGGCAACTGCGACGAGAACGGGATCTCAGCCAGGCATCCCTTGCGGACACCCTCGGGCTTTCAGCCTCGTATGTCAATCAAATTGAACACGATGTGCGCCCGCTCACCGTCTCGGTGCTCTCGAAAATCACTGAGGCATTCGGAATTGATGCCACCTTCTTTTCTCGCGAGGACGATTCGCGGCTCCTCGCCGAAGTAAAAGACGTGATCGCCGATAAAGAACTTGTGTCCCAACCGGTGGATCTCGCGGAACTCTCGGAGGTCGTCGCCGATCACCCCGCCGTGGCCAAAACAATTGTGGATATGCACCGGCGCTATCGCAGCATTCGCGATAAACTCTCGCTGCTCACCGATCACCGCAGCCACGCCGATGAAATCAATGACCAGCCCGGCGATGTGCTGGACATGCCACATGAGCAGGTGCGGGATTTCATCCACGCCAATAACAACTACTTTCACAGCCTCGACACCGCCGCCGAAAAGCTCCACCACACACTGGGGCTGAGCCTGAACACCAGCCCCAGCATCCTGGCGGCGCTGCACCGGTATGTCACCGAGACTCACGGGGTGACAGTGGTGCCCACCACCGCCAGCAGCACCCTGCACCGATTTGACCCCAGCACCTCCACCCTGGAGATCTCCACTCTGATCAGCCCCGGCCAACAGGCCTTTCGCATTGCTAGTGAGCTGGCTTATCTCGAAATCGGCCCTGAGCTGCACCAGCTTGTCGACGAAGCCGAGTTCACCACCCACGAATCCACGCTGCTGGCGCTGCGCGGTTTGGCCAGCTACTACGCAGCGGCGCTGCTCTTGCCCTACACCGAGTTCCATGAGCGGGTGGAAAAGTCCCGGTATGACTTGGAGTATCTGGCCAGCTACACCGGCTTAGGCTTCGAAACGATCTGCCACCGCGTATCCACCCTGCAGCGGCCTGGGCTGCGGGGGATTCCCTTCACCTTTATCCGCGTGGACCGCGCTGGCAATATGTCCAAGCGGCTCTCCGCTGCGGGATTTCATTTCACCCACTCGGGCGGCACCTGTCCGCTGTGGAATGTCTATGAGGCCTTTTCCAGTCCCGGCCATCTGCAGCGTCAATTCGCCTCCATGCCCGATGGCCGCACCTATGTATGGGTGGCCCGCACCGTCAGCCACCGCTATGGCACCTTCGAGCAGCGCGGCAAAGAGTTCGCAATCGGGCTTGGCTGCGAGGCCCGCCACGCCGGACGCATGGTGTACTTCGACTCGATGCCGGTATCCACCCCCGCGGCCGCCGTGCCGATCGGACCCGGCTGCCGAGTGTGCGCGCGCACCGACTGCGCCCAGCGCGCCTTCCCCGCCATCCAAGGCATTACGCGCGTCGACGCCCACTCTTCCTCCCTGGCCGCCTATTAGCTCCCAGCGGGGTCTGTCACCTTTTCAAGCGGCTACCATGAGATTCATGCTGGAAGCCTTGCCCGTCTCACCCGCTGATCCCGCCGCGATCCTGCCCGATCTTGCCGCCGCACTCGCCGGCGAACGCAGCCTGCTGCCCCTGCCTGCCGCGGATCGCGCCCGGGCGCAGCAACTGGCCCGCACCATGCGCGTGGGCGAGCCGATCGATCCGGAGGTGGCGCTGGTGATGTCTACCTCCGGCTCCACCGGCACACCGAAGGGGGCGCTGCTCAGCGGGGAAAACCTCGCCGCCTCGGCGGTGGCCACCCACAACGCCCTGCATGGGCCCGGGTCGTGGGTGCTGGCTCTACCCGCTCACCACATCGCCGGCATCCAGGTGCTCGTGCGCAGCATCCTCGCCGAGACCACCCCCACTGTCCTCGACGTCTCCCGCGGCTTTAACCTCACCGCCTTCGCCAGCGCTACCGCCGAAGCCCGGCGCACAGGCGGTGATGATCCGCTCTACACCGCGCTCGTCCCCAATCAGCTGCACAAGGCCTTAGAGTCCTTGCAGGGCATCGAGGCTTTGCGGCTTTACGACGCCATCCTCATCGGCGGCGGACCCACCACCGACAGCACCCGCGCGGCCGCGAAGCGCCTCGGGATCTCGGTGGTGTGCACCTATGGTTCCTCGGAGACCGCCGGCGGCTGCATCTACGATGGCGTGCCTATCGAATGGGCCTCGGTGAAGCTCACCGGCACGCAAGGACGCATTCACCTCGGCGGGCCGATGGTGGCCCGCGGCTACCGCAATGTGGGGGCGAAGGAGACAGACGCCTTCGCCCACCCAGGGTGGTTTTCTACCAGCGATTGCGGCTATATCAGCGATGGCGTGCTGCACGTGACCGGGCGGCTGGATGCGATCATCTCCTCCGGCGGGTTGAAACTGCACCCCGAGGTACTGGAGCAGGAGCTGCTCAATATCGCAGGCGTGGATAGTGCCTGCGTCACCGGTATTCCCGACGCCCGGCTGGGCCAGGCGATCGTGGCCGCCTACTCCGGCAGCGCACGCGTGGGCGAGATCATCGAGGCACTCGATCACCTACCCCGCTGGCAGCTGCCCAAGCAGTTACTGCGGGTCGATGCCCTACCCACCACTGGTCCCGGCAAGGTGGATAGGCGGGCTGTGGCTCGGCTGTTTTAACCTCGGCTGTTTTAGCCTAGAGCCCGCCCCAGCTGCTGCACGTCCTCGACGCTATAGAGCTGGGCGATAGCGGCATCGTTGCCACGAGATAGGTTGCTGCGCACCAACGGCCGCCACGCCGCGGAGGGAAGCAGCGGAAAGTGAGCAGGTCTGGGGCGTACCTGCGCCACGGGCAGGCCGGCACGCAAGGCCGCGTGGTGCAGGAAAAGATCATCACAGCGCAGACTCGCCCCAAGATCCTGTCTGCTCAGCTGGGCGAGGGTGTGCACGAAGCGCGGCGGATAGCACACCGCGCTCACCCCAGTGGCCACGTGCAGCAGAGAGGCATCGGTGCTACGCACCGGCCGCCACTGGCTATAGGGGGCGATGCGCTGGTTGTTCAGCCTGATGCGGTGGGCGCGGTGAGCGGTGATGTGGTGGGGCCGGGCGGCGTCGATAAGCCGAGGCACGCACCAGGGAAGATAGAGCACATCATCATCAATGGTGATAAGCCATCGCCCAGGATGGGCCCGCGCCGCGGGAAGATATTTTGTGTGCGGCCCCAAGCCCGGTTCTGCCTTGCGGATGCGCAGGCCACGATCGCACAGCCGCTGTAGGCCGGCTGGACGCGGGGCGGCATAGTCCCGCGGTTCGAGCCACAGCTCCACTGGGCCGGCATGGGCCACTGACTCGATGGCCAAATGCACCCACCGCAACCGCCGACCGTGACTGGTGAGCGTGATGATCACCTCGGGGTGCTGCGGCAGCGGGGTGCGCGAGGTGCGGTTACGCCACATCAGCCGCAGCAGCAGCGGTAGATGCAGCAGCGCGTTAAGCGCCGCGGACAATAGATAACCCAGCCACACGCGCTTGAGCGTAGCCCACCTGCGCGCGCTCACTCAGCTTGGCCACCCCGAACACCGTGGCCGGCTAAGCCGCGGGGTAGAAATAATAGCTATGCAGAACTCCCGCTCCACCGCCACCGCCGCCGATTGGCTCGAAGGAGCCCGACCGCACACCTGGGCCAATGCCTTCGCCCCCGTGATTGCCGGCACGGGGGCGGCCGCCTACGCCCACGGGGCTTCCCTGCCCCGGGCGCTGCTGGCGCTGCTGGTGGCGTGGGCGTTGATCGTGGGCGTGAACTACGCCAATGATTATTCCGATGGCATCCGCGGAACCGACGATCATCGCTCGGGGCCGCTGCGGCTCACAGGCTCGGGTCTGGCCGCCCCAGCGAAGGTGAAGCGGGCCGCCTTCGGCGCCTTCGGCGTGGCCGCCGCGGCTGGGGTGGTGCTTTCCATCATGAGCGCATGGTGGCTGATTCTGGTGGGCGCGGCCTGTATCGCCGGGGCGTGGTTCTACACCGGCGGCACCCGCCCCTATGGCTATCACGGCCTAGGCGAGGTCTCTGTGTTCGTCTTCTTTGGCCTGGTGGCGGTGCTCGGCACCGAATTCACCCAGTCGGGCGCCATCAGTGGCGTGGGCGTGCTGCTGGCGGTGAGCATCGGCGCGCTGTCCGCCGCGGTGAATCTGGCGAATAACCTGCGCGATATCCCCTCCGATAGCGCGAGCGGCAAGACCACCCTGGCGGTACTGCTGGGCGATCGACGCACCCGCATCCTATGGTGCGGTCTCGTTGCCGTGCCGCTGGTGGCAATGGTGGCCCTCGCTATAGCTGCCACCTGGTGGAGCCTGCTGGCAGCTACAGCCGTGCCCTTCCTCCTCGCCGCCGCCCGCCCAGTGCGTGGTGGCGCCACCGGTGCGGCACTCATCCCAGTGCTGGGGCTCACTGGCCGGGGGATGTTTGTATTCTCCCTCGTACAGGCCGTGATGCTGGCCCTGGCCGGCTCCTAGCGCTTAACGCCGCGCGAGCTCTTCTTGCACCCACTTCTTGTGGGCCTTGCGCTGCTCGTCCCACTGCGCCATCTCGCTCGTTACCCGCATGCGCAGGCTACTGAACAGCAACAGCGAGAGCGGGAATGCCACGAGCAATGCCAACAGGGCGCAGATCAGCCACGGCACGGGCGAATCAATGAGCACCGCGGCCCCCTTGATGAGCGCGGTGAGCGCGGCAAAAAGCACAATGCGGGCGCCGGCATACAGCGCCGAGTCTTTCCACGCTCGGTTACGTAGCTGTGTATCCAACTCTGGTGCGTGCGTTTCAACCCTGCTAGTCACAAGGTTTGAGTGTAGCCGTATCCTTGGGGGAAGAACACGTTCAAGCCCGCATCATGTGTCTAAGAGATCGGAGTTGTCAGCGAGTGGGTCGTCTTATCGTCCTCATTCTCATCATTGCCGCCCTAGTGCTGATCTGGAAGGCCTTCGGGCCCTCGAGTTGGAAGCGTCGCCAACAGATCCAGCAGCCGCAGCGCCCCGTGATCAAAGGCCCAGATGATGATGAGGAGTTTCTCTGGGAGTTGGAAAAGCGCCAATTTAAAGAGCGCCGCGCCCGCGAACAGCAGCGTCAACGCGAGGAACAGGAGGCAGCTGAGCGCCGCCGCCGCGAGCAACGCCGCACCGGCTCCCAAGGCTCAGACACCCCACCGGATGATCCCACTGCCTCTGAAGGCGACGATCTTGGGGAGCAACCGGGCACCTAAGCTAGTGCGCGCCGCGGGCCGCTGCGGCGTGCTCGCGCTGCAGAATCTCCGCCAAATAGGCGCCGTAGCCGGACTTATCCAGCTGCTGCGCCCGCGCATGTAGATCTGCATCGGTGATCAGCCCCATGCGCCAGGCCACCTCTTCCGGACAGCTGATCTTGAGCCCCTGGCGCTTCTCGATGGTGCGCACAAAATCACCAGCATCCATCAATGATTCATGCGTTCCGGTATCGAGCCAGGCAGTGCCGCGCGGCAGCACCTCCACCTGCAATGCCTGCTGCTGCAGGTAGTGGTTGTTGATGTCCGTGATCTCAAGCTCCCCGCGGGCGCTGGGGCTGAGACCGGCGGCGATATCTACCACCGAGTTGTCATAGAAATACAGCCCCGGCACGGCGAAGTGCGAGCGCGGATCGGCGGGTTTTTCCTCCAGGGACAGCGCATTGCCATCGCTGTCGAATTCCACCACCCCATAGGCGCTGGGATCGGCCACCCAGTAGGCAAAGATGGCCCCGCCTTGCACATCGGCAAAGCGGCGCAGCTGCGTGCCTAGGCCGGCGCCATAGAAGATGTTATCGCCCAGAATCAGCGCCACACTGTCATCTCCGATGTGCTCTCGGCCGATACGGAACGCATCCGCCAAGCCCCGCGGGGAGTCTTGGGTGGCGAAGCTCAGGGAGATCCCAAACTGGGAGCCGTCCCCGAGGAGGCGTCGAAACTGCGACTCATCCCGCGGGTCCACGATCACGAGGATATCCTCGATGCCTGCCAGCATTAGCGTGGACAGCGGATAGTAAATCATGGGCTTGTCATACACCGGCACCAGCTGTTTCGACACCCCGAGGGTGATCGGCCACAGCCGCGAGCCCGTGCCGCCGGCGAGAATGATGCCCTTCACTACTGCGCTTCCTCGTTAGCCAACACCCACGCATCCTTATAGGCGTTGAGCAGCTGCTCGCACTCCTCGACGGTGGGCAGGTATTCCCGCGCCTCGTCGAGTCCCGGGGCGGAGCGATCCTTATCGCTGAGAATCGGCTCGGTGACCGGCCATTCGATCCCCAGGCTGCTATCGAGCGGGTCGATGCCATAATCCACGTTCGGATCGTATTCCGAGGAGGTGAGATAGCAGACGACCGCGTCGCTCACCGCGGCAAAGCCATGGGCAAAGCCGTCCGGAATATAGAGACAGCGGCGGTTCTCCGCGGAGAGGCTGATCCCTTCCCAGCGGCCGAAGGTATCGGAGCCAACACGCACATCCACCAGCACATCCCAGATTTCTCCCGCAACGCAGGTGACATACTTTTGCTGTCCCGGAGGAACCGCGGTGAAGTGCAGCCCGCGCAGCACCCCCGCCTGGGAGACCGACATGTTCGCCTGCTGCAAGGCGAAGGGGTGGCCGGTGAAGGATTCGAACTCGGAGGCCTTAAACCACTCGTGGAAACTGCCCCGCGCATCGGGGTGCACGGTGGGCTCGGTGTAAAAACTGGGCAGGGTGGAGAGCTCTTTCAACATAAGCACTACTGTAGTGGCGCCCGGTATCTGGGGGCACCCTGCCGCCTCTGCCAGCTAGAGGCCACGGGCAGCGTAGCGCTGCTCCGAGCGAGCATAGGCCGATTCCCACCACTGCGGGTTGCTGCGATAAAACTCCACCGTCTCCTCCAGTCCAGAGCGCAGGGTGGTGTGTAGCGGCTTCCAGCCGAGGGCCTCGGTGGAACTGGGATCGATTGCGTATCGACGATCATGGCCAGGGCGATCGCGCACATATTCAATGTCCCCGCCGCCGATGATATCCACCAGTAGCTCCGCCACCTGCCTATTGGAGGCCTGGCCGTGGGCGCCAATGAGATAGGTGGAGCCGATCTCGCCGGCATCGATGATCCGCCACACCGCATCGTTGTGGTCATCCACGTGAATCCAGTCGCGTACGTTACGGCCATCGCCGTAGAGCAACACCGACTCGCCGCGCAGTAGTTTGAGAATCTGGCGGGGGATGAGTTTCTCGGGGTGCTGATAAGGGCCGTAGTTGTTGCTGCAATTAGAGATCGTGGCGCGCAGCCCGAAGGAGCGCACGAAGGCGCGGATCATGTGATCACTGGCGGCCTTTGACGCCGAATAAGGCGAGGAGGGGCAATACGGGGTATCCACGGTGAACATCTCCGCAGTATCCAGCGGCAGATCCCCATACACCTCGTCGGTGGAGATGTGGTGCATGCGCACCCCATGGGCCACCGCGCACTTGGCCACGGTCACCGTGCCCTCCACATTGGTGCGGGCAAAGAGCTCCGGGTGGTCGATGGAGTTGTCGTTATGGCTTTCCGCGGCGAAGTGCACCACGAGGTCGGCGTCGTGAAGCACCTCGTGCATCAGCTGCTCATCACAGACATCGCCCTGCACCAGCTGGGCATCCGTGCCGGCGAGGCTATCTGCGTTGGCGGCATAGGTGAGCGCGTCCACCACGGTGATGCGCTCCACCTCGGGGCGAGTGAGCCGGGTGCGACGCACGAAATTCGCGCCGATGAAACCAGCGCCGCCGGTGACCACGATGTGCACGATGGAGTCCTTTTCTCGCTCAGAGCGCGACGCTTTAATTCAGCCCAGCGTAGGAGTGCAGGCCCGAGGTGACCATGTTGATGAAGAACAGGTTGAACACCATGGTGGCCAGGCACACCACGTTGATCCACGCGGAGAACACGCGGCTAAAAGAAGGGATAGCACGGGCGTGCAGATAAGCGGCCAGCAGCACCCACGTCACCAGAGACATGGTCTCCTTCGGATCCCAGCCCCAGAAACGGCCCCAGGCCGATTCCGCCCAAATGGCACCCAAGGCGATACCCAGACCAAAAATCGGCAGCGCCCAAATGGCGGTCTTGTAGGCGATCTGGTCCAGTACCTTCGCCTCGGGTAGCGGCCGAGCAACCCGGCCGAGGAAGGAGGCGGGTTCCTTGCCCTTGGGGAACCGGCTACGGAAAAGGAACACCAAGGAACCCACCCCAGACAGCATGCAAATCGAGGCGCCGGTGACCACGGTGGAGACGTGGATGGGATACCACATGGACTGCAGGGCCGGCACCAGCGGCGCCGACTCTGCGTAAAGCTTGGTGCCGCCGAAGAACATCAGTGCCAACACTGGGGTCAGCACCCACGGCCACAGGGCCGGGATGGCGCGGGAGGTGATCATCAACGCCGTGACCACCATGGTGCCGAAGGTGATCACCGAGACGTACTCATAAAGGTTGCCGAAGGGGAAGCGGGATGCGGAGATACCGCGCAACACCAGGGAGGTGCCGTGCAGCACAATACCGAGGAACACCATGGTCTGCGCCATGTTGGCAAAGCGCTGGGCCTTCGCCTCGAGGCTCTCTGCCTTCTCAGCGGCGGAGGCTGCTTCCGTATCGGCGGTGGGGGCATCAGCGGCCACACCGGAGCTGCCCGAACCTGCAGCGGAGCCGCCAGAACCTGCACCCACGAGCGCGGATTGGTTCTGCTCCACCGTGGTTTCCACGGCTGCGGTGTGTTTGACGTAATAGACGATCGCGAGCACGAGCGCCAAGAAGTACACCACAAACGCCGAGGCGAAGGTGAGATCCGAGAACGTCGCTACAGATTGATTAACCGGCAGGGAATTCACTAGTCGTCCTATCCCGTCAAGAGTTGATTCTTCGTGAGAGTGTATCGAACCTCAGGGCAATTTCATACAAGCCTGCCCTTCCACCCACTGGTCCCAGCGGGGCGAATTTAGCCCTTGATGTGGCGGGCATCCACCTCAGGATCAAAGTCCTCATCGTCCGGATCCGGTAGCCCGTAGAGGGCGCGGGCCAGCTCGTCGTGCTCCTCGCCCCACCCGGCGCGGTCGGTGCGGGCCAATCCGCCGGTCTCTACGTGGGTGCCACCATCAGCAGCGTGCACGCGAATCCAGATGCGGCGGCGTTTAATGGCCAGCGAGCCCACCAGCCCACCCAGGGTGATCAGTGTGGTGATCAGCACCCAGATCTGGGTGGAATCGTGGCTGATCTGAAGGTTCACAAATTCCTTGGCGCCGTCGAAGGTGACGGTGGTGCCATCATCGAGGGTCACGGAATCGCCCTGCAGCAGGTTCACGCGCTCCAGCTTCTGCAACTGTCCGGTGTGCACCAGGGAGGGGTCTAGGCTCCACAAGGATTGGCCGCGTCCGGTATCCAGCCCAGCGTCGCCGCGGTAGATATCGATAGCCAGGGCGGGATCCTGCATGGCGGGAAATGCCGAGGACAGCAGCTCGTTGTTCTCTCCCGACCAAGCGGCGGTGGGGGCGAAGAGGCCCTCGATCGCAATCTGGTTTTGGCGGCGCTCCGATAGCTCCTCATACATGCCCGCCGGCGGGTCGAAACGCATCGCGCCCGAGGAAAGGAAGAAGGTGGGATCATCGGGGCGGAACTGCAGGGTTTGGGTGCGGCTTTCCCCATCGGGCCAGGTGACGGTGACGGTGGGGGCGAAGCCGTGGCCCTGCAAATAGATGCGATCGCCGGCGATGCGCAGCGGATGGTTCACCCGCAGCTCGTAGTCCTTCCACGTGGAGGGATCGGAATACACCTCATCGCCCTCGGCCCAGGAGACATTGCTGTGGAACATCTCTGCTTGGCCGTTGGGCAGATAGTCGGCGGTGAAGTCATGCACATCGAGGCAGAAAGGATTGAGGCTGGTGCCATCGAAGGTGGCGCCATGGCGGAAGCTGTCATAGTTAGCCACCGCGGTGTTGCAGAACTGCGACTCCTCGGTATCGGCCACCACGATCACCTGGCCCTCGTAGTAGCTCAACCGCCCCCATGCCATGGTGATGAGCATGCCCACCAGGCCCAGGTGGAATACCAGGTTTGCCAGCTCGCGGGCATATCCCTTCTCCCCGGCGAGGGAACGCTGGCCCATACGGTCCTGCTCCGCCGAGTATTCCTTCAGCCGCCAGCCCTTCATGCAGCTGCGGGCGGCGGCAAGAACCTCATCCTCGCTGGCGGCCACGGTGCCGCGGGAGTGGTGCGGGAGTCGCTCCAGCCGTTTCGGCGCACGCACCGGAGGCTGCTTCATAGCCTGGTAGTGCTCCCAGCTGCGCGGCAGAATGCAGCCGATCAAAGACACAAACAGCAGCACGTAAATGGCGGTGAACCAAGTGGAGCTGAAGACGTCGAAAAGCTGCAGCTTGTCGTAGATCTCGGCGATACGACCATTGGTGGCAATGTATTCATCCACCTTGGACTCGTTCAGGCTGCGCTGCGGCAATAGGGCACCGGGGATGGCGCCTAGGGCCAGCAGGAAAAGCAGGATGAGCGCGGTGCGCATGCTGGTGAGCCAGTTCCATGCGCGAACGACATAGCGATTGAGGGTATTCATGAGGTACTCAGCGTTATCCTTACACGAGTCTGTTCCGCGGCCTTAGAGCAGCGTGGTGCCGTAGCTGACAGTCCACTGCCTGATCACGTTAATAAAGCTATCCCACAGCCCCGTGACCAAGCACACGCCCACCACGATGAGCAGGGCGCCACCGATTCTTTGAATGGTGCGGGAGTGCCGCTTCATCCACTCCACCGAGGTGATCATCCGCGCCGAGCCAAGCGCCACGAGTACAAAGGGCACACCCAGCCCGAGACAATAGGCGATAATCAGCGCCACTCCCCGAGCGGCGGTGGCACCCTCAGTGCCGACGGCCACGGAAATAATCGCCGCCAAGGTGGGGCCCAAACAGGGCGTCCAGCCGAGTGCAAACACCCCGCCGAGTAGGGGCGCACCCAACCAGGTGGACACCCGCTTCGGCTGCAGCCGAGTGTCTTTTTGCAGGGCCGGAATATAGCCCATGAAGGCCACGCCCATGACGATGGTGATGATTCCGCCCACCCGTTGCAGCGTGCTGGCCTGCACCGTCAGGACGTGAATGGCGCCGAACACGCTCACGGTGGCGAGGACGAACACGAGGGTGAAGCCGAGGATGAATAGCCCTGCAGCCCCGGCCACACGCCCGCGCGAGCCGCGCGCCACGGTACCGCCACGCTCGTCATAATGCACATCCCCACCCACCACGCTGGCGAGATAGGAGATATAGCCTGGCACCAGCGGCACCACGCAGGGGCTGGCAAAAGACACGAGCCCCGCGAGGGCGGCGCCGAGCAGCCCCAACAGGAGGGGCCCGCTGGCCACGAGGTCGGCGACGGCGTTGGTGTCCACTGCCGCTCCTTTACTTAAAGCTCTTGGTTGACTGCCTCGAGCAGCTCTGTGTCCGTGACTTCACGCAAAAACACGTGCGCGGGGCGGTGCTCTTTATCCAGCACGATGGTAGTGGGGATCACTGTGGCGGGAAAACCGCCCAGCGCCACGGCCGATTTGAAGGGCGGATCGTAGATCGAGGGATAGCTCACCCCGTTGTCTGTGACGAAATCCCGCGGCAGCTGCACATTGGGATCGCGCACATTAATCCCCAACACGGTGCCGCCGCGGGGCTCGATCTCCTCCTGCACCCGCTGCAGATCGTCCGACTCAGAACGGCACGGGGCACACCACTGGCCCCAGGCGTTGAGCACCACCACCTGCCCCTCGTAATCATCGAGGGAAATTTCTGTGTTCTCATCCATCAGCGAGGGCCC
The DNA here is from genome assembly GCF_030440575.1 of Corynebacterium ciconiae DSM 44920. Taxonomy (NCBI): domain Bacteria; kingdom Bacillati; phylum Actinomycetota; class Actinomycetes; order Mycobacteriales; family Corynebacteriaceae; genus Corynebacterium; species Corynebacterium ciconiae. Next base: position 2,366,410 of record NZ_CP047189.1, read on the forward strand.
CTTGAGGGTGCCGATCGGCGCACGCTCGTCCTCGGGATAGTAGATATCGGTTTCGCCGCCAGGTGCAACGAAGGAGAAGGTGCCGCCCACGGCCACGGCATCATCGCCGGTGCTGCAGGCGGTGAGGGCGGTGGCGGCGGCCACCAGGCTCACAATCAGTGCAGTAATGCGCATATTTATAGATCTCGTGCGGGTTCGGTGTAGTGCATGTCCATGATGTGCTCGCCGTGGAAGATCAGCGAGGTCACAGACGCCAGCGAGCATTGCCGCAGGGCGGGGTTGTGATAGAGCGGCAGGTCTTGCACGTGCCGCTGCACGCACACAATGGGCAGCTGGTGGCTGATCACGATCGCCTCATGTCCGGCGGCCTCGGCGCGGATCCCAGCGATGGTGTCCATCATGCGATCAGCGATGTGGGCATAGGGCTCGCCCCAGGAGGGCACGCGCGGATCCACCAGCAGCGGCCAGCGCACCGGATTCCACAGTTGGGAGCGCCAGGACTTAATGCGCAGCCCCTCGAAGCGGTTACCCGCCTCCAACAGCCCCTCATTAGTCTGCACTGGCAGCCCCGTGACCTCTTGGAAAGGCTCGGAGGTTTCGCGGGTGCGCTGCAAAGGCGAGCTATAGAGGTGGGTGACATCATGGCCGGCGAAGGCGGAGGCGGTGGCCTGCGCCTGGGCGCGGCCCCGCTCAGAGAGGTGATAGCCGGGTAGGCGGCCATATAAGATGCGCTCCGGATTGTGCACCTCGCCGTGGCGAATGAGGTGCACAATGGTGGTCTCAGGGGTGCGGGCCACGTTAGGCACCGTCCTTCCGCGTGGCGGCGGCCGCAGCCTTGGCGGCCACGCCGAGGGCCTTCTCGATGGTCTCGAAGTCACGGTCGGTGAGCGCGGTAGAGACAAACCAGGTTTCGAACACGCTCGGCGGCAGGTGCACGCCATTGTCCAGCATGGCGTGGAAGAAGACCGAGTAGCGGAAGGTGTCTGCGCTCTGCATATCCGCGAAGTTATGGCCCGCGCCCTCGGCGAAGCGCACGGACATCATGGTGGCGGCGCGCTGAATGTGGTGCTCCACCCCAGCGGCGTTGAGGGCCTCGTGGGTGAGGCTGGCCAGCCGGTCGGCGTTGGCGCGCACCGTCTCGTAGACATCCTCGGTGGCATTGTCCAGCGAGGCCTTGCCGGCTGCCATCGCCACCGGGTTTCCGGAGAGCGTTCCGGCTTGGTACACCGGACCGTTTGGGGCGAGGTACTCCATGATCTCGCGGCGGCCGCCGAAAGCAGCGGCGGGCAGGCCTCCAGAGACCACCTTGCCGAAGGTGGTGAGATCGCCTGCCACCCCGTCCACGCCGTACCAGCCCTGGTAGGAGGTGCGGAAGCCCGTCATTACCTCGTCCATAATCAGCAGCGCGCCATACTCGCCGCACAGGTCCTTGAGCTGCTGGTTAAAGCCCTCCCGCGGGGCCACCGTGCCCATGTTGCCGGCGGCGGCCTCGGTGATCACGCAGGCAATATCTTCTGGGTGGGCAGCAAAAGCGGCGCGCACCGCTTCAATGTCGTTATAGGGCACCACGATGGTGTCGGCGGCCGAGGCGCCGGTCACGCCCGGGCTGCCGGGCAGCGAATAATCGGCCACGCCCGAGCCGGCAGCGGCCAGCAAGGCATCCACGTGGCCGTGGTAGCAGCCCTCAAACTTGATGATCTTCGGCCGCCCGGTATAGCCGCGGGCCAGCCGCACGGCGGACATGGTGGCCTCGGTACCGGAGTTGACCAGGCGCACCTCCTCCACCGAGGTGCGATCCACAATAGACTTCGCCAGCTCCACCTCTGCCACGGTGGGCGCGCCGAAGGACAGGCCCTTGTCTACGGCCTTCTTGACTGCCTCCACGATGGCTGGGTGGTTGTGCCCCAGCAGCATCGGCCCCCAGGAGCAGAACAGATCCACATACTCGTTGCCGTCCACATCCACCAGGGTGGCGCCGTGGGCATGGTCAATGAAGCGGGTTTGGCCTCCCACGGAGCCAAAGGCTCTCACCGGCGAGTTCACCCCGCCCGGGATGAGATTCTGCGCGCGATCAAAGTACTCAGCTGAGTGCGAGGTGCTAAAAGTCATGTGCTTCATTGTAGACGTCTCCAGCATCGCGCTTATCGACGCCCATCTCCACCGCCTAGGTGTTAGTCCACGCCAAGCAGGGCACGCGCAGTGGCACGCGCATGGGCGACCACCGCGGGCACACCGACCCCGCCAACCCAGGCACCGGTGACGGCCACGGCCGGATCCTCGGCCAGCGCCTCCTGCACATCGGCCACCGTGCGCAGGTGGGTGTGGGAATAGCGCGGAATACCGCCGAACCAGTACTGGGTGTAGATCTCGCTCAAGCCCGCGGCCCGGCCATCGAAGCCGGTGATGGCCTGCAGATCATCTAGGGCCCAGTCCACCAGCTGATCCTCATCGGTGCGCAGGTAGGAATCATCCCCGAAGCGGCCAAAGCTGGCCCGTACCAGCGCCCCGCCGCGGGCGGCGAGGTGCGGCCATTTCTTCGACGACAGAGTGAAGGCTTTGGTGTGCACCTGCGGCTCGTCGGCAGCCACCAAAATGCCGGAGTTGTCGGGCAGCCCAGTGGCATCGTCGAACTTCATGCCCACCACTACGGAGCCTGCCAGCTGCACCTGCCGCGCTGCGGCCGCGGCCTGGGGGTTGTGCTGCTTGAGCAACAGCGCGGTGGTGGGGGCCGGGGTGGCCAGAATGACCTTGTCATACACCTGATCTTCACCGCCTGTGAGCCGCAGCCCGCCCTCGACGCGCTGGAGACCAGTAATGAAGGCGTCCACGAAGATCCGGGCACCGGAGCGCTCCGCCAGCGTCTCGTAGAGCGTGGCATAGCCGCCATCGAAGGTGGCGAAAATGGGCGCCGGCTCAGCCGCTGGGGCGTCCTGCTGCGCGGCGCGGGCCGCGGCGCGCAGCTCGTTCATCTTTTTCACCGCCGCAGAAAGAGTCACCTTCTCCCCCGCCTCAGCCATGGCGTCGAAGGTGGTTGCGAGTGCCGGAATGGTGGCACGCACTCCCAGATCATCGGCTTGGCAGGAATACACCCCGCCGAGCAGCGAGCTGACCACGTGATCGACCACATCATCGCCATAGCGCTGCCGCACCAGCTGGCCCACGCTCAGGTCCTGGCCCACAGTCCAGTCAATCGGCTCCTGGGAGCCCTCTGCATCGATGCGCGCAGCCGTCTCCTCGGAGATCAGCTCACGAATCTCGGCGGAGGTGGCGGGAATGCCCATCGCCCCACCGCGCGGCAGGTGGTGAAGCTCGCCGCCGGAATACACCAGAGATTCCAAACCGGAGGGGTAGCGCAGCGCCTCACTGAGCCCCACCTCCTCCACGAACTCCTTGATGTCTGGGCGCAGATTCAAAAAGGCCTCCGCTCCCATATCCGTTGGCCCGGAGGCAAAAGGCACCGTGAAGAGTTTGCCGCCGAGCCGGTCGGAGGCCTCATAGACATCGATACGGGCGGAGCTATCGTGCTTGTTCAGCTCATAGGCTGCGGTGAGACCTGCGAGGCCTGCGCCGACAATGGCGTAGTTCATGATGAGTTCGGATCACTTCCTAAGTTTCGTGGATGATCTCGACAGCGCGGGTGATCATCTCTGCGTCGGTGCTGGGCAGCACCCCGTGTCCCAAATTGAAGATATGGCCGGTGGCATCCCCCGCCGCGATGGCTCGCTGCGCCTCCGCGTGGATGCGCTGGACCTCGCGGCGGATCACATCCTCGGAAGTAAAGAGCATGGCGGGATCTAAGTTGCCCTGGATCACCTTCGGGCCGGCGGCGGCATGGATGCGCGAGGCGGCGTCGTCAAGCGGAACGCGCCAATCCACGCCCACAACATCCGGTCCCGCCTCGGCCATCGCCCCCAGCAACTCGCCGGTGCCCACGCCAAAGTGAATGCGCGGAATGTCATACTGCTCGATGTGGGCGAAGATCTCCTGCGAGTAGGGCAAAACATACTCGCGATAATCGCGCTGGCTGAGGAACCCAGCCCAGGAATCGAAGAGCTGCATCGCATCGATACCAGCGTGCACCTGAGTATCGAGGTAGCCGAGCACCGTCGGCACGATGCGGCGCATGAGCGCATGCCAGCTCTCGGGATCGGCGTGCATCATGGCCTTGGTCTGCTCGTGGTTTTTACTCGGCCCGCCCTCGATGAGATAGCTGGCGAGAGTAAAGGGGGCGCCGATGAAGCCAATGAGCGCCTGCTGGTCCGTGAGCTCATCCACGATCAGGCCGATACCCTCGATGATCTCCTGCACATCGTGATCCAGAATCGGCAGAGCGGAGATGTCAGAGGCGCAGCGAATCGGCTCCGCCACCACCGGGCCACGCCCAGGCACGATATCGATATCGAGGCCCGCGGCCTTCAGCGGCACCACGATATCGGAGAAAAGAATCGCTGCATCTACATCGTGGCGCCGAACCGGCTGCAGAGTGATCTCGGCCAGCAACTCCGGCATAAAGCAGGAGTCCAGCATGGCGATGCCCTCGCGCACCTTGCGATACTCCGGCAGCGAGCGGCCTGCCTGGCGCATGAACCACACCGGGGTGCGGCTAGGGGTGCGGCCATGGGCGGCGGCAAGCAGGGGCGCGGAGGGGATCGTGCGGCGTCGGGCAGAGGCGGGGTCTGTCATAGTGTTCCATCATGCCCTACCCGCGCGAGGCGCCGCTAGCAAGCTGGCCCTTGTGTCTACAGAAGGACCCAGAAGGATACAACCCGCGGCTCAGCCGAGCGCTGTCTCGACGGCCGTGGCCGCAGCCACCACCCCCAGCAACGTGGCAAAAGCCAAGGTGAGCTGATAGGGCCGGACCCGGCGGGTGAGCGGCTCGCCCAGCATTCCCCCGACCACGGAGGCGGCGGTGAACACCACCACCGTGAGATAGTCCCCGCCAAACTCAGTGCCCACTCGCGCGGCCAGCCCCGCTCCTGCGGTGATAATCATGATCACCAGCGAGGTACCGGCGGCCAACCGCATGTGCATGCCCAAGGCCAGCACCAGCACCGGCACCACGATGAAACCACCACCGACGCCGAAAAACCCGGTGAGAAAACCGGTGAGGCACGCCAGCGCCAGCACCAGCCACCAAGGCCGCGAGGTATCCCCCGCCGGCGCGGCGGGATGATCCTGGGCGCGCCCGCGCACACCCCGAACACCCATATAGCCGGCCACCAGAGCCAGCAGCCCGGCAAAGGAGATCATGAGAACATCGGGGTTCACCAGCACAGATACCTTCCCACCGAGGAAGGATCCCACCACCGCCAACAGCCCAAAACTTCCCCCGCGGCGCCACGCCACCGTGCCATGGCGGGCGTGGGAGATGAGGGAGAACGCGGCCGTGGTGGCCACGATGATCAACGAGCCCGTGGTGGCATCGTGCGGGGCAAAGCCGAGCAGATAGACAAGCGCGGGAACAGACAGGATGCCGCCCCCGGCGCCCAGCGCGCCCACCACGAGCCCCACTCCGATACCGACGAGGATGGTGACAATGATCATGGTGCTCAGCCTAAGGCGCGCGGCATCAGAAGCGCCGCGCCTGTTGGGAGGACCACTCGGTGATGAAGGAACTGGTGAGCATGAGCACCGTGGCGGCCATCGGGTGCAGCAGCCCGGCAGTGGCCAGCACCATTGCCGTGATGTTATAGGCCCACGCGAACATCAGATTCCGATCTACCAGCGCCCCCACCCGGCGCGCCAAGGTGAAGGCCTCGGGGATGGCGGAGACATCCTGGCGCAGGATCACTACATCCGCCTCGGGCACATCGAAATCATCGCCTGGTTGAACCAGCAGGCCCACATCGGCCACGTTGAGGGGGCCGCGCACGGACTCGTCCCCCACCATGCCCACCACGTTGCCGCGGGTGTGAACGCTGCGGACGGTGATCGTCTTCTTGGCCGGCGCGATGCCGGCGAGCACCTTGGAGATGCCCATGAAGTTGGCCAAGCGTCGGGCCACCGGGTAGGCATCGCGGGTAAGCATGACGGTCTCGATGCCCATGTTCTCGAGGTCATCGATGGCGTCCATAGCATCGTCTTTGGGGTCGGTATGCATGGTGATCACCCCGCGCGGCTTGCCCTTCCAGTTGACCACCAGCGGGGTGCCGCCGGCGGAGATCGCGAGGGCGAGGCGCCCCTCGAGGTCGGACTCATCGCGCGGGCGCCACAGGGAGGCCTCCACTTGGCGCAGCTCGGTTTTGCCGCGGGAGACCTCGATGGGAATCTCCACGAGGCCGGTGAAGGTGCCGTGCTCATCCACGTGGGATTGGGCCACATCGATCCAGTGGGGGATGTCCTCGCCCCCGGCTCCGCGGTCGCGAGCCTCACGGGCAGCCTTGACCAACGCCTTCGATACTGGGTGATCGGATTCCATGGCCAAAGCGGCAGCGACGCGCAGCACCAGCTCGGCGTTTTCGCGGTCGCTGGCGATCACGGTCTCCACCGACATGGTGTCCTTGGTCAGGGTGCCCACGCGGTTAAAGATCACCGTGTCTACTCGTTCCATCACGCGGATGGTTTCCGAGTTACGGATCAACAGCCCCTTACGCGCCCCGGATTCGATGCCATAGCGGGTGGCCAGGGGTGCAGAAATTGCCAGCGACACCGGCGCCACACAGGCCAGGATGGCGAGGGCGGTAGCGAAGGCGACATTGTAGTTGCCGCCGATAAGCAGCCACATGCAGAAATCCACGATGGCGGCAGTCACCGCCCACGGCACCAGCAGGGAGGCCGACTTGGTGGCTAGCTGGGCGGAGCGGTTTTGCACCGCTGTGGACTCATCGATCCAGCGCAGCATCGCGGCCAACCGGGTGGCGGAGCCGGAGTGGCGTACACGGATCTTCAGGGGCCCACCCAGGTTGGTGGAACCGGCATACACCTTGGAGTTCACCTTCACCGTGCGGGCATCATGGTGGCCATTATCGCAGTCCACCGCAGAACGCAGCAGGCCCGAGGCCACCGTGGAGGCTCCGCCCACAACCCGCCCATCGCAGGGGATCACCCCACCGGTCGGCACCAGGATGTCATCGCCCACCCGCAGCTCCTGAACCGGCACCACCTGCTTCACCGCGGCCGCTCGCGGGCCGGCTTTCCGCACCACGGTGACCTCGTGCATGGTGCCCTCGTGTTCACGGCGGGCATCTTCCACCAGGTTCGAGCGGGAGCGACGCATCGCGATCCGCCCTCCCAGCAGCAGCACTGTCATGCCGCAGGCAACGTCTAAGAAGAGCTCGCCATCCAGGATGGAGGGATAGTTATAGGCGAACCAGCGCGGCTCGGAGGTCCAGCCGATCGAACCGGCTGGGGTGAAAAAGAGCATGATCATAGACCAGCCAAAGGCCGCCAGGATCGCCGCCGCGCTGGCCGCATCCAAGGCCGACATCTTCCTCCGCAGCCCCGCAATGGCAGCCCGGTGGAACGGCCACGCTCCCCATGTGACCACGGGGATCGACAGCGCGAAGCTGATCCATTGCCAGTAGTCGATCTGCAGGGAGGGGACGTAGCTAAAGACCAAAATAGGGATGGTGAGGATGAGGCTCACCAGCAGCCGGTCCAGGGTGACGAGCCCTCGGGCAGTAAAGAGCACATCGGCGTTATCGTTGCGCTCGATAGTAAGACCCAGGTGGCGGTTTTCGGGGTTGACCTCCGCGAGGGCCTGCTTGGTGCCTTTGATCCGCTCCAGCAGGGAACTACGGCGAGGATGCCGCTGCGAGTGGTGCAGCGGCGGGGCCATGAGCCGGTCGGCGCGTCGACGCAGCGAGCCTTCCGTGAGTTCCGCCTTGACCCCCATGTTGCGTAGCTTCTCGATGATTGTCTCAGGCGGAATGCTGGTGGGCGCGGTGATCCAGGCGATCGAGTTGGTGTAGATCAGCGAGGCGCGCACCCCTTCGGTGCGTTCGAGCGCTTTTTCCACATCCCGGGCTGCGGCTGCCGAGGTGAGACCCTGCAGCTCGAGGCCGAAGGAGATCAGCTCCGCTCCCTCGCGGGACGCGAGACGCTGGGAGGCAAGATCGGTGGAGGAGACATCACCGTTCAACCCGGCGAGGCTGGCCGCCTTTTTGGCTTCTTTGATGGCCTCATCCATATCCCGCCAGTCTGCGCGCAGGGCGGCCGGACTGAGGTCGGCGCGACTGCCATTGCTCAGAGGGCTCATTGTTTATTCCTCGCTCTCGCGATTTGATGCGGACTGGGGATCAGATGGCTGCACGCTCGGTCCGGTGAGGGCGCTGCACTCGGCCATGTACTCGCTGGCCGTGGGGCGATAGATCGCTAGCCCGCCCAATGCCAGCATCATGGGGATCAGCCCGAAGGACAGTCCCACAAACCGGAACACGAAAGCGAGCACATCCACCACAATCACGCTGGCGAGGACGAAGAGCAGCCGCCGCCGCGCCCGCAACGATCCGGAGCGCAGCTGCGCGGCAAGCCCCGCAACGGCCAAACCTAAAACCATATTAAAGGCCCCGATGATGCGTTGATTGCGCACCACACTGGCCTGAAAATCCGCTGGTGCGTGGGAATCGCCCTGGTAGCCGGCGACGGTGACCACAAGCCCGGCGAGCAGCATCAGCGCCGCCCCGGCGAGCAGGAGGAAAAATCCCACCCGGATGCTGGCGGGAGCCGGTGGCTGTGGAGCCTGGGTGGGAGGTGTCATGGGGTTTGTCTTTCAACAGCACGAAGGAGGAAGCACAGCGCCATCGCAATGAGGGGGCTTAGGAGCGCTGGCTGGTGGAGGGCTCGATCCAGTCCTTGGACTCGGGCCGAGAAAAGAACACGAGACCAAGCACCGCCGCCACGCCCACCAGGATTTGCAAGGAGCCGTCGATGAGGAATTGCACCGAATTCGGATCCGACATCGGCGGCGGGGAGAAGAACACAAACAGCGCCCGGATGGTGAAGTAGATACCGAAGAAGGTGAGCAGCCGCTTCGCACTGGCAGCCTTGGGCCGTGCACGGGCAATCACCGACACCATCCATGCCACGATGCCAAGGATGGCGAAAGCAAGCAGCATAATGATCACGTAATAGCCGATGACCGCCATATTCAGCGCGGTGTCTCCCATGCTCTCGAGCTGCGATACCTGCTCGGAATCCATGGTGGAGATCACCTGGGAGGCCACCCCGCGGGGGTTGATGGCGGTAGTGATCACCAGCACCAGGTGGCGCAGCGCCTCGGCGATGATCAACGCCCACCACACCTTCACTGCGAGGGAGATCGCTTCAGGGCGTTTCTTCTCTTCACTCCCCTCACCGCCACCCGGCTGGCCACCTGGTCCGCGCGCTTCCCGAGCCGGCTGGGGTTCAGCGGCTGAGTCCCACGGGCGGGAGGGCCCGCGGTGCGGGGTGCGCGGAGAGCGCTTGGTGGAGCGATCAGGCTGCGGCGGAGTAGGGCTACGTTCTGGTTCCCCGAGTCCGCCTTGGCGCTCCGGTGGTTGGCTACCGGGGTTACCGGGGTTGCCGGGGTTGCCGGGGTTGCCGGGGTTGCCAAGGCTCCCGGGGCCTCCGGGATTGCCAGGCCCGGCCGCGCCGGCCGCGCCGGTCGGGCCGCTCGGTCCAGTCGGCCCGCCGAAACCGCCGGGGCTAGGCGGCCCCTGAGGGCTGCTGGGTGGTGGTGCTGAGGTTCGGTTGTGCACAACTGACCTATTCATGCTCTGTCGTATGGTGGTGAAGCCCTAGCCGCAGCGGCGGGCCAGGTCCACGGCGAAGTAGGTGAGGATCTGATCGGCGCCGGCGCGCTTGATCGATAGCGCAGATTCCATCATCACGGCATCGAGGTCGATCCAGCCGTTGCGTGCAGCGGCGTGAATCATGGAGTACTCGCCAGAAACTTGGTAGGCGGCCACTGGCACGTCGACGCGCTCCTTCACAGCGGATAGCACATCGAGATAAGGCAGGGCGGGTTTGACCATCACGAAGTCCGCGCCTTCTGCCACATCAAGATCTACTTCCAGCATGGACTCGCGGAAGTTTGCGGGATCCTGCTGATAGGTGCGGCGATCGCCTTGCAGCGAGGAGCCCACCGCATCGCGGAAGGGGCCAAAGAATGCGGACGCGTACTTGGCGGAGTAGGCCATGATGGCCACATCCTGATAGCCGGCGGTGTCCAGCGCCGCGCGGATCGCGGCGATCTGGCCGTCCATCATCCCGGAGGGGCTCACAATGTGCGCCCCAGCCTCGGCTTGGGCCACCGCCATCTGCTGATAGCACGGCAGCGTGGCGTCGTTATCCACCACGGTCTGGCCGAAGCGATCGGTGCTAAGCACCCCGCAGTGGCCGTGGTCGGTGAACTCATCAAGGCAGGTATCGGCCATCACCAGCACATCGTCGCCGAAGCGTTCACGCACGGCGCGCACACCCCGGTTGAGGATGCCCTCGGTGGCCCAACTCTGGGAGCCGTTGTGATCCTTATCTTCCTCCACGGGAACACCGAAGAGATCGATGCAGCGCACGCCCGCCTCGGCGGCCTCCTCCACGGCACGCAGCAAGGAGTCTTCCGTGTGTTGGTACACCCCCGGCATGGAGGAGATCTCATTTGGGGCGTCGATCTTATCGGCGATGAACATCGGCAAGATCAGATCGCTCGGGTGCAGGCGGGTCTCGGCCACGAGCTCACGCATGGCCACTGAGCTGCGCAGACGACGCGGGCGCCGAAGGAGTCCGGCATCGTAGTTGGCGTCGCGGGACCCAGCAGTATTCTCGGAAAACTCAGACATGCTTCCTACCTTAACGCGCGACAGCGCGCGGGGGACTACCCGCGCGCTTGTCTTTTATGTGGTCGTCTTCTTACGGCTGCGCCGCTTCTTTCTGGGCGGCGGCAGCTGGTCGGCGGCCCGCAGCTGGGCCACGTGATCGGCCAGCGCATCTACCACGTTGTGCACGCTGGCCTCCTCAGGCACCACATCCACTCGCAGCCCCAATTCCTTGGCGGTGGCAGCCGCCATGGGGCCAATGCAGGCAATGATGGTGCGCTGGTGCGGCTTACCGGCAATGCCCACTAGGTTACGGACGGTGGATGAGGAGGTGAAGCAGACTGCATCAAAACCGCCGGTTTTGATCATGTCGCGAATCTCCGCCGAGGGCGGGGCGGCGCGCACTGTCCGGTAGGCCACCACATCATCAACCTCCCAGAATTTCGCCTTCAAGCCGTCGACAAGCACATCGGTGGCAATATCGGCACGCGGCAGCAACACTCGGCCCACGGGGTCGAGATCCTCGTCGTATTCGGGGAAGACCTCCACCAAACCATGCGCGTTCTGGTGCTTCTCGTGCGGCATCAGCTCGGGGCTAATGCCCCACACGCGGATCGCGGCCGCGGTCTTGCGCCCCACGGCAGCAATGCGCACCCCCGCGAGATCGCGGGCGTCTAGGCCAAACTCTTGGAGCTTGGACCACAGCGCATCCACCGCGTTGACACTCGTCAGCACGATCCACTGGTAGCGGCCCTCGACGATGCCCTTGACTGCCCGCTCCATCTGAGCAGGGTTGCGCGGCGGCTCGAGCGAGATCGTGGGCACCTCTTGGGGAATGGCGCCATGGCTAGCCAAGCGGGTAGACATGTCCGCCGCCTGCGATTTCGCCCGCGGCACCAGCACCCGCCAACCGTAGAGGGGACGGGTTTCCCACCACGAGTACTTCGAGCGGGCATCCACGCCACGGCCGATCGTCACTACCAGCTGGCCCGGAAACTCCCCGTTGAGTTTGCCGAGGGTGTTCAGCTGGGTGTCGTGGGTGCGCTGCAGCCGGGTGGTGCCGTGCACCGTGACTGACACAGGAGTGTGAGGGGCCATGCCGCGCGCACTCAGCTCGGTGGCGATCGTCGGCAGATTATCTTGGGTGGCGGTGAGCACCAGCGGCTGTGGCGCCTCGGCCAGCTGATCCCAGTCCACATCCGTGGCCGCCACATCAGTTTCGGTGTAGGTAGAGCCCGTGGCGATACCGGCAAAGGAGGGCACCGTCGCCGGCAGCGACATTCCCGGCACTACCTGGAACTCGATTCCACGGTGGGCCACTTCGTTGATCTCCCGCAGGGTGTTGTCATTCGACAGCGGGTTGCCGGCCACCAGCCGGATCACGTCATGTCCGTGGCGCACCTTCTGCTCGAGCCAATCCACCACGGCGTGCACACTGGACTCGTCGGGAGTGTCCGGCGAGGTGGCGTCGATAATAGCGGAGACCTCAGTGATCTCACCCGCGCCGGGCTGCGGCGGCTTCGGCGGCTTGCGGCGCGCGCCCTTAGCCTTGGCGGCAGCGCAGGCAGCCTCATAATCGCTATTCCACTGATCGATCTTCTCCTGCGGCACGCTCAGCGACTGCCCCACGATATCGCGGACACCCTGCAGCACCACCTCGTCGACGAGCGCGTAGGTGGTGTGGCTCAGCACATCGCGTGCACGCACGGTGAGTAGCTCGGGGTTTCCGGGGCCGGCGCCGACGAAAAGAACGGTGGCGCTGTTCACCCCAGCAGCAGCCTCGCTAACGCGGGTCTGCTCACTAGCGCGATCGTCGGCCTGCAAGTCCTGAGCTGTCATCTACTTCTTTTCTTTTGGCGCGGCGGATGGGGAGGGAAACATCACGGGGTCGTTGGGACGTGAAATAACCCCTTCGACCGTTCGCGGGCCTAAAAAACGCGGTCCTTATCGGCGAAGAGGTTCGTCCACATGCTAGGTAAAGGGTAGAGCATGAATCCGCATGTGAAAAATCGCTTTATACCACGGCCACTCATGGGGCCATATACTGGGGTCCCCTCTGTGCCGTCACGCTTATCGACGCCACCCCGCGCACCCGCAGCCTACGGCCGGTGTCCCACCCGTGGCTTAATATAAGTGCCAGCCGTACGTTCGTGACACCACCTGAAGGTTGCCTGCCGATGTTCCCCTCTGCCGTCTCCCCTGCCGATCACGGCGCATCCCCTGCCGAGACCGCATCGAGCGCCCCGCACCACATCAGCTTTCTGCTGTGGCACAAGGTGGCGTTTGTGTTGATGGCAGTGGTCTCGCTCGTCTACACCTTCTTCAATGACTCAGGCCTGCGCTATCGCGTGGACTTGGAGGTCTACCGTGTGGGCGCTCAGCGGGTGCTCGATAGCCAAGAGCTCTACAGCGGGGCGTTTCAAATCACCCCGGATGTGTTTTTGCCCTTCACCTATCCGCCCATTTCCGCGCTGCTGTTTGTGCCGCTCACCGTGGGGCCGCACGATGTGGCCTCGATCCTGATGACCATCGCTAATATCGCGGTGCTCTTCTGCGTCACCCGAGTACTCATTAGCCGCTTCGCCGCCGTGGACTCCCCCACTGTGCTGTGGCTGAGCATCGCCACCACCGCCGTGCTCATTCCGATCGGCCCGATCTGGTCCACCATCACCTATGGCCAGGTGAATATCTTCCTCATGGCGCTGATCTTTGTAGACACCATGATTCTGCCGCGCCGCTGGCGCGGGTTCCTCACCGGCGCCGCCGTGGCCATCAAGCTCACCCCCGCTGTCTTTGGACTGTGGTTTTTGCTCCAGCGCGACTGGGCCTCGATTCTGCGCATGGGTGCGGGCACCGTGGGTCTCACCGGCTTGGCGTGGCTGATTTTGCCGCGGGATTCTCACACCTATTGGCTGGATACGCTCTCCTCCACCGGCCGCATCGGCAACATGGACTTTCCCGCGAACCAGTCCTTCAACGGCGCGCTCTGGCGGGCGGGGCTGCGCGACGCCAACTCGGGCTCTTGGCTGTGGCTGCTGCTGGTGGCAGTCACCCTCGTGGTGATAACGGCGCTCATGCTGCGACTGTTTCGCGCGCAGGCCCCCTTCGAGGCACTCGTGGCCAATAGCTTCATTGCCCTGCTCGCAAGCCCCGTGTCCTGGACCCACCACTGGGTCTGGATCCCGCTGCTGATCATCGCCGTCACCCTCCGCGTGACCAATCCCGCCACCATGGGGGGCTTCACCCCGCGGATGCGTTCCTTCTGGCAGATCTTCGCCGGCGCAGGGTTTTTGTGCTTCGTTCTCGAGCCGAAGGCCTTCACCCCTATTCCGGAGTACGGCGGGGAGTGGAACCTGTTCTGGCATGTGGTGGGCAATAGCTACCTGTGGTGGACGGTGGCCTGCATCGTGGTGCTGTGGGTGATGTACCAGCCGCAGCCCCATCACGGCCACACCGATCGCGATCACGCCGATCGCGATCACGCCGCGGAGCAGACCAGCCCCTCCGCGCGCCCCAACAAGGGGTAAATCCTAAGAAATAGATAAACATAATCTAAGATCAGTCGCGTGAATGCAGTATTAATCGCGGTCATTGTCATGCTGGTCTTGGCAGTGTGCCGCGTCCATGTCGTGCTGGCTCTATTCATCGGCGCCCTCGTGGGCGGACTCATCGGCGGCCTAGGGCTCGATGGCACCATGCTCGCCTTCCAAGACGGCCTCGCTGGCGGCGCCAGCATTGCGCTGAGCTATGCCCTCCTCGGCGCCTTCGCTATGGCCATTGCCAGTACTGGGCTGCCCAAGATGCTCGCCGACTGGATCATCACCAAGATGGACAGCTCGGCCGGCGAGGCCTCCGGACGTGCGGAAGCCACCACCAAGTGGGCGCTGATCCTCGGCATCTTCGCCATGGCGGTGATGTCGCAGAACCTGATCCCAGTGCACATTGCCTTTATTCCGCTGCTCATCCCGCCGCTGCTTAAGGTGTTCAACCGCCTCGGCCTCGACCGCCGAGCCGTGGCCACCACCCTCACCTTTGGTCTTGTGACCACCTACATGTTCCTGCCGGTGGGCTTCGGCAACATCTTCCTCAATGACATCCTGCTGGGCAATATCAACGATGCCGGGATGGATACCTCCGGCATCAACATCATGCAGGCCATGGGTATCCCGGCACTCGGCATGCTCACCGGTCTGCTCATTGCGCTGTTTGTCAGCTACCGCGCACCTCGCCACTACGAGGATGTACCGGTACTTGGCACGGCCTGCGCCGGGCAGGTTCACACCGAGACCTCCACCCCGGCTGGCGGCTCCACCGCTGCCCCGGCCGCAACCGAGGCGGAGGCCACCTCCACTACGGCCTCTCGTGCCAGCACTTATCAGATCGTGGTGGCACTGGTGGCGATCGTGGCCACCTTCGCCATCCAAGTGGTAATGCAGGCCATGGGCGCAGAATCCAACTCGCTACTGGTGGGCGCCCTAGTGGGCCTGTCCATCATCCTCATCACCGGCGCGGTGAAGTGGAACGAGGCCGATAATGTATTCACCGATGGCATGAAGATGATGGCCATTATCGGTTTCATCATGATCTCCGCCCAAGGGTTCGCCGCGGTGATGAAGGAAACTGGTCACGTAACCACCCTCGTGGAGGATGCCACTAATGCCTTTGGCAGCAACCAGGCCATTGCCGCGATCGTCATGCTGGCAGTGGGGCTCGTGGTGACCATGGGCATCGGCTCCTCCTTTTCCACCCTGCCGATCATCGCCACGATCTATGTGCCGCTGTGCATGGAGCTGGGTTTTTCCCCGCTGGCCACTGTGGCCATCATCGGCACCGCCGGCGCACTCGGTGATGCCGGCTCCCCCGCCTCGGACTCTACACTTGGCCCCACCGCCGGTTTGAACGCCGATGGCCAGCACGACCACATCCGCGACTCGGTGATTCCCACCTTCCTCCACTTCAACCTGCCGCTCATGGCCGCAGGGTGGATCGCCGCGATGATTCTCTAGTCCGACTCCACCGGATCCCATTTCCCGCCCCGCCCGCCGCATCACGAAGACAGCGGTGCGCTGCGGGAAGTGCGGTTGCTCACTATTCAACGAGGCTTCGCGTCTTTCACACATACTGCCCGCTGCATTTAGCGTTGAGCTCACCTAATCCTTAGAATGTGTCTTACGCTGCTCCCATTCCCACCAGATGGGACGTCTTGTGATTACTCTGAGCAGCCTTTTTATTCCCTTCACTCGGCGTATGAGCCGAGTTTTCGCGGCGCGGGCGGACTACCTACTTCCAGCGCTGTGATTCACTGCGAAAGAGATGCAATGAACGATAAACCCCTAGATGGCCTCGAAGAGGTCACCGACACCGTCCGCGACGTGGAAAACGGTCCGCGTCACGCGGCCGCCCAGTCGCAGCAGGAACAGCCAACCCACTCCGGGTCCACTGCGGCCGAGCGCGCTACCGACACTTCGGCGGCCAACCCCGGCCCTGCCCCGCTGAAGAACGGCGGCGAGGAGTCGAGCCCCCAGGTGGATCGTGGGGCGATCCTCGGCGCCGATGGGCGTTGGCTGGCAGGCTGGGCCCTGCGCTTTGTGATTCTCGTGATCGCCGGCGCTCTGTTGTGGTTCGGTCTGGCCAAGATCTGGGTCGGTTTGCTTCCGATCCTGCTCGCCATCTTGGTGTGCACCGTGCTGTGGCCGCCGGTGCGCTGGCTGCGCAGCAAGAAGGTGCCCGCTGGGTTGTCTTCGCTGCTGGTGATTCTGGGATTCTTCGCCATCTTCGGCGGAGTTATCGCCGCTATCGCCCCCAGCATCACCTCGCAGAGCCAGGTGCTATGGAAAGAAGCGCGCCGCGGCGCCGATCAGCTCATTGACTGGGTCCAAGGCCCGCCGCTGAATTTAAAGCTCGAGCAGTTCAACGGGCTGATGGATCAGGTGACCGCGAAGCTGCAGCAGCAGTCCAGCCAAATCACCTCGGGCGTGTTCACTGGCTTGTCTGCGGCCTCCTCGATGGCGGTGACCTTCGCCGTGATGCTCGTGCTCACCTTCTTCTTCCTCAAGGATGGCACCGGCTTCCTGCCCTTTGTGCGCCGCTACGCCGGCCATAACGCCGGATGGCACTTGAGCGAGGTCCTCACCCGAACCTGGAATACCTTGGCGGGCTTCATCCGCGCCCAGGCCATCGTGTCCTTGGTGGACGCCGTGCTCATCGGCGCCGGACTGCTCGTGCTGCAGGTGCCGCTGGCTTTGGCTCTGGCCACCATCACCTTCTTCGCCGGGTTCATTCCCATCGTGGGTGCGATCTCTGCGGGCACAATCGCCGTGCTCATCGCGCTGGTGTCCAATGGTGTGGGTACTGCCATCGCGGTGCTGGCTCTCATCATCATCGTGCAGCAGCTAGAGGGCAATGTGCTCTCCCCGATCCTGCAGTCCAAGGCCATGAACCTGCACCCCGTGATTGTGCTGTTGTCGGTGACTGTTGGTTCCACCCTCTTCGGCATTATCGGCGCCTTCTTGGCTGTGCCGGTGGCCGCCACCCTCGCGGTGTGGCTGCGCTACCACTCTGACCTGGTGGCGCTGCGCGCCGGCGAAATCACTGCCGATGATATTGAGATCGCCACTGCCAAGGGCGATCAGTCCTCGGAAGGCATGCAAAGCTTCGAGACTATCCGCCAGAAAATGCTCGCCCTAGGCATCCGGAAGGAAGCAACCCTGAAGTCCACCAAGGAGGCCAAGAAGGCCCAGGACGAAGACGATTAGCCTTCCCCCAACGTAAAAACACGCCACGCACCGACACACGGATCACGGATCCGGCGGTGCGTGGCGTTTCTCTTGCGCTAGGGGTGGTGCTACCCCTAGCGCAACTGATGCCTAGAGGTAATCCCCCACCACAGCGGCAATCTCCTTGGCACTGCGGTCTACCACCTCAAACCACGTGGTGGCGGCATTTTCGTCTGCGGAGTCGCTGACCTGCTTGATGAGAGTGATGGGAATATCGAAGAAACGGGCGGCCTCCACAAAAGCCACACCCTCCATGTCCACGAGCTCGGCGTGGTGGCCGAGCCGAGCGCGCGTCTCGGAATCCCGAATGAAGCTATCGCCGGTGGCTAGGCCCGCCGCAGGCAGCGGCCCGATCTTCTCCAGCTCATAGGGCTCGCCCCAGCCGCGGCCCGTGGCATCTTCGAAGACGTCCCGATCTAAGTCGTGCTTAAACACGCTCGCGACCTCAAACACGCCCGACACACCGTCTTTGAGGCCTCCTGCCGTGCCAATGTTGATGATGCGCGAGGGTGTGCGCCCTTCGGCACGGGCCTCGGCCAGCAGGGCGGTGAGCTTAATGGCGGCGGCGAGAGTGCCGATTCCGGTGATAAGTACCGGCACATCATCGGGCAGGTAGGCGGCTTCCTCTTTCGTTGCAGAGACGATGAGCGGCCGAGAATCCACGATCTGAGTCATAGCCTCGGAGTCTAGCAAGACTAGAGCCCCACAGATTCGCCGTCGATCTCTGCCCGCGGCGGATCCAGCTCCACGCGCACATCCATGCTGTTGTGCTCGTCATATACTCGGTAGGCCAGCACCGCATTATCGATCTCAGTGATCTCGACCTGGGCGTCCTTGAGCCAAGGGTGAGCGCGCCTGCGCTCGCCGAGACGGCGGTGCAGTTGGTAGATCCAATCGCCAATATCGTGCAGCTCCTCCGGCGAGCCGGGAAAGGTGGGGCGCACGCTATCGTCGCCACCCAGCTTCTCCTCTTTCACTCCGGTGAAACCCTGCTCGTCGCCGTAGTAAATGGCGGGGATTCCAGGCAGGGTGTAGAGCATCACAGCGGCGATGGCAGCACCGTGTTCGCCCACCTGGCTGGCGATGCGAGTGGTGTCGTGATTGCCCACGAAGGTCAGCGGGGTGAAGCTGAGCTCGGCGTTGCGGCTTAAGGTCCACTCCAGTTCGTAGAAGTTGTGATCCTTAATGGAGCTCCAGATGGCTTTCCACAGCTCGTATTGGGTGATCGAGTCTAGGTGTGCCCGAGCCACATAGTCGTTGTAATCACCGTGGATCATCTCCCCCACGAACCAAGCGTGGGGGAAGCGCTCGCGCACCCGAGTGGTCACCCGCGCGAAAAACTCGGGGTCAGTGGCGTAGACGGCGTCTAGGCGCCACCCAGAAATCCCCCGCTCAAGCCAGTGGCACATCACGTTGACCACGTAGTCTTCCACCTCGGATGAGCTGTGGTCGAGCTCCAGCAGATCGCCGTGTCCCTCGAAATCGCCGCCGCTGACGTGCCCCGCTGCTGCCAGCTCGTGGCTGTCGGCCACGTGGTTAAACACCCCATCGAGCACGAGATCGAGGTTCTTCTCTCGGCACACACTGACGAGATGATCGAAGTCCTCGTCCGTGCCAAGCCGAGTGTCGATCGTGAAGTGATCGATGGTGTCATAGCCGTGGGTAGCGGACTCAAAGATCGGGTTCAGTAAAATGGTGTCCGCGCCGATTTCGGCCGCGTAATCCAGCCAGTTGCAGATATGACGCAGCCGCGGGGTGGTCTCGCGCTCGCCCTCGCTAGGGCGCACAGGCGCACCGGTGAATCCGAGCGGATAGATCTGCCAAATGATGTTGGGCATGGCTACTTCTTCGTGTCCTTCACTATCGATTGAGTGTGAAAAGCGGTGTCCGCATTCCAGCTTAGTGAGTTCCGCCGCTCAGTCTGGCCGTATTGCTTAGGCGGTGCTGACAACCGCGAGGTGGCGTCGTAAAGCTAAAATGCGAGGGACTATTGCCGAAGCTGAACGGGAACAAAACATGACTACCCTTCTGGGGATCGCGGGCGTCGTGCTGTCCTTGCCCGCATGGGCAGTGTTTCTCCACGGGTGCTGGCGCATTGTTCGCTTCGTTTCCCGTGGCACGCCCACCACCACCCGCACCGATCGTCCCTTTAGCCGCGCCGGGCAGGTGCTGCGCAAGGTGTTTGGGCACTCAGAGATGATGCCCAAACCGGCGGTGGCGATCGCCCACTGGTTGGTGATGGTGGGGTTTTTGTTTGGCGTAGTGGTGTGGTTTGAAGCTTATATCCAAACCTTCAACCCCTCCGGCGGATGGCCATGGCTGCATGAGCTCCACGTGTATCGGCTCCTCGAAGAAGTTCTGGGGCTGGGCACAGTGATGGGCATTGTGTTTCTCATCAGCGTCCGGTTGCGGGTGGGCCGCAATAATCGCGTCGATCGCTTCTACGGTTCCAATGCTCGGGCTGCCCATTTCGTGGAAGCAGTGGTGTTTCTTGAAGGGCTCGGGATTCTGCTGGTTAAGGCCGGTGCGATCGCCACCTACGGCGGCTACTCTCCGTGGACGGACTGGATCACCGGCCTCATCGCCCAACTTCTGCCCGCCTCACCGCTTATGGTCAGCGGTTTCGCCCTGTTCAAGCTGCTCACCGGTATGGCGTGGCTGATTGTGGTGGGCCGCAATCTGCATTGGGGGGTGTCGTGGCACCGCATCCTCGCGTTCTTCAACCTGTTTCTCACACGCAACTATGATGGTAGCTCCTCGCTGGGGGCTCTCACCCCGCTCATGGACGGGCCGCGGCCACTGCGGCTCGCTGATCTCGAACAGAGCCCCCCAGAGCGTCTCGGCACCGGCACCGTGCAAGATGCCTCCTGGAAGATGCTGCTGGATTCGGCCACCTGCACCGAGTGCGGCCGCTGCCAGGACGTATGCCCAGCGTGGAACACCGAGAAGCCCCTCTCGCCGAAACTACTAATGATGTCGCTTCGCGACGCCGCCCTCGAGGCCGATCTGGCCCCGCAAACCAGCCATGAAGGCGTGGATGTGCTCAAGCTTGTGGGCGCCAACCAGGCTGTGAGCGAGGATGTGCTGTGGTCCTGCACTAACTGTGGTGCCTGCGTGGAGCAGTGCCCGGTAGATATCGAGCACATTGATCACGTGGCCAATCTGCGCCGCTACCAGGTGCTCGAGGAATCCGCGTTCCCATCGGAGCTGACTGGCCTATTCAAGAACTTGGAAAACAAGGGCAACCCGTGGGGCCGCAACGCCCGCGATCGGCGTGCCTGGATCGAACGCGCCCGCAAAGACGGCATCGAGGTTCCGATCTTTGGCGAGGACATCACCGATTTCTGCGACACCGAATACCTGCTGTGGGTGGGCTGCGCCGGCTCCTTGGACGAGGACGGTGTGGCTACCTCTCGCGCGATCGTGGAACTACTCCACACCGCTGGGGTGAAGTTCGCAGTACTCGCCCACGATGAAACCTGCACGGGTGATCCTGCACGCCGCGCTGGCAATGAGCTGCTTTTCCAAACCCTCGCCGAGCAGAACGTGGCCACCTTAAACCAGGTGTTTGATGGGGTGCCGCC
The DNA here is from genome assembly GCF_030440575.1 of Corynebacterium ciconiae DSM 44920. NCBI lineage: Bacteria > Bacillati > Actinomycetota > Actinomycetes > Mycobacteriales > Corynebacteriaceae > Corynebacterium > Corynebacterium ciconiae. The sequence goes on from NZ_CP047189.1 coordinate 2,387,503, forward strand.
GCGCCAGCGCAGGATCATCACCAGCTGTGCCCATTGCTTCAACACGCTGCGTAACGAGTACCCGGACTTCGACGGCCACTATGACGTGCTCCACCACACCCAGCTGCTCAATCGCTTGGTTCGTGACAAGCTCATCACCCCCGTGCCTCGCGGGCCCGAGAATCGCCGCCCGCTCACCTACCACGACCCCTGCTTCCTCGGCCGCCACAACAAGGTCTTTGACCCACCGCGCGCACTGCTCGCCTCCACCGGAATGGAGCTGCGGGAGATGCCCCGTAACCGTGACGAGGGTTTCTGTTGCGGCGCCGGTGGCGCCCGGATGTTCATGGAGGAAAGCATTGGCCAGCGCATCAGCGATAACCGCGCAGCCGAGGCTGTAGCCACAGGCGCCGAGACCATCGCCGTGGGCTGCCCCTTCTGTAACACCATGCTGGGCGCTGGGGTGAAATCTACCGCCGCACACAGCGCCGCCAAGGAAGGCTCCGCGAGTACCGCCACTCCTGTGATTAAGGACGTGGCGCAGCTGATGCGCGATTCCATCATGGTCGACGGCGCCCTTCCGCCAGCACGCCCGAAAACCTTCCTCGAGCGCCCCGCCCGCGTGGCCGCCCCGCGTTCTGCCGCCGCGAACGCCCCCGTGCCCGGCCCAGAATCCCACGCCGCCGACAAGGCTGCCGCCCACCGCGCCCCTGCGACCCCGGCAGCTCCGGCAGCACCGGCAGCACCGGCAGCACCGGCAGCACCGGCAGCACCGGCGCCGAGCATACCCACTCCAACAACCCCCAAGCCCGCAACGCCGCAACCCGCAGTGCCCAAGCCTGCAACGCCGACCGCAGCGGTACCCTCGCCAGCAGTACCACAGCCCGAGGCGCCGAAACCCGCTGCCCCAAAGGCAGCGGTACCGACTCCTGTAACCCCCAAGCCCGCAACGCCACAAGCCGCAGCGCCAAAGGCCGCAGCGCCAAAGGCCGCAGCCCCAAAGGCAGCGGTTCCCACGCCTGCAGCCCCGAAGCCGGCAACGCCACAAGCCGCAACCCCCAAGGCGGCAGTACCAACTCCTGCATCACCCAAGCCGGCAGTGCCGAAACCCGCCACGCCTAAGGTAGCGGTACCGACTCCTGTAGCCCCGAAGCCGGCAACGCCGCAAGCGGCAACCCCTAAGCCAGTCGTACCGACGCCTGCATCACCCAAGCCGGCGGTGCCGAAACCCGCCACATCCAAGGCAGCAGTACCCACCCCAACGTCGCCGAAGTCCACAACCCCCACCCCAGCAACGCCTACCCCAGCAACGCCTACTCCCACGGCACCCACCCCGAAGGCTGCGTCGCCGAAGAAGGTTGCGCGCGAGGAGGCGTCGACAAGCACAGATGAGCAAGCTAGCGACACCGACTCGCGGACATAGCCGAAGCGGCTGGGTACAGTCGGTGGCATGTCGCTCGAAACAGCCCAGCCGGTTGCCCCCATCCGTTCGGTGTACGCCATACATGGCTTCCATAGTTCGCCGCAGAAACGCCTGTTTCAGTGGCTGAAGCTGGAGGCCATCACGCGGGGCGCCGCGCTGGAGGCCGTGGAGCTGCCCTGCCCTGATGCGCCGGTCGCGCGCCACTGGCAGGATGCGCTAGATCGTCAACTTCCGGAGCTCGACACCACGACGGGGCTGGTGACCCACTCGCTCGGTGGGATCACAGCGCTGCGCTATCTCACTCGTGACACCTCCGAGTGGTCGCTCGGCACTCTGGTGTTGGTTGCTCCTTTCGCCAGCACTTATGCGGGTATGCCGGAGGAGATTCGTGCTTTTTGCGAGGACGTGGATTGGGACACTATCCGTTCCCGCACCGCCTCGATCTCTGTGATTCGTTCCGATAATGACACTCTTGTTCCTGCCACAGCCAGCGATCACGTGGCAGAGAAACTTGGCGTGGAACCCATCATTGTGGCTGGTAAGGGTCATTTTCGGGATAGTGAGAACGTGGTGCAGGTGCCCGAAATCCGCGATGCAGTGTTCGGCTCCTAAACGCGGCACGCTTATCGACGCCATCCTCTACCACCGCCCCCGCCCCCGCCCACGGACATTGCCTCGACACTTTCCTGCATCGACAGCCGGTGGCATGATGGAGAAATGAGCAATGACACCCATCAGCCTCGCGGCGAGCGTCGAGCAGACGTGCCGCGCCGCGAGTTCGACCAGTCCGAGAAACTCAAAGACGTTCTATATGAGATTCGCGGTCCGGTGGCGGCGGAGGCCGAGCGCCTCGAGATGGATGGTCACCGCATCCTGAAGCTCAACACCGGCAACCCTGCAGTGTTTGGCTTTGAAGCCCCGGACGTGATCATGCGCGATATGATTGCTGCGCTGCCCAGTGCCCAAGGCTATTCCACCTCCAAGGGCGTGATCCCGGCGCGGCGTGCGATCGTGACGCGCTATGAGATGATCCACGGCTTCCCCGAATTTGATGTGGACGATGTGTATTTGGGCAATGGTGTATCCGAGCTGATCACCATGACCACCCAGGCGCTGCTGAACGATGGCGACGAAGTACTCATCCCCCGCCCGGATTATCCCTTGTGGACAGCCGCTACGTCCCTCGCCGGCGGCACCCCGGTGCACTATCTTTGTGATGAGGACAACGAGTGGCAGCCCTCGATCGAGGACATCGAGTCAAAGATCACCGACAAGACAAAAGCGATTGTGGTGATTAACCCGAACAACCCCACGGGTGCTGTGTACTCCCGCGAGGTGTTGAACAAAATCGCAGATATCGCCCGTAAGCACCAATTGCTGGTGTTGGCCGATGAGATTTACGATCGCATTCTCTACGATGACGCCCAGCACATCTCCATTGCGTCGCTCTGCCCAGATCTTTTGTGCATCACCTACAACGGTCTGTCCAAGGCCTACCGGGTTGCAGGGTATCGAGCTGGCTGGATGGTGCTCACTGGCCCGAAGGACCACGCCGAAGGCTTCATTGAGGGCCTCGATCTACTGGCTGGTACGCGCCTTTGCCCCAACGTTCCCGCCCAGCACGCAATCCAGGTGGCTTTGGGGGGTCGTCAATCCATCTACTCGCTCACTGCAGAAGGCGGGCGGTTGCTGCGCCAGCGCAATGTGGCCTATGAGAAGCTCAATGAGATTCCGGGTATCTCCGTGGTCAAGCCGATGGGTGCGCTCTACGCGTTTCCAAAGATTGACCGCAATGTCTATGACATTCACGATGACACCAAGTTGATGCTCGATCTGCTGCGCAAGGAAAAAATCCTGATGGTTCAGGGTACTGGATTCAATTGGCCGGAGCCCGACCACTTCCGCGTAGTGACACTCCCATGGCCCAGCGATCTCGCAGAGGCTATTGATCGCCTCGGTAACTTCCTGGCCAGCTACAAGCAATAGTGTTGGGCACTAGCTTCATCCACAAAGACTCACCCGCATTCCTCTTTTCATGGGCTTAAGGTGCGGGTGAGCCTTTGTTTGTGGGCTGAGGCTGCGCTGCGACGATGCGGGGGTTATTTCCCGCCTCGCACACAGGTAGTCTTTTCGTTTATGGGCAGACATTCGCAGCACTCGGAATCCACGCAGCCAGACAATAGCGCCGGCGCCTCGGCACAGCTGAGTGTGGCCCAGAAGATCCTCGCTGGGGCTTTGGCACTGGCGGGGCTTTTAACCGTGATCGGCACCGTGTGGCTGTGGCCTTCCTCCGAGGAACCACATATCGCCGAAGGGTTTAGCCTTTCCGTTCCTTTGGCGCATAAGCAGGTCGACGGCACCGTGGCCGTCGTGCAAGAAGGTGCCTGCGATTCCCCCAGCTCGGGCCAAGTGTTCGAAACCGCCCCTGCGGCCGCTCCCTCCGCCGCAGCAGCTGCTCCACCCGCGGCGGCACCAAGCAACCCCGCCGCTGCGCCACCCGCTGCGCCACCCGCTTCAGCCGGCGCAGCTGGCAGCCCAACAGAGCCAGACCGGACGTGCACGCACTCGATTGTGGATCTCACCTCGGGTGATGACGCTGGCATGCGCACGCTTCTGATCACCAACAATCTGCCTGGTGACCCCGAGCTCAAGGTAGGCGATCACATTCGCATGCTGGTCAATGACACCCCCGATGGCGGCACCCAGTACGCGTTTTCTGATTTTCAGCGCGGCACCCCGATTACTGTCTGGATGGTGCTTACCGCCTTGGGCATCGTGCTCATCGGTGGGTGGCGCGGCATGCGTGCACTTGTGGGTTTGGGGGTGACTCTCGCGGGGATCGCCGGATTCCTGCTCCCCAGCTTGCTGCGTGGTGGAGACCCACTGTGGCTATCGGTGGTCACCGGCTCCCTCGTCCTGTTCATCGTGATCTATCTGGTTCACGGGCTGAACTGGAAGTCCTCCGCGGCGCTGGCTGGAACGATCGCGGCGCTACTTATTGCGGCACTTCTGGGCCGCTATGCGATTAGCACCACGGGTATCCGAGGTTTGGGCGATGAGGACAATCTCTTGATTCAGCTTTATCTGCCTGATGTGACCGTTCCGGGGTTGATGCTCTGTGGCTTCATCATTGGCGCACTGGGGGTGCTCAATGATGTCACCATCGCGCAGGCCTCGACGGTCAATGAGCTCTATGAGCTTAACCCGCGTAGCACCCCTTGGGAGGTCTTCACCTCAGCCATGCGAGTGGGACGCGACCACATTGCCTCCATGGTCTACACCTTGGTGTTGTCCTACACGGGTGCGGCGCTACCGCTTTTGCTGCTGCTCTCCGTGGCTGATCGGCCTTTGAGCAACACGCTCACCTCGGACATCATGGCCACCGAGCTCATGCGCTCTGCCGTGGGTGCGCTGGCACTGTGTCTGGCTGTACCAATCACCACCGCTATTGCGGCTGTGACCGTGGGCCCCACAGCGAACACCGAGAACAACCCTAGCGGGCGAGCATTCGACGGCGTTTAAGACGAGCTGGGTTCCAGACTAGGGCGCCCCAGCGCATGTACACTCCACCCTGCGGCCAGCCACGCCTGCCGATCAATCACATTACGCCCGTCGACTACTCGGGGAGTACGCACCATCGTCGCAGCCTCGCTGGGATCAAGCTCGAGGAACTCCGGCCACTCGGTCGCCACCACGACGCAATCGGCCCCGCTAAGCACCTCTTGGGTATCGGTTGCGTAGTGCAGCGTGGGGAAGATCGCACGGGCATTGTCCATGGCTTGAGGATCGTAAACGCTTACCTCAGCCCCACCGAGAGACAGCGCACCGGCTACCGCAAGCGATGGAGAGTCACGCACATCATCACTATGGGGTTTGAAAGCGCAGCCGAGCACCGCAATGTTCTGTCCGATTAATGAACCTCCGCACACGCTTTTGACCACCTGCACAAGGTGATCACGGCGGCGCATATTGATGGCGTCCACCTCCCTAAGGAAGGTGAGTGCCTCATTAGCTCCCAGCTCTCCGGCGCGAGCCATGAATGCCCGTATATCTTTCGGCAAACAACCTCCGCCAAAGCCTAGTCCAGCATTCAAAAAACGCCGACCAATGCGCTTATCGTGGCCAAGGGCATCGGCCACCGCAGTGACGTCTGCCCCCGCGGCTTCACATACCTCGGACACCGCATTGATAAACGAGATCTTGGTAGCAAGAAAAGCGTTAGCTGCCACCTTCACCAGCTCCGCTGTGGCGAGATCCGTCACGATCATTGGAGTACCCGCCGCGAGAGCCTGGGCGTAGAGTTTCTCCACCACTTCTCGTGCTGGGGAGCTGGGCTGGGAGATGCCCAACACGATGCGGTCCGGGGTGATGGTGTCCTGTACCGCATAGCCTTCCCGCAAAAACTCCGGATTCCAGCACACCTCCACGTTGGCCCGATCCCCAGCCAGCTCATCCACCATCGCCTGCAGGTGCGCGGCCGTTCCTACCGGCACAGTTGATTTGCCGATGACCACGTGGTCTCCCTCGAGATGCGGCACTAGTGCACGTAGTACCTGCTCCACCGCGGACGTATCAGCAGCAAACGAGCCTTTGGCCTGTGGGGTACCTACCGCAATGAAATGGACCGTGGCGCGCGCAGCAACACTGATGTCAGTCGTAAACACAAGCCGACCGTTATCCATGGCCCGCCGGAGAATAGGCCCCAGCCCAGGCTCGTAGAAGGGGGTTGTACCGGCAGATAGGGCCGCAATTTTAGCCTCGTCGATATCCACACCAACAACAGAAAAGCCTAGTTCCGCCATGCAGGCTGCATGCGTTGCCCCGAGATAACCGGTGCCCAGTACTGAGATGTCCATGAATGTCATTCCTAGCCCAGAGGAGTAAACCGCAGCTAACGGGGTACTAGCCTGCACATGAATGCTTACTTACGGGCGGCGTTCTTGCCGCCCACGGCTGTGCCCCCGCCCCGTTACTTTCGGGACAGGGGCACGAGCACCCACGCTATATCGGCATAGCCTGCTAGAACACATCCTCGTTGTATTCGCGTGCGATCTTTACTGGGTCTTCCTTATCGGGTCCCACATTGCGCTTGTTGAGCTCCATGAGTTTTTCCGTTGTGAGTGTTCTATTCACCCAAGCAATCGTTTCTTTTGCTTCCCGTCCCAGCCGACCCTTGGCCATCAACGGAACAACATTTTGAGGCAAGATCATGCCCTTGGGATCCTCGAGCGTCACCACATCGATCTCGTCGCCATCGCTATTTAACACGGGAGAGGTGGTGTAGATGTCCGCGATCGTGGCAGTCCCATCAGTGAGAGCCTTCACTGTGAGCGGCCCACCGCCATCAGATATTGGCATGAAATCCATGGACGATTCTTTGACACCGTAGATATCGGTGAGTCCGTGCGGCCCATAGGGGCGCTCGGCCAGCTCGGGATTACCTGCAACCGTAATCTCGGGTACCGCATCCAAATCTTCCAAGGTCTTCAGGTCATACTTCTCCGCCACCTCGGGTGTCACGCGATAGGAATCTTTCGACTCAGCTTCCGCGGCCTCACCCAGAGCAAGGTTCTTCGGAGTTACCTTCTTCAGTGCGGAGAGCACATCCTCGCTGGACATGCCCACAGTCACCGTATCCTCATCACCCCCGAAGTACATGGCTAGGTTGCCGGAATACTCCGGCACGAGGTCGATAGATCCCTCCTCGATGGCTTGGATATAGACTTCGCGAGATCCGATGCCGGACTTCACCTCTACATCGATACCTTGGGTACGCAGAGCTTCCGCCCACAACTGCCCAATAAGCTCGGACTCTGGGAAGTTGGCCGTTCCGATAACGATGGTTCCTCGGTCCCGCTCCGTGTTCTTGTCTGCACTCGACTCTTCGCCATCGAAGGGGTCGCCGCCAGCACCACAGCCAGCCAGCACTAGGGCACTAGCCCCCACCACGGCAGTCATGCTCGCGACACTGCTATTCATTTTCATTTGTGCAACACCTTCTAAAATAATCTTGCTCCGTCAGGCACATCTCCCTCCAGACTACTGAGAACACCGGACCGAAGGGCGAAGATAGGCCCATGAAGGTGCGCCAGGCCCGCTACCAGATTGGAGCCTAGGGCACAGGGTGCCTGCCGGTTCTCGTGAGGCAATGTTCTAGCCTTCAGGAGATGCTCCACATGCTTAGTGTGACATAACGAGGTTCAGTAGATTCTGCCAAGACCACAACGAGCGAAGACACCCCATTGGCGAATCTTGGGATGGCGTAATTGATTGCACCATCCTAGACCCCCAAGAACCTCACGCTTAGGTCCTACAGGGTAGGAAGAACTCGCTCTGCAGGGCAGGACTCCGTGGAAGCGTCGAGAGGCTACGCTTCCTAGTGCACTTCGATATAGTGGCGTCGCACGCACTGGTAGGAACAATCAAGCCCTCGGCTCGAGCAGCTATACGGCATCGCGCTACTCTCTGATAGCTCAGCCCCCTACATCTGGCAATCCTTGGGACACTCAGGACGGCTACAAGACATCAAGAACTGGCCTCAGAAGGAAAGACCCAAACGTTTTGCAAGAGGAAATTAATAACTGTTGCCGCCCCTTGCGACACCACCCAAGACACCAGCAGAAAGTAGGAGCCGGTGCACACGCCCCTACTGATCAGGTCAACCAAGACAGCTACCGAGAAGCATAAAAAGTACGAGATGGCCGCTTTTCTTATCTCCGCTAAGGACTTATGTCCAGAAAAGGTAAATTTACTGTTTAGAGCATAGGCGAATGAACCTCCAGCAACGTAACTTAAGGCCCCAATCCACGACTTCACTAACTAGTCCGATCGTAATAAAATCCCTAACTTCTTAAAGATCGGTTTTACCACCAGCGACTCTGGAACCACCACTTTCCATCCGCATGACACCCACAAGACTTTTTGATATTGGCAAACATAAGCGGATTGTCCTGCGCTGATGCGAATAAACACGACGCACTACTACCATACGGCCCATTCCAAATAGGAGCCGCCTCCGCCACACCAGGCATGGCCGATGTAACGAATATCGCTGCCGCTGTCGCAAAAAGTAGAATTCTTTTTTTCGCGCTTTTTAGGCATACACTCTCTATTGCCTGCACCCCAGCGTAATAAAACCCAAGAATCTGCATCAACCGGCACAGACAGTTTCATCCATCAAAAACAGCTCGCCAATTCGGCCATTGGCTATGCGTAGCGAGCGCGGATCGATTCAGTTCACTCTGCGCGGCTGTGTGGTTCGTAGAGATCGATCCCACTCATCTGCGATGGGCAGCATCAATGCTCCATCGATCTACATGCGGGGCCGCGTTGCGCGTTGAGCCACGGCCAAGAGCATGTCTACGAACCAGGCCAGAGCAATCACCAGAAACGCTCCAGCAAGCATCTGAGGATAATCCCGCAAGGCGAGGCCGTCGATAAGCGGTCGCCCTAAGCCACCCAAACCGATATAGGCTGCCACGGTCGCGGTGGCGAGCACCTGCACAGTTGCGGAGCGTATCCCGCCAATAATCGTGGGCAGCGCCAAAGGAACATGCACAGCACGAAGCGCCTGCCATGGCGAATGTCCCATGGCCACTGCCGCGTCCACCACGCTGTGCTCGATCGCGGCGATCCCCGAGTAGGCCCCCGCCACCACCGGCGGCACTGCGAGGATAACCAGCACGATCACCGCCGGCACAGTGGGCATCGATATTCCGAAAGGGATAATGAGGGTCAGCCACGTAACCAAACCCAAAGTGGGCAAAGCGCGCAATGCGCCCAAGGCAGACACGATACTCGTGCCGCTCTTGCCGGTTCGGTGGGCGCGCACTCCCAGCCAGATTCCCACGGGTAACCCTATGAGTAGCGCACCAGCCATGGTGAGAAGGGTGAGCTGTAAGTGCTCAAGTATCCGCACCCCAAAACCGGTGGATCCAGACCACTGACTAGCGCTGGTGATCTGCTGAAAGGCTTCTACCACTGGCCCCATTAGCCCACACCTCCCTGCTGAGCAGCGCGTACCCACGGTGTACTCACGCGTCCAATGAGCACGATGATGAGATCGAAGATCACAGCAAGCACCACCGTTGCGAGCACTCCTGTAAGAATCTCAGTGGGAAACGCCCGCTGGAAACCGTGAGTAAACAAGGTACCGAGAGATTGCACACCAATGAGAGCGCCCACCGATATCAGAGAAATGGTGGAGGCAGACACCACTCGCAGACCCGCCACAAGCACTGGTAATGCGAGAGGAAATTCCACCTGCAGCAAGCGCTGCCACCGGCTATAACCCATAGCTTCCGCCGCTTCAATAGGCGCCCGGGGCACCGATGCGAAGGCATCGGTAGTGCTGCGGATTTGTAAGGCGAGGCCGTAGAGGATCATGGCCACCACTACGTTCACTGGCGAGAGCACTGAGGTGCCCAATAGCAAGGGCATCACAATAAATAGGGCCAGACTTGGCACCGCGTAGAGCAGCCCCACAGCCCCTATGAGAACCTCACGCGCCGCAGGGAAGGATCGCTGCCAGAATCCGAAGGGCAGCGCCAGAACGAAGCTCGCCACGATAGCCGGCACCGCTAATAGGGCATGTTGAAATGCGAGGTCAGCGATATAACCTATGTTCTCCGCTATCCACGAGATGTTCATCTATCCCACGATTCCCTGCACTCGGCCGAGATGATCCACGACGATCTGCTGCCCATCACGCTGCTCGATGTGCACCGTATTGGTGTGCATGCCGAGGAATCTGCGCACAAACTCATCGGCGGGCTCGCGGACAATGTCGGCTGGGGTTCCTACTTGCGCGATTTCCGCGGAGGTGCGCAACACTACCACTTGATCGCCCAGCGCAAGGGCCTCTTGCATGTCGTGGGTGACCAGCACAATTGTTTTGTGTAGACGCTGCTGTAGATTAAGCAACTGGTCCTGCAATTCCCGCCGCACCAGCGGATCCACAGCCCCGAAGGGCTCATCCATCAGCAGGATTGTCGGGTCGTGGGCCAGCGCACGGGCCACCCCTACGCGCTGCGCCTGACCGCCCGAGAGTTCGCTGGGGTAGCGATCCAGCAGCCCTGTATCAAGTCCGAGCAAGGTTAGAAGCGGTTCGGCGAGTTCACGCCCCTCGCTTTTCGACGCCCCCTCGAGGCGAGGCACCGTCGCGACATTTTCAGCAATCGTTCGGTGCGGGAGCAGACCGGAGGCCTGCATGACATAGCCAATAGATCGACGAAGCACGACAGGGTCCTGATCTGCCACCGAGTTGCCGTCGATAAGCACCTGCCCGCTGGTGGGCGTGACCATGCGGTTGATCATGCGCAGCAGGGTCGTTTTACCCGAGCCGGATGAGCCGACAAAGACGGTCGTTTTGCCGCTTGGAATCGATAGCGAGAAGTTCTTGACCGCGGGGGCGGAGCGATCCCCCTCGCGGGCTGGGTACGTTTTAGTTACATTCTCGAACGTGATCATAGAATCCTCTTGCTAGACCCAGCGCAGTGCAGGCGAGGCCTAGCGGAAGTTTAAATACGCCTTCGAGGGCGTTGGTCCGCGTTGTCCCTGATACTTGGAGCCGAGCGCGCTCGAACCATAGGGCACATCGGCGGGCGAGGTCATCTTAAATAGCGCTAGTTGACCGACTTTCATTCCCGGCCACAGCATGATCGGCAAGTTGGCCACATTGGATAGCTCCAAAGTGATGTGCCCATCGAAACCGGGATCGATGAAGCCGGCAGTGGAGTGCGTGAGCAAACCGAGCCGGCCTAAGGAGGATTTACCCTCGAGGCGTCCCGCGAGATCGCCGGGAAGACGGAAGCGCTCCAGCGTGGCGCCCAGCACAAACTCGCCAGGGTGCAGCACGAAGGGCTCGTCTTCCTCTACTTCCACCAGGCTGGTCAGCTCGTCTTGCTGCAGCTTGGGATCAATGTGGGTGTACTTCGAGTTATTGAAGACACGAAAGAATCGATCCATCCGCACGTCAATAGACGAGGGCTGAACGAGCGACTCGTCATAGGGGGTAATCACCAAGGCCTGAGAGTCGATGGCGTCGCGAATGTCATGGTCAGAAAGAAGCACGTTCGCAAGTGTAGCGGGTGAGCGACACAGAAGTCAGAAAAAGCACGAGCCCCCTCCCGCCCGTGGCGGTTAGTGGAACTGAGAACAAGGGTGCTACACTCTGAGCGTGCAACCTACGCCCCAGAGGCCATACAGATGCGCAGCAGGTCTACAGTTGCGCATCCCCAGCCTCAACGACGTACGTGGCTGTGCCGATGTAGTTCAATGGCAGAACATCAGCTTCCCAAGCTGAATACGCGGGTTCGATTCCCGTCATCGGCTCTCGCAAGGTAGCGCGGCAGTGTTTCAGACAGTGTCGCGCTACTTTTCTATGTTGAGGGCTCCCGTCTTTGTTGTGGACTCCAGCCCCTCATCCCGCGACCGGCCTATCAGCCCTTCACTGGGTGGGCTCATCGCAGAGCAGCATACTCTCGAAATAGCCTGGCGGCACCCCAATTCCACGAGGTGGGCGCGATCATAACAAGGGAAGCCGGTATTCGTTCTGCCGTCCGATTCAATCACCTCCCAGGAATCCCCGTTCCACCGGACATATTGCACACTGCCGGTATTAGGAGTTCCTACGCGCGCAAAACTGCCATCGCAGAAATTCACCGTGAATAAAGAACCCCAATCAATGTCAGTTCTGATTCGTTCAGGGTCACATATACCTCCAGCAATCTCGTCCACCGAGTCGCCCGACTCCCACTGATCAGCCGAGCTCTGGGCGGTGGTCGTGGTAGAGGCACTGCTACGAGTGACCGTCTCGGTAGCGGTCTCCGTCACGGTAGCAACAGCTGCTGCGGACTCTGAAGAAGACTCATCCGAGCCTTGAGAGATAAAAGGAAGAGAGGCACAACCCGTAAGAACCACCAGACCTACACCTGCACTGACAGAAGTTTTGCACACGGAAGAGAAACTCAGCATGCATTCAGCATAAGGGGAGCAAGTTGGCTGCGGTGGCGATACGGCTTTCTTTCTCCCCATTCACTACTTCTTCGCTTCCACACCGTAGAAACTACCGCCGCCCACCCCAAGCGGCGGGCCGGCGTGGCAGTGCAGGCGGCATGCCCCCCCCACATCACCTAGCGGGCCGGCAAGCCCAAGCCACTGGAAAAAGCGTGCCAGTCGGCCCATCGAAGAAGCTCAGCAGCCTCGGCCGGTAGCCTCACCCTGTTCCTGCATCCCACACCCGCCCCTGTAGGGCCGCCACCCCACATCTGGGTGGCCTCATTCCGCGCCCGTGCCAGCTTTAAGCTATCCCGCACGATCAGTAATTCCACGGCGATCGAGCCGATCACCTGCGCAATCACACCCCCATATTCCGCGCGTACCGCTTGCTCGGCCACCCACTGACACGCACCGCTATTGAGAATAGTCTTCCCTTCGAATCCTTTGGCTAGCCTTTGCTAGTGTCTGAGATGACCATGTGGGCTTTTAAGTGTGTCCACATTTTTCTACCCTGCGCTCCTGCGTGCCCGCGCGCCCCGATGTTCTCGCGCGACTAACGCCTGCCAGCGCACAACCGGAAGGATTCGATCATGCGCCGTGTAGCCGCCACTATCGTCGCCGCCGCAGCGGGCCTGTCCCTCGCCAGCTGCTCCAGCGGGGGCGACACCCCCGAGGAGTTCAACACTGACTCCCCCAACGTGGTGAACGTGTACTCTTCCCGCCACTACGACGTAGACAAGATGATCTATGACCGCTTCACCAAGGACACGGGCATTGAAATTAACGTGGTGGAAGGTAAAGCCGATGAGCTGATTGAGCGCGTCAAGCGCGAGAAGTCCGACCCGCCCGCTGATGTGTTCCTCACCGTCGGTGCCGAATCCCTTTTCTCTCTCAACGAGGAAGGAATTCTCGGCGACTCCATGACCCCCGAGATCGAGCAGGCCATCCCAGAGCACTTCCGAGGCGATAACTGGATGGGCGTGGCTTCCCGTGCTCGCGTCATTGCCTATAACAAGGACACCGTCAATCCGGAAGACCTCACCACCTACGATTCGCTCACGGATCCGAAGTTCAAAGGCAAGGTGCTCTCTCGCTCCTCCAGTTCCTCCTATAACCAAGCTCTGCTCTCCTCCTTCGTTGCGCTCAACGGCGAGGACGAGGCCAAGGAGTGGGCCCAGGGCGTAGTGGATAATTTCGCCCGCGACCCCAAGGGCAATGACCGCGACCAGGCGAAGGCCGTGGCTGCCGGCGAGGGCGATATTGCCATCATGAACTCTTACTACTGGGCGCAGATGAAGCACTCCTCCGATCCTGAGGAGCAGAAGGTGACCGAAAAGGTTGGTCTTTCCTTCCCAGAGAACACCCACCTGAATATCAGCTACGCCTCGGTTTTGGAGGGCGCGAAGCACGCCGACAACGCCAAGTCCTTCCTCGAGTATCTGGCCAGCCCGGAGATCCAGGAGCTGATCGCGGAAGAAAACGGTGAGTTCCCGATGAACCCACAGGCGCAGCTGCCTGAGGTCCAGAAGTCTTGGGGCGAGTTCACCACCCAGAAACTGGACTTCGCCACCTTCGGTGACGAGCGCCCGGTAGCCACCCGAATCTTCGATGAGGTCGGCTGGAAGTAGTATTCCTGCTATCCACTCCCGTAGATAGAAAGCCGAATTTGTGACGGCGAACCGATTCGTGCCCGCTCGTGGGCGGGCACCCTGGCTCGTGCTGAGTCTCGCGGTAGTAGCGCTCATGCTGCTGCCGCTTCTCGGCATTCTGTCGGGCCTTTTTGCCCCCGTGACGGACACCTGGCGGCACATCCAAGACACCCTCTTGCTGGGCTATATCAAGGAAACCGCGATTGTGGTGAGCGGAGTTTTGCTCATCACGTGTTCCCTGGCTTCTGTACTCGCGTGGTTTATTACCGCCACCGAGTTTCCGGGAAGGAAGTTTCTCAGCATCGCGCTCGTCGTGCCGTTGGCGATCCCGCCCTATATTGGCGGCTACACCTACGTGTCGATGACGAGCTACACCGGCACCATTCAGGTCTTTGCCCGGGAGACACTGGGCATCGATCTCCCACCGAAGCTCATGGATATTCAGAATGTGCCCGGCGCGATCGCGGTGTTTTCCCTTTTCCTCTATCCCTATGTGTATCTGGTGGTTCGGGCATTTTTGGACCGCCAGGCAGGGGCGCTGATTGAGGCTAGCCGCGTGTTAGGGGCGGGCCCAACACGCACATATCTCCGCGTTATTCTTCCTCTTACTCGCAATGCCGTGATTGCCGGCGCCACTTTGGTGGCCTTCGAGGTGCTCTCTGATTACGGACTCTCGCAGTATTTTGGCCTCAATGTTTTCACCACCGCCATCTTTAAAAGCTGGCTGGGGTTCCAGGATGTACATGCAGCGTTGAAATTGGCCGCCATCTTGCTGCTGGTGGTTACACTCATCAGCGTGGGCGAGAAGGCGATGCGCGGTTCGCGCTCGGCCGCGTATGCCTCGGGCAGGGTTACGCCGATCACCCGTCGTCGACTACGCGGGCCGATCCTCTGGGTCGCGATGCTGCTCAGCTGGGGAACCTTGGCGTTCGCCCTGCTCATTCCGGTGGCGCAAATGACCTATTGGGCGATCCTCTCTCTGCCCAATATCCGCACGGATGGGCTGCTCGATGCCGCGGTCACCACTGTATGGGTGGCAGGTCTTGGCGCTGCGCTCACCACGACTTTTGCCGTCATTGTGGCTAATCACCAGCGGCTGTGGCCTTCGCGCCTGTCGAGGCTGTTGGCCCGTATTACGGTGATGGGCTACTCGGTGCCGTCTACCGTGATTGCCTTGGCTATTTTGTCTGTGGCTTTGTGGGTGGATGCCCACTCGCCACTGCAGCTGCTGCTTTCGCCGGCGATCGTGGTGGTGGCCTATGTGATTCGCTACCTGGCAGTGAGCATGCAATCGGTGGAGTCCGGCTGCGAGCGCATTGGAATGCGCTTCCATGAATCGGCTCGGATGTTGGGCGCTGGCCCGACGCGGGCATTTTTCCGCGTCGACATGCCCATGATGTCCACCGCGGTGGTGGGCGCTTTCCTCTTGGCGTTTATTGACATGGTCAAGGAGCTTGCGATCGTGTTGATTCTGCGGCCATTCAATTTCTCCACTCTCGCCACCCGCGTGTTTGAATACGCTAATGATGAGAAAATTCCGGAGAGCTCCTTGGCGTCACTGCTGATTATTCTCATCGCCGCTATTCCGCTGCTGGTGTTGTTATGGCGGCAACGAGAAGGCGCTGCTGCCCGCGAGGGGCACCGCCCTGCCGCCCCTGCTCTGTCTGAAGGTTCAAGCCATGACTAATTCCTGCCCGCCACCCACGATCTCTCTTCGCGAGGTGAGCTTCAGCTACCCTGGGGCCGCCACCCCGCAACTCGATCACTTCTCTCTGCAGGCCCCCGCTGGGCAGTGCACGGCGCTGGTAGGTCCGAGCGGCTGTGCAAAGACCACGGTGCTGCGGCTAATCGCAGGACTCGAGCGCCCCAGCGAGGGAGAGATCTATCAAGATGACACCCTGCTGGCTGGCCCTGGGGTATTCACTCCCCCAGAACACCGCGCCATCGGCTTGGTGTTTCAGGATTATGCCCTCTTCCCGCACCTGACCGTGCGGGGAAATATTGCCTTCGGCCTGCGAGGACATGGCCGCTCCGACGCAGCGGAGCGGGTGCGCCGCATGCTCGCCACGGTGGGGCTCGAGGGGTACGAGAAGCGCTATCCCCACGAGCTCTCTGGCGGCCAGCAGCAGCGTGTGGCACTCGCCCGCGCCCTAGCCCCAGCACCACGAGTGTTGCTACTCGATGAACCTTTTTCCAACCTCGATGCTGACCTTCGTGGGCATGTTCGTGAGGAAGTCGCCTCCATCATCGAACACACCAGCGTGACCACCATCTTGGTCACTCATGATGAGCAGGATTCTGCGCGCTTAGCCCACCAGACCGTACGCATGTCACCTACAACCGCATAGCGGCGCGAGGTGGCGTCGATAAGCGGCGTCCTGGCTTTACACCATGCGCCGCTGCGCGAGCCACGCCACCATGCTTGTCGACGCCTTCCACAGCGCGATTCCAGCGATAAGAGACAGCGGTACCGTGATGAACTCGGTCACTGGCTGATCGAGAATATCGAATTGGATCAGGTAGATATACAGCGACGCCGAGGCAATCAACCCGACCGGGCGCACGAGAAGCCGGGGCACCGGCAGCCGCACCTCAGAGAGCAGAATCGCGCACACCAGCACCACATACACCCATTGGGTGGCGTACTCGAATAGGGTGATCGATCCAGCCACCACAATGGCTGCGGCAATGAGTTTCTGCCGGCGGCTGCGGGCCTGGGAGATCATGATTCCGGCGGCGATGAACCACACCACCCCCGGCGGCTCGAAGCGGGTTTGGGTAATGTCCCAGGCCCCCACAGCGAAACGCCACACCAACAGCACACCGGTGAGTACGCAGGCACTCAGGAACGGGGCGTGGCGATAGCGGCTATACAGCGCAGGAATGGCTAGCAGCCCCATGATCACCAGCATGCCCAACACGTAGGATTCAATAAACCAGAGCGAGCCGCTGGCCCCTTCGCTCGGGCGCCACCAATGGATAAACAGCAGGTTACTCACACCGTATCTGCCGGTGACGGCCATGCCTACCAGCACCACCAGCACTGTGGGCACCACCACCGCCACCAACGAGCGCGCCGTGGCCCGAAGCCGTGTAGCCGAACTCGCCACCGTCAACCCGAATGTACCCAGCGCCACTCCGGCGATCACCAGCAGAGAGTGGGCCCCTCCCATCATGAAGGTGTAGGGGGTGGCGTGTGTCATCACGATCGTCATCGCGCAGATCGCGCGCAACACCAAGGAAGAATCCAGCCACATCACACGGGGCTGGGACTTTTCAGCGTTTCGCGGTGCGCGAGATGGCGTGAGGGCGCCGCGTTTCGTGGCTCCGCCTTCTGCCTCACTGAGCTCTGGGGGCGCCACCGTTGAGCGGCTAGACGCGTTGGGGGCGTTCAACAAGTCCGCGAGCGGAATGTGATGCCAGCCGGTGGGCACGTCCACCCCGGCGCGGGCAAAGGCCATGGCAACCGGCACGAAACTCAAGGAACTGCCGCCATTATCCACAAACGACACATCGCGACGCACCGCGCTCGGCACGGTTCCCAGTGCGTGGGCGATACTAGCTATCACCTGCTCGGTCGCCGCCGGAGCAGGCTGCTGTGCCGCCCCGGCAGTGCGCGCCTGTTCGTTCGGTTGCGCATGAGCTTGGTCGTGCGGCTGGGCGTACACGGCGGCGTCTGCTAACTCGGCGCAGCGGCGACGATCCAGCTTGCCGTTATCGAGCAGCGGAAACTCGGGCAGAACTACCACCCGGATAAACGCCGGTGTCAGACCGGTGCGGGCGCACAGCTGCTCTGTGATCGCGCCGGCATCAGGTGAGCTCTGGGAAGTCTGCTCGTCCACAGCAACGCGCAGGGCGGAATCATCACCGGTGACGCACGCGGCGATTCCCTGCTGCGCCAACCACCCTCGGATCTGTTCACATGAGATGCGCAGGCCCGCTAGCTTCACAAAGTCAGAGGCGCGGCCTGTGATGCGTAACAGCACATCCGCGCCGGAGGCATCCACCGGCACGAGCTCTCCGAGATCGCCGGTGTACAGCTCATGGATCGTGCGCCCAGTGTTCAGATCGTCGGGGTGTTCAGCGTAGCCAAGCATCACCGAGGGGCCGCTGAAAACGAGTTCACCGGTGTCGCTGATGCGCATGCTGTGTCCAACCAAGGGAGCACCGACCGCATCGGGGTGAGACGCCATGAGCTGGCGAGGCATGATGCTCATGCGGGCGGTGGCCTCAGTTTGGCCGTACATCACCCGAAAATCCGTGCCGTGCTCGTCCAAATAGCGGTGCCACCACTGCACGTCTGCTGTATCAAGTTTCCCGCCGGCTTGATACACCAACCGCAGCCCAGCCAGGCAGCGACCACCGTCGGCGGTGCGGAGCACCTGCAACATGTGCGGCACTACCCCTACGTTGCTCACTCCATAGCGCTGCAGCACCTCAGCGAAGCTCGGATCCGCCACCGAACACTCTTCCACGGCGATGCTGGCTCCGCACGCTAGATGGGAATTCAGCACAGACAGCCCGAAGGAGTAATGCAATGGCAGCAGTGTGATCGCGCAATCTGTGGAAGTGAGGCCCAAGCCCCGCACAATCGCCTGAGCGTTTGCCCGCAGATTGTCTAGGCTCAGCTTCACCAGCTTTTTCGACCCCGTGGAGCCGGAGGTAGACAACAGCACCGCGATATCGGGATGCACAGGCTCACCCGGCTGCTCATTCCGCGGCTGCACTCGGCCTGTGAGCGGATCGATACTGGCCGCTGGACGGTAAGTGCGCAAAATATCCGCATAGGGGCCATCGGGGTCACTCGTTGGGCTAGCTGCGCCTGCCCTCGCGGTGTCTGCGGTCACTAGCAGCGGCATCTTCGCAGCTAGTGCCGCGAGATAGGACACGATGGCTTCTTTGGTAGGCCGAAAAGCGAGGTGCAGCAGCGTGCCAGGTTCATACGCCCGCCTGAACTCCTCCGCACGCTGTTGGGTAGCCTCTTCGAGTTCGCGATAGCTCATCGTCGCCGAGGGTGTGCGCAGGGCAACATCCGTGGAGCGATACGTTCCGGCCACCCCTTCTAGCAGCGGCGAAGTGTGCGCGAGGGACACAAATACTCCTTCCACCGTGCCTCTTTTACCGCGTTTTCACCCCACATGGTGGAGCGGGGAGCACTGCCGCGCATGAGAGAGACACCCAGCAAGTTCTCAGTTAACCCTAAAATAACCTAGGTTAGGCGCCCCTGCGTAATGCTCTCGTCTGCGCACCCACCAACTACGGGGTGGCTAGGAATGTGCACTGCTTATCGACGCCTCCCCGCGGACGGCGTGCCCCTTGGATAGTCGATACGCGCCCCGCGACCAGTGGCTACATCCGCTAGCAGGCGCTAGCGACTAGGCTGCGAGAACTTGCGCACGGCAAAGGCGAATAGTGCGCCAGCGACGTTGTGCCACACTGCCGCGATAGCTCCTGGAATTGCCGCCTCCGGGGAGAAGAACTTAGCTGACATCCCTGACGCGAGCCCCGCGGACTGCGTGGCAACCTCGATCGCGGTGGTTCGGCATGCAGCCTGCGGCATATTCATCACCCGCGCCGAAAGATAGCCAAGAATGTAGCCCAGCGCGTTGTGCAGCACGACCGCCACAAACACAATGAGGCCAACGTCCACCAGCTTCTCAGAGGCTTTGGCCACGGACGGAAACACCACCACCCCGATGCCGAGGATCGACAGCCACGGCAGTACCGGCAGGACGCGGTCGACCCACTTATTGAAGAAGACCCGAATGAGCAGCCCGCCGATAACGGGAAGAAGAACGGTCTGCGCGAGCATCCACGCAATCCCAGATCCATCCACGGGAGTATCAGCGTTTGCCAAGGTAAGCATGATAATCGGCGTAACCAGTGGGGAGAGCAGGGTGGAAACTGAGGTCATCGCCACAGAGAGGGCCACATCCCCCTTTGCCAGATAGGCCACAACGTTCGACGCGGTGCCTCCCGGCACCGATCCGAGCATCAGCAACCCCACTGCGAGCGCCGGGTTGAGCCCTAACACCCGCGCCACAGCCACGGCGACCAGCGGCATGATCACAAATTGCGCCACCACGCCAATCCCGATGGGCCAGGGACGTCGCGCCACCTCTTTCACATCGGGGATGGTCAGGGTGAGACCCATGCAGAACATGATGAAGGTCAGCGCGGGGGTGATATATGCGGCGATCGGCTGCACTGGCTCGGGAAAAAGGAAGGATAATACTGCCCCCGCCAGAATGAACGCAGGAAACGCCCACACGGCAATAGCGGCAGAGCGCTCCTCCGCGGCCACCGCCTGTGCATCCCTATCACGTGAATCTAGAGTCATGTTCTCACCATGCATGCTCCCACCATACGGGAAAACATGTTTACTATTTGGGATTTTCACAGAGTTGATTATGGCCGCACCTACACAGCAGCCTCGGGCACTGGTGGGTAGCCCTAGGCCCGCAGCTCGCTTATAGTCGTACGCTCTTCCGCTCTCGAGGACACCGGCACCACTACCGGAGAATCATCGACGTGGTGAATATCCACCTCCGCCCCGTAGAGCTCAGCGATACGTTCCGCAGTGAGCACCTCCGAGGGGCGTCCCTTCGCCACGATCTGCCCATCGTTCATGGCGATCATGTGGTGGCAATACCGGGCAGCGAGGTTGATATCGTGCAGCACCATCAGCACGGTCACGCCGGTCGTGGCATTACGCTCGGCCACAGCCTCCATGAGAGCTACTTGATGCGTTCGATCAAGATAGGTTGTTGGTTCGTCGAGAACGAGCACCGGAGTGTCTTGAGCCAAAGCACGGGCGAGCCACACGCGTTGCTGTTGACCTCCCGAGAGATGCCCCAGCGGCCGATGTCGAAGCGGCACAATATCCGCCAAAGCGAGTGCCTCCTCCACGGCCTGTTCATCCTCGCTACTCCAAGAATGCAGCCGGCGGCGGTGTGGATGCCGCCCCGCACTCACCACATCCTCCACAGAAAACCCTTCCAGGGCCGTGGCATGCTGCGCCAGTACAGCAATGTGGCGTCCTCGTTGCTGGGCACTCAGGGCATGCACGGTGCTCACTCCAGCCGTCGTCGCACACTCAACAGTGCCCGCCTGTGGGGCCACGATGCCCGTGAGAGTGCGCACCAGTGTGGACTTTCCACAGCCATTAGGGCCGATCACTCCGGTGATCATGCCTTGGGGAATCTCCATCGAAAGCCCATCGGAGACCGTGGTATCCCCATACCCCGTGCGTATCTCGCGAGCGCTCAGAGCCGCCGGTGGCGCGGCCTCGCGCGGGGCGGCAACACCAGCTCCGAGGTGTGGCATAAGTGCCGTCCGATTCCGAGCGTGAAGAAAGTGGCACTCGAGGCCGAAGACACTGCGATGAAGCTCGCTCGTGAGTACCTCTTGGCATGGGCCCGAGGCGATGATCTGACCGCGGCGCATCACCACGACCGTGTCGGCGACCTGTGCTGCAGAGTTGACGTCGTGAAGCACGACGATCACTCGGATACCGCGCGCTGCTATCGCCGATATGAGCTCGAGTACCCGCTGTTCCGCGCCGATATCGAGGTAGCTGGTGGGCTCATCGAGAAACACAATCGGGGTGGTCTGCGCGAGGGTCATGGCTATCCATGCGCGCTGCTTCTGCCCGCCCGACAGAGCATCCACAGCATGATCGGCAAACTGGGTGATCCCACAGTGTTCGAGCGCCTCATCCACGGCGCGCATGTCCGTATGTGTCTGCGGCTGAAAGAGGCCCTGATAGGGGTACCGCCCTTTGGATACCACGTCCCGAACGGTCATTCCGCTACTCGTGGCCCCATGCTGGCCAAGCACCGCCACTAAGCGCGCGGCGCTTTTCTTCGACAGGCGCGCAAGCTGATGACCATCAACCCACACCGCGCCCCCGCTCGGGCGGATAAGCCGCGATAGCGTGCGCAACAGTGTGGATTTTCCGCAACCATTCGGCCCGATGAGTGCCGTGACGCCCGGACCAATGGTGAGATTCAGCCCCTCAATCACAGCCTCGCCGCGGCGGGTATAGCGCACTGTGAGGTCCTCGGCTCGAATGCTTGACTCCGTCGGCTGGGTGGGAGTGGATGAGGAGGGATTCATGCACGCTTCCTTTGAAACAGAGTGAATACGATGAGGAAGTAGGGCGCCCCGATAGCGGCAATAATCACGCTCACGGGGACGGCAACGGGGAAAATATTGGCCCCGATGACGTCGGCAAGCATGGTGAGCACCCCGCCGCACACCCCAGTGAGAAGAACCGAGAGTCCAGTCACCTGCCCCACCATGAGCCGCACGATATGCGGCACGACGAGTGCCACAAAGCCGATCAGCCCTGCAACACTGACCGCTAGGGCAGCCAGCCAGCAGCCCAAGGCGATAAGCACGAGGCGCACCCGCCCCACATTCACGCCGCTGGTCGCAGCGCAGTCTTCGCCTAGAGCGATGATGCGCATCGACCGGCTATGCCACAGCACCACTGGCACCGCGAGCGCCAACCCCACAGCGATGAGGGTGACATCGGACCAGCGCGCACGAGAGAGCGAGCCGATGAGGAGGTTATCGGCCCAGATCACATCCTTGATAGGAAAACGCCGAACCAAGTACGCCTCAATGGCCGTGAGGAAGGTCTGCACACCGATTCCTACGAGAACCAAACGATTGGGATCGAGCTGTTGCCGCTTGGCCAAGAGATACACCACCGCGGTCGTGCCCACCGCCCCAAGAAACACCACATAGGGAAGCCCTGCGACATTTCGTGTGATCAGGATCCACACAAACCCCGCCGCGCCCGCACCCGAGGTGACTCCGATGATGTCTGGGGCAACCAAATCATTACGGGTGACACCTTGAAACAGCGCCCCCGAGATAGCCAGGGCCATGCCCACCAGGAAACCGAGAAGTAAGCGCGGCAAGCGGAGATGAAACACCACAAACTCTGTATGCGGATCCGCGCGCGACCATAGCGCGGTGATCACATCATTGAGTGCGACCGGCATATCCCCCATGGTCATTGCCAGAAGAGCCAGCCCAAGACCCAGCACCACTGCGCCGGCCAGAATGAGCAGAGTGGGCACATGGATGCGCATGCTCCACCATGGTCCCCGCCACGAGCGCCAGGAGCCGCTAGAAGAGACAAAGCCACGAGAAGAAGGAGCTGTCACGACGCCACCTTCGATGATTGACGAGCGATCAGAATGAAGAAGGGGGCACCCAGTGCACCCATGACGATGCTGGCCTCTAGCTCAGCGGGATGGAGCACGAAACGACCCACGATATCGGCAGCGACAAGCAGGCAAGCCCCCACACCAGCCGAGAGCACAATTCCCCATTCCACCGAGCCCTGCACGAGGGGGCGAACGATGTGGGGAACAGCAAATCCGACAAAACCAATGGGCCCGCAGATCGCGACACTCGCACCGGCCATCATCACCACCACGAAGGAAGCAATCAATCGGGTACGAGCAGTGTGCACCCCTGCAGCAGAAGCCACATCCTCACCCATCGCCAGCATCCCCACGCTGCGCGCCAAGACACAGCACGCCACGATGCCCACCACGCACAGCGCGATCGCCAGCGGAAAATCCTGAATGCGGCGCCCGCCGACACCACCAACCATGATGTAGCGCACCGTTTCGCGGGTGCGCTCATCACTAAAAACCATGATCGATGTCCACGTGCTCATCACGGTTCCGCCAATCATGCCCGCAAGCACGAGGCGCACCGGCGAGGAGTTCCCACGCGTGCCCTGTCCGATGAGGATGACAAGCAGCCCCGAGCCGAGCGCACCAAGAATCGCCATGAGGGTAAATTGCTGCGGGCTTTCAGCCCCGAAGAAAAACACCGCGGCGGTGATTCCGCAGCCCGCCCCGGAAGACACCCCCAACACAAAAGGGTCGGCCAAGGGGTTGCGTGTCACTGCCTGCATGACCGCCCCAGCCACCCCGAGAGTGGCGCCCACGAGCAACGCAATGAGTGTGCGTGGGATGCGCATGTCCGTGACCACTGTGTGGTTGTAATTCTGGGGATCGTGGTGGGCGAAGGCCGCAAGAATCTGGGACGGGGCGATGGCCACCGATCCCACACTCACGCTGGCCACAGCCACCACCGCGGTACACAGCAGCACCGCCAGCACTGCACCCCGACGCCGCCTTCTGGCCTTTCGCCCGGCGGGATGAGTGGGTGGCGACTGCCTAAGATGAGAGCTCTGAGTGAGTGTCACAACAGTTACCGCTACGTGTCGAGCGCACCAATGTGGGTGTCAAGATCGTCCAGCATGGAGTTCGCTTCCATCACGGACTCACCATTCCACACCGCGTTAACAAAGAAGGTTTGGTTGTTCTTCACTGCTTCTAGCTGGCTCCACAAGGGGTGGTTCTTCACCTGCTCCACATGCGCCAAGGTGGCTTTGTCTTTGTCGTCATGCTCCGAGGGGTTCTCGTGCACCTGCACCACGACAAACATGATGTCGGCGTCTGCCTCTTTCAAACGTTCTGGGGACAGCGGGAACGCCTCGATGGATTCGCCGTTAGTGGCCGCCTTGGTGGCCGCAAGGTCAAGATCTTGGTTGTGTGGGCGCCGAATGCCCACATCCTCCAACACCCCACCGGCGAAAGAACTCTTCGTGTAGATGATCAGATTGTCATTGCGGATACGCAGAACCGAGACCGTCTTGTCCTTGAGATACTCTCCATGCTTCTTGCGGAACGCCTCGACCCGCTCGTGGTAGGCATCCAGAAGCTCCTCGGCTTTATCCTCTTTGTCCATCACCCGGGCAAAGAAGCGCAATGTGTCATCCCAGCGGTGCTTGCGCTCATCGCCAGAGTCAATCACAAGGGTGGGCGCAATTGCGGCAAGAGTCTCGCGATTGTCATCATCGCGCGGCGTGGCTGCCACGATCACATCCGGCTGTAGGGACATGACTTTTTCGATGTTGAGCTCACGTTCGTTGAGATCGGTGACATCATCCTTGCGTAGCTGCTCCAGCACATCCGGATAGGGATACAGGTCAATCTCCATATTGGCGATACCCACCGGGGTGATACCGAGCGCCACCAGGGAGGTTATGCCCTTAGTGGAGACCAAACGCTGCGGATGCGCCGGAATGGTGACCTCCCGGCCGGCGTCATCAGTGAAGGTGCGGGTCTTTCCATCGTCGGTACTACCAGAATCGGCGTTCCCTGCAGCAGACGAGCCCACCCCAGAATCATCCGAGCAGGCCACGAGTAGTGACCCTGCGCCGAGCCCGGCCACACCGAGCCCTACAGAGGTGAGGAAATGACGACGACTCAAGGAGCTGTGCTGTTCTGCCACGCTGTCCCTTTCATAGACCCTACATAATTGTGTATTAACCGTAGGCTAACCATAACCGCTATAGAAAATCTGAAGCAACACCGCACGTATCCGCACACATACACCTCCCCCGACCTTCACTGAGCAAGGCAAGGCACATCACTGTTTCTAGACGAATGGCAGTTGCACATGGGATCAAGGGCGCGCCGCACAGACCGAAGCTGAAGACGAAGGGCACGGCAGCGCTCTACACACAGCAAACAACGATGCGGCACGACAACAGCCCGGCGCCGAAGGGCAATAGGTGAGCCTAAGGTTAATGCAACAGAGCAGCGTGCCCACACTTCTGCCCCCACCCCCGAGAGTGTCACTCCTTAGAGCATGAAGTACCCACTAGACCACGGCTCCGCAGGCCCTCCCCATGAGCGTTGACCGCCCGAACCGCACAGCTTCCTCTCGGCACTTTCGAAGCACATCTCCAGCACAGCGGGGGCAGATAACGGGGGTGAACAACCTGAGAAAGCAAGCAAATCATTCGCTTCACAGCCTTCACCGAGGGGGCCATGTTCAGCAAAGACACCTTATTGAACATTGGCATTATCAAGCGTTCCTGAGAGACTGCGGTAGCTTTTTAAAAGTGGTGGCGCACACACACGTGGCAGTGGTTCGGTAGAGAGCACACACCCGCTCGAATCTGCCGGCACCAGCACCTAGGCACCTCGGCAGCGCGAGCCCGATGCTTTCTCTAAGGAGTGCTTCACGATGACCGATACCTTCACTGCCGCTGTAGCCACAGAGTTTGGCCCAAACCTCACAATCAGCGATATCGACCTTCCCAGCCCCGGCCGCAACCAAGCCCTCGTCAAACTGCACACTTCCGGCATTTGCCACACTGATCTTCACGCCGCCGAAGGAGACTGGCCGGTAAAGCCCGGCCTTCCCTTCGTTCCAGGCCATGAGGGAGTGGGAGAGGTGGTGGCCCTCGGCGAGGGCGACCATGCCGACATCGAGGTGGGATCCATGGTGGGCAATGTGTGGCTCTGGTCGGCCTGCGGCACCTGCGAATACTGCCGCACGGGCAGGGAAACGTACTGCCCGAACGCCGAGTATGGCGGCTACACCGTCGACGGCTCCTTTGGCCAGTACATGCTGGTGGATACCCGCTACTGCGCCCGCATTCCCGAGGGCGCAGATCTGCTCGAGGTCGCCCCGATCCTTTGCGCCGGAGTGACGGTGTACAAGGGGCTCAAGGAAACGGAGACCCGCCCAGGGCAGTTTGTGGTGATCTCTGGCGTGGGCGGCTTGGGCCACATTGCCGTGCAATACGCGGTAGCCATGGGTATGCGCGTGATCGCCGTCGACATCGCTGAGGACAAGCTGGCCCTCGCCAAGAAGCACGGCGCAGAGTTCACCGTGAACGCCCGCGACGTTGACCCCGGCGAAGCGGTGGCGGACTACACCGGTGGCGGCTCCCACGGCGTGCTGGTGACCGCGGTTCACGAGGCGGCGTTCGGCCAAGCGATCCACATGGCACGTAAGGGCGGAACCATTGTGTTCAACGGCCTGCCGCCGGGAGACTTCCCCGCCCCGATCTTCGACATCGTGTTCAAGGGACTCACCATCCGCGGCTCTTTGGTGGGCACCCGGCAGGATCTCGCTGAGGCTTTGGACTTCTACGCCCGAGGCCACATCCACCCCACTGTCGCCGAATGCGCGCTGGAGGATGTCAACGACGTGTTCGAGAAGCTACGCCACGGCGGAGTCGACGGCCGCATGGCCATCCGCTATTAACTGCCCGCCCCGCCGGCGAGGTCTCGCAGATAGGCGCGCGGTTCTAGGCGGGCGCCGCCTGCGGCCTCGAAGGCGTGGGCAAAGCTCACCGCTTCCGCATCAGCACCAGGGCTGACAATAAAGCTCAGCCCGTGCGGGCGGCCGCTGTCTTCCGCCCCGTAGGGCACGGTGATCTGCGGGGCCCCAGCGGCACCGGCCAGTTCCGCCAGGCCGTTGTCATATACCACCAGCGCGTCGAGCTGATGCTCCTGCAGAGTGGTGCGCAACAACTCCGTGGCCTGATCAATCGTTGCCGCAGTAGCTTCTGGCTGCGGGGATCGCTCGGCGGCATCCTCGAGGAACCCTTGGCCATAGCGCGCTCGTCGCTGCGGGTCCGCATTATTAAAGCGCACCAATTCTCGCAAGCTTGTCACCGGCGCATCGTAGCGCTGGGCATAGTCCGCATAGTCGGCCGCGAAATTGCTCTCTACCACTCCGGCCACATCAATACCGGCGCTGTCTAGCTCGATATCCACCACCTCCGCGCCGGCGTGGCGCAGGGCATCCTTGGCCGGTGCTTCCAGCTCCTCATCACCGCGGGCCACAATACCTATCCGCCGCCCGAGGAGCGCCTGAGCATCAAGCTCAGTGGGCAGTTGCTTATCGACGCCTACCGCAGCATTGTGCACCGCCACGGCATCGGCGACCGTTCGCCCCATGGTTCCCACCGTGTCCAACGCCGCAGCCAGAGGGATCACCCCGTCTGCATCGATCGCGCCATGACTGGGGGTAAACCCCACCACAGAGTTCGCCGCCGCAGGGGCCACGATGGAGCCAGAGGTTTCGGTACCCACGCTCACCGTGGCCATGCTGGCCGCCACCGACACCGCACTGCCGGTGCTCGAGCCCAAGGGGGAGAAGGTTCGCGGCCCGAAGGGATTGTGGGTTTGCCCGTGTTTGCCGGAATAACCAGCGGGCGCCGAGGCTGAAAGAAATCCCGCCAGCTCAGACATCGCGGCCTTACCCAGGATGATCGCCCCTGCACCGTTGAGCGCATCCACCAGCGGGGCATTGTGTGCGGGCTGAAACTCGCTGAGCGCCAGCGTGCCGGCAGAGGTGGGCATATCGGCGGTGGAAATATTGTCTTTCAGCAGCACACTCAGCCCGAATAGCGGCGGGATAATCTGGCCGGTGTACGTCGCTTGTGCTCGGTCGTGATCCGCGGCACGAGCTGCGTCCATGGCATGAGGATTGATCGCGGTGACGGAATTAATGCCGCCTTCTGCTTGGTCAATATGGGCGATGCGCTCGAGATACACCGCGGTGATCTCCTCATAGCTCAACTCCCCAGCAGCCACCGCCTGCTGCAGGCTGGGGGCATCTTTATTCACTACCTTCTCGCCTGCGGCGCGCACCGCTTGTAGATTCATTCCCGCTAACTGCGCTAGGGCCTGGGAGCGTACCGAATCATCGTGGTAATTCAGCACTTCCTCGCCGCTGATTTCGGACACCTCGGGCGCGGGCCAGAGTGCCACGGCCGCGGCAGTCACTCCCGCTAACAGCACGCCCGCCACGGTGAGGACAATGGTGCGGCGCCGCGGGCCACGGCGCTTAACGTAGGCATCAGCCATCTGCCGACCTCATTTCTTTCACCCAATAAGCGGCTCAGCTTGCAGGGCGCCCGACGCGCCCCAAAAACGCATTGTAGCTGCACTTTTGCCCTGCGTAGAGGGGTTGTTCCCCCACGGTTGAACTGCCACAGCCCAGGAATATTATGTGCGCTCACGTAAGTTCTTCCCGCACCCTTTTCCGCTTTGCGCCAGCGCTAGGAATGTGCGAGACAGCCCAACCTACGCAAGGGTTACTCGCCCCCATCGCCACCCGCCCCTACCCCGCTAAGTGGAACACCCCCTTTCGGAACGGCTCAAGCTAGCAGCACTGAACCGCATTGAGTGATTGGTTCACCTACACCCCACTGACTCCCAGCTCGACACCGCCTCCTACCCCCTATTCCCACTCACTCACACAGATGCGTGTGGGTGGCGTCGATACGCCGCTTCTGCCCACAGATCACCCGCGTTGCAGGTAGATACCGCTTTATGGCTAGAATCAAAGACTCGTTAAGGAACTAGAGCTACACCCGTTGCGTTCAACATTATGGATGCTGCGGTGCGAACACCCGCCATGGACGCACCGAGACGAATGGAGTGCCCATCCGATCTCGGCGGGGCCTGGAAGACCCCATGCGGCACATCGTGACGGCTCGCACCGTCGCAACCCTGTACATACCTAGTGTGTACAGGCAGAATTGAAGATAACCACCACGACGAGGCAGATCCTCCTCCGAGGGCACTGCAGCCGAGGCCATGCGCCTGAGTGCCACCGCCAGAGAATGTCGAGCCTCGCCGTGAATGATTTCTCACCCACCCCAGTGCCGGACGCGGGGACGATGGCGACATGGCCAGTCGGGGATAACAGTGCTGAGGAGAGAGCATGTCAGACAGGGACACCACGAACCGAAGCGAGGAGGCCACAGAGGCCACCCGCGAATTCAGTGCTGCACCTACGGGCGCTGCTGAAGAATCTGCCGCTGAGGACACTGCCTTTGCCGCAGACTCAGCAGCTAAGCAGCAGTCCTCGGAATTCAGCACCCCCAGCGAGGAGCAAAGCGCAGCCACCGACTCGGGAGACTATGTGCTCGTCGCCGATGGGCTTTCCGTTGTCGGCGAGGAAGGGCCGGTGTTCGGCCCGATCGATCTGCGCGTGCCAGATAAGACCCTTGTGTTCCTCTCCGGACGTGGCGGCTCCGGCCGCACCGCCTTGGCCCTCACCCTGGCGGGACGGATGAAGCCCACCGATGGCACCCTTACCGTCTTCGGCTACGACAAGCTCAAGGACATTCGCGACACCGTGGCCATCGCCGGGGTGGACGCCATCGATGCCCTCGACCGCGACGTCAAGGTGCGCGATGTGCTCACCGATCACCGTGCTTGGTGCTACGGCTGGTTCGGGTGGGTTTCCAAGGCCAACGAGGACTATCGCGACGAGATTCTGGCGAAGGTCTACGGCACCCGCTCGCTTCCGGATCTCAACCAATACGTGAGCCAAATTCCGGCGCTGGACCGCATCCTCATCCGCATCGGTATGGCGCTGCACCCCGCTCATCAGGAAAGGATCC
Source organism: Corynebacterium ciconiae DSM 44920 (assembly GCF_030440575.1). Lineage (NCBI taxonomy): Bacteria > Bacillati > Actinomycetota > Actinomycetes > Mycobacteriales > Corynebacteriaceae > Corynebacterium > Corynebacterium ciconiae. Next base: position 2,417,807 of record NZ_CP047189.1, read on the forward strand.
GCCTGTTGATCCTGGACGATCTCGAGCAGGTGCGTGAGCTGAGCGACCGAGCCATTTTGCTCAGCGTGCTCAACCGCCTCTCTGAGGAGATGACGGTGCTCGTGAACTCGGTGAACCCGCCGAGCTCGGAGATGCTGCCGGGCTCGAAGGTGATTGAGCTCTTCACGGACCGCGGTCACGTCGCCCCCGAACGCGCTGGGGTGACAGAGAAACACCTCGAGGATCTCCTCGTGCGCTGGACCACGATGCGCCGTGGCAATGAGTCACAGCCACGCCACGCCAAGATCGACCCCGAGCCCACCACAGCCACCCACTCCACCACTACGAAGGAGGAGCAGTAAATGCTTGCCACACTGCATATCGGCAGCGAACTTCGCCGCTTCGGACGCGCCAAGCTGGGCAAGATCGCCATCGTGGCCATCTGTCTGCTTCCCCTGCTCTACTCCACCCTGTATCTCTGGAGCTTCTGGGATCCCTTCGGCCGCCTCGACCGCATGCCCGTGGCCCTCGTTAACGAGGACAAGGGCGCCGAGGTGGATGGGCAGCAGCTCAACGCCGGTGAACAGATTGAGCAGGGCCTCCTTGAAGATCAGTCCTTGGACTGGATCACCGTCACGGAGCAAGACGCCCTCGAGGGCGTGAAAACCGGCGAATACTATTTTGCGGTGACTCTGCCGGAGAACTTCTCTCAAGCGGTGGCATCGCCGACCTCCGAAAACCCGGAGAAGGCCCGCATTGTGGCCCACTACAATGACGCCAACGGCTGGCTCTCCTCGCTCATCGGCCAAAACGCTATGCGCCAAGTACTGGGCGTGGTCTCCGACAAGATCGGCGCCCAGGCCGTGGACAAGCTGCTGGTGGGAGTGGTCAACGCCGGCGAGGGCATTCAGCGGGCCGCCGACGGCGCAGCCCAATTGGATGAAGGCGCCACCACCCTCGACTCCGGCTTGGGCGAGATCCAAAAGGGCGCCGGCGACCTTGTTAATGGTCTCGAGCGCAATAAGGAAGGCACCACCCAGCTGGTGGACGGCACCGGGCGGCTCCGCGATGGTGTGTCCCAGCTGCAGACCGGCTCTGGGGATCTAGCCAACGGCACCGAGCAGCTGGTCGATGGCACCGACCGCCTCAGCAGCGGCCTCGATCAAGCCATCGCTAAGCTGCAGAGCCTCACCGGAGAGGTCCACCACTACCACGCCACCGCCTCGGAGGCCTCCCAGGTCCAGGGCAACGTGGCTAATGATCTGCGCGATATCGCCAACGCCATCCGCATGATCCCCGACCCGTTGGCGCAGCACGCCGCGGGCCAGGTGGATCACATCGCCCACCGGGTAGACACCGAGGGCGTGGGCCCGCACTCGCCGCTGAAGCAGGATCTTGACCGCATCAACGGCATCGCCGCGGACATTGATAATGGAAACCTCCCCGGCAAGCTCGGCGAACTCGTCGGCGGCGTGAACCAGCTCAACGACGGCGCCCATCGCCTCAACGACGGCGCTCACCGCCTCAATGAGGGCATTGGTGAGCTGGGCAATGGTGTCACCCAGCTGGATGATGGCGCCAACCAGCTCAACGATGGTGCCACGCAGCTGCTCGAGGGCGGCCACAAACTCGATGGCGCGCTCAGCAAGGCCAAGGATGGCTCCAGCAAGCTTTCCGAGGGCAGCACCGAGCTAGCCACCAAGCTCGGCCAGGCGGCCGAGGAGGCACCCGAGTGGTCGCCGGATCACCGCAAGACCATGGCAGAGACCATTGGTGGTCCGGTGGAGATCAACCAATCCAACTCTGGCGGCGATAACACCTTCGGCGCTGGCCTTGCCCCCTTCTTCTTCTCGCTATCGCTGTATATCGGTAGCCTCGTGAGCTTCCTGCTGCTGCGCCCGCTGCAGGCCCGCGCCGTGGCAGCCGGCATCTCTCCGATGCGGGCCGCCATCGACGGCCTCGCCCCGGCCGGATTGATCGCCATGATCCAAGCGATCGTGGTCTCCAGCGCTACTGTGCTGGCCGTGCCGCTGGACCCGGCCACCTTCTTTGGGCTAACCGTGTTCATGATGCTCACCGCGCTTGTCTTCGCCGCGATGAACCAGGTGCTGATTGTCTTACTTGGCTCAGGCCCTGGCCGCGTGGCCAGTATGGCGCTCCTGATGGTGCAGCTTTTGGGCTCGGGTGGTCTCTACCCCGTGGAGACGGAACCGGATTTCTGGAGTTGGATCCACCCCTTCCTGCCCATGACCTACACCGTCAACGGCTTCCGCCAGACGCTCTACGGAGATTTCGATGGCCGTATGTTGCAGGCCGTGATTGCGCTCTTCGTCTTCCTCGCGCTCTTCCTGGTGGGCACCGCCCTCGGTGCCCGGCGCGACAGAACATGGACCATGAAGAAGCTCCACCCACCCATCGATTTCTAGCCGCCAGTCTCTCCCACCGCCGCTGCAGCCCCGCTGTGGCGGCGGTGGTGTGTGCAGGGAGATGGCGTCGATAAGCGTGAGGCGTGGCGTGGGGAAGAACTTTATTGCCTGCCACCAGCGAGCACGACCTGGGTGAGCTGCACTAACACTGGTGGGGTGTGGGGTGGATTACGTATAATCGGCGGAATTATGAGCATCACTGCACCAGCTTCTACGCCGTCGGCGAGCGAGCTCGCCATCATTGAGTCCCCTACGGCCCTCGCGTGGGCGCAGGAATGGACCACCTCCACTATCGAGCAGATCGACAGCCGAGCGGGCGGCCGCAGCGCACTACAACGCAAGCTGCGCGCCGCTCTCGATACCGATGCCCGCGTGCCGTATGTGACTCGGCGCGGGGAGTACCTCTACAACTTTTGGCGCGATAGCGATCATCCGCGCGGGCTGTGGCGGCGCACCAGCTATGAGTCCTATCTCAGTGAGGCACCGGAGTGGGAGATTCTGCTCGATGTGGATGCCCTCGCCGCCGAGGATGGGCACAGCTGGGTGTGGAAGGGTGCCCATGTGCGGGAACCGGAATGCGACCGAGCCCTCGTGCGGCTATCGCGCGGCGGCGGGGACGCCACCGTGATCCGCGAGTTCGATATCACCACCGCCAGCTTCGTTGAGGACCGCCCCTTCGAGTTGCCAGAGGATAAGTCTGATGTGTCGTGGGAGAGCCTAGACACCGTGATCCTGGGAACCAATGTGGGCGAGGGTTCGCTCACCGAGTCCGGCTATCCGGCGCGGGTGTATCGCTGGCACCGCGGCACCGATCCGCGTGAGGCCGAGCTGCTCTTTAGTGGCGAGCGCAGCGATATCGCCTCTGGCGGCTGGGCGGATCGCACCCCTGGTTTCGAACGCGTGCTCATCGAGCGCCGGTTGGATATGTTCACCGCGGAGAATTACCTGCTGCGCGAGTCGACGCCGGTACGCATCGACGTGCCCATCGATTGCGAGATCATCGTGCACCGCTCCCAGATCTTCCTGCTGCCGCGCACCGAGTTTCACGGCGTACCTGCCGGCGGAGTGGGAGTGGCTGATTTCGACAGCTATATGCAGGATCCCGCAGCCGCCCACGTGCAGGTGATCTTTAGCCCCACCGAGCACCAGTCGCTGGAAACAGTGCACTTTACCCGCAGCTATGGGCTGATTCAGGTATTGGACAATGTCAGCACCACTCTCTACCGCGTGCGGCTCGACGCGCCCGAGGACTGTGTGCGGTTAAAGATTCCGGAGCTGGCCAGCACGAGCGTGGTGGCCACCTCCCCGATGTCAGAGGATCCGGACATCGGCGAGGAGGTGTGGCTGTACTCCTCCAGCTTCACCACTCCTGATTCGCTGCTGCGGGCCGACGCCCGCTACCCCGACACCTTCTCCACCGTGGTCAAACGCGCCCCCGAGCAGTTCGACACTTCCGAGATGAGCACCCGGCAATACTGGGCCACCTCGGCCGATGGCACCCGCATCCCCTACTTTGTTACCGGCCGCCTCGACGAGGAAGCAGACCCCAGTCCCAAGCCCTGCATGGTCCACGCTTATGGCGGTTTCGAGGTGGCACTGGTGCCTTCCTATTCGGCAGTCACCGGCATCGCTTGGCTGGCCAAGGGGCATCTATTTGTGCAAGCGAACCTCCGCGGCGGCAGCGAGTTCGGGCCGCAGTGGCACTCCCAAGCCACGAAGCTGCAGCGCCGTAAGGTCTTCGAGGATCACCAGGCCGTGCTCCGCGACCTCGTGGATCGCGGCCTGACCACCCGCGAGCAGCTGGCAGTGCGCGGCGGATCCAATGGCGGGCTCCTCACCGCAGTAGCCCTCACCAGCTATCCCGAGCTCGTGGGCGCCGTGGTGAGCGAGGTGCCCTTGATCGACATGCTGCGCTATCACACCCTGCTGGCAGGAGCCTCCTGGGTGGCGGAATACGGCCACCCTGATATCCCCGAGGAGCGCGCCGTGATCGAAAGTTACTCGCCGCTGCAGCGAGTCGTGCCGAACGATGAGACGGCCTATCCCCCGGCGCTGGTTACCACCTCCACCCGCGATGATCGAGTGCATCCCGCGCACGCCCGCTGGTTTGCTGCTGCGCTCGCCGCCGCCGGCCAGCCGGTGGACTATGTGGAAAACTCTGAGGGCGGCCACGCCGGAGCAGCGGATAATGATCAGATCGCGTGGAAGCAGGCCATCGTCTATTCCTGGTTGGAGCAGCAGCTGGGCTGTGCGGAAGCGGCTGGCACCGCAGACACCGATGCGGCTGGCGCCTCCAACGCTGCCCGTCACGCTGCCCGCGACGCCGCCACGGACAGCTAGCTGCGCCGATACCGCCGGTGCGCGGACTAGACTGAGCCGCGATGAGTTCCTTCACACGCCTGCGCACCACCGACATCCCCGGCACAAGGGATCGCTACACGGGTGTGGACTTCAACCTTGGATTCCACATCCGTCACTACGGCCTCGACCTCACCTACCGGGTCATGCCCAATCACCTCTCCGGCACGGCCACGTTGGATGTGCTCAGCTATCTTCCATTGACGCAGCTCACCGTGGACTGTGCCCGCACCTTGAATGTGCGGCGGGTGAGCGCCCAGGCCGCCGGCGGGGCGCAGGTGAAGGTAAGGAAGTTCCGCCACCGCGGAGATAACAAGCTGGTAATCATCTTCGATCGTGAGGTGCCTGAAGACACCGAATTCAGCCTCGTCATCAGCTACTCCGGCAATCCCCAACCCATCCGTTCCCGCTGGGGCGAAATCGGGTGGGAGGAAACCGAAGCTGGGGCATTAGTGGCCAGCCAACCGCACGGCGCCCCCAGCTGGTTTCCCTGCGATGACACCCCAGATGAAAAGGCCCTCTACGACATCCGCGTAAGCGCCGATAACCCCTTCAGCGTGATCTGCACCGGCCAGCTGGTGGAGACCGTGCGCAAAAACTCCACCACAACCTGGCATTACCGCGTTGCCGAACCGATGGCCACCTATCTCGCCTCGGTACAGATTGGCGAGTTCAGCACCATCGAGCTGGGCCGCGCGGGCACCGTGCCCGTACGCGCCTATGCCCCGGCGTCGCTGCGCGAACGGGTACTGCACGACTTCGCCGATCAGGCCCGCATGGTGCAGCTGTACACCGAGCTCTTCGGCCCCTACCCCTTCCCCGACTACCGGGTAGTCATCACCGCCGACCAGCTGGAAATCCCCCTAGAGGCGCACGGGCTATCAATCTTCGGCGCCAACCACGCCGACGGGGCCCGCACCTGGGAGCGGCTCATCGCCCACGAGCTCTCCCACCAATGGTTCGGCAACTCCCTCGGGGTGGCGCAGTGGGACGATATCTGGCTCAACGAAGGCTTTGCCTGCTACTGCGAATGGCTCTGGTTCGAGCACTCCACCGGCACCCCCGCCGAACACTACGCCCGCGAGCACTACCAAAGACTCCAGGAAAAGCCACAGGATCTGCTCCTCGCCGATCCTGGGCCGGCCGATATGTTCGATGATCGCCTCTACAAACGCGGCGCGCTGTTCGTGCACGCCCTGCGGCTGCTGCTCGGCGACACCGCCTTCTTTACAGCGCTGCGTTCCTACGCCACCCGCGACCGCCACGGCGTGGTGGAGCCGGTGGATCTGTTCCACGCCCTGCGCGCCCACCTCGCCCCCGAGCGCCACCCCGAGCTCGAGCAGCTGCGCTCCGCCTGGCTGCTGTCCCTGCCGCTTCCGCCCTTCCCCACCGCCTAGGATCACTCACATGCGCGCGCTGTCTCTCGCCACCATCTTCGCGGCCCTCTCGGGATTCGTGGTGGTCATCGTGGCCTCTTGGGCCCTGCCCGAGGCCACCAACGCCGACTTCCAAGCATATTGGGGGCTTTTCTTCGCCCTCGCAGGGCTTATCGACGGCATCACGCAGGAAACCACCCGCGCCACCTCCGCGGTGCGCGCTGGGGCACATCCCCGCTCGGCACGCCCCGTCCGGCTCGCCGGAGTGGTGGCCATCATCGCCGGTATCACGATCCTCGCCACCGGCGGGGTGTGGATGGGATTTTTGCTACACCACGCCCACCCGGCCGCGATCGCCCTCTTCGCTATTGGCCTGTCCTCCTATGTGTTCCAAGCATTGCTCTCCGGTGTGCTCTCCGGGCTCAAGCAGTGGGGGGCATACGCCTGGTTGGTGACTATCGACTCGGGTGTGCGCATGCTGGCCGCCGGTGTGGCGTGGTGGCGCGGCTGGGGAATCGGCGCCTTCTTACTCATCACCGTCCTAGGCGCCACCACTTGGCTGCTCATCATTGCGCTCGCGCCGCAGGCCCGCGCCGCATTAGCCGCACCGGTGGATGTCACCTCGGCTGCGTATCGGCGGGGCGTCTTCTCCGCCATGGCGGCCACTGGGGCCTCCGCCGCCCTGATTACCGGCTTCCCGCCACTGGTGCGCATCACCCACGGCACCGGCGATACCACCGCGGACGGGGTGAGCGTGGCGGCCATCATCATGGCGGTGCTGCTCACCCGCGCTCCCATCCTCGTTCCCACCCAGCGCTTCCAATCCGCCCTAGTGGTGTACTTCGTGGATCGCCGGGAGCGGCTGCTGCCTGCCTTGGTGACACCACTGGCTGCCGTGGCGGGGATCGGGCTTCTCGGCGCGGCTCTGGCCTGGCTGCTCGGGCCGTGGATACTGGGCTTGTTCCTCCCGGCCAGCTATGTGCTGCCCGGCTGGCTCCTAGCCGTGCTCACCTTTGCCTCCGCCTGCACCGGCTCGCTCATGATCACCGGCTGCGCCGCGTTGAGCCACGAACGCCACAGTGTCTATGTGCTCGGCTGGATTGTCGCCACCGCGAGTGCCTTCGCGGTACTTGCGCTGCCGCTACCCCTGAGCACCGCAGTGTGCGCGGCGTTGATCCTCGGCCCTCTCATCGGGGTGGCGGTGCACATCATCTCTTTGTTGGGCGGCCACGTCCGGCGGGTAGGGAAGAATGCACGGGTCTGAGTAAGCCCCAAGAAAATGGTGTTCACTTCCATGTTTTGCTTAAGGGAACCTTTATGTAGGCTGTGTAGTCGTGACTGTTTTTAAGGATATTTTCCAGCTCATCGCCCGTATTATTCTTGGCACCGTGCTTATTGCGCACGGTTGGCAGAAGATCAATGATTGGACTGTCTCTGGGGTAACCGAGAAGTTCACCGACATGGGTGTGCCCAATCCCGAGCTCGCCGCACAATTCGCCTCCTACTTCGAGTTTGCCGGCGGCATCGCCATTGTTCTGGGCCTTTTGGTTCGCTTCGTGGGGCCTGTGCTCTTCGTGCTCATGGCTGGCGCCGCGTGGTTCGCGCACCGCGACGCGGGCATTTTCGTCTCCGATGGCGGCTGGGAGCTCGTGGGCGTAATCGGCGCCGCTGGGCTGCTGCTCGCCGCTGCTGGGGCCGGCCGCGTGTCCTTGGATCACCTCTTGGTGCGCCCCTTCCGTAACGGCAAGGATAAGGACACCGAGTTCGACTCCACCGCTGGCTACACCCCGGCCGCAAGTACTACCGCGGCTACCACCCCTGCCACCGCACCGGCCACTAACGAGACCACCAGCTTCGATACCGAGACCACGGCATTCGATAGCTCGGATATCAACACCACCGGCTGGGATGAGAAGCGCTAAAGCCTAGACTCACCGCCACTTTTCACCGCCTCGCAGCCCTCAGCGCTCGAGGCGGTGTGTGCTATCTGGCGGCCGCGCGCTAAGCTACCGAACCGTTAGTTCCTCGGTATAGTGAGAGGCGTCCGCAAGCGCGCGGCCGACGAGTGCTACACCCTGAGCAGAAGGAGGACGTGAGAGAAGTGAGCGAGCACACCCGACGACACTCATCGCGGGTCCCAGCAGCCACCAACGTCCTTCGCATCCTAACGCTGCTGACCAGTATCGATGTCCCCGTCTCCGCCGCCCGCATCTACACCGAACTAGAGCTGCCGCGCTCCACGGTGTACCACCTGCTCACAGTCATGGAAGACGCCGGCTATGTGGTGCGCCTGCCCGAGGAAAAAACCTATGGTTTGGGCGTGGCGGCCTACGCGATGGCCTCGGCCTACACTACGCAGCAGCCGCTGGTGCGCGTGGGCGCCCGTCATGCGAAGTTCCTCGCCGAGCTCATCGGCGGCAGCGCCCACATTTCCAAGCTCTCAGGCAGCGATGTCCTCTATATCTTGGAGGAGCGCAGCAAAAATGCCGCTAGCTTGCTTTTCGACGCTGGGGTGCGCATCCCGGCGTTCATCACCGCATCCGGCATGGCTATGCTGTCGCTGCGCTCGGAGCAGCAAGTAAAAGCCACCTATTCCACCTCGCCAGTGCCGAACCAGATGAGCTTCCGCGACATCATGGAACAGCTGGCGATCATCCGCGAGCGCGGCTGGGCAGAGGAGAACGAACGCATCGACCGCGCTCACCGCTCCTTTTCTGCCCCTATCTTGGATCACCTAGGCCAGCCGGCCGCCGCGCTCGCGGTGTCCTTCCACATTGATTGCCCCGTCGATCCACGAGAGATCCTCGGCGAGGTTCGCACCCGCGCCGAGCTCATCTCCCACACCGTGTTCGGCCACGAGCACTAGCCGATCCGGCAGGCTAGTTCTCGAAGCTGGCGGTGTCGATAACGCACCTAAACTGCACCTCGCCTGCAACAACACGCTCGTAGGCGGCGTCCACCTCATGCACGGATACCTTCTCTATACGAGCCCCGATGCCATGGGCGGCACAAAAGTCCAGCATCTCTTGGGTCTGCTGGATGCCACCGATATTGGAGCCGGCGAGCACCTTAGCCCCACCCACCACGGAGCCGAAATGGAGCGGCTGCTGGCTCGGCGGCAGGCCCACCACCACCATCACGCCGTGCGGCTTGAGCAGCCCTAAGTAGGCATCCACATCGATGTCGGCGCTGATGGTGTTGAGAATAAAGTCGAACTCGCCGCGGTGCTGCTCAAAGAATCCCTCCTCGGTGGTAGCGAGGGTGCGCTCCGCCCCGAGCTCACGAGCCTGTTCCTCCTTGCGGAGACTCCGCGAAAGCACCGTTACTTTGGCACCTTTGGCAGCGGCGATCTGGACAGCCATGTGCCCCAGCCCGCCGAGGCCCAGCACAGCCACGGTATCGCCTTCTCCCACGCCCCAGCGATCGATGGGCGCGTAGGTGGTGATCCCGGCACACAGCAGCGGCGCAGCCTGGTCTAGCTCGATACCCTCCGGGATGCGGCAGACGAAGTTCTTATTCACCACCACTTTTTGGGAGTAGCCGCCCTGGGTGATGCTGCCGTCGACGTCCGTGGAGTTATAGGTGCCCACTGCCCCGTTGAGGCAGTCCTGCTCTTGGTTGTTGCGGCATTGCTCACACTCACCGCAGGAGTTGACCATGCAGCCCACACCCACGCGTTCGCCGATGGCAAAGTCCGTGGCTTCGGAACCAACCTCGGTGACAACCCCAGCGATCTCGTGGCCCACGGTGAGCGGGAAGTGCGCCTCGCCCCACTCGTTGCGGATGGTGTGGATATCGCTGTGGCAAATACCCGCCGCCTTGATCTCGATCACCACATCGTCGGGCCGCGGATCACGGCGGGTGATCTCGGCGATCTCAAAGGGGGAGTCGGGGGACGTCTTCTGCACAGCTTTTACGCGAAATGTCATGCCGCCCACGCTACAAAATAACAGCTAGCGGTGCTGTTTTTCATTATCGCCAGCTAGTGATAACGCCTCCGCGGGGGCACAGAAGCCACTGCACACGCCTGCGATTTTTCTTAAGATAGTCCTTATGTTTGATTCCTCAGTCACCCTAGAAGGCAGCGTCATCAGCCTGACGCCGCTGAGCACCGACCACGCAGAGATCCTCGGCAGCGCCGCAGTGGATCTGCACAAACAATACTGGTCGGGGGTGCCTAAGCCGGAGGATATGCCCAGCTATTTGGAGCGGCTCTGCGCCACCGCCAATAGTGGCCGTTCCCTGCCCCTCTTGGTGCGCTTGAACACCGACACCCGTGCCGTGGGTGTGACTGGGCTACAGGTAGACAACCCAGATGTTCCCACTGTCACGCTGAGCCACACGTGGGTCACCCGTGGCGCCCAGTCCACCCGCGTCTTCCCTGAGATTTTGGCGCTACTGATCAAGTACAGCTTCGACAGCCTCGGCGCCCAGCGTTTTTCCATGGTGGTACCCCGCACCAATATCCAGGCCCGCCGCGCCGCTGAGAAGGCGGATCTGCGCTACGAGGGCACCTTGCGCAGCGCCTCTCGTTTGGGTGACGGCAATGTGGACGATGCGCTGGTGTACTCGGTGCTACCGCACGAGTTCCCCTCTCTCATGGCGGGGCTGCAGTACCGCATTGATCGCCCCATCCTTCCCGACGTGGCCACCGTGAGCACCCCGATCACCGAGGCTGCCGCGCGCCCCGCAAAGGCGGAGCCCGCCCACGATGAGCTCCCCAGCTTCCGCTATCACCCGGATCCGGTGATCACCGGCGCGATCGTGCGTAACGAGGACGCCGAATGCCCCTGTTGTGGCCGCAAGACGGGGTGGGCCTATATGTATCGGCCCTATGCGCTCGAGCGGGTAGAGAATCTCTGCCCGTGGTGCATCGCTTCTGGTGCTGCCGCAGAGAAGTACGACGCCACCTTCGTTCCCACCGCCCCCGAGGGGATGTTGCCGGAGCGCGCCGAGGAATTGATGAAGCGCACTCCTTCTTTTGCTTCTTTCCAGGAGGAACAGTGGCAGTTCGCCGATGGTGATGCCTGCCAGTTCCTCGGTGTGGCCACCGCCGCTCAGCTGGAAAGCCTCAGCCCCGAGGAACGGGAGGAATCCGGCTTGGATGCGTCCTTCTTTAAGGAGGACTATCTCACTTGGCTGCGCGCCCAGCCGCGCGAGGAACTGCGGGCTCACGCCGATCCGTGTGTGTTCGCTTTCTCCTCCCTCAGCTCGGACAAGCTGAAGTTCTGGATGGATTTCAGCTAGCTCTCAGCCGGGCCTACTAGGCTGTGAGGCCGTGAGATGTCCGCTAGGTGAAAGGTGTATTCACGGTGACTGATCCAAGCCTGACGGTGTTGATGACGGTGTACCACGGGACGACCGCCCCGCACGTACGCCAGGCGTTGGACAGTCTCTACGCCCAAACCCGCCCCGCCGAGGAGATCCTGCTGGTGCAGGACGGCCCCGTAGGCGAGGATGTGGCTGAGATCCTCGCTGAGGCCGAGGCCACCCGGGACGAGGTACGGGTGCTACGGCGCGAAAACAACGAGGGTAATGCGGTGGCTTCGGCGGCTGCAATGGCCACGCTCCGCACGGAGTTCTACGCCCGCCAAGACAGCGACGATATCTCCTATCCCGAGCGCTTCGAGCGCCAGCTTGCTTTCCTCGCCGAGCACCCTGGGGTGGATCTGGTGGGCAGCGCCATGACAGAGTTTGTGGACTTCCCCGAGCAACCCACCGGGGTGCGGGCTCTGCCGGAAAGCCCCGCAGAGATCAACCGGTATCTCACCATCAATAACCCCATCAACCATCCCACGGTCATGGCCCGCGTTGAGGCCATTCGCGCCGTGGGCGGGTATCAGCCGGTGCATTTGATGGAAGACTATGACCTCATGGCGCGGCTGGTGGCCGACGGCAAGGTGCTGGCGAACATGACGGAAGAACTGGTGTATTTCCGAGTGGGCGATGCGCAACTTTCGCGCCGCACCGGCCTCGACATGATCCACGCCGAGCTCACCATGCAGCGCCACCTTGTGGATTATGGCCTTGTTACCGCATTCCGCGCGGTGGGTAATTTCCTCCTGCGGTCGACCTATCGCCTTCTGCCTAAGCAGCTGCTCACGCGGGTCTATCGGGTGCTCTTTCACCGCCGAATCCACGCCGAGAGGTGATGGGGATGAGGGCGGCGTCGACACGCATCCCCTGTGAGCTGGCGCGGAGATTCATTCACACCGCAGCGCGCGTGGCTGCCCCCAAACGCGGCTAGGAAATCACTAGCATGGCATGCATGTCCGTTGTTGATTCTTCCCGCAGCGCCGATGACGCCCGCCGTCAGCCCGGCGACTATGCGGATACATGGTTGGTGATCCCCTGTTTTAATGAGGGGCCTGTGATCGGCGATGTGATCCGGCACGCCCGCCAGACCTTCCCCAATATCGTGGCGGTCAACGACGGCTCCAAGGATGACTCGGCCGCGGCCATCCACGCCGCGGGTGCGCATCTGGTGAACCATCCTGTGAACCTCGGCCAGGGAGCCGCTATTCAAACCGGCGTGGAATACGCCCGCGCCCAGCCCGGCGCGCAGAACTTTGTCACCTTCGACGCCGATGGCCAACACCAGGTCAAAGACGTGGTGGCCATGATCAATCGGCTGCGCACGGAGGATGTGGACATTATCGTCGGCACCCGTTTTGGTCGGCCGCGCGCCGCTGATGACCAAGTGCCGCTGATTAAGCGCATCGTGTTAAAGACCGTGGTGCTGCTCTCGCGCCGCACCCGCAAGTTGGGTTTGACTGACGCCCACAATGGTCTGCGTGTGTTCAACCGCACCGTGGCCGAGCAGCTCAACCTGCGCATGAACGGCATGAGTCACGCCAGCGAGTTTGTCACCCTCATGGACACCAACAAGTGGCGGGTGAGCGAACAGCCCGTGGATATTCTCTACACCGAGTATTCAATGAGCAAGGGCCAATCGCTGTTCAACGGAGTCAACATTTTGGCCGACGGATTTATCGCAAGGAACCTGTCATGAGTTCGGGACAAATCATTATGCAAATTGTTCTGCTGCTTGCCACGATCGGCCTAGCAGTCTTTTTTGTGAGCCAGCGCAAAAAGGCCCGCGCTAAGGCCGGGGTGAAGCTCGGCTTTCTGGTGTTCTTGATCTCATGCATCTGGGCGATCGTGCGCCCCGATGACCTCACCGTGGTGGCTAATTGGCTCGGTGTTTCCCGAGGTACAGACCTTTTGCTCTACCTGCTGGTGGTGGCGTTCATGTTCACCACGATCTCTAGCTACATTCGTTTTCGCGAACAGGAACTGCGCTACGCTAGGCTAGCTCGCGCCGTCGCCCTGCAGACGGCGGTGCGCCCCGAAGCACACGATCCATCCCTCGATGGCACCGACCCCAAGGCCACCGGCCTTGAAGAAAAGTGAGACGACACCTTTTATGCCTAAGGCCCCGAACAACGGACCGGACCACACCCCTACCCCTGAGGACGCCGAGGACCTCACACCCAATAAGGATGCAGAGGCCGGCACCGAGCCCAACGCCACCACCTCTCCCGCCGAGGAAACCGGCACCGCCGACACGGGCGCGACCGGCGAGAGCGACGAAACGGGCGCAGCCACTGAGGCCGCTACCGAAAACGCCCCCGCCTCCCCTATCTCCCAGGTACCCGCCGTCGTGTGGGCCCTTTTCGGCGTGCTGCTGTTGATCGCTGGGCTCGGCGGCTATGTGGTGGGGACGAAAGCCACGGAAGACACCGCTGCTCAGGCCGCGCCGTCTGCCGCGCAGCAGGACTCTGACGCTGCCGCCCCGCCGGAGGATTCCGAGGTGGAGAAGATGAGCAAGGAGGAGATCGCCGAGCTGGTCTCCCAAGTCGAGCCCGGCTCGGGCTCACTTGAGCCCGAGGCCAAGGATGGCGCATTTGATGCCACAATCTATGGGCCCAGCGGCGAGATTCAGTCCATGGCGGACATCCTCAAGGTTGCTCGCCGCGACGCGAGCGATCCCTTCGCCTACGGCGCGGTGGATGCGCCGGTGGTGATTTCGGAATTCTCTGATTTCGAGTGCCCCTACTGCTCTCGCTATGCCAACACCACCGAGCCGGAGCTCATTGACCAGTACGTGAAAGATGGTCTGGTGCGTATCGAGTGGAATGATTACGCCATTAACGGCCCCCATGCTGTTTCTGCCGCGCAGGCAGGCCGCGCCGCTGCTGCCCAAGGCAAGTTCTTCGCCTTCAAGCACGAGCTCTACACCGCCTCTAAGGACGTCAACGGCCACCCCGAGTTCGGCCGCGAGGACTTCATCCGCTTCGCCAAGGCCGCCGGGGTGGAAGACATTGATGCCTTCACCAAGGACCTGGACGATGAAACCTACGCCCAGCCGGTAGAGGAGGCTCAGGCCTACGCCAATGGCTTGGGTATTCAGGGCACCCCCAGCTTCGTGGTGGGCACCCGCTATGTTTCGGGCGCCCAGCCCACCGAGACCTTCGTTGAGGTTATTGATGTGGAGCTGGCGAAGGTCGCCGCAGGCGAGGTGAGTGTTCCACGATGACGTCGATCGGATTGTTCGGCGCGATAATCGCCGGCGTGCTCTCTATTCTCAGCCCCTGCTCGGCGCTGCTCTTGCCGGCGTTTTTCGCCTATGCATTCAGCTCCCGCACGGAGCTGATCACCCGCACCGCCGTGTTCTTCCTCGGCCTCGTCGTGGTTCTCGCCCCCATTGGGGCGGGCGCGGGCGCGCTGGGGCAGTGGCTCAGCTCCGAACGTGACACACTGATCACCGTCGGCGGAATCATCATGATTCTGCTGGGTGTGTTCATCTTCTTCGGCGGCGGCTTCCAGATTCCCGGAATGTCCTCGCTCGCCGGCAAAGTGGGCATGAATGCGGCAGGGTGGATCCCCACCTTCCTGCTCGGCGCGGTCTATGGCTTTGCTGGTTTTTGCGCCGGCCCGATGTTGGGCGCGGTGCTCACCACCGCCTTTGTGGCCTCCAACGTGGTCTACGGGATGGCCATCATGGCGGCCTATGCCTTGGGCATGACCCTGCCGCTCTTCCTGCTGGCCGCCCTGTGGGAGAAGTTCAACATCGGCGAGGCCGCGTGGCTGCGCGGAAAGAAGGTGCAGCTCGGTCCGCTCACACTGAACTCCACCAGCATGATCGCCGGGGTGTTCTTCATCATCCTGGGCGTGCTCTACATGGCCACCAACGCCACCACCAGTCTCGGCGGGTTGCTCTCTACCGACACCCAGGCCAACATTCAGCTGCGGGTGGCCACCCTGCTGATGAATATCAACGGCGCCATGGTGTTGCTCTTTGTGCTCAGCATCATCGCCCTTGTGCTGGCCTATAAATCCTTCACGGTTCCCGCCAAGGACAAGGACTAGCCTGCTCTAGCGCTTATCGACGCCGCCCTCCCGCCCACATCAGCTCGGGCAGGAGGGCGGCGTCGTCACGCTCAAGCACCCCGCTAGAGGCTACGGAAATATTCCACCGTGCGGGCGATGCCCTCGGCCACATCCACCTGTGGCTGCCAACCAAGCACCTGCTGGGCCCGGCTGGAGTCGAGACAGGAGCGGGGCACATCGCCGAGTCGGGCGGGGGCGAAACGCGGCTCATCAGCCACCCCCACCGCATGGGCGACAATGCTGTGCAGGGCGCGGTCGGTGGTTTCCACCCCGGTGCCGATGTTGAAGCGCATCCCAGAGCCCTGCTGCCCGGCGGCGGCCACAAAGGCCTGCACCAGATCCCCCACGTACACGTAGTCACGGGTGTTAGCGCCCTCGCCGAACACCACGGTGGGCTCACCAGCCAGCAGGTTCTTGCTAAAGATCGCCACCACCCCAGCCTCACCGTGCGGATCTTGGCGCGGGCCGTAGACATTCGCCGGGGCAATGTGTGTGCAGTCGAGCCCGTACAGTCGGCGGTACATGTTCAGATAGGTTTCGCCGGTGACCTTCGATGCCGCGTAGGGAGACATCGGGCGCACCGGCTGCTCCTCGCTCACGGGGAAGGTTTCGGGGCGGCCATAGATGGCCCCGCCGGAGGAGGTAAACACCACCTTGCGCACGCCGGTCTGGCGGGCTGCTTCCGCGATGCGGATTGTGGAGATGGCGTTCATCTCCGCATCAAATACCGGATCCGTCACCGAGGTGCGGACGTCGATCTGCGCCGCCAAGTGGAATACAACCTCAGGGCGATACTCGGACATTATCTGAAGAAAATCGCAGTTCAGCACGTCTTCTTCCAGCAGTGTCACCTGCCCCGTCGCGAGCGCCTCGCGGAGGTTCTCCCGCCGACCGTGGGAGAGATTATCCAGCACCACCACGCTATCTCCGCGGGCCACGAGCGCATCCACCAGATGGGAGCCGATGAAACCGGCGCCACCAGTAACCAGAGTGTTCATACTGAAAAGCGTAGTACCTTTCCGGCGTACAGCGGCACTGGGCGCGGCCAGTGAAGCCCGCCCTCGTGGCAGGAGGCAATCTATTCACGCGCTAAGCTCGCTAAGAGAACGCGGCGCTCACCTATGATCCGCGCCTTTATAGTGCGCGTGGCGCACGACGTCCGAGAAAGGGGGCGAGCAGCTGGCTGTGGAAGAGATGGTGTTCCAGTGGCTCGAGCCACTCATGGCCTCGCCGTGGATCTACCTGCTGCTCGGGGGCGTGACCTTTGGTGATGCGATCATCCCCGTGATCCCGGGCGAGTTGCCGATGAATCTCGCCGGAGCTTATTCCGGTATTTTCGGCTTCCCGCACCTGTTGCTCATCATGCTGTGCTGTGCAGCCGGGGCGATTCTCGGCGATAATATCTGCTTCATCCTAGGCCGGAGCCTCACCCGCGCTATGGGGTATCTGCGCAACCGCAGCCGCCTACAAAAGGCTATGAACTGGGCTAATGACAATCTCCACCGACGCGACGCCTCGGTGATCGTGATTGCCCGGTTCATTCCTGGGGCGCGCTGGGTGATCACTGTCATGCTCGGCTCCACGAACTACTCCCATGCCCGTTTCGCCTTCTTCGACGCCATCGGGGTGCTCATTTGGGCTATTCAAGGCACTCTCTTTGGTTACCTCGGCGGCTGGGTGTTTCGGGAGCAGCCGCTCATCGGCCTTATCTCCGGAATGGTGTTCGGTGTAGCCTCGGGGCTGGTGGTGGAGCGGCTGAGCCGTCGCTTCGCCCACCATATCCCTGAGCACACCACCGCGCGCACCACAGAATCGGCTAGCCGCGGAACGTAACCGCGGTGCGCGGTAGCTGATCCATATCCCAGTGCTCAAGGATCTCCGCGGTGGAGCGCGCCCCCACCACCCCGAGCGATTCACCGAGGGCTTGGATGACATCCGCAGTGGAACTGTGCTGCTCCATCTGGTGGAGCGTCACCGCGCCATCGCGTTTCGCCAGCCGTCGTCCCTGCTCATTGAGCACTAGGGGCACGTGAACATACAGCGGCACTTCGTAGCCGAGCAGTCGGGCAAGATAGGCCTGGCGCGGCGCGGAGGGCAGCAGATCATCGCCCCGCACCACATGCCCCACCTGCTGGTGGTGATCATCCACCACCACCGCGAGGTTATAGGCCCAGTCGGGCGCCTGGCCACCACGGCGAAGCACGAAATCATCCACATCACCGCGATAATTGCCAGCCCAGTAGTCCTGCACGGTGCCGGAGGTGGCGTCGCTACGCAGCCGCAACGCCGGGTGCCGCCCAGTGGCCTCGAGTTCCTCGCGCTTGGCTTGGCGCTGCGCATCACTTAAGTCACGGCAGGTGCCGGGATAGTGCCCTGGGATGGCGTGCGGCGCCGAAGCTGCATGAGCGATGTCTTTGCGCGAGCAATAGCACTCATACACCAGCCCCCGCGCCCGCAGACTCTCCACCACGTGCTCATAGGCGGGAAAACGCTGGTGTTGGTAAAGCACCTCCCCGTCCCAGTCCAAGCCGATCCGCTGCAGATCCTCGAGCTGCTGCGCGGCGGATTCTAGGGAACTGCGCTGGGTATCCACATCCTCCACGCGCATATAAAACGGCAGCGAGTGAGAGCGGGCCACCAACCAAGAAATCAGCGCGGTGCGCAGGTTACCGAAGTGCAGTTCGCCGCTTGGCGACGGCGCGTAGCGGCCAGCACCAGCGATACGGGCATCAGCGGTTCCACTCATGCACATCAATCCCCTGGATCGGCATTTGTTCCTGCAGCTCCTCCACGGAATACGTGATGGCGTACTCCAACTCTTCAGTGGTGAGCAGCAGCAACTGCAGCGGCAAGGTGAGTTGACCATGAGAACGCCTCGTCTGCTCGGGCTCCTCCCACAAGTGGGGCACACCCTGCTCCCATAGTTGCGGGGCAACAAGCAGCCCATGGCGGGTGGACAGCTCCGGTACCAGATCCGCCAGGATCGTCCCCGGCTGGGGCGCTGTCTCCTGCGAGTCATCACTCATGCGGGCCAGCGCCTGCTCAATAACCGTCGGCAACTGCTCGCGATGGGTTGGGGTAGTTTGCGCAATCAGCTCTACCCGAATATCTGCCTCGCTCAACGGATTCGCGGCCTCTGGCGGAGCCATCGCCCGCAGGCCCGTATCGATCGCGGAGGCATCCACAGTGACTGCGGTGGCCAGCTCGCCATACGAGAACAGGGCCATGCGGTGGCCTGACACGCTAAGCTCTTGCCATTCGGGCTGCTCGCCCAGCTGAAAGAGCTGGGCAAACCAGACGCTGATCTCTTCTGTATTCATCCCTCCAGTGTGGCACACCATCCCCAGCAAGGCGGTGAGGCCTCAAGGCCTCGACAGCACAACTCCCCCGCGCCCGCCATAGGGCGAACACGAGGGAGGACAATGTGATTAGCGGCAGCGCTGGGCTTAATTGGCCAGCTTCTCCACGGCAGCAAGCAGCACACAGGTGGCCACGCCATCCATGGCTACTTCCACCTCATTCAGCGGCGGCATCGAGGGCGCCAGACGGAGATTACGATCGTTAGGATCCTGCTTTAGCGGGAAGGTGGACCCAGCCGCGGTGAGCTTGATGCCGGCTTCCTTGGCCAGCTCCACCACGCGGGAGGCGGTGCCATCGACCACATCGAGCGAGATGAAGTAGCCGCCCTTCGGGGAAGTCCACGACGCAATGCCGAGGCCACCAAGGCGAGACTCGAGGATTTCTAGCACGCTGTGGAACTTCGGCGCGAGTGAGCTGGCGTGCTGACGCATTACCTCGCGCACCCCTTCGGCCGAGCCGAAGTAGCGGGCATGGGCCAACTGATTCACCTTGTTCGGCCCAATGCCGCGGATTCCCGCATGGGAGGCATACCACTCAAGGTTCGCGGAAGAGGAGGCGAAAATAGCCACACCAGAGCCGGCGAAGGTCACCTTCGAGGTAGAGGTGAGATACCAGAACCGGTT
The DNA here is from genome assembly GCF_030440575.1 of Corynebacterium ciconiae DSM 44920. Taxonomy (NCBI): domain Bacteria; kingdom Bacillati; phylum Actinomycetota; class Actinomycetes; order Mycobacteriales; family Corynebacteriaceae; genus Corynebacterium; species Corynebacterium ciconiae. The sequence goes on from NZ_CP047189.1 coordinate 2,437,322, forward strand.
GGGGTGTCCAGCCTTCTTCGCCATCTCGAGGACGTTGTAATTCTCTGGGAACTCATCAAATACGTGAACCGCGTAGGCGTTATCCCACATGATGCGGAAATCGGGGGCGGCGGTGTCCATCTCCGCGAGCTCGCGGCAGACATCCTCAGAGAAGGTCACACCGGTGGGGTTGGAGAACACCGGCACGGCCCACAGGCCCTTCACGCTCGGATCCTTTACCAGCTCGCGAATAGCGTCCATGTCCGGGCCGTTGTCCAGCATCGGCACCGTAACCATCTCGAATCCGAAGTGCTCGGTGATGGAGAAGTGGCGGTCATAGCCAGGGACGATGCAGATCCAGCGCAGCTTCTCCTCCTGCGACCACGGACGCGGGGAGTCGCAGTTACCGAAGGTGTAGGTCCAGCTCATGATGTCGAAAGCGATATTGAGGCTGGAAGAGTCACCAGCACAGACCTGGGCGAGGTCGAGCCCGAGCAGCTCGGCGTAGATCTCTCGGATATCCACAATGCCGTTCAGGCCGCCATAGTTGCGCACATCCACCCCATCGGCGGTGCGGTACTCGCCCTTACCGGGCAGGGCCAGCAATTCATCCGCGAAGCTCAGCTGCTCAGCGGAGGGCTTACCGCGGGTCAGATCCAGCTGCAGGTCACGCTGGACGAGCTCCTCATAACGATTGCGCGCATCAGCAGCAATCTCCTCGAACTCTTGCTGATTCATATCCTTCAGTTCGGTCATGGTGCGACCCGCCTTTTCGTCACAGTCGTCGATGGTGGTGCCTGTCCCGCCCTCGTGGGCATCCAGGCGCGTTCGATTCCGTACCTACTCTACTGGCCATGCAGCCGTTTTCCTATGGCTCACTCAGATTGGTGAGCAACCGCCCCACATCCGCTGTCGCCCGAGGCCATAGGGACAAGCACCACCAAATGTTAGATTAGACACCCCCCTAAATTAACACGAAAGGGACATATGGCGGCTTCGTGTGAGATTAAAGAAGGCCTAATTTCACACGGATCCCACAGTGAGCGTCAATGGTGTGAGAATAATGCCCCCACGCCCGAGATCTACCAGCCTCCCAACATAGAAAAATCTCCCGCATGCACCGAGAAATGGTACATGCGGGAGATAATGTGGCGGAGGATGTGGGATTTGAACCCACGAGGGGCGTGAACCCCGCACGCGTTCCAGGCGTGTGACATAGGCCGCTAGTCGAATCCTCCATGCCAAACACAAGCGCCATAGCGCCTCTGTTCGCTAGATACACTACACACACTCACTGCTAAAGCCAAAAACAGCCTCTTAGCTGGCAGCTCTGCAGTGCCCACCACCGCGGCCTGCGCCCCGTCGCGCCGCATCCGATCCTCGGCTGCCTACCTTTTGCGCAGGGCCTGTGGCTATTGCTAAGGTGGATCACGGATTCCACGCGGCGTCCATCTTGCGAACTCCCCCAGGGCAGGAATGCAGCAAGGGTCAGCGAGCTCTGACGGGTGCGTGGGATCCCTTTATCGTTTCTGGGCAGTTGTAGGCCCTTTCTCTCGATCTCCCCTAAGGGCAGGCTAGACACCGCACTCGCCGGGAATTGTCTTCTCATCATCGACCCATTGCTGTAAAGCATTCTCAATAGCGGCTATATAGGCGAGCGCACCCTGCGGGACAGGGTGGATGAGATCCTCACGCAGCAGCTCCGGATGATCCCGCACCGCATGGCACCAATCGGCCACGTACACATTCTCATGCGTCGCAGCTGCGTCCAGCACTTCCTGCTCCGCCTCAGCCATGTACCAGCGATCCCCATAGGGCAGCACCAACACAACCACACGATCAGGGCCAATGCTGCGAAGTAGATCCTCCATGAGCCCTTCATAGGCCCCACTCGCCGCACCATTCGTGCCGAAGCTCAGCACGACGAAGGGATCGAGGGTGCCTTCGCCGTCCATCCGTTGCACCACCTCGAGGGCTTCCTTGTAGTGCGAAGACACCGAGGCGCTGACATAAATGCCAGGAAATTCCTCGGCCAGCGCCTCGGAGGAGGCAAGCATCACGGAATCGCCGATGGCACTGATACGATCCCCCGCCGGCATCACTCGGTTCTCGTTGTGGAGCTCATCGGCCTGCTCGGCTTCGCGTTGCTGAGCGGCAAGCACGGCGAGGTCTCGTTCGAGCTGGGTCTGCGAGGGACTGGTGGCTAGGGCAAAAGCGGTGGTGCAGGCGGTGAGCGCCACGACTGCACCTGCCGCTTCCTTGCGCCGCAGACGCTTCTTTTCAATCACCGCGTTGGCGCTACGCGTGTACCAGAGCGCGCCGATAACCGCCCTGTAGCCATGGCGACGAATCGGCGTTTCGATGTAGGCGAACGACCACGCCGACAACGGCAGTGACACCAGCGAGGCGATCAGCCCCACCACAATCGGATGGCGCCCATCTCCCACAGCGCGACCAAGTTGAGTACACAGCACCACCACCGGCCAATGCCACAGATAAAGAGAAAAAGACACCCGGCCGAGCCAGCGCATCGGAGCCCGGTCAAAGATGCGCGGCACCGGCCCAGCACCCACCACCACGGCCCACACCAGCACAGCGCTGCTTATCGACGCCACGAGCAAGCCACCGCGGTAGGTAATCGGCGCAGTATCGGCCATGCTCAGCAGCAGCACCCCCAGCACCGCCAAGGCCACCACAGCGCCACGGCCTAGCCAGCGGCGCATGGTCGGGGTGTAGTGTTCAGTCGGCCACGAGTCGGCCCGACTATCGCCGCGACGGCTTGTGAGCACCACGGCTGCAGCAGCGCCGATGAGAAGACCATACGCATGGGTGTCCGTGCCGTAATACACGCGCGTGGGATCCACCTCGGGATCGTAGGAGTGGACCATCCACGCGAAAGACGCTGCTGCGAGCACCACCAGCACTGCTGCCACACGCCGGACCCGTAGGCGTGTCCGCGTCAGGGCTACAAATAACAGTGGAAACAGCAAATAAAACTGCTCCTCCACCGCCAGCGACCAGTAGTGGGCGAACACCTGCACGCCACTGTCAGCGAAATACGATTGGGCCCCTGCGATCTGCACCCAGTTATTGACGAAGAAGAGCGTGCCAAAGAACTGGGAGCGCAAGCCCACCGAAGGATCTCCCCCGACCACACCAGCTAGGGCTGTCACCACCACCAACACCACGATCGCAGCGGGAAATATCCGGCGGATGCGGCGCAGCCAAAAATCCTTCAGGTCAACGCGCCCAGTTACCGCGCGTTCCCGCACAAGCAAGGAGGTAATGAGAAACCCCGACAGCACAAAGAAGATATCCACTCCAAGATACCCGCCAGGCAGCAGACCTCCGAAGAAGTGGTACAGCACCACGGAACCCACAGCGAGCCCGCGAAGACCATCAATGGCGCCCACCTTGCGTACCGTGAATGCGTGTCGTGACGGCGAGGTAGCGCCGGCCGCGCGCACGGTGGAGGAGGAAGACATGGGCACCTCTCTGGGCTGGAGGAAAAGGTGGGGTGCTCCAGAGTGTAGCGCCTAGGTGCTTTGGGCCACCGCCATGAACGTAGTTACCGCCGCATCGAGCTGCTCTTCGCTGAGCAATCCCGTGGCGGTATTTCTTTGCGAAGGGTGATAACACCCCACCACGCGCACCTCGCCCCACTCGGCACGCACAGTGGCGGTGGTGTTGTGGCCAAAGCGGGGCCGCGGAGACACTCCCTCCCAGCCGAGCCGGCGACCAATCTGAAACACACTATCCCAACCAATGCGGCCCAAAGCGAGGATCGCTACCGGCTGAAGCAACTCCATCTCCCGCACGCTCCACGCGCGGCAGGTGTGCTTCTCTTCGGCATGAGGGGCGTTGCCAGGTGGGGCACAATGCACGGCGGGAATAATGCGCGCACCCGAGAGTTGAAGACCATCTCCTGCGGCCACGCTCTCCGGCTGGTTACACGCCCCTGCCTTAAACAGGGCGCGATACAGCCACTCGCCCGCGGGATCGCCAGCAAAGTTGCGGCCGGTCCGATTGCTGCCATGTGCAGAAGGTGCCAACCCCACGATCACCCGCCGCGCCGTGGTAGATCCGAAGCTGGGCACCGGCCGTGACCAATACGGCTGATCCCGAAAGGCGGCACGCTTCGTGCGTGCCACATGTGCGCGCCACTCCACCAGCCGAGGGCACGCAGCACACACCGACACCACCGCCTGAAGCTGCTGCACCGTCTCTGCCGACGCGGCTAGCTGGGCGCAGTGATTTGCAGAATGGGCCACGGGGGTGGCGGCGGTAGCAGGATCCTCCGGCCACCCGGTGCCCGGCGGCACGGGAGAGCTAAAGCATTGACCGGTGATCGGGTGCGGCGCAGGTGTGTCCGACACAGCCGACCTAGCTTGGCTGCTGCGCTAGGAGCATGTCCCGCACGATCTCCGCAGCGGCCTGCCCAGAGGCTATAGCGCCATCAGTGGAGGCATTGCCAAAGTTGTCGCCGCAGGCGACTACTCGTTCGTGCCGCACCGCCTTCGGGCCACTGGGGTCACCAGGGGCCACGGCCGGCAAGGTATTGGGCACATCATGCGTGGCCAAGCACCGCCACGTCGACGTATCCACCCCATAGATGTCAGCCAGCTGGCGACGGGTCTCCTCCTCGCTGGGCTCCTCGCTATCGCTGAGTGTCAGAGCAGCAACGAGGTGCTGGCCAGCTGGGGCGTACTCGGGGGCGATATGACTGATGACGCAGGTGGTAGTCACCGGCCCGCACTCACCAGAGTCGCCGCGGCCGTCGATGTGCACCGCCGCAGTGTCGCTGGGCGCCTGATCTGCGGCGAACCAGAAGGTGCGCGTGCCATGCATCGCGGGAGCCTCTCCACCCTTAAGCTCCGCGGAAGCCTCAAGGCCGGCGGCAAGAACAATACTGCGGGCACGCAACTCCTTCTCCCCTACCCACACAGAGGCCGTGGCGGCATCGATTCGGCTCACCGGCTGATTCAGCCGCACATCCAATCCCTCGGCCATGATCCGCGGCAGGGTGCGCATGCCGCCAGTGGGCACACCGGGAGTTCCGGCCATAAACATCGATAGCAGCCAAGCGGTGTGACGGAAGGATGTACTGCCGTCGCGTTCTGCTACCACCCCGGCGAGGAAGGGGTCGAGAACGTGGCGTCGTAAAGCGCCAGTAAAACCAGCCTTGTCGCAGGCCTCGGCTCGGCTGGTGTCCGCGCCGGGAAGCTCCTTGAGCAGGCGCAGCGCGGCCACATCCTCTTTAGACACCAGCCCAGAGCGGAGCATGCCGGGCAGTGCTTGTGGCCGGCGCGTGGGATCGACGAGCTCGACTAGGTCGGTATCGGTGCGTACTCGCAGTGCTCGGGGGAAAGAACGCATACCCAGGCGGGTGATATCGATGCTGGAGCGCAGATGCCGATACGCCGGATTAAGGATCTGAAAACCACGATCCAGCACGAATCCGTCCACCTCCTCGCTGGCGATCCTCCCACCCACACGATCACGGGCTTCGAGGACAACGACACTCACACCGTGTTCCTGCAGGGCGCGGGCCGCAGCTAGACCTGCCACACCGGCACCAATAACAATGACATCGGAGGTAGACATAAACGATGTGCTCCTTCGGGATCTGAAGCTTCGAGAAAGGTGACGTGTTAAAGCTCGACGGTGCCGCTATCGCCCGTGGGACGTTGATCAGACACGATGCCCGAGATCATGCGCACCATCAAGGATGGGCGCGAGGGGCTATCCCAGTATTGAGCGGACTCGCCGCGGACGATGAGGAGCACCTTGTTGGTGTTATCAGGAGTTTCATCCTTCTCCGAGAAGGCATCCGTGCCTGGCCCCCACAGCTCAGCAAGCGTGTCTGCGTCCTCGGAGATCTCACCCACGCCCGCAACCGAGACGAACGACATGTCATCGTTAAAAGCTAGATTCACTTGCGCCCCATCAGCCTGCTGGGCGGTATCGCCATCCTTGGGCACGATGAACACAATGTCGCCGTTATCGCGCACCTCCTGAACCGTCATGGGTCGCGAAACCAGAGCACCCGCACTATCGGCGGTGGTGACCATGGCGAAGCGCGCCGAGCGGATCAGATCGCGCACTGTCTGGCGCTGCTCTTCAGCGCGCTCCGAGGACTGGGACTGGGTTTGTTCTGTAGCACTCATAGGGCCATCCTAGGCGGATGCTCGCCCCGCCGGCATCGCCGGAGATGCGCGCATGAGCTCTCATCAACGATTGCTCAACGCGAAGCTTTCAGCAGAGTGGTGCAATCACCTTCAACGAGCAGGGCCTCGCGGTTCGTCAGAGTACGCAGCTGAGCATCCGAGTTGTTATCCACAATATGTTGCGCAGCCTGCGCGAACGGCTCCTCGCCGTCATGCGGAACCACAAGCGCAACGATGAATAAGCTACTGACCCCACGGCTCCGCGAGTGTTCGCATGCCTAGTTATTGGGAGCGGAGCTGAGCATCAAGTGCACCGAGCGCACTGCGCACACACGCAATCTTGAGCCCACCGCTGACCAGCGGCCACAGGAAAGGTGCAGCAGCACCCGCCGGCTGCTTCCGCTGGGGATCTACTGCCGCCCAATATGCGGCGTGCAACGCCATCAGAGCCATCGCCTGCACTCCACATAGCTCCGCACGGGAGGCCACCGACAGTGCTTCCGGAGACTCGCTGCCACGATGCTTGACGGATCCAACACGCCGGGCAAGCTGGGGCAGCATCGCCACCACGCCGGCTATTGCCGCCGGAAGCGCCGCCGCCACAGCACCTGGAGCCCACTTTTTCGGCCGACCAGTCAACGACCAACTGACAGGCGCGGTGTCTTGCCGCGCCACGGCTACTGCCCCAGCTGCCACTGCAGCGCCACCAATCCACGGCCCCAGCTGCAGCACTCGCCGCAAGCTCTGAGGGATATGCGCTGCAAGATCGGGCAGGGAATCATCGGCACGAATCCAGCCCGCTTTCACTGCAACGGCCCCAAGGTTAAGATCCCAACCGAGCCCCAGGGTGCGAGGCACAAACAAACTCGGATTCTCTGGCTCGAAACTATCGAGCACCGCATCCTGGTCACCTTGCCAGAGTGAAGACACCGGCAGACCGAACATATGTCGCTGGCCATTGTCATCATAAGTGCACCACTTCATAAGTTTCTCTCAGTCCTTTCCTGTCACTATCGCCACTGCCTGCGCAAGCAGCTCCCATTCCTCCGAGAGCCCCGTGAGGCGCTTCCGCCCAGCGGTAGTGAGTTTGTATATTTTGCGAGGTGGCCCGACAGGAGATTCCTCCCACGCTGTAGCCACCAACGCAGTTTTGCGGAGACGAGCGAGAAGCGGATAGATCGTGCCGGAAGAGACCTCCAATCCCGCCTCATCACGAAGCCGCTCAAGAACCTCACCGCCATACGATGGCTTCGCCTCAAGAAGACCGAGGACAACCAACTCGATCGCCCCCTTACGCAGCTGTGACTCTGCCACGACCACTCCTTGCTTCACCTAGTATCTTGCTATACATAGTAGCACCGCAGTATATTCATGCAACCAGCACGCAGTAGCCGTCCTGAGACCGCAAGGTATCCACGGCCGAGCCACGTGAATACCTTGCAGCACCAACGCGCTATACCGCCCCGCCGATGGACTTAATTAAGTCTCTAAAAACGGTTGACGGCTCCATTCTCCTTCTGTAGACTCCGCTTCACTTACTTTTACATTCACACCTATTGGGAGCCTGGTCTATTCCGATGAAGCTATGATCTCCACTCGGCATCGCCGAGAAGCCACATGCACATCAGCATTTTGGAGATCGCTATGCCCAATATCGACGTTTCACATCTATCTTTCTCGTTCTCTGCTCGACCTCTTTTGGAGAACGTCCCTTTCACTCTCGAAGACAATCATCGTGCCGCTTTAGTGGGGCCCAATGGATCTGGGAAAACCACTCTCTTGCGCCTACTACGTGGAGAATTAACTCCCGATTCCGGCGCCGTTACCGTAGGTGGCATCCAGACAGACAGCCCCCTGTGTGTCCCAGAAGCCTCGCGCACTCAAGGCACTGCTCAGGACTATCTGGACTTAGTCTTGGCGAAACCGCGCGCGATGCTCGCCCGATTCGATGAGCTCGCAGCAGAACTTGCCGACGCTTCCTCGTCTTCAGACTTTGCCGGAGAGTATGACCAACTCCTCACTGCTTTGACTTCTGCGGATGTGTGGTCACTTGAGAGCCGCATTGAGAAGACTCTCGAAGGTTTAGGGTTGAAACAGCTTGTCGAGAACAATCTACAAAGTCCGCTGAGCACCCTATCTCCTGGACAGGTGGGACGGCTTGAGCTGGCTGGACTCATCCTTGTTCAGCCTCCCGTTCTTATTTTGGACGAACCTACTAACCACCTCGACGCGTCAGCCATTGACTTCTTGACGGGCCAAGTAAATAGTTGGCTGGGGCCTGTACTCATAGCAAGCCACGATCGTGCTTTCATCGAGGACACGGCCACCGTTATCTACGACCTCGATATTGCCCATTGGCAAGCATTGGTTACGGCGGAAGGTGGCAACCCTCTGCCGGGAATGTATCGCTTTGCTGGGAAATATAGTGAGTCCCTCAAAGAGAAGCGTGACGCACAGGAAAAACATCAAGCGCTTCACTCAGCCCAGCAGCACGACAAGCGAGCTATTCGTTTGCATCGTCGCGGCAGCGAGGATATCGCTCGCGGCGGAGCAAAGTTAGAAAGTGCTGAAGGATCCGCGCGTAAATTCTTTTCGGACCGCGCATCCAAGACCGCCTTAAGGCGAACCCGAAACGATGACCAGCGCCTTAAAGAGTTGAGCATGCACGAGGTGCGCAAACCTCGGGACTACCAGCTAAAGCTCAACCTGCCTCCGATCGTCCCTGGCGGTGGTTTGGCGGTGAGTACACGTGAGGCAGCGCTGACCGGAAGGCTTCAGCCCACTACGTTTGATCTTGGTTGTGGCGAACACCTTTTGCTCACTGGAACCAACGGAGCTGGAAAAACAACCCTCTTACGCTGGATCGCCAGTGGATGCCCACCAAGTTCCGCTCCACACGAGGCGAGCGGCACGATAAGCGTCTCCGGTCGACTCGCCATCGTGCCTCAACGCCTGCCACAGCTAGGCGATCCCTACTTTACCGAGGAGCACTGGGCACATGGCATTGGCGAACTCGGTTCCGGAGTTATGCACCCCTCATTGTGGTCCACTCCGATCCAAGACCTCTCAGCCGGTAACCAACGGCGTAGCCAGATCGCGGCTGCAACCGCACAACAACCCGAAATATTAGTCATCGACGAACCAACCAACTATCTTGACGTGGCCGCCATCGAGGCATTACAAGCAGCTTTGGATGCATGGAACGGCACCCTCATCATCGCCAGCCATGACCGCTGGCTTATCGAGCATTGGCAGGGCACGAGGCTACACCTGCACTCAGCGCAGTAATTGTTGGCGGTACCGATTGGATGTGGCTCGGTAAGCTCTACCTACTTGGAAAGAACTCGGAGGCAGGTCCTTGGTAGAGCTTGCACTCGATGACGTCAGTAGGCAGGCCCCAGCGCCAACACTCGTGGAGCTGCTCAACGAGGTCCACGTACCGGGCGTACTCGGAAGTCCGTCATCCAGAGGTTTTCCTCCACCCGAGACCAGCCGCCACTCTCCTGTCCACGATGAGGGGCCGGCGAGTATCAACTGGAGTAGGGCGACCGGCAGCTTAGTAGAGCAACTAGGTAAAACGCCGATCCAAGGCATGTGATCCTTGCATGGCTCTGTTCTGTAGCCTGCCCCTGCAATTGCTCGAGGAAACGATAGCCGATGGCTGGCGCCCCTAACCTCCCAGTTGTCCTGTGCAGAACCCCCGTCCGACGAGGGCACATTCTGATCATCAACCCGACCGGCGGTTAACCCCTGTATCCACCAAAGAAGCAGCCCCACCTTCCGAGAGCGAAGGTGGGGCTGACCTGTTTTTTCTGTGGAGCCGCCTGCGAGAATCGAACTCGCGACCTTCTCATTACGAGTGAGATGCTCTACCGACTGAGCTAAGGCGGCCAGCGTAGCGGCGCATCATGCACCGCCATTACCGACTGGAAGTTTAGCGCACCACAGCGCACATTCCTAAATCCGCCCGTCGGCTACTGCTCCACCCCGTATGCCAATCGGAATTTCCCGATCATGGCATCCAACGCCACCGTGGGGCGGACGTTGAAAGTGAGCATCTCACGACACTCCGCGATTGCATCAATGCAGCGCAGCAACCCCGGCACGCCCACCTGCTGGGCAAGATCGCGCGAGAGTCCATCGAAATCTGGGTGCGTCAAGCTTGTCGACGCCGCGCTCGCCACGATAATCGCATCCCTATACAGTCCCGCTAGGTCGGTGAGCGCCAAATCGAGCGCATCGTGGGTGGAACGGGTCCGGCGGCGCTTGTGCTGTTTTTCGAGTTCTTTCAGCTCGCCCCTGCTGCCCCGCAGTGCCGCAGCGGTGCCTTTACCCCTCGACCCCATGCCCAGAGATTGTTTGAGCTCATCTACTTCCCGCTCATTGTGGGCGGCTAGGGTGCTGTCGGTTTCGTCTTCGATCACTTTCACCAGAGCTGCTACGTCTTGAAAGGCGCTGGAACCATGGTTGACGAGCTCAGCGAGCTGCAGCACTCTCGCGCGTCGCTTCTGCGCTTGGGTATCGGTGGCGAGGTGGCGGGCTCGTCCGATGTGCCCGCTGGAGGCTGCTGCCGCCAAGTGCGCGGCACGTTTGTTCGTCACTCCTTCGCGGATCAGGAGCTCAGCCACAGCTTCTGGGCTGGGCATCGGGATGTACAGGTGGCGGCAGCGTGAACGCAGCGTGACCGAGAAGTCCTCGGGGTCGGTCGAGGGGGCGCAGAAGATCATGACCGTCCGCTCTGGCGGCTCTTCCACGGTCTTCAACAAAGCATTGGAGGATTCGGAGCCCAGACGATCGGCGTCCTCGATGATGATGACGCGCCACCGCCCATGGGTGGGGGCGGTGTTGGCGAGCGGAATGATGCGGTCGCGTACCTGTGCCACTGGGATCACCACCCCATCGGGCACCAAGCGATACACGTCAGGATGGGTGCCCGCGAACACCATCCGGCAGCCCTCGCATCGCCCGCAGCCGTAGCCGCCGGGGGTTTCACACACGAGCGCGGCAGCGAATGCTTGTGCGGCCACGGATCGACCAGAGCCGGGCGGGCCCGTGAGGAGCCACGCGTGGGTCATGTGCTCGGGGTGGGAGGCGGCGTCGATAAGCACCTGCGCCACACTCGTCGCCCCAGCGAGGCGGTTGAATACTTCGGAGCTCACGACAAACTAGCGTAGCTCACCTAAACGAAGGCCAACTGATTAAAGTAATTGCTATGACTCGATTGGCACGGGCACTGAAATGGCTCTGGGGAACCGCGTGGCCGCTCTATGGCGCCACCGTCCTTGTGTCTAACCTGCTGGGTGCCGTGGCCATCATGGCGTTCATCCACTACCTCATTCCGCTGCCCGAGGGCACGAACTTTGGGCAGTCGCGTTTCGATGTCCCCTCCATCGGCATCTTCTACGTCGTCTTCGCTGTGATTGTTGGCGCTATCGCCACCTACTACCTGTTCAAACCGGTACTGATGTGGCAGCGCCACCCAGACGAGCATGACCGCAACATGGTGCGCAACCTCGTGATGCGCATTCCCGTGTACCAAGCGATCATCGCTGGGGTGGTGTGGCTGATTGGGATTGCGATTCTCACCATCGTGGCCAGCAGTGTCTCTGGGCGCTTCGCCGCAGTGATCTTCTTCGCCACGCTTCTCGGCGGCTGCGCCGTGGTGCTTCTCACCTACTTTGAGGCGCAGCGTCTCGTGCGCCCTGTAGCCACCCAGGCGCTTGCTCGGCGCTTCGAGGACTCCACTCTCGAGCCACCCGTCTCACACCGCATGCGGCTGACATGGCTGTCCACCACCGCCATGCCGATCATCGGCATCATGCTGCTACTCATGGGGCAATCGGTGGGCTACTTCACCGATGAGCCGGCTGACATTCTCCCCGCCATTCTGGCGCTGTGCGTACTCGCGCTCATCACGGGGCTCCTCGCCACCACCTTGCTGATTATGAGCGTGGTGGATCCGATTATGGAGCTTCAAGACGCCATCAATCGCGTGCGTCGGGGCGAAAACGGCGTAGCCGTGGACATCTACGATGGCTCCGAGGTGGGTGTGCTGCAGGCAGGCTTCAACGAGATGATGCGCGGATTGCGCGAACGCCAACGAGTGCGCGACATCTTCGGTCGCTATGTGGGCACAGAGGTCGCCAGCCGCGCCCTCGAAGAGCGCCCCACCCTCGGCGGCGAAGACCGCAAGGTGGCGGTGCTTTTCGTGGACGTCATCGGCTCCACCACCTTCGCCGTGCACCACACCCCCGAGGAAGTAGTTACCGTGCTCAACGAGTTCTTCGAGCACGTGGTGGAATCCGTGCATGAGCACCGCGGCATCATCAACAAGTTCCAAGGCGATGCCGCCCTTGCAGTCTTCGGGGCGCCGGTTTCGCTTTCCGACGCCACCGGCGCCGCCCTAGCCACCGCGCGTGATCTGCAGCGCCGGCTCAAAGACAGCCAGCTGGAATGCGGGATTGGCGTCGCCACCGGCAACGTGGTGGCCGGCCACATCGGCGGGCACGACCGCTTCGAGTACACCGTGATCGGCGATGCGGTCAATCAGGCCGCCCGTCTCACCGAGCTCGCCAAGGACACCCCGGGCAAGACTCTCACCTCGGCATCGACGCTGCGCGACGCCAACGAGGCCGAGCAAGCCCGGTGGACCGTGCTGAAATCCGTGGAACTGCGCGGGCGCCAGGAAATGACCCAGCTCGCCCGCCCGATCCGCCCCACCTTGGCGGACCGCTCCTAGGCCGTCAGCCGCGGGAAAATCTCCGTGACCATGAGCGGGGCGCAGTCCACCCCGTAGTCGGAGACGCGCTGCGGATCCATCCACAGCACTTCCTCGATCTCTGCGGCGGGTGTAATCTCCGCGGCCTGCTCGGCGCTGAGCGTGCGCGTGCACACAAACACATCGGCCGAGACCACCCAGCCCGCCTCATTGGCGGCGGGGGCCTCTAGTCGGCCCAGCGGCGTGAGCTCTTCAGGAGCAAGAACCAGCCCGATCTCTTCCTCGAGCTCGCGGATTCCCGTCTCTACTGGGTCCTCACCCAGCTCGGGCTTTCCGCCGGGCTGCATGAACCGAGAGGTTCCGCGCTTCCGCACGGTCAGCACACGGCCCTGCTCATCCCGAATCACTACTGCGCTTACCCGCACCACATCTGCAGCCATTACTGTGCCGAACGCCTCCTCGACCCCGCCTTCACCACGTTCTTCGTGGTGCGCTTCACCGACTTCTTGCTGGACTTCTTGCTAGCTTTTTTGCTGGCCTTTTTGCTCGCCTTTTTACGCGATTTCTTCGCCGACTTCGAGGCCGAGGGATTCTCCGCCTCCTTTGCGCGTCGTTCAGACAGCAGCTCGCAGGCCCGGGCATCCGTCATCGTCTCGGGAGTGTCCCCCTTACGCAGCGAGGCATTGGTGGTGCCATCGGTGACGTAGGGGCCAAAGCGGCCATCCTTCACCGACATCGGCTTACCCGAGACGTCATTATCACCCAGTTGCTTCAACGGCGGCTTGGCGGCGGCCCGCCCCCGGCGCTTCGGCTCGGCATAGATGCGTCGAGCCTGCTCAAGGGTGACGGTGAAGATCTGCTCCTCATCACCCAAAGAACGGGAATCATTGCCCTTCTTCAGATACGGGCCATAGCGGCCATTCTGGGCGGTAATCAGCTCCCCATCCGCTGGGTCCACGCCCACCTCGCGAGGCAGCGACAGCAGCTTCAAGGCCTCCTCGAGGGTGACCGTTGCCGGTTCCATCGAGCTAAACAGCGAGGCAGTGCCGGGCTTGAGCCGCTCATCGATAATCTCGCGGATACGCTTTTCCTTCTGCTTCGCCGCAGTCTTGGTCTCCCAATTCTTGGCGCGCTTACCCTCCTTGGCACGCTCAGCGTCCTCGGCTGCGCGTTCCTCGGCGATGATCGTTTCCGCGACATCGAGGATGTGGCTCTCCTCGTCCTCAGTCACCAGCTCCGTCACATAGGGGCCATAACGGCCCTCCTTGGCCACCACCATGCGGCCATTCTCTGGGTTACGGCCCAGCTCTCGGCCGCCCTGCGGGGTGGCAAAAAGCTTCTCCGCAGCATCGAGCGTGATCTCGTCTGGGGTGGTGGAATCCGGCAGGTTGGCCCGCTGATACTCGGGGCTGCCATCGGATTGGGTGCCCACCACGCGCTCCAAGTAAGGGCCGTAGCGGCCCACGCGCACCACAATGGCGCGTCCCTGCTCGTCGTCGAAGAGCTTCAGGGAATTGACGGACCGAGCATCAATGCTTTCGAGGTTGTCGTCGATAAGCGATTTCAGCCCACCGGACCGAGCGATCGACTCAGCCGTGTTCTTCGAAGCGGCCTTGTTTCCAAAATAGAAATCGCTGAGCCAATGGTGGCCATCTTCATTGCCCACCGCAATATCGTCTAGCTCGTCTTCCATCGACGAGGTGAAGTCATAATCCACCAATGCCGAGAAGTTCGACTCCATCAAACCCACCACGGCAAACGCCACCCACGAGGGAACCAGGGCATTGCCGCGAGGGAACACATAACCGCGATCCTGAATGGTCTTGATAATCGAGGCGTACGTGGACGGACGGCCGATACCGAGATCCTCCATCTTCTTCACCAAGCTTGCCTCGGTGTAGCGTGCCGGAGGATTCGTAGCATGGCTTTCCGCATGCACATCCTTCGTCAGCAAGTCATCGCCCGCGCTCAAGCGCGGCAAACGCTTCTCGGCGTTATCAGCCACGTTGCGACCATCAGCCAAGCGGGAGGTTTCCACATACGCCTTCAAGAAACCGGGGAACGTAATCGAACGCCCCGTGGCGGAGAACTCCACCTCCTGCTCACCGGAGGACAACTGGGCAGTACCGGCGATACTCACCTTCATCGAGGTCCCCTTGGCATCCGCCATCTGGGAGGCCACGGTGCGCTGCCAAATCAGCTCATAGAGCTTGAACTCCTCGGCATCCAACTGGCCAGATAGCGACGTAGGCGTAGCGAAAGACTCACCCGCCGGCCGAATCGCCTCGTGCGCCTCCTGGGAGTTTTTCACCTTTCGCGAATACTGCCGCGGGCTAGAGGGCACGTAGCTCTCGCCGTACAGCTCACGCGCCTGCACCCGCGCCGCCTCCTGGCCCGCACGGGAGAGCGTGGTGGAGTCGGTACGCATATAAGTGATGTGACCGTTTTCGTAGAGGCGCTGCGCGATGCGCATCGTCCGCTCCGAGGTGTAATGCAGCTTGCGGCCGGCCTCCTGCTGCAGCGTGGAGGTCATAAACGGCGGATAGGGCTTACGAGTATAGGGCTTTTCCTCCACCGCGCTCACCCGCAGAGGCTGACCCTTCAGGCCCTCTTCGAGTGCCTCAGCGGCGGATTTATCAATCACCACCACATCATCCGGCTTACGCAGCACGCCATCATCATTGAAGTCACGGCCCTGGGCGATGCGCTTACCGTCCACGCCGGTGAGCTTCGCCTGAAAATCTCGGGGCTCATCAGCCTTGGCGTTCTGCGCGGCCACCTCGGCCACCAAGTCCCAGTACTCGGCGGAAACGAAGGACATGCGCTCCCGCTCGCGTTCCACGATCACGCGAGTGGCCACGGACTGGACGCGCCCTGCGGATAGCCGCGGCATTACTTTCTTCCACAGCACTGGGGAGATCTCATAGCCGTAGAGCCGATCCAAGATGCGGCGCGTCTCCTGAGCATCCACCAAGTTCATATCCAGCTCACGGGTGTTTTCCGCGGCCGCCACAATGGCGGGCTTGGTGATCTCGTTGAACACCATGCGCCGCACCGGAATCTTCGGTTTAAGCACCTCGAGCAGGTGCCACGCGATGGCCTCGCCCTCACGGTCGGGGTCTGTAGCCAGGTAGAGCTCGTCTACTTGCTTCAGCTTCTTCTTGAGATCCGCGACCTTTTTCTTCTTATCGGGGCTCACCAAGTAGAGCGGCGCGAACTCATTGTTCACGTCCACGCCCAGCCGGGCCCACGACTCCTTCTTGTATTTCGCGGGAATGTCCGCAGCACCGCGCGGGAGGTCACGAATGTGCCCCACCGATGCTTCGACGATGTAGTCATCGCCCAAATACGGCTGGATCTTCCTCGCCTTGGTCGCCGACTCGACAATCACTAGGCGCTTCGTTCCTTCAGCCACGGTTACCTTTCCTCGCGTGGGGGCAGCCTGGGCGCCGCCTGACGGCACTCGTGGCTGCTGCTCACGTGTGTTGGAGCTATCTAAAGATGGTTAATGAGGTTGGCGGTGGTGAGCTCGCGGCGGACACAGCCACATGTCGTGCCCGCGTACAGCACGCCCGCGCTGCCGCACGATCCGACCACTACGGCTACCGGTGCGCTGCCCGCGCGACTGCGCAGACACATCTGCACCAGTACCCATCTTCTTTATCTGTGGTCATTTAGCGTACACAGTAATATATGGGTCTTCCACGGTGCTATCTGGGGTACCAGCAACGGGGGACACCGCCCCTGTGGGCTTCGACCCCACTACCCACAGTGGAAGCACTACCGCAGCGGCATGAATATCAACTTCGGCATGCGCCACGCTCGCGCCGCTTGCGCCGCACGCTCGCGCGGTGCGGTGCATGCTCGCGCCGTGCGACAAGCGGCCGCTCACACCGCTCGATGCGACGCACCCTGACCGCGGCATGCACCACAAAAGCCCAGCGCATTACACGCTGGGCTTGAGCTACGATCGGCACATAGTCCGATACGCGGGGGGGTTAGAGAGCAGTCACAGCCTGTGCCTGCGGACCCTTGGCGCCCTCGCCGATCTCGAACTCAACCTTTTGGTTCTCCTCGAGGGTGCGGAAGCCGCCGCCCTGAATCTCGGAGTAGTGGACGAAGACGTCTTCGGAGCCGTCCTCAGGAGCGATGAAACCAAAGCCCTTTTCCGCGTTGAACCATTTCACAGTTCCCTGTGCCATAAAAACTAACTCAAATCTTTTTCTTGAAGTGCGATACAGCCTGGCTCCTACTGCACGAGCCATGCCGGGAAGGCGTCTCATTCACCGGATTGTTCACAACGTGGTGTGGCGCTCTTACGTGGCGCTAACAAACTCTTCGATTCCTCTGTGTGCCCACCATGTGGGCTGGTCACATCTGATGCTTCATAAGCTGTCAGAAAACGTCCGACCGAGCTCCAGTGTGTCACGTTTTAGACCCAAGGGATAGTCTATATTTGAAAAATATCGCTTTTCCGCAGCTCACACCCCACATACTATTTTTTCTCTAGCCGCTAAAAGCAACAGAAAGTAGCGCAATCATGTCTCGTTTCGGTGCGGAACTCACCAACGTCATCAGCACTGCGCTGCCCACCGCCACGCCGACATTCATTGGCACCCGACCGAGCCGTCTCGCCACCCACCGCGACTGGCCCGACTGGGTCCTCCCCGAGCTGCGCACCTACCTAGAAGCCGAAGGCATCACCCGCCCCTACGCTCACCAGGTGGAGTGCGCCGAATCGGTATATTCCGGCCGCGACACGATCATCTCCACCGGCACATCCTCCGGAAAATCCCTCGGCTATCTGCTGCCCATTCTCACCACCCTCGCCGCCGATGATCGCACCTGCGCGCTGTATATCACCCCCACCAAGGCCCTGGGCAATGACCAGCTCCACACCGTGTCCCAACTGTGTTCCACCTTGTCTGCGCTTGACGACGTCGCCCCGCACCCCTACGACGGCGACACCCCCATCGACGCCCGCCGGCCAATCCGCGACGCCTCTCGCTTCGTGTTCACCACCCCGGACATGCTGCACGCCTCCATCTTGGCCGCCCACGGTTCCTGGACTCGACTGTTGCGCAATCTCCGCTATGTGGTGATCGACGAAGCTCATGTCTACCGCGGGCTGTTTGGCGCCCATGTAGCTCTCGTGCTGCGGCGTCTGCGTCGGCTGTGTGCCCACTACGGCGGGCACCCCACCTTTGTGCTTGCCTCGGCTACCTCCCGTGACCCCGCGGCGCACGCCAGCAGGCTCATCGATGTGCCCGACTTCGATATCACCAGCGTGGATCACGACACGGCCCCAGCGGGTGAGCAAACCATCATGCTGCTCGAGCCCTCTCTCATTGACAGCGAGGAGGACCAACCGCCCCAGCGGCGCGCCGCCAGCACCGAGGCGGCCGATGTGATGGCCCTGCTGCTCGCAGAAGGGGCGCGCACGTTGACATTTGTGCGTTCTCGCCACAGCGCTGAAACTGTGGCGCTGCGCTGTGCCGAACAACTCATTCACGCCGGACACCGCGAC
Organism: Corynebacterium ciconiae DSM 44920; assembly: GCF_030440575.1. Taxonomy (NCBI): domain Bacteria; kingdom Bacillati; phylum Actinomycetota; class Actinomycetes; order Mycobacteriales; family Corynebacteriaceae; genus Corynebacterium; species Corynebacterium ciconiae. Next base: position 2,455,713 of record NZ_CP047189.1, read on the forward strand.
TATGCACGGCGCATCGCCAGCTACCGAGCCGGCTACACCCGCGAAGATCGCCGCGCCCTCGAACGGGCTCTAGACGAGGACGACCTGCTCGGGGTAGCCACCACCAATGCCCTCGAGCTGGGTATCGATATCGGTGGTATTGATGCCGTGGTTTCTGCTGGTTTCCCAGGAACAGTGGCCTCCATGTGGCAGCAAGCTGGCCGAGCCGGCCGTCGCGGCCAAGGCTCACTGTATGTGTTGGTGGCCCGCAGCGACCCGATGGACACCTATCTCATTCGCCACCCCGAGGCGCTTCTCGAACGCCCCCTCGAAGAGCATGTGTTCGATCCCACGAACCCGTATGTGGTGAGCGAACACGTACTCTGCGCCGCCGCAGAAAAGCCCTTGAGCATCGCCGATGTGGATTCCCTCGGTGCCACCGCCGTGGTGGACGAGCTCGTGGCCACTCGGCTTCTGCGGCACCGAAACGGGCACTACTATCCCGCCGATCTCCGGCACGCGGACACCATCCACAGCCAGGTGGCACTGCGCGGCACCGAAGGCGGAGAGGTTCTGATCGTGGATGCCACCGATGGCCGTCTGCTGGGCACCGTGGACCCGGCGCGCGCCCAAGCCCAGGTGTTTCCCGGCGCGGTGTATCTGCATCAGGGTGCCAGCTTTGTGGTGGATGAGTTGGATGTGGAGGAGAATCTCGCCCTCGTCCACCCCGAGCAGCCGCCCTATTCCACCTTTTCGCGCACGTCCACCACGCTGCGGATCCTGTCTGCCCCCGAGGAGGACGCATTGGTGAATTACTCGCCTGGATTGTGGGTGGCGAATGTGGAGGTGGAGGTGACCAAACAGGTCACCGGCTACGTCAAGCGCTACACCAATGGCCAGCCGCTGGAGGAGATCCCGCTGGAGATGCCGCCGCAGGTGTTACGCACCCGTGCGGTGTCTTATACCCTTGATCCCGCGATCCTCGATCAACTGCGCGTTTCTGCCGCTGAGGCGCCCGGCGCATTGCACGCGGCAGAGCATGCCGCGATCGGCATCCTGCCCCTGTTTGCCACCTGCGATCGCTGGGATATCGGCGGGGTGTCCACGGTGGAGCATCCGGACACAGGGTTGCCGACGGTGTTTGTCTACGACGGCCACGAGGGCGGGGCAGGTTTCGCTGACACTGGCTTCCGCCGTTTCCCCGAGTGGATCAACGCCACTTTTGAGGCTGTGCGTTCCTGCCCCTGCGCCGAGGGGTGCCCTTCGTGTGTGCAGTCACCCAAGTGCGGCAACGGCAACCACCCTTTGGATAAGGATGCAGCCATCGCCGTACTGGGGGCATTGGCGAGCATGACTGGGGCCGCCTAGCTGAGCCCCGTGGACTCTGCATCGATTACACACAGCCTCCGCGACACCAACACCCCTAGGCGGTGTGCGGCACAGCGCTAGAGCGGCCCAGCACGCGCCGTCGCTTCCTTCCCGCGCACAGTGGTTTCCACCACGATGTCGGCATCGTGAAGAGTGCAGGAGCTGAGCTCGGCAGCATTGTCTTGCGCTACCTTAGCGGCCACCCCGCAGCCATCGTGGCCTTCGCTGTGACCATAGGCCCCTGCAACCGCTGCCATATCGGCGGCGAGCTGGGCGTGATGCCGGGCGATGATCCCGCTACCGAGGGTGGCCATGCCCGCCAAGATGCTGCACAGCAGAGCGATCATAGCCACGAGCAGGATGGTGGCGTGGCCCCGATCATCTCGCCACATCAGTGTTCACCACGCTCGGCGTCGGCAGTGTATTCCACCGGAAAGCGAGCAGTGGCATGCACGCTACCGAAAGGCGAAGGCATCGCCGCCGTGGCTTCCATCACCCCATTGCTGGAGGTGATGTCTACCTTTCCCCGCGCCGGCTCGTAGCGCTCACCTATCGCGGCGGCCCGGGCTGCTGCGCCTGCGGTATCGACCGCCGAAAGATAGCTGGCTAAGGCCACCATGCCGCTGATCGTGAGGGCGAACACCAGTACCAGCGAGGCCAATCCTAGGGCGGCCTCGATGGTGACGGAGCCGTCGGTGTCCGCAGCGAAACCTCGGCTAGCTCGGCGAGTTGGATAGCGCATCGGTGATGATGGATTCGATGGCATCTGACACCGCTCCGGAATTGATGACGAGAAAGAGAACCCCGGCGAGCGCGGCGGCAGCAAGACTGCCCATAGCGTATTCGATGGTGCTCATCCCCTCCTCTTCACGGTGCAGCTGGGCGAGACGAGCCTGGATGAGGTGATAGATGGTGTTCATAATGTTTGTGTCCTTTTCTGTTTAGTGGATCTAGAAAATAGTGCTGGCAATATCAACGATGATGGGAACGAGTCCCAAGATGAGAAACGCCGGTAGGAAGCACACAGCCAGCGGGATGGCGATGATCACCCCGGCGCGCTCAGCGGTGGCACGCTGTGAGGTTTCTGCTGTGTGCCGCACCGAGGCGGCAATCCTGTCGAGCCCACTGGCAATGGAGGTGCCGCCGCGGCTGCTCATCACCGCCAGTTCGGCGACGGGAGCGAGCACGCTGTGGCCTAGCAGTGGCTGCCAAGACTTCTCGGCACTGCAGCCCAGTCGAAGCAGGGCTGCCACGGTGTCCCAGAGCTGCCGATCGGCCGCTACGGCCACGCTGGCCACGGCGCTCACGGCGGCGGCATGGGACATCCCGCCGCTGATGCATGCCGCGAGTAATTCAATGTCTGCGGCGCGTTCATGCGGACTGGCCACTGGATCATCGCGGGGCCGGCGGGTTTGGACGTTGGACGCCGTGGCCAGCCGGGCGCGGGCCGTGGGCTGGGGATAGGCCAGAAGGGCAAGGGCAAGGAGAAGGAAGGTCATGATGAGGGGCACCCCCGTGCTTTGTTGATGATCGAGTACGTCCACAGAACGCCGCCGCAGATGAGAGCGGTTCCCACGAGCAGCAACACCCCGCCGAGGGAGGTGCCACTGAGAAAGGCCAGTGGCGCGGCTCCCATGAGGCTGCCGAGTCCCACCCCGAGCGCCGGCAGCAAGCTGAGGATCACGGCGGTGGCCATGGGTCCCTGCAGTGCCGCCTGCACGGAGCTGTCATGGCGCTGTGCCTGGTCGAGTTGCTGCTGAGTGCGCTCTAAAAGGCTCGCCAGCCCGATACCGTGGTGTTCGCTGAGCTGCCACAGCGCTCCGATCCGCGTGAGTTCTGGCGCCTCGGTGGCACCTATCAACGCTGGGGCTGGGCTGCGGCCGCTGCGGATGCGGTTGACGGCCGCTGCGAGTGGATGCGTGATTGGAGTTGAGGACACAGCGTCGGCAGCGGTGGCGAGGGCGTGTTGCAGGCTCGCTCCGGCACGGATGCTTGCTGCACACACTCCAGCGCACTGTCCAGCTGCGGCGGCTGCGCGCTGTCGGCGGCGTCGACGATGCATATCCCGCAGCACATAGCCGATGGTTGCCGCGGCCATAAGCGCGGCGATGCTGAGTGTGACTGCCCGGAGCAGGACGATGGCGGTGGCCGCAAGCATCACACCGATGACCCACGGGGTACCGCCGCGTCGTGCCGTAGCGCGATGGTAGATGCGTCTGGCTGGGCGTGCACCGGTGGCACACAGCACCGCCCCGGCGAGAGCGAGCAGGGTTAATGGCGGCGCGGTGATCATCGCTGCCACCTCTCGGCGATGGCCAAGCCCTGTGAGCCGGAGGTGCGCGCATCCCAGATCACTTCGATCGTCACTGGGTCAGAGCGCACCAGCCCGATCTGGCTCACGATGCGCCCGGTGGCGGTGCGCCGCATCCCGATGATCACCTCCACCGCAGCGGTGAGCTGGGTGTGCAATGCCTCTCGTGACATTCCACCGAGGGTGGCGAGCGCCTCCATGCGGGCGGGAACCTCACTGAGCGAGTTAGCGTGAATGGTGCCCGCCCCACCTTCGTGCCCGGTGTTGAGCGCGGCGAGAAGATCCACAATCTCGGCGCCGCGAATCTCGCCCACCACGATGCGATCGGGCCGCATCCTTAAGGCTTGTCGCAGCAGATGAGCAAGGGTGATCTCTCCTCGCCCTTCGGCATTGGCCCCCACACTCACGAGGTTCACCACGTGCGGGTGAGCCGGCGATAGCTCTGCTGTGTCTTCGATGCAGATGATGCGTTCGCGGGGATCGGCCTTAGCAAGTAGCGCCGAGAGCATGGTGGTTTTGCCCGATCCGGTCCCGCCGACCACCACAAAGGATTTCCGTGCCGCCACCATCGCGGAAAGAAATACGGAGACTTCCTCTGGCATAGTGCCGCGTTGTGTCAACTGTTCAAGGTTGGTGGCTGCAGAGCGCAACATTCTTAAGCTCAATAGCGGGCCACTATCGCTCGGCGGATCGAGCAGCGCATGCACCCTGATGGAGCTGCCGTCGGGGCGGCGCAGTTTTCCATCGGCGAAGGGTTGGGCATCGTCGAGGCGCCGACCGCAGGCCACCGCTAGCCGCGTCGCCAGCGCCCGGATGTGTTCTTCGGAGTCGAAGCTCAGCTGTGCTTTCTCCATTCCCTGGCCTCGATCGAAGTAGATCTGATCCACCCCGTTGACCACCACATCTGTGATCCCCTCGAGGCTGCACAGCCCTTCGAGGATGCCAACTCCAGTGGAGTCGTGGCGCAACTTCTGCAGCAGGGCAAACACGTCTCGATCGGAGATCACTCCCGCTTCGTGGCGGATGAGATCGGCGATCATAGCGGCGTCTGGGTTGGGGTGATCAGATTCGGCCAGCTTGGCGTGGACGGCGTCCAGAATGTGCTCGGTATTCATGGCCGCCTCACCACTGCTGTCCCATAGGATGGGCCTGCTCGAGATCGGTGCAGATATCCGCTACGGCCCGCCCCAGCACGCGCGGGCATCGGCCGCGCAGCCCGCCCTGCTCGAGTTGTTTAGCCACTGCAGTGGTGAAGCGAAATTCCGCGCTGATGGTGATCCCAGCAACGGTCTCCACCTCTGCAGCACTTAAGGAGGCCCAGGTGCGGGCGACGGTGACAAAGCTCAACGGCACGTGACTGCGACGCAATTCAGACAGTTGGGCACTGATCGCACACACCGCACGCACTTCTCGGGGCACGATCACCACGAGATGGTCAAGATAGGCCACAATGTCTGGATCGAGGGCATCAGCCCGGGGCAAATCCACCACCGTGTAGCCCTCTTCTCGTAGGCTGCGCAGCGCACCCAAAATGGTCTCGGTAGTAAGCGGGGCGGCATCAAAACGATCCCTGCTGCTGCTCACACAGCTCGCTGCGGCGGTAGGCAGCACCTCACGCACATCGGCGGCGCCGAGGCTGCCCTGGCTAAAATCCAGTTCATCCCATCGTGGCCCTGGCTCGTCCTCCACCCCGAGTAGCAGGTCCATTCCCCCGCTGGGGTCTGTACCCACCACCGTGGTGGGGGCGAGTTCTGACAGCTGCACGCCCAGCGCCGCGGCAAAGGTACTCACCCCGCAGCCGCCGGTGCAGCCAGTAACTCCCACCACCAGCCCTTCTTCGGTGCGCACGGCCCGCCCGAGATCAGTGAGTAGGCCTGCTGCCTCGGCCGGCAAAGCATAGGCCTGCTCGGCGTGGATCTTCATGGCCAGCTCAAAGTTCACCGGCGTCTGATCTGCGGCGATGAGAAAGACTTTTTCTCGGCGCGGCTGTGGCCGCTCCAGCAAGAACTGCGCGCCTTCCTCGTCCACCACGATGGCAAAAGCGGAATGATGGTGGCGCGCCAGTTCCTCGGCGGTAGAAACCTCCACCACCTGACGCGCAGTGGCGGCGGCGATGTGAATCGCCTCTGGGTGGACGAGAGGGTCGAAGACTGCGATAACAACGGGGGCGTGGGCCTGATCACGGGTGCTGCTCATGGCTGCAGAGTGTGCTGCACTCCGCCATCCACGGCATCTCAGTAACGAGCAAGGCTGTGCATAACCTCTCTGTCGGAGGAGTTATGCACAACCGCCCCTGCTGGGCGCTGCGGCATCGAGCAAACTGGCTCTAGGATGAGACGGTTGGGCGCGCTCTTTAGACCAGCACACACACCATGGTCACGCAGGAGAGCACCCACATGCCTAAGCAATTCACCCTGAACGCCATGCCGGTGGCCCCGGCGCGGATATGCGCCCAGATGGCGCAACTGAAATAGGCGATCACTCCAGCGGTGGCAGCAGCCGCGAGACCGGGAATCCAGATACCTGCGATCAATCCGACCGCCGCGAGGAGCTTCACCACGATGAGCACCCACCACCAGTCCTCGGGGAAATGCACACTCCGAAGGCACTCCGCGATGAATGCGGGTGGCCGGAGCGAAAGGATGGCGTCGACAAGCAACACGGCTGCGAGAAACGCTGGTGCGATCCACCAAGTGGGGACGAGAATCATTGTGGGGCTCCTCAGGGGCAGATGATGCCCGCAAAAACGGGTCGGATCTGGGCAGTCAGTGATGGGGGCGGATCATCAGGTGCAGCGGACCACATGAACACCATGCCCACATAAGCGGCATGTAAGGCGACCGCACGGTGGTGGGCGGTGATGGCATCTAGCTCGGTGTACTCGCGCAACTGTGCCTCGAAGACAGCCACGAGGCGGGTGGCGAGATCGGTGAACACGGCAGAGCTGTGCCGGCCGCTGACGAGGATGGAGGCATACGCTTGGCCGAGCTCGCGGTGGCTGTGGAAAAGATCCACGAAGGGCTGCACTGCGGCGCAGGCGGCATCAAGACAGGATGTACCGACTACTGGGGAATCGGCCTCGAGGGCACGCTGATGCTCGTCGATGAGCTCGTCGAATACCTCAACGAGTAGTGCTTCCTTATCACCGGCGGCCATCACCGAGCCCACGCTCACCCCCGCGTGTTGGGCAATATCGCGAACGGTGGTGCGCTGAAATCCGCGCTGGTGAAACAGATGCCGGGCGGCGTTACGGACACAGAGCCGAGTGGCCTGTTTGGCTTCGCGGCGTGGGGTAGCCATCACTCCTCCTGAACATATTCACTGAACACGTTCATTATAGGACGCATGTACCCATATGCGCACAACGGTCTCGGCAGAAGAGAATGACTCGGAGATAAGGAGACGGCCCGCGCGGGATGGGGGGGTGGTAAGCGCGGGCCGTCTGCGGTAACCCGGCCATTCGGGGGGGACGGGCCGGGGCAGACCACACTGTATATCGGGGTCGTGCGGTTCCGAGTATGTCATAGCTTCAATAGCACGTCAATAGCCCCGTAGAGGCATAAAGATGCAGGCCCAGCCGCTTCCAAGTAGCATCACACGTACCACTTTATTCACATCTGTATCGCATAAGGGGGTGAGCCATGACCTCACCACAGCACCAGGAAGCACCGATCGCTGCCTTTTTTGATCTCGACAAAACAATCATCGCCACCTCCTCGGCCTTCGCCTTCGGCCGCACGCTCGTCTCTCACGGAATGCTGAGCACCAAAGACGCCCTCGCGCTCGTGCTCGCCGAAACGGGCTACATGATTTCCGGCCACTCCCAAGCGCAGATGGATGACACCAAAGACCAGCTCACACAGATGGTCGCGGGACTAAAGATCGAGGATCTGCAGCACACCATCGATCACACTCTGCTCCACCGCGTGGTGCCCACAATTTTCGCCGAGGCCCGCGAACTCATCGACACCCACCATGCCCGCGGCCACGACGTGATCATCATTTCCGCCTCGGTGAAGGAACTGGTCGATCCCATCGCTCGCGAACTCGGGGCAGATCGCACCATCACCACCCAGCTCGAGGTGGTCGACGGCACCTACACCGGCGAGCTCGAGCTGTACTGCCGCGGCGAAACCAAAGCCGCCGAAATCACAGACCTCGCCCGCAGCCTGGGCTATGACCTCTCCCAGTGCTACGGCTACTCCGACTCCGCCACGGACATCCCCATGCTCGAGGCAGTGGGGCATCCCTATGCCGTCAACCCCGACCGCGCATTAAAAAAGCACGCCCTGCGCTCTAACTGGCCGGTACTCAACTTCAAAAACCCAGTTCCACTACTATCCAGCCCTTCTAAAAAAGACCTTGGCATCGGCGGCGCTGTGGCCGCGGCCCTCGCCCTCGGGGTGGGAAGCTGGTGGCTCAGCACCCACTGGGGCGAGTTACGCTCCAGCTAGCCGCCCCGCACCAAGCAACCACCCCGCACAGCCCCGCACAGCCCCGCGCCTAAAACCGCTCCGCCACCCGCGCCGCTTCTTCCCCGCCGCGCACCCACGCCTGAAAGTGCGCTGCGGCCAGCGCGTCCACCTCGCCGCGGCAGTAGCCCTCAATCAGGGCGGTGTGCGCGGCCGGATCGCGCAACAGATAGGGCTCGGGCATGGCCACGCCCTTCGGGTCCAGCCCGGAGGCCATGGCATTGAGCCGCACTGTGGCAAATCCCACGACCATAGAGCGTTCCCCGAAAATGTGGTGGCCGAGGATCTCTCCGTGGAGCAGGGCGCAGGTCTCTACCTGCCCCACCAGTGGCGCTAGCGCGGTGAGTCGTGACGCGTGCCGCTCGGGTAGCCCCTCACCGCCGGCAAGCCGGTCCACTTTGGCCATGACCTGCAGCGGAGCGCGCTGGAAGGTGTCCGCGAGCGCGGGGGTGAGGACCCCATATACCTCTAGGGCATTCACCTCAGAGCCACCTGCGATTTTGCTGAGAGACTGCGCTCCCACGAGGGCGGAGTGGGCGCTGGTAGCCGCGGCATCGCGCAAATTGGCGCGCTTGCGGTGAGCGGTAGCAATACTCGCGTATGCGTCATTGATATGCTGGTGAATGGCTGGATTGCGGAATACATCCATGGCGGCCGAGGTCGAAGCCTTTCCGTGTCGAGTTCACACCCGCGCCGTATTCGTGGCACGATGGTGCACAACTGAAGTCTAAGAAAATACCACTAACGGAGGATCAAGACGGTGAGCAGTTCAAAGGGAATGTACAGCGAAGGGGCACATGCTTTTTCGCCGAAGGTTAACTCGATTCCCCTCAGCGACGCCGACACCCGCGGCCCCGGCGAGGGCTCCATCGGTAACCTCGTGAGCGACGCCACTGCGCAGATGTCCAATCTTTTCCGCGCCGAGGTCGAGCTGGCAAAGGCCGAGGTTGCTCAGGAAGCCAAGAAGGGAGCCATCGGTGGTGGCCTCTTCGGCGTGGCCGGCACGGTCGCCCTCTACTCGTCCTTCTTCTTTTTCTTCTTCCTCGCCGAGCTGCTGTCCACCTGGCTGTCGCGCTGGGCGGCCTTCCTCATCGTCTTCATCATCATGGTGGTTCTGGCCGCTGCCCTGGCCCTCTTTGGCTGGCGCAAGGTGAAGACCATCGGCAAGCCCGAGAAGACGGTGCAGTCGGTTAATGATCTCAAGACCCTTGTCCCGGGCAAGGCCACCAAGAACCTCGAGAAGCGCGAACAGGACGGGATGTACACCTAAGCCGTCGGTGCGCGTGCCCTAATCCCCTCTTCCCTCACGTATTCTTGCTAGGGAACAGGGGATTTCCTTATCTTTGCTTCCACCCCTCGAGTTTGTGAAGGAGTCTCTGCTGTGTCTCGTCGTCCGCTGCTTCAGCGACTGATCCCACCGCGCTGGCGGCGCGAGCACGCCGAGGATGAGGCTGCCTCCTCCCCCACGATCCCCAGTGCAGTGGCCCTCGAAGGCGACTATGAGCACGAGTGGATCCACACCCGTGGCATTCGTCTTCATGCCGCCACCGCCGGCGATCCCCATGATCCGCTCATCGTGTTTGTGCACGGCGCGCTCGGCGGCTGGTTCGATTACCGCCACATCCTTCCCACCGTCGCGGCCGCCGGCTTTCATTGTGTCGCTATCGATATGCGCGGTTTCGGCATGTCAGACAAGCCGCCCAGCGATTATGATCTGCGCACGCTCGCCGGCGATGTCTATGGTGTCATCCACGCAACGGGCCATCAGGACGCGCTCGTGGTGGGCCATGCCGCCGGCGGCGCGGTGGGCTGGGCCCTCGCTATTCACCACCCAGAGGCCATGCGGGGTTTGGTCTCGATCGCCGCTTCCCATCCCACGGATCTGCGGCGCGCCACCTTCAGTTATCCGTGGCTGTTTGGCACTCCCATCATCCGCCACGCCGGCGCGTTGATGCCCTCCCGTGTGCATGGGCTTGTAACCACCCCGCAATCCACGGCGCGGGTCAACTTGGTTGCCAACACCGCCGAGGGCTTTCACGCCACCTCAGCGGGAAGGACGGAGCTGCAGCTGCGCACGGTGGCCTATAGCATCGCTAATACTTCCCAGGCGCGGGCCAAGGTGGCGCGGATCGAGCTTGCCCCGGTGCCGCTGCGGTGGATGACAGCCCCGGTGAATCTTCCCGTACTGCTCATCCAGGATTCCTCTACTCCCTGGGAGAAGCTGGCCGAGCGAGCCGCCAAGCGCGTCACCTCCACAACCAAGGTGGTGCACATTCCGCACACCAAGAACATTCCGCACCTTGAGGCCCCTGCGAGCGTCAGTTCCGTGCTCGTCTCTTTCGCCCGTTCGCTCTAAGGCGCTTATCGACGCCACCTCGCCGCAAGCGCCCCCGCATGCCTAGCCGAGAACGCAGGCTCCGGTGTCTACTGGCCCGTCGAGCGCTTCCGCATCGGCCACGTGCTTGTCCACTTCGGCGCGAGTGAGGGCATAGCCGGTGTCGGTGTCATCGGCAGCCGCGCCAAAGACCACTCCCATCACGTGGCCGTCATCGCTCAGCAGCGGACCGCCGGAGTTGCCCTCCCGGATGGTTCCGCGCACGGTGTAGACCTCGCGATCTACGCGCTGGTCGGCATAGATGGTGGGGCTGTTAATGAGCAAAGAGTCGATGATACGGGCCGGAGCGGCTTCGAAGGGGCCGGACTCGGGAAAGCCCATCACCACGGCATCATCGCCGCTCTGGGCGGGCGCCTCTGTCCAAGGCAGCGGATCCAGCCCTAAACCATCGGTGGCGAGAATCGCTATGTCGATCACGGGGTTGTAGTACACGACTCGCGCGGTGTGATAGCCCACGACGGTATCCAGATCCACTTCGTTAGTTCCGGCCACCACGTGGGCATTCGTCATAATTCGATCTGGGGCCACCACGAAACCAGAGCCCATGAGCCGCCGCTGGCATTGAGGGGCTTCGCCGATGATGTGCACCACCGAGGGGCGTACCCGTTCCACCATTTCCACATCGGCAACCTCGATGCGAGGCGCCTGCACCTGCTCTGGGCGGGGGTTTTGGAAGGGCGAGGTGATCATGGGCATGCCCGAATCATTCAGCAGCACCCGCAGCTTGTCGGTGAGCGCCGCCAATGCGCGCGGGGAGTGGGTATCCACTTGTTGCAGCACCGTGGAGTTACGCACCCCCTTCGCCAGCCGCGAGTTGCCCTCTGCCAGCGGGATCGCCAGCAGCCATGCCACGATGAGCACCACCAGCACCTGGAAGACAGCGCCGGCGAAGGAATCTACCCGGCGCGCCTGCGGGTGGGTCACCTTCTCCCGCAACGAGGCCCCTGCGGTACCACCGATGAAGTAGCCGATACAGGCGGCGATCACCAGCACCGTCACCGCGATCACCACACGCAGCTGGTTGCTTGCGGTTTGCTGCATGGCCAGCGGGGCGAGGGCGAAGCCGATGACGAGCCCGGCGGCCACACCAATGAAGGAAAACATCGAGCCCACGATGCCGTGGCGCCACCCGTCGACAAGCGCAAAGAGCAAGAGGAACACCACGATGGCGTCCACTATCACGCTGGGATCCATTTAGAGCGCCTCTCTTCTCTGCGGCAGGGACATAGTGATTCTAGGGGCTAGAAGTGGCGTTCATTGTTACGCGACGCGGCCAAGGTGGCGCGCAAATCGTACACGCGATCCTGCGCCCACGGCCGAGCCCAACCGGCCTGGGCTAAAGCTGCACTCAGGATACCGCCCGTGAAGCCCCACACAATGTAGCCACGACACCTAAATGCTGGGCCGCGCCAGGAACCATGACCCACCATGAGCCGATTATCCGGCTCAACGAGCTCTGCGATGGGGGCGCGGAAGACATCGTCGGTCTCCTCAAGACTCACCGCTGAGACCTCGGCGGGGGCGTGCTGATAGGCGATCACCGGATATACCGGATAGCCAGTGCGGCGCACATGCACTTCCTCCATTTGGGCCAAGGGGGTCACCGCTGCCCGGTTTAAGCCCGTCTCCTCGTGAGCTTCGCGCAGCGCACAGTCCACCGCGTTGACATCGCTGGGATCCACGCGGCCGCCGGGGAAGGCAATCTGGCCGGAGTGGTTGCGCATCCGCGGCGAGCGGTGTGTAAGCAGCACGCTAGCGCTCGGCGGAAGCTGAGGGGGCTGGGAGGGGCCGTCGATAAGCATGAGCACCGCGGCCTGTCGATCCCGTTGGGGGCCGGCATACCGGGCTCGATCGGACAACGCCCGATGCACATGCCCGCCATCCACCGCGCGAACCAGCGGCTGCAGCCACACCGGCGCCGCCTCAGGACGCAGGCGGGTATTCGCCCCAGGGGAATCAGAGAACATCACACTGCCTCCTCCAATTCCTCCACCGAGGAGAAGGGCTGCGGCAAAATCCGGTCCACCTCACCATCGCGCAGCACCACCGTCACCGGCACCACCGGCGGCAGCGACCATGCTTCGGCGGCAGCGCCGTCCGCATCCTGGAAACTGGGCAGATCGATCCCGAGATCATCAAGCAGGGCGGCTCCGCGGCCTGCGTCGCGATCAGCGTGCACTCCCACCACGGTCACCTCTGGGTGTCGCGCCGCGTACTGCTCGATCACCGGCAGCTCCTCGCGGCAGGGGCCACACCACCACGCCCACACATTCACCAGCACCAGCGGCGAGGCCTCGCCGGTGGTTCGAGCACCCAGGCAGGGCAACTCCACGCCGAGCTGTGCCTCGGGGCAGTCTGGGCGAGTCCCTGCAGCCGGGGAAGGGGCGGGTGTATCGGCAGTGCTCTGATCGTGATGCTGATCGCTGCCCTGAGGCGGCTGTGTGTCGGAGCTACGGAGCTGCTGTGCCACGATCACCGCAATAAGAATGATGGAGACCACAACGAACCCTGCAAACCAACGCAGATGCGAGCGCATCTATCCCTCCTCAATCCCAGCGAGCTGCAGCAGATGCTCACGCACCGCGCCGTCGGGGGCGCGCAGCAACTTCCGCGCATCAGGCACCTCCGCTGGGCCCACGCGACCGAAGCTCGGGCACTGTTTCCTCAGAAAGCATACCCCGCAGGCTGCGCGGCGCGAGTGGCAGATCTGGCGGCCATGGTAGATGATGCGGTGGGAAAAATCAGTCCACTCGGACTGCGGCAATTGAGTGGCTAGCACCGCCTCCACCTTCACCGGATCCTCGTGCTCGGTGAGCTCCAGCCGCCGCACGCAGCGACCAAAATGAGTATCCACAGTGAGACCTGGAACATCGAAAGCATTACCCAACACCACATTCGCAGTCTTACGCCCCACTCCAGGCAGGGCTGTGAGCTCGGCGAGCGTGCCGGGAACCTCCCCGCCGTGCTGCTCACACAGGGCGAGCGCGATGCCCGCGACCGCTTTAGCTTTGTTGCGATAGAATCCCGTGGGTCTGATCAACTCCTCGAGCTCTTCTGGACTGGCCTCTGCCATCGCCTCCGGCGTGGGGAATCGGCCAAAAAGACGCGGGGTCACCTCATTGACGCGTTTGTCCGTGCACTGCGCGCTGAGTACCGTCGCGATCAGTAGCTCGAAAGCAGTAGAGAAATCGAGAGCGCAGCGCGCATCCGGGTAGCCGGCTTCGAGCAGCCTGCTGATCTTGCGCGCGCGACGCGTGCGGGCGAGCGGTGTGGTGCCAAAGGTTCGTCCCATAGATATAAGACTAAGCCACGCGAGATCGCCCCAGTTTGCCCCACTAGTAGAATGGAGTCCCATGAGTTCACTTTTTGCACTTGCCACCCCAGTAGTACTGGCGGTTTTCGCCATGGGCATGGAGCGCTGCGAGAGCTCCTCCACCACCTCGCGCATCCGGAAGCAGCGGCGCGAACAGCAACAGGCTGTCACCCTCGCCCAAGCGGAGCGCGAAACCACCGCCGAGCACACCTCGGATCAGGCCGCAGCCTAAGACCTCCCACCTTTTTGCTTGTGTGAGTTTCTCAGGCTTCTATGAAGTGATCACATAAATTCGCCTTGGCGCGCTACATCACATGGCGGGGGTGAGTAGCTCACATTCACCCCCAAATTTGCACAGCTGCACAGCGGTAGCCCACTCTGTGGAATCGCCAAAAACCTCCCTACCTGCACCTTTCCTGAGTCGGCATGGCAAGATGTCAAATAGTGACACACTCCATAGTAGGATGAGTGGAGACGAAGACGGCGCGGGTGCGCGCCCCACATGGCCGAAACGTGACCGATAGATGTTTGGATATGTTGGTATACAGACACTCTTTGGTATGTGGGCCCCACCTCACTAGCACCCCTACCGCCATACTCAGCGAAGATACAAGGAGTTACACAGTGGAATCCGTACAGGAAATCTTGTCGCGGGCAGGCATCTTTCAGGGTGTCGACCCAGTGGCGGTAGCCACCCTCATTCAGGATCTGGAGACCGTGCGTTTCCCGCGCGGCACCACCATCTTCGAGGAAGGCGAGCCCGGTGACCGGCTGTACATCATTACCTCCGGCAAGGTGAAGCTGGCCCGCCACTCCGCCGATGGCCGCGAGAACCTGCTCACCGTGATGGGCCCCTCCGACATGTTCGGTGAGCTGTCCATCTTCGACCCCGGCCCGCGCACCAGCGCCGCTGTCTGTGTCACCGAAGTCCAGGCTGCCACCATGAACTCCGAGATGCTGCGGAAGTGGATCGCTGACCACCCCGAAATCTCCGAGCAGCTGCTGCGCGTGCTGGCCCGTCGCCTGCGCCGCACCAACAACTCGCTGGCCGATCTCATCTTCACGGACGTGCCCGGCCGCGTGGCCAAGACCCTGCTGCAGCTGGCCAACCGCTTCGGTACCCAAGAAGGCGGCGCACTGCGCGTGAACCACGACCTCACCCAAGAGGAGATCGCCCAGCTGGTGGGCGCCTCCCGTGAGACCGTGAACAAGGCGCTCGCCACCTTCGCCCACCGCGGCTGGATCCGCCTCGAGGGCAAGTCGGTGCTCATTGTTGCCACCGACCAGCTGGCCCGCCGCGCCCGCTAACACTGCAGTTCATCACCGCCACACCGCCGCACTGCCCCTGCTGATTCGCGAGGGTGCGGCGGTGTTCGCGTATCTCGGTCCCGCCGCTGTGAAGCCGGACAAAAAAAGGGCGGCACCGCCTTGTCGCAGTGCCACCCTTATCGCTGTAGTCGGGCCCCTACTTGGAAGGAACCTCCACGCCGAGATAGCGCAACGTCACCCGAGTGGATTGCTCCGCCGCATGGCGCAATACCGGATCCACATCGGTGTAAATCTCATCAATCAAGCTGCGCACAGTGGCCTTATCACCGAGCTTTTCCAGCGCGTCCTTCACCTGCTGCAGGCGCATCTTGCGCCGCTCAATGTATTTCTTGGCGAAGACGGAAATGTCCTCCGCATCCGGGCCGTGGCCCGGCAGCAGCCGCACCTTCTTGCCCCGCTTCTTCAGCATCTTCAGCGTTCGCAGGTACGCCTCCAGATCTCCATCGGTCTCGGAGATCATGGTGGTGTGCCGGCCGGCGATCGTGTCACCGGTAATAATGCCTTCCAAGGTAGAGCTAGCGGGCTTGCCAGACCACACAAATAGGCACACCGAGTCACTGGTGTGGCCGGGGGTGTGCACCACCTCGATCTGCGGGGTCACACCCTCAACTTTGATGATCTCGCCATCCTCCAGCGGCGCCCCTCCCACGCAGTAGCGTTTATCGAAGGCCCGCACCGGTGCGCCGGTGAGCTGCCGGATCCGCTGTGCAGAGTCCGCATGATCGGCGTGGCGGTGCGTCAACAGCACCTCCGCTACCTCAGAGGCATTCTTATTGAGCACATTCAAGTGCCCCTCATCCTCCGGTCCGGGATCCACCACGATGCTGCGGGGATCTCCCTCGGCGCGAATAACCCACGAGTTGGTGCCCTCGAGTGAGCTGTAGCCGGGGTTGGGGCACAGCACCACTCCCACGGACGGAGATACTGGGCGTAGCTGACTATAAGCGGGATGCTCCATACCCATTAGCTTAACCCCGATACTTGGTTCTCGACCATTAATTAGGCCCGCTTTTCGACGACAAGCTCAACCTCAACCGGCGCCCCCAGCGGCAGTTCAGCCACCCCGACTGCGGAGCGCACATGCTGTCCTGCCTCACCAAAGATCTCGCCGATGAGTTCCGATGCCCCATTGACCACAGCGGGCTGAGCGTGAAAGCCTTCCGCGCTGGCCACAAAGCCCGTAATTTTCAGCACCCGTGCCACATTATCGATGCCCACCACGGAGTCCACGGCGGCGAGAGCATTCAGCACCGCACAGCGGGCACAGTCCTGAGCCTGCTCGGCGGAGACGGTGTCACCCACCTTGCCGGTGATTTTCAGCTCGCCATTAACGAAGGGCAGCTGCCCCGAGGTCCACACCTGGTTTCCCACCTCGGCAGCGGGAATATAAGCGGCCACCGGCGCGGCGACCTCCGGCAGAGTGATACCAAGCTCCTGCAGCCGAGCGCTGATGCTAGTCATTTTTCACCCGCTTCATGTAGGCCACCAGATTCTCCGGGTTCGGGCCCGGGATCACGGTGACGAGCTCCCAGCCGTCTTCCCCCCAGGTATCCAGGATTTGTTTGGTGGCGTGGCTAATCAGCGGCACAGTGGCGTATTCCCATTGAGTCATGAGCCCTACCTTAGTGATCTCCGCGCCCCCGCGCGGCGCCGCCCCCACCCCCAGGGTGAACTAGACACAATTCACAAAAATACGGACCCGAAACTTGCATAACTTACGGATCCGTCATTTTTGCTACAGAAATTGTATCTGCTGTTCAGTGCGGCTAAATTCCCACCAGTTCGCCGCCACGTGCCAGATAGTTGGACCAATCCTCGATGTGGGGATTCTTCCGCAATAGTGCACGGCGCTGGCGCTCCGTCAGCCCGCCCCAGACTCCGAACTCGATCCGGTTATCAAGGGCATCGGCCAAACAATGGGTGCTCACGGGGCATTCTTCACAGATTTGGGCCGCCCGGCGCTGGGCCGCGCCACGGACAAACAAAGCATCCGGATCGCCGCTGCGACAACGCGCCCGAGTGACCCAATCTTCGCGCTCGATGGACTCGGTGGAGGAGGAGTGCATTCCGCTGGGGGCCGCTTCTCGGTTCAAAATGAGTGAAGTAGTCATCTCCAAAACACGCCTCTCATTGATCAGCTATTTGATACGTGTAAGTGTATTCACAGGGACGCGGGGGTGTCGAATACTGAATAAAAAGGGGGTAATTCAGGATTCACAAGCGGCAGACGGTTGCGTACTGTAAGGGAGGTGTCCAGCATTGAATCCTTGGGAAAAGTTCTCATCGCCACCGTTGCCGCTGGTGTGTTGAGTGCCGTGGCGTTGACGCCGCTGGCGGGACTCTCCGGCGCGGCAGTCGCCCGCGCCCATGAATCGATGGCCTCTGACATCGAGAACCTCACCGATGGCACCGCCCCTGGCGTGACCGAGATCCAAGACAGGCACGGTGCGCCCATGGCTTGGCTCTACACTCAGCGCCGCTTTGAGGTGCCCCCGGATAGGATTTCCGATGCCATGAAGCAGGCCATCGTCTCTATCGAGGATCGCCGCTTTTATGAGCACGACGGGGTGGATTGGCAAGGCGCCGGCCGCGCCATGGTGAAAAACATGCTCGCCGGCAGCGTGCTGGAGGGCGCGTCCACCTTGGATCAGCAGTACATCAAGAACTATGCGCTCTTGGTGGAAGCGGATAATGATGAGGAACAGGCCGAGGCCATCGAAACCTCCTATACCCGCAAGTTCCGAGAGATCCGCGCCGCCGCCGAGCTAGAGAAGCGGCTCAACAAGGACGAGATCTTGGGGCGCTATCTCAACCTCGTGCCTTTTGGTAATGGCGCCTACGGAGTAGAGGCCGCCGCCCGCACCTACTTCGGAGTGAGCGCCGCGGAGCTCACCGTGCCCCAGGCCGCCACTCTGGCCGGCATCGTGCAGTCCTCCTCCATGCTGGACCCCTACAACAACATTGAAGGTGTCACCTCCCGCCGAAACCTAGTGCTCAACGCCATGGCGGAGATGAACTACATCAGCCGCGAGGATGCCGATGCCTTCGCCATGGAGCCGCTAGGAGTGCTGGACGAGCCCCAAGGACTTCCCAATGGCTGCATCACCACCGGCGATCGTGGTTTCTTCTGTGATTATGTGATTCGCTATCTCGCAGATAAGGGCATCAGCGAGGAGGATCTGCGCACGAACGCCTACACCATCCGCACCTCGCTCGATCCCGAGGTGCAAACCGCCGCCAAGAATGCCGTGACCACCTACACCGACCCCCACGCCCCAGGTGTGGCCGAGGTGATGAACGTGATCAAACCGGGCAAGTACTCCCGCGAGATTCAGGCCATGGTCTCCTCGCGCACCTATGGCCTCAATGGTGAGGCCGGGGAGACGATCCTGCCGCAGGCCTCCACCATGGTGGGCAATGGCGCCGGGTCAGTATTCAAGGTGTTTACCGCCGCCGCGGCGATCGAACAGGGCATGGGTATCGACACGCAGCTGTCTGTACCGAAGCGTTACGAGGCCTATGGGCTTGGCGAGGGCGGCGCCGAAGGCTGCCCGCCTGGCGCGTATTGCGTGGAAAACGCCGGCACCTATCCGCCCAAGATGTCCTTGAAGGGCGCACTGGCGAAATCTCCGAACACTCCCTTCGTGGAGCTCATTGAGAAGGTCGGGGTGGGCTCCGTGGTGGATCTGTCGGTGAAGATGGGCCTGCGCTCCTATAGCGCCCCAGGCAGCTTCGATGGGGAAAGCTCCATCGCTGAGTACATGAAGAATTCCAACCTGGGCTCCTACACGCTCGGCCCGACGGCGGTGAATCCGCTCGAGTTATCGAATGTGGGCGCCACCATCGCCTCCGACGGCATTTGGTGCGAGCCCAATCCGGTGATGGAGATGACCGACCGCGAGGGCAAGGAGGTTGAGCTAGACCGCCCCGAATGCGAGCGGGCACTATCGAGTGGCGTGGCTCAGGCGCTCAGCGACGCCTTAAGCGATGATTTCCACACCGGCACCGCCTCCGAGTCGGCGAAGTCGATGGGCTGGAGCGGCTCGGCCGCCGGCAAGACCGGCACCACCGAATCCAACCAGTCGAGCTCCTTCCTCGGCTTCAACTCTGGTTTTGCCGCCGCCCCCTATATCTACAACGACGGCACCTCCACTTCCCCGCTGTGTACCTCCCCGGTGCGGCAGTGCGGCCGCGGTGATCTCTACGGCGGCAAGGAGCCGGCGCGCACCTGGATTTCCGCAGCCCAGCAGGTACCCGCCGCGAGCAACGGCAACCTCGAGGCCGCGGATGGCCGCTTCCGCCAAGGAACCGCCAAGGATCGAATTCCGAAGGTGGTGGGCATGCAGGAAAAGGATGCGGTGCGCACTATCGAAGAGGCCGGCTTCCGCGCCCAGGTTCAGTTCGTCACCGGCAATGGCACCCCGCGCGGGCAGGTGAAAGAGATCAAGCACGATGCGGTGGTACACGAGGGGTCCACGGTGACTCTGAATGTTTCCGATGGCTCGGCCCCGCCGCCACCTCCACCGCCGCCAGCCCCGCGTCCGCGCTCGGAGCCGCTGCCGCCGCTGCCGAACACCGACGAGATCGCCGATGCGATCAACGATATTCTGCGAAACCTCTAGCTCAGTTTGGCTTTCACTACAGCGGAGATGCGGGCACCGTCGGCTTGGCCGGCGGCCTGCGCTGTGGCGGCCTTCATTACCGCACCCATCTCGCGCATGGAGGACGCGCCGGTGTCGGCGATGCAAGAATCGACCAGTTCCTCCAGCTCGGCGTCACTGAGCTGGGCTGGCTGGTAGCTCTGTAGCACGGCGATCTCGGCTTCTTCGGTGGCGGCGAGTTCGTCTCGGCCGGCATCACGATAGGTTGTGACGGATTCACGGCGCTTCTTGATTTCGCGGGCGATGACGGTGAGGATGTCGGCGTCGACAAGCTCGGAGCCAGAAGAGGTCTTCTCGTACTGCAGCGCAGAGAGCAGCTGGCGGATGGCATTGGAGCGCTGCTTATCGCGGGCTTTCATGGACTCTTTGAGATCGGCGCGGATCTGTTGTTCTAATTCGCTCATGCCTCAACGATATCGCTAGGGTGTGAGGTGTGACTGCATTATTCCGCCGACTTGGCTCCGCGAGCGCCGCCGTCGCCGCCGTGGGAGTAGGCACCCTACTCAAGGGCATCGATAACACCAGCGACTTCCGCCTCGACACCATCGAGCTGCCGCTGCTGGAACCTGGGGTGCTGCGCGAAAAGGAGTCCTTCGACATCCTCCACATCGCGGATCTGCACATGCTGCCCTCGCAAGGAGACAAGCAGCAGTTCGTCTCCGAGTTGGCGGCATGCAGCCCCGATCTGGTGATCAACACCGGCGATAATCTCGGCGACCCCCAGGCGGTGCCCTATGTGCTGCAGGCACTGAATCCGCTGCTGGATGTGCCCGGAATGTTCGTCTTCGGTACGAATGACTACTTCGCGCCGCGCCCGGTGAACCCCTTTACTTATCTGGTGGGCAAAAAACGCACCCCCTCCCGTGTGGAGCTGCCGTGGAAGGGCATGCGGGCCGCGTTCATTGAACGAGGCTGGCACGATGCCACCCATAAGAGAGTAGAGGTCAAGGTGGGCGATGTGCGCCTGGCCGTGGCTGGGGTGGATGATCCGCACCATGATCTCGATGATTATGGTCTCATCGCCGGCGCCCCCAACCCAGATGCTGATCTGTCCATCGCGCTCACCCACTCCCCCGAGCCCCGAGTGCTGCAACGCTTCGCCGCCGACGGCTACCAGCTGAGCATCTCTGGCCACACCCACGGCGGGCAGATCTGCTTGCCCGGTGGGCGTTCCATCGTGACCAACTGCGGGATAGACCGCGAGCGCGCCCACGGGTTGCACCGCTTCGAGCAAATGCACATGTATGTTTCCCCCGGCTTGGGCACCTCCAAGTACGCACCGGTGCGGCTGAACTGCCCGCCCACCGCCACCCTGCTACGCATCACGGAACACCGCTAGCTGCTGTTTTGTAGTTTCCTCAGGCCCTGTCCTATAGTGTTTCAGGTAGCAACGGGATATGGCGCAGCTTGGTAGCGCGCTTCGTTCGGGACGAAGAGGTCGCAGGTTCAAATCCTGTTATCCCGACCATTAAGAAAAGGTCAATCACCATCTGCGGTGATTGGCCTTTTCGCCTGTCTCAACCCAGCTCGCCCGCCAGCAGCCGCCGCACCACGGCGGTGAGCACTTCCACCCCGGCGAGACAGTCGGCATCACTGGTGCACTCGGCCTCGTTGTGGGAGATCCCATCCACACTGGGTACAAAGAGCATCACGGTGGGCACGATCTCTTTAAGGTTCGTGGAATCATGCCCGGCCACGGTGTACACATCATGCGGCTGGTAGCCGCATGCGATGGCCGCAGCCCGGCCCAGCTGCACTCCCGCCTCCGGATAGGGGTTGAGCGCCCACTCATGCGTGGCCTCGAGGGTGATGGTCGTGCGAGATTCCTCCGCGGCCTCGGCGGTGATCTCGTGCAGCCGCTCGTGGGCGGCGGCGAGGATCTCGCTGTGTGGGGAGCGTAGATCCACGTTAAACACGACCTCGCGGGCGATCGTCACTGGGGAGTTGGGCTGCACGCTCAGCTGCGCCACGGAGCTATGCAGCTGTCCGGCTGGATACTCGGCGCACAACCGGCGCACCGCGGCGATCACCACGGCGGCCCCCACCAGAGCGTCGCGCCGATCCTCCATGAGCGTGGATCCGGTGTGCCCCTGCTCGCCGCGCACCACCGCGCGATACTTCCTCGCGCCCCAGGTGGCGGTGACTACCCCGATCTGGGCGCCTACCTGCTCGAGGGTCTTTCCTTGTTCCACGTGAATCTCCGCATAAGCGCAGATATCAGGTGGGGTGTGCGAGCCGGCTGGGCCGGACCAGGCTGCCCGGTCGAGCGCCTCCCGCACGCTCACCCCCTGCAGGTCGGTGGCGTTGAGAGCGTCGACAAGCGGCAGCGTCCCACAAAACACTCCGCTGCCCATCATCGATGGGGTGAAGCGGGAGCCTTCCTCATTGAACCAGTTGACCACCGCGAGATTCCGGCGCGGCGGATTCTCCTCACAGCCAGCGCGCAGGCGCTCAGCCGCGTGCGCAGCGGCAAGCACCCCGTAGGCTCCGTCGAAACGCCCCGCCCGGGGCTGGGAGTCAAGGTGCGAGCCCACCAGCACATAGGGTGCGCCGGGCTGGAATTCGAAGAGGCCGAACTGGTTGCCGATGGCATCGTAGATCACCGTCGCCCCCATGGCACCCAGCAGGTGCTCCAGCCATGCGCGAGCCTCGCAGTCCGCAGCTGATGCCGCCTGCCGCTCCACCCCGCCGGCGGGCGTGGAGCCGATGCGGGAGAGCTCGGCGAAATCCTTAAGGAAAGGGGAGTTCCTCGCCATGACTGCGCCGCCTCCTCGCTCTTAGATCTCGCCGTAGACCACGTCGCCGCCCAGGATCGTGGCCTGCACCTGCAGCTGTCCGATCTCTTCAGACGCCACCTCGAGCGGGTTTCGATCAAGCAGCACACAATCCGCCAGCTGGCCCGGCATGATCTGGCCCTTAAGCCCCGCCCAGCCGGTGGCCGCAGCCGAACCGGCGGTGTAGGCGTAGAGGGCTTGTTCCGCGCTGAGCCGCTCGTTCTCGCCATACACCTGTCCAGATTGGGTGGTGCGCAGCACGAAGGACTCGATGGCCTTCAAAGGCGCCCCCTCAGCCACTGGCCGATCCGAGCTGCCGGGCAGGATGAGCCCGGCGTCGAGAAGCCTGCGGGCGGGGTAGGAAAACGCGGCGCGCTCGGTGCCCAACACGCTCGCCATGGAATCGCCGAAGGCGTGCACGAATCGGGGCTGCGGCACAATCACAATGGGACGCCCGCCGATGGTGTCCAGTTGATCGTTACGCACCACCCCGCCGTGCTCGATGCGGTGGGGAATCTCCGGCGCGCCGAAGGTGTCGATCGCCTCGGAGAGAATGGAGATGGACAGATCCACTGCAGCGTCGCCGAGAGCGTGCAAGGCCAGCGACCAGCCCGCCGCCGCGGCCCCTAGGGCCTGGCGGCGCATGTGCTCCGGGTCGCCCTGGAAGTAGCCGTGGTGGGGGCAGCACACATAGTCTTGCGTCATCGCCGCCGTGGTGCCGAGAATGGAACCATCAGTGAACATCTTGGTGGGGCCGATCTGCAGCCACTCATCACCCAGACCAGTGCGGATGCCGCCATCCAGCCCGTAGCCGAAGCCATCCGACTCGTGGCCGCCGATCTCATGCAGTGCATCAATAGTGGGCATGATCTGCATTCGGGTATGACGCGTGGCCTGCTGATAAGCTCCGATCTCGCGCGGGCTATGCCCGATCCAGCCGCCAGCCACCCCGCAATCCGTGACCGAGGTGAGCCCCTCCTGCAGGTAGTGCGCGGTGGCCGTCTCAATTGCGGCGGCGATCTCGGCGTTGGACTCCGGCAACAGCACCTGCTGAATCAAACGCATGGCGTTCTCATCCAACAACCCCGTAGCCTGGCCGGTACTGTCGCACACCACCTCACCGCCTTCCACCTGCGGCGGATTCTGCGGATCTACTCCTGCGGCACGCAGCGCCGCGGTGTTCACCGTGTTCGCATGCCCCGAGTTGTGCTTGATCAACAATGGCCGACCACCGGCAGCTCGGTCGAGCTCAGCGATCCCCAACTCCCCGTCCTTGAGGGCGCTGGGGCGGAAACCCGAGGCAATCACCCATTCCTCAGCACCGAGGCTGGCGGCCGCCGCAGCCACCTTCTCATAAACATCGCTCGTGGTGTGTACCGCGGAGAGGTCCACCTCCGAAAGCGTCTGGCCAAACCAGACCGTGTGGGCGTGGGCGTCATTGAAACCAGGGACGATCGTTGCCCCACCGGCGTCGATACGGCGGTCGGCGGGAAGCCGCCGCGCAGCATCATCCACCGCCACGAAGCGACCCTGCATCATCGCCACCGCCGTGGCGACCGGCCGCGCCGGATCCTGAGTGAGGATCGTGGCATTCTCTACCAACACAATCGGGCTATGGCTCATAAAACTGCTGCCTCCTCGGGTAGTGCATTCGATGCAGCTAGCCTAGTGCCACAACGCCTCTGCCTACCCCAACACACCCACAACGGTGGTTTTGGCTAGCAGCAGACCAGTACAGTTGTGCATATGCACGATGAGCACTGGCACAGCCTCCTCACCCAAGCGCGAGACACAGTCACGATCATCGTGGACGAGTTCATCGCCACCTTCCACAACCAAGGCGGCTACTCCGCTCATAGTGTCAGCGAGGAGGAGCTACGCGACACCGCGGAAGACATTCTCAGCATGTTCATCGACGCCCTCCTCGGCCGCGTCGACGAGCAGCACTTCCGCTCCCACGCCGAAGCCCTCGGCCAGCGCCGCGCCAGCCAAGGCATAGCGCTCACAGCGCTTATCGACGCCATCCAACTGGACTTCGTTGTGCTATGGACCAGGCTGAGAGAACTTGCCGGCGCCGAAGCCATGCCCGCCCTCGTGGACAACGTGGAAAAACTCCACCGCCTGGTCTCCCACTACAGCTTCTGGGTGCGCGATTCCTATGTGCGCCGCACCGCCGAATCCGCCCATAACCTTCGCCTCGCCAATCTCCGCTTCGTGGACCGGCTCCTATCCGCCAGCCGTATCGGCCCGCTCGGGCTTACGGAAATCGCCGACGCCCTCGGCCTCGATGTCAACGGCCACTTCCACTGCCTGTGCGTGCACCCCAACGACGCCCACCACGCCCGCACTGTCCTAGAGCCACTCAGTTCCAAAGGCGCAACCTTCGAGCACAACTACCACGGGATGTACGTGGTGTTCTGGGCCACCCACACCAGCGTGGACACCGCCACTGTTCGCAGCGTCCCCGGGCTCATCTTCCGCGATGTCCCCGGCCTGGCCGGGGTACGCACCGCCGCCCACTCCGCGCCCAGCATTTTCAAATCCACCGGGGCACCCACCCAGCTCGCCGACGCTTCCGAGCTACGCTGGGCCGTCGCCGGCGACGCCCTCAGCAGCCTCGACAACGGAGAGATGACCACCTACACCGCCGCGCTGGCCGGGCTGCGGGACAAAAAGGACCCCAGCATCGATACGCTCTGGGCCTATCTACGCACCGGCTCCCTGAAAGAGGCCTCCGAGATTTCCTTCTGCCACCGCAATACCGTGATCAACCGGCTGAAACTGATCAAAAACCTCACCGGTCTCGACCCCACCGTTCCCGTGGACGCCACCCTGCTACTCCTCGCTCTTCAGCGCCGCAGCACCGACACACCCTAAGTGGCCTGCCGCTGTGCGATTGCATAGCTCCACACGCCGGTGGGCGCGGAAAAGGCCCAGTTTTTCCCCTGTGCTGGGGGATACATCCTGCACCGACCCCGCTGCCCTCTCTAGCCTTGTGTGCAATGCACCACATAGAGCTAGGAGGCTCGATATGAGCAGGACTGATCCCACATCCCTGAGCGGGGATCCGCAGGCGGATCCTTCCACCCCCGGCGCGACCGCCCCGGGGCAGGACCGCAACCACACCACTGTGCAGGTAGATCCCCGCGAGGTGGGTAAGATCGCCCGCGCCGCGTTCGTGGGTACCGTGCTGGAGTGGTACGACTTCTTCCTTTTCGGCACCGCCTCGGCGCTGCTCTTTCATTATCTGTTCTTCTCCGGCACAGACGACGCCACCGCCACGCTGGCGGTGTTCGCCACCTTTGGTGTGGGCTTTTTCGCCCGCCCCTTCGGCGCGGTGATCTTCGGCCGGATTGGCGACAAGCTGGGCCGACGTCCAGCCCTGATCCTGTCGATCGTGGTGATCGGCGTGGCCACGGGCCTGATCGGTCTGCTGCCCACCTATAGCTCCATCGGTATCTGGGCGCCGATCCTGCTGACTGTGATGCGGCTAGGCCAGGGTGTAGCCGTGGGTGGCGAGTGGGGCGGCGCCACCACGATGGCCATCGAGCACGCCCCGCCGGAGAAACGCGGCCGCTATGCTGCGTTGATCCAAATCGGCTCCCCGGTGGGCACGCTGCTGTCCTCGGGGGTATTCGCCCTCGTGTTGCTGCTGCCAGAGGAGACCGTGGACTCGTGGGCGTGGCGCATTCCCTTCCTCCTCGCCTTCCCCTTCCTTGGCATTGCGCTGTGGATTCGCCTGAAGGTGGAGGAGTCGCCGGTATTTCGCGCCCTCGAGGAGGAGGCCGCGAACTCTCAACAGGAGCAGGGCTCTCTCAAGGAGCTTTTCGGTTCCTACCATCGTCAGCTGCTGCTCGCGATCTCTGCGGCGTTGCTGGGCATTGGTGGTTTCTTCGTCATGACCACCTATGTGATGAACTACGCCACCGCGACCCTCGGGATGGAGCGCCAGGACGTGGTCAACGCCACTCTGCTGGCGGCGGTCTGCCAGATCTTCATCAACCTCATCTTCGGCCGCATCGGCGAACGCGTAGGCCCTGGGCGCATCATCGGCTGGGGTGGTGTGGCCACGGCGGCGCTGTCCTATCCGGTGTGGATGATGATCGACAGCGGCACCGTGGTGCTGCTGACCCTCGCGGTGTGTATCGGGTTGAGCGTAGTCACGATCACCTATTCGGTATCGGGTTTGCTGCTCTCCGAGCTGTTTCCCGCGCAGCTGCGCTACACCGGTATAGCGATCGGCTCCAATGTGGCGGGGGCAATTTCCGGCATGCTGCCCTTTGTGGCCACATGGCTTAACACCTCAGGCGATCAGCCTTCCGCCTGGCCGGGCATGCTGATTCTCGCTGTGGTTGCGCTCATCACCGCGGCGGGTGGCTTCCTCGGCGAGCGCCACCGCGTGCAGGACGATCTGGTGCTGCAGGAAGAAGATTAATGTAACCTAGGGCACACTTATTCTCGAGGAAAGGACACCCATCGTGCTCGCCCCGGGCGATAGCCATCTAAAGCACTACACGCTCGAATCGGGCCACACTGTGCCCGACATTCTGCCGGAGGCCCCCGAGTTTCAGGCCCTGCCCCCGGTGCTGACCACTGGGGCGCTGCTGGCGCTCATGGAGTGGGCGTGCATCGAGCACATCACCCCCGAGCTGGCGGACGGCCAGATCACCCTCGGGGTGGGCATGAATCTCACCCACGATGCGCCGTGCACCACCGGCGCTGAGCTCCGCATCAGCTGCGAGGTGCAAAACTCCACGGAGCGGAAACTCACCTGGCAGGTCGAGGTACGCGCGGCCGACGACACCCTCCTCGGCACCGGGGTGCACACCCGGGCAGTAGTGGCCCGCTCCTCCTTTGTTCAGGCTGTGAATAGCCAAGTGGACAGAATCGGCGGGGATACCATCAGCGGCTAGGGGTTCTCCGGCTGTTCGGGGGAGTCGTCGAGGTGGCGTCGATAAGCATGCTCCGATAGCTGGGATTTGAGGGTGGAGGTTTCCTCCCGCAGCTCCTGCACCTGCTGGTTCAGCTCCTGCACGGCGGCGAGCAGCTCGTTGTGCCGGGCAGAATCCATGTACTCCTCAGTCTCCGAGGAGGTGGTCTGCACCTGCTCCACCAGCCACGAGGACAGCATGGCGGTCACCACACCGGCGATCGCAATACCCGTGAGCATCAACACCGAGGCCACCAGCCGGCCCTGGGTGCTCACTGGGGCAATATCGCCGTATCCCACCGTGGTCACCGTCACCAGCGCCCACCACACGGCATCGCCGAAGTCAACGATCTGGCTGCCATCCTGCGGCGACTCCGCCTCGTACAGGGTGATCGCAGCGACAATGATGACCAGCACCGCGGTCACCGAGGTGTACCACGCCACATTCACCCGGGCATTCGCCGCCGAGAAGCGCTGCAAAATCACCAAGGTGGGCAAAATACGCAGAATACGCAGCGGGCGAAACATTGGCAGCACAATCAGCGCCAACTCCCATAGGTGGTGCACAAACCAGCGCCACGAGTTCTCCGCCAACACCAGTCGCACCACGTAGTCCACCAAAAAGCACAGCCACACGCCCCACATGCCCACATTGGCGATCTTCGTCAGCAGCGCATCATTCGCCCCCAGCGCCGTCCACGCGTACAACACCAAAAACAGTAGTGACGCCACCAGCATCGGCCCCTCGGAGTGGCGCTCCCACTTCTCCCGGGCGCTCACATGCTGCGGCACATGCGGCGCGAAAATTTCCCGCACCACCACCGAGGTCTTCCGCCGCAGCGGCATATTCGAAAGATCAATGGGCCCCGTATCATCATCGGCCCAGCTGTCAGGGTTTTTATCAGTCGAAGCAGCCACGGCCACTACTGTGCCACAAGCTCTGGCTCCTCGGGCTTATCGACGCCACCCTCCAGCTCATCCACCTCATCGTCTTCGCTGCGACGCACCAACCACAGCCCGCCGGCGGCAAGCAGCGCCAGCACCACAGCCGAGCCGCCCACCATCGCTGCAGGCGCGCTATTGCCCACGGCACTAACCCCGGCGGTGGCGTAGTGCAGCGGCATCAGCCCCGCACCAATCCGCGCCCCCAGCCCCACGGTGGTTGTGGTGGCCTGATCCCACACCACGCCCACCACGCCAAGCTGGACCAGGAAGAAAGCCCCCACCGCCCAGGCGGCGATGCGCTGCGGCAGTAGTAGCTGCCCCACCTGGGCGATCGCAATCCCCGCCACAGTGCTGAGCAGCAGCAACACCACCGCCCCTGCGAGGGCGGCCGCGCTGAGGCTGCCCACCACAGCCAAGGCCACAGCAGCGCAGAGGGTGATACCGGCCGCGGCCAGCAGCTGCTGGGACAGGCGCATCCTCCGCAGGCCCGCGGCGGCGCCGAGCCCCATGGCCAAGGCCGCTACGAGCAGGGCATACAGCGGGGGCAGAGCATTGCCGCGCGGCTCGGGGTTCTCCGCGGCCGGATCCGGCTGGGCGGCGCGGGCCGGCAATGCGCGCTGGATGCCGGTGATGCTGGTTTTGTTCTCCTCCGCCATCTTCTCCACGCGGGCGGAACCATCGGCCAGCGCCGCCGCGCCGTCCTTCGCTTGGGCGCTGCCCTCATCCAACTGCCCCAGCCCTTGGTGCAGATCCTTGGCGCCCTTGGTGGCCTGGAAGATACCGTCGTGGAAGGCGAACCCCGGGGTGTTGAGCTGGTTGGCCAGCTCACGCGACCCCTCCCGCATGCGGGTCAACTGTGCTTTTTGCTCCTCCGTGATGGTGAGGTTTTCCAATTGGGGCCGGTACTCCTGCAACTGCTCGCGCAGCTGCTGGGAGCGGGGATCCACCGAGCGCTCGAGTTCCTTATCGATCTGATCCACCGCGGCCAGCAGCTGGCCACGGGAGGCCTCCACCCCCACTAGGGCGCCGGTGACCTGCTCGATGCCGTCGGCAAGCTCTTGGGCGCCAGGGCCCATCTGGCCCACGCCGGCCTGGAGCTGCACCAGCCCGTCGGCGAGCTCGCCGGAGCCGGTGTGGGCCTGGGAGATGCCGTCGTGAAGCTGCGTGGTGCCCTCGGCGAGACGCCGAGATCCATCGCTTAGCTCCTTCACACCGGAGCTTAAGAAACCGGATTGGGTTCCGGCGCTACTGGCGGCCCGGCGCGCGGCGAGCAAGTCCGCATCCGAATAGCCGGCGGGGCTGGCGGCTGCGGGCGCGCCGGAGGGATCCTCCTTGGTGGACCAGGCGTCAGCGGGTTCCATCCTCAGCACAGCCGCCGCCACCGTGGCGGCGAGCACGGGCACAACGATGACGAGCACGGCCAGAAACCGAGTGAGCATGGAAGAGGTTTTCATGAGCACCAAATCTATCCCCTAGGAGCCAGAATCGGCGAGAGGCCCACCGGTTTACCCAGCTGGTAACGTAGAATGCGGCAATTTTTCCCCGGACTCCAAGTGTGGAACTTTCTATGACCCTATCGACCGTTTTGCTGTTGGTGGCAGCCACTGTGGTGCTCGCTCCACTAGCAGTTCGCTTGGGTGACCGGCGTGCAGGTTGGCCGCTCGCACTGCTGTTTCTCACAGCAGCGGGTGTGCTGGCCTCCCAGCTACCGGACATCATTGATGGCGATTCGCCCACATTCTCCATGACGTGGATCAGCGACTTCGCCGCTACAGGCGTAGATGTAAACCTGAATTTCGTCGCGGATCCTCTCAGCACCTTCTTTGCTTTGTTGGCGCTTGTGATCGGCGGAGTGGTCTTTATATATTCGGCCGCTTATCTGCACAACGATGATCGCAACCTGAGCTTCTACTGGCTCATGTCCGCGTTCACCTTCTCCATCCTGCTGCTGGTACTCACCGACGACATCGTGGTGCTGTTCATCGCCTGGGAGCTCGTGAGCATGGCCAGCTTCATGCTCATCGGCCGCGCCAA
This sequence comes from Corynebacterium ciconiae DSM 44920, assembly GCF_030440575.1. Classification (NCBI taxonomy): domain Bacteria; kingdom Bacillati; phylum Actinomycetota; class Actinomycetes; order Mycobacteriales; family Corynebacteriaceae; genus Corynebacterium; species Corynebacterium ciconiae. Next base: position 2,486,224 of record NZ_CP047189.1, read on the forward strand.
GGGATCCAGCGGCCAGATGGGCGCGATCCGCACCCTGATCCTCACCTTCACCGGCGGCCTGACACTACTGACCGCCGTGGCGATCATGGTGGGCAAGACCGGCACCACCTCCATCTCCGAGATCCTCGCCTCCGATTTCTGGTCGGCCGATCCGGGGCTCACTACTGTTTTGGCGGTATTGATCGCGGTCTCTGCCTTCACTAAATCCGCCCAGCTGCCCTTCCACTTCTGGCTGCCCGAGGCGATGGCCGCCGCCACCCCCGTCTCGGCGTTCCTGCACGCCGCCGCCGTGGTGAAAGCCGGCATCTATGTGCTCATGCGTTTCTCCGCCGTGTTCGCGGACAACCACACATGGAACGTGCTGCTGATTTCTGTGGGTATGACGACCGCAGTCATGGCCGCGTTCTTCGCCATTCAGAAGACCGACTTGAAGAAGCTCACCGCCTACTCCACCGTCTCCCACTTGGGCTGGATCGTGGCCACCATCGGCGTGGGCACCCCCTTTGCGCTCGCGGCCGCGCTGGTGCACACCTTGGCGCACGGACTATTCAAGTCCAGCCTGTTCATGCTCATCGGCGTGATCGATCACGAGGCCGGCTCCCGCGACATGCGCCGACTGGGCCCGCTGTACAAGAAGATGCCCTTCACCTTCGCCTCCGCCACCATCGGCCTGATGTCGATGGCCGCGGTGCCGCCGCTGTTCGGCTTCGTGTCCAAGGAGGGCATGCTGGAAGCCTTCACCGAGGCTCCCCTGACCTCCACCGGCGTGAGCGCACTACTGATCGCGGCAGCTGTGGGCGCATGGTTCACCTTCTCCTACTCGGCGCGCTTCTTGTTCGGGGCTTTTATCGACGGCGAGCGCTCGGTGGATGATGTCCACGAAGCACCCATCTCGCTCTGGCTTCCCGCCGCCCTGCCCGGCCTGATGTCTCTTCCGATCGTGTTTGTGCTGGGCACACTGGATAAGCCCATCGACGCCGCCGTCGGCTCGGTGGCTGCTGAGCCGCACCTGCACCTGGCGCTGTGGCACGGGGTGAACACCCCCTTCCTGATCTCCATGGGAGTGCTGGCCGCCGGCCTGCTCACCATCATCTACCGCAAGCCACTATTCAAGGCGATCGGCCAGTACACCTTCGCACCCTTCACCGGCAACGACGCCCTCGAGGTGCTCATGGCCTCGGCCGCCGGCTGGGGCAAGGCCGTGGGCCGCATGGCGGACTCCTTCTCGCCCTCTCGTCACCTAGCCCCGCCGCTGGTGGTGCTGTGCATCCTCGGCATCGTGGTGAGTGTCTTCACCGGCGGAGTCGACGGAGTAAGCATGCCGCCACGGGTGGAGGGCACCGATGCGCTGCTGGATTTGGTGCCACTACTGATCGTGGTCATGTCTGTCAGCGGCCTTATCCGGGCCAAGTCCCGCCTCCACGCAGTAGTGCTCGTGGGCACCGCCGGCGTGGGCGTGACCCTGCAGGTGCTGATCTTGGGCGCGCCCGACGTGGCGCTCACCCAGTTCACCGTGGAGATCCTCATCACCGTGATGATGATGCTCGTGGTGCGCCTGCAGCCGCGCTACTTCCACAAGACCTCCGACCGTCGACGCTACTGGGCGGCCGTGCTGGCCATTGTCACCGGCGTGGTCACCTTCCTCGGCGTGTACAACCTGCTGGCCCGCAACGGCGGCCGCTCGGAGATCGCGCAGTGGTACATCGACAACGCCCCCGATATTTCCGGCGGCACCAACATCGTCGCCGTGATCCTCGTGGAATTCCGTGCACTCGATACCCTGGGCGAGCTGTCCGTGCTCGGCATGGCGGGTGTCGTGATCTACTCGGTGGTCTACTCGGTGCCCAAGCACAGCTTCCTCCCCGGCACCAAGCCGCCGCGCTTCGGCTTCGAGGAGCTCAACGCCACCCCGCTGCGGCACGTGTTCAAGGTAGTAGTCCCCATCCTCATGGTTCTGTCCGTGCTGATCTTCCTGCGTGGACACGAGGACCCGGGCGGAGGATTCGTGGCAGCACTCGTGGCCGGCGGGGCCATCGCCCTCGGCTACCTGGCGAAGCCCGCCGACGAGCGGATCGTCAAACCCAACACCCCGTTCCTGCTCATCGGTTTCGGCATCATCCTGGCGCTCACCCCAGGCTTCTTAGGCCTGGCACAGGGCTCCTTCCTCTACGCCATCCACGGACACATCGGTGACATCCACCTGACCACCTCCCTCATCTTCGACATGGGCATCTACCTGGCGGTGCTCGGCATGATCACCATGGGCATCAACGCCCTCGGCGGCCGCCTGCGCCCCGGTGCCTACCCCGGCGATCTCGCCTTCGTCCGCGACGACGAATCGCCCCTGCCCGATGTCAGCTTCGACGAAGACCCCGAGGCGGAACTGACCGACCCGGACTTCCACCACCAGATGGACGTCGAAAAGCACGAAGGAAAGAAGGTGCACCAGCAATGATCATGGCACTGACCATCGCGGTCCTCGTGGCAGGCGGTGTGTACCTCGTGATGCAACGCGGCATGATGCGCATCGTGCTCGGCATGTCGCTCATCAGCCACGCCGCCAACATCATCATCCTGGTAGCCGGCGTACCCGCCTACCGGGGCGAAGTATTCGGCGACCGCACCGACGTCGCCGACATGGCCGACCCGCTGCCCCAAGCCTTCGTGCTCACAGCCATCGTGATCACCATGGCCACCGTCACCTTCATGCTGGCGCTCGCAGCCCTCGGCCTCGACGACGACACCCGCAACCCCACCGACCCCGAAGCGCCCGCCGCGTGGAACACCGCCGGCCGCAAAGTCCGCACCAACCAGTCACCCCGCCGCTCCGAAAAGCTCAAGCAACGCTATGAGCGGCACCTGAAGGATGCGGAGGAAAACGACTAATGGACATTGTTCTTCCGCTGTTTGTTGCGATCCCACTACTGATCGCGGGCATCGCGACACTACTGCCCAACAAAATCGCCCGCGACGCCCTGCACCTCATCGTGCCCGCGGCAACCATCGTCGCCGGGCTGTGGCTATTCAGCTACACCGCCGAACACGGCACCATCGCCCACAACGTGGGTAAATACGTGGGCGGCGTCGCCATCCCCTTCGTGGCCGACTCCTTCTCGGCGGTCATGATCGTCACTACTGCCATCGTGGCCCTGGCGGCGAACTGGTTCGCCACTACTGTTGGCGAGACCCGCGCCCGGTTCTACCCCGCGCTCACCCTGATGCTGCAAACCGGCATCAACGGCGCACTACTGACCGGCGATCTCTTCAACTTCTTCGTGTTCATGGAAGTCATGCTGCTGCCCTCCTACGGGCTGCTCGCCATGACCGGCACGTGGTCGCGCATGGCATCCGGCAGGCTATTCGTGCTGGTGAACCTAACCGCCTCGACACTACTGCTCATCGGCGTCGGCATCCTCTACGGAGTCGCCGGCTCGGTGAACATCGCCGCCCTCGCCGGGGCCGGCACAGAGCGCGGCCCCATCACCGTGGCCCTCGGCATCGTGATGATCGCGCTCGCCATCAAAGCCGGCGTGTTCCCCCTACACACCTGGCTGCCGCGCACCTACCCCGGATCCTCGGCCGCAGTGATGGCCCTGTTCTCCGGCCTGCACACCAAGGTGGCGGTGTACATGATCTTCCGTATCTACACCGTGATCTTCGACCTCGACGACCGCTGGAACACCCTCATCATCGTGGTGATGGTGGCCTCCATGCTCGTCGGCGGTTTCGCCGGCCTGGCCGAACACACCATCCGCCGCGTACTCGCCTACCAAATGGTCAACGGCATGCCCTTCATCCTGGTGATGCTCGCCTTCACCAGCCTCGACCCGCAGCGCGCCCTCGCCGCCGGCATGCTCTACGCCCTGCACCACATGATCACCATCGGGGCACTGACCCTCACCTCCGGCGCGATCGAAGAGACTTACGGCACCGGCCGACTCATCCGGCTATCTGGGCTTATGCGACGCGACCCGCTAGTCGCCGCCATCTTCGCCGCAGGCTCCTTCTCCATCGTCGGCTTCCCGCCGCTATCGGGCCTGTGGGGCAAGCTGTTCATCATGGCCGAGGTGGCGCGCCCTGCCACTACTGCCTCGTGGATCGTGATCGCCACCATCATTGTGGCTTCCATGGGTGCACTACTGAGCATGCTGCGCGTCTGGCGCAAGGTGTTCTGGGGCAAGCCCATGCAGACCTCTGAATTCCCCGCCGACTATGTGATCGCCAAACCGATCATTGCGCCGGCCGCCGCCATGATCCTGCTGTCCTTCGCCATGTTCATCTTCGCCGGCACCATGTTTGATGTGGTGCTCACCGCCAGCGAGGGGCTACTGGACGTGAGCAGCTACCAGCAGGCAGTCCTAGACAACTTCGATCAGGCCCAGGCCGTCGGCGTCGTCGCCGGGGCGGCAGGATAGGACAACAATGCACTGGATTAGCTACACCCTCTGGTTGATTGGCCAAGTGATTGCGTCGGCAAGCAAAGTCGCAATCGACACGGTCCGCATCAACAACACGCAAGACCCGATCATCGTCAACTACCCCGTGCGCGTCACCGGTGAATGGGAACGCACCTTCTTTTCCACCTCCATCACCATGACCCCCGGCACCCTCTCCGTGGGATTCAGGCCCGTCGACGCCATCGATGGCGCCGAATCCGAATCCGGCCACATCCTGCTCGTGCAGGCCGTCTACGGATCCGACCCCGCCGGCGTGATCGCTGACCTCGCACACATGGAGGAAAAACTCGCGCCCCGCGTCGCAGCACACCCCATCACCTACAGCCCCTGGATGTACGCCGGAAACGTCGGCGACGGCTACCGCAACGACATCGACTTCCCCCTCGCGGAGCTCGACGAAGACAGCGCCAAAAGCAAAGAACAACAGCGCGTCGCACGCATCAAACAAGCCCGCATCGAGGCCGCCAAACGGCAACAACAGCAGAAAGGAGACAAGAAATGAGCGTTCTTGACATCATCTGCTACCTCGGCATCGCCGCCTTCACCATCTCGCTCACCATCGCGCTATCGCTGGCCATCCGCTCCCAAGATGCCGGCACCCGCGCACTACTGGCCGACATGGTGTTCTACTGCATGCTCGGCATCTACCTCGTCTGGACCCTCACGCATCCCGTGTCCATCTCCTACGAGATAGCCATCCTGGCGTCGATCATGGGCGCACTCACTACTGTTTCTCTCGCCCGCATCCTCTCGAAAGGCAGGAGGTAGCCATGCCCATCAGCGACATCATCGTCGGAGCCCTCGTACTCCTGGCCTCGTTTCTCGCCATGGTTACCGTCCGCTCCATCTGGGAAGCCAAAGATGCGCTCACCCGCGTCAACTTGCTGAGCCCGCTCACCGGAGTAGCACTACCGTTGCTGATCATCGCCAACCTGGTGCACGACTTCTCCACCAAAGGCATTGACCCCAACAACCTGGTGCGCGCCATCATCTCGATCGCGTTCCTCCTAGCAGTAGTGAGCGTCTCCAGCTTCTACCTCGCCCGCGCCATCTACGGCGTATCCGTTGATGACCGGGTGCGCCTCGCCCACGAACGGGCGGAGCTCACAGCAGCTGAGAAGCAGGCGGCCGACACTACTGGCACGCCCGACAGCCCCGCTGCTGGGCGGCAGCCCGAGGAAACCCCGGCCCCCGAAGCCGACCCGCAGCAGGCAGCTGAACAGTAGTGCCACCCTGCCCCAACCCCCAAGGTTCCACATCCTTGGGGGTTCAGTAGTTCTACCAGCCTCTCAGCCCCTCACGGTCCTCGGCACGCACGTGTGGCCCCGCCGCGGCTGGTGCGCGGTGGGGCTGGGTGCGTGGGTGGGTTAGTCGGCGGGTGGTTCGCAGCCGGGTGGCCAGGGTTGGTTGCGTATGCGTCTGCCGGCGGCGCGGGAGGCGGCGTAGCCGTTGTTGATGGTGACGGTGGGGTTGGGGGTGCCCCGGGCGGTGCCGACGATGCCTGTGTGTGGGTCACGTCGGGCGTGGTGTTTGCGGGGGTTGCGTTGGGTGTCGTCGTTGTCGGTGTGGTGGGTGCGGCATCGGGCGGTGAGGTTGTCTATGTCGGTGGTGCCGCCGTATTCCCAGGCTGTGATGTGGTGGATGTCGCAGCGGGAGAGGGGTGTGGAGCAGCCGGGGTGGGAGCATACGCCTTCGGTGGCGAAGAGGGCGAGTCTTTGGGCGAAGGTGGCGGTGCGGGCCATGCGGCCGACGCGGAGCGCCATGCCGGTGCTGGGGTCGTGGATGACGTAGAAGCCGTATTTGTTGGCGGCGAGTTCTTCGAGTTGGTCGAGGGTGAGGTTGATGCCGGTGTTGGTGGGCAGGCTGTAGCCGGCGGCGATGAGGTCGTCGCGGTCGAAGTCTTTGGCGGAGAAGCTGAAGACCATGGCGCTGCTGCGGCTGGTGTCGCCGCGGCCCATGACGGTGCAGGCGGCGTCGGCGCTGCGTTGGTCGAAGGTGCGGGTGTCGCCGCTGGGGCGGGGCTTGCGGAGTTCGGCGTCGAGTTGGGCTTTGAAGTCTGCGATGGCGGCGGCGGGGAGTTTGGCGTTGATGGAGCAGATGCCGTCTTCGTCGGCGCGGGTGATGCGGAAGAAGCGTTTAGTGCGGCCGCGGGCGGGGTTGGCGCCGAGCCGGGCGTTGATCGTGCGGACGCGTTCGATGGCGGCGGCGCGCACGTCGGCGTGGTTGTGGCTGGCGGCGTAGGTGATGAGCTGGTTGCGGAGGGTTTCGCGGATGAGGGCGTTGTCGGTTTTGAGTTTGGCGAGTTTGGTTTCAATGAGGGTGCGGGTTTCTGCGGAGAGCAGGGATTGCCGCATGAGACGTTCGCTGGCGTGGCGCAGTTGCTGGGCTTCGCTGTTGTCGTCGTTGTCGTTGACGAGCGGGCCGTAGAGTCGGTGCGCTTGGGTGGAGACGGTGGTGGCGCGGCTGCGGGACCAGCCAAGTTCTTCTTCGAGTACCCGCACGGCTTTTGTGGTGCCGGCGACCATGCTGGAGAGGCCGTTGGCGAGCCGGTGCGCGAGTAACACGTCGATGTGCGCTTTGATGCCCATGAGGGCGTCGAGCGCGACCACCTCGTCCCACTGCGCTGCGATGTCGGCGTCGCTGGCGCTATACAGTGCCGCCTCGGCGGCCTCGAGGGCGGCGGCGAGATCGGCGCGGGCGCGCTGCAGTGTGGTGGTCATGGCTCACATCGTGGCGCACTCTGCCGGCGCTGTCATCGCCTCGCGCGCTTATCGACGCTCCCCTGTGCACAACCCTTTTTTCCATGCACAACTTCTAGCTGGCAAGTAGCACGACGCCGAGAATTGCGCTAAGCACCACGATGGGAATCGCCACGGAGACTACTGCTATGTCCTTATAGGATTGCCGGTGCGTCATCCCGCAGACGAGCAGCATGGTGAGCACCGCCCCGTTGTGTGGCAGAGAGTCGAAAGACACTGAGGCCATGGCCATGAGCCGGTGCAGTAGTTCGGGGTCGATGTGTTGCTGGGCGGCCAGGTCCGCGAGGTCGGCGCCGAAGGCTTCGAGGGTGATGGACAGCCCGCCGGAGGAAGAGCCGGTGATCCCGGAGATCACGGCCACCGAGGAGGTGCCGACCAGGATGGCGTTGTGGGCAAAGTCGAAGATGGCGTCGCGAAGCACAGCGAAGACGGCGAGCGAGGCCACCACCGCGCCGTATCCCACCTCGGAGGCGGTGGTCAGCGCCGGCAGGATCGCGTTTTTGGCGCCCTCGGAGAGGTCTGCCACCAGCTCGGAGGCTTGGCGGAAGCGCATCGCCATGATGAGCAGGATGCCGGTGGCGAGCGCGACTACGACGCTCCACACTCCGCGGACGGCGTCGACAGTAGTGGAGCCGTACTTCTCCGTCGCCAGGTAGGAGAAATCCATCGCCTCGCTGAGCACGTACACGAAGAGGAAGTTCATGATGATCACTACTGCGATGGGCAGCAGTCCCCGCAGACCGCGTAGGGCAACGTTGCCGGTGCTCGAAACAGTAGTGTCGCTCTCGTCTTCCCCACCGAAGGGTTCCCCGGCGCGGATGAGTGCCCGGGCGCGGCGGTTCAGCCACAGCATCCCGAGTGCGAACATCGCCGCGGAGCCGATGAGCCCCACCACGGGTGCGGCGTAGCCGGTGGTGCCGAAGTAGCGGGTGGGAATCACATTGTGCACTTGGGGGCTGCCGGGCAGGGCGGCGATGGCGAAGGTGATGGTGCCAAGCGCGAGTGCCGCCGGCATGAGTCTTTTGGGGATCCCGGCGTGGCGGAACAGCGGGGTGGCGATGGGCACGATGGTGAAGGCCACCACCCAGGCGCTCACTCCGCCATAGGTGAGCAGGGCGGTGGCGAGCACGGTGGACAGGATCGCGCGCCGCGCCCCGAAGAGTGCCGAGATACCGCGAGCGAGATCGGCCGCCAGCCCAGAGCTGGTCATGAGCCGGCCGAAGATGGCGCCGCTGAGGAAGAGCGGGAAGAAGCTGATGATGAATCCGCCGAGCGCCGGCATGAAGATCTGGGTGTAGGTGGCCAGTAGTGGCGCCCCGGACAGTAGTGCCGCAAGCAGCGCCGCGATGGGGGCGACGATGACCACGGAGTGCCCGCGGTAGGCGAGCACGAGAAGCACGGCTAGGGAGAGAAAAATTCCGGTGAGCCCGAGTACCATTTTCTGCCTTTCTGGGCACCGGCGCGGGCCGGTGAAATTATAATGCGGGACATGACCACTGATTCGGCGCACCCCCACCCGGATGCCCGCACCCGCATTGTGGCGGTGGCCCGGGAGATGTTTGCGGAGAGTTCCTTTGCTGCGGTGTCGTTGAAGGAGATCGCCCGGGTGGCGGAGGTGTCTCCGGCGTTGATCGTGAAGCATTTCCACACCAAGGAGAACCTGTTCGCGGCCACTCTGGATTTTTCGGAGTCGGCGCGGGCGCTGTTCGCGGGCCCGTTTGAGCGGCTGGGCGCCACGGCAATCGAGGAGACGTTGACTGCCCCGTGGGCTGCTCCTTATTCGATCGTGCGGGCTCTCACGGTGGCGGATGGTTCTCAGGCGTCGGTGCAGGCGATCGGCGAGCGCATCCAGAGCGATATTTTGCGGGTGCTCACCAGCCGGATCGCCCAGGAGGCCCCGCACCCCTATCCCGCGCCGAGGTTGCGCGCCCAGGCGGCGATGTCGCTGCTCACGGGCTTGTCGATGATGCGTCGCTGCGGGGATGTGGAGTTTAGCTCTTTCCCGCGGGAGCAGCTGGTGGCGTTTTATGCCACCGAGCTGCAGTCGCTTATCGACGGCCACCCGCAGCCGCGCTAACTACTGCGCAGCGCGCACCTGGTTGATCACTACGGAAAAGTCTCGCGCCCCCTCCCCTGCCTCCTGCAGCTGGGTGAACAGTTCTAGGGCGTGCCGGCCGAGTTGGGTGTCGGTGCCGGTGTGCGCGGCGGACTCGATCGCCAGCCCAAGGTCCTTGCAGATGAGGTTAGTGGAGAAGCCGGCGGCGAAATCCTTGTTCGAGGGGGCACTGGCCACTACACCCGGCTCGGGGCAGTTGGTGGTGAGCGCCCAGCAGCTGCCGGTGGAGTTGGACACTACCTCGAAGAAAGCTTCTGGGCTGAGGCCGAGGCGCTCTCCGAGGACCATGCCTTCGGCGATAGCGATCTGTTGAACGCCGAGGATCATGTTGTTGCACAGCTTGGCGGCCGCGCCGGCGCCGGGGCCGCCGCAGTGGGTAAGGGACTTGCCCAAGACCTCCAGCACGGGGCGGGCCTGCTCCACGGCCTGCTCTTCGCCGCCGACCATGAAGGCCAGCTGCCCAGCTTGGGCGCCGACGACTCCGCCGGAGACGGGGGCATCGATGTAGCTGTGCCCAGCCTCAGCGGCGGTGGCCGCGTTGCGGGTGGCCTCGTCCACGCCGATGGTGGAGGAATCGATGAAGAGGGCGCTGCCGGGGTGCTCGGCGATGATCTCCTGGAGGGTGGCGTCGACAAGCGCACCGTTGGGGAGCATGGTGATCACAATGCTGGCGTCGCGGGCGGCGGCAGCGGCGGAGTCACGGATATCTACTCCGGCCTCGCGGGCGGCGGCGATGGCTGGTTCCATCACGTCGAAGCCGGTGACGGTGTAGCCGGCTGCGATGAGGTTGCTGGCCATGGGCCCGCCCATGTTGCCGAGGCCGATAAAAGCGATGGTGGTCATTGCTCGGTCCTTTCTTTAGTCCACCACCGGCATCACGAAGTGGGAGCCGGAGTGGGGGGTGAGCTCGGCGTCGTCCCGCACCCAGCGGGAGGTGACGGTCTTGGTCTTGGTGTAGAAGCGGAAGGCATCGGGGCCGTGCTGGTTCAGGTCGCCGAAGCCGGACGCCTTCCAGCCGCCGAAGGTGTGGTAGGCGATCGGCACCGGAATGGGCACGTTGATACCCACCATGCCCACGTGGACGCGGTGGGCGAAGTCACGGGCAGCGCCGCCGTTGCGGGTGAAAATGGACACTCCGTTGCCATAGGCGTGCTCGGTGGGCAGGCGCAGGGCTTCGTCGATGCTGTCGGCGCGCACGATAGTGAGTACGGGCCCGAAGATCTCGTCGGTATAGATCGACATGTCTGTGGTGACGTGGTCGAAGAGGGTGGGCGCGAGATAGTAGCCGCCGCTGAGGTCCTCGCCCTTGAAGCTACTGTCGGTGGCGCCGCGCTCGCGGCCGTCCACCACCAGCTCCGCGCCGGCCTCCACGCCGGCGTCAATATAGGAGCGCACACGCTCCACGGCGGAGGCGGCGACGAGCGGGCCGTAGTCGGCTTCTGGGTCGAGGCAGTGGCCCACCTTCAGCCCATCGATGCGCTCGACGAGCTTCTCGCGCAGGGCGGTGGCTGTCTCCTCGCCCACGGGCACCGCCACGGAGATAGCCATGCAGCGTTCTCCGGCCGAGCCATAGGCGGCGCCCACCAGGGCATCGGCCACCTCGTCGAGGTTGGCGTCGGGCAGGATGAGCATGTGGTTCTTGGCGCCGCCGAAGCATTGCGCGCGCTTGCCCGTCTCGGCGCAGCGAGTGTAGATGTGCTGGGCGATCGGGGTGGAGCCGACGAAACCGATGGCTTGGATCACCTCGGAGTCCAAGAGGGCATCCACGGATTCCTTGTCGCCATGCACCACATTGAGTACCCCGTCCGGCCCACCGGCCTCGGTGAAGAGTTTCGCCAGCATCAGCGGCACGGAGGGGTCACGCTCGGAGGGTTTGAGAATGAAGGCGTTGCCGGCGGCCAAGGCCGGGCCGGCCTTCCACAGCGGGATCATGGCGGGGAAGTTGAAGGGGGTGATCCCGGCGACCACGCCGAGGGGCTGGCGCATGGAGTAGGTATCCACCCCGGTGCCGACGGAGTCGGAGAACTCGCCCTTGAGGAAGTGCGGGGCGCCGAGGGATACCTCCACTACTTCCAGGCCACGCTGCACATCGCCCTTGGCGTCTTCGAAGGTTTTGCCGTGTTCGAGCGATAGCGCTGTGGCCAACTCGTCCATGTGCTCATTGATGAGCTGAATCCACGCCATGAGCACACGCATGCGCTTTTGGGGATTAAGCTGCGCCCATTCGGGCTGGGCGGCGCGGGCGTTGTCGATGGCTTCGTGCACATCGGCGGCGCTTGCCAGCCGCACCTGCGCTTGGACGGTGCCGGTGGAGGGGTTCATCACGTCCTGGGTGGCGGTGGAGCTGCCCTCCCACTCGCGGCCTCCGACGTAGTGATTGATGGTCTTCATGGGACTCTCCTTTGCTCGAAGGTGCTCTACACCACACCCTAGTGAGTCCCTAGTCACATTCCCAGTGTTTGTGCGATAGTGAACACCATTTACCCCACGCGCAGACCAGCCGCCCCTCACGCACAGAAAAACCCGCCCCTGACGCACAGGGGCGGGTGAATCAGTCAGGTTTAGCTCTGGGTGAAGAGCTCCTTGACGCGCTGGGAGAGGTTGGGATCAACCTTGGCCCAGTAGTCGTAGACCTGCTGCTCTACTTGGGCGCTCACACCAGCCATGGCGCGGGCGATATTGCCGGCCATGCGCTCGCGGGCGGCGTCGTCCAGCACCTCGCGGTAGAGGATGCCGGGCTGGACAAAGTCATCATCCTCGGGGTGCTGCACATAGGCGCCTCGGGTGAAGTCGGTGCCGTGGGTGTCATCCCACAGTCCGAGGTCTCCAGCCACGCCCACGGTCACGCCGGAGCCGGAGGTCTCCTTATCGTCACCCTCGCCGGCACCCTTGGCGTAGGCATTCGGGGAGTAGACGGCATCCGAGGGATCGTTGAACTCATAGGCCATGGCGCCATCCTTGGCGTAGGTGTTCACCTGGTTCAGCGGCCGGTTCACGGGCAGCTGGTGGGCGTTGGCGCCTACGCGGTAGCGCACAGCGTCGGCATAGGCGAAGCTGCGGGCGATGAGCATCTTGTCCGGGCTGAAGCCAATGCCGCGCACCACGTTGCTGGGCTCGAAGGAAGCCTGCTCGATCTGGGCGAAGAAGTTCTTCGGGTTGCGGTTGAGCTCGAAGTATCCGACATCGATGAGCGGGTAGTCCTTCTGAGACCACACCTTGGTGAGGTCGAAGGGGTTCCAGCGGTAGTTCTCGGCCTCGTCCAGAGGCATGATCTGCACCTTGACGTCCCAGCGCGGGTAGTCGCCGCGCTCGATGGCCTTGAACAGATCCTCGCGGGAGGTATCGGTGTTAGCACCCACGGCAGCCTCAGCCTCGGCATCGGTCCAATAGTCCCAGCCCTGCTGGGTCTTGAAGTGGTACTTCACCCAGAAGCGCTCGCCGTCCTCGTTGACCCACTGGTACGTGTGGGAGCCGAAGCCATCCATGTGACGGAAGTTGGTGGGAATACCGCGGTCACCCATGAGATAAGCCACCTGGTGGGCGGACTCGGGCGTGCGGGTCCAGAAGTCCCACTGCATATCCGCATCGCGCAGGCCAGTGTCCGGCAGGCGCTTCTGGGAGCGGATGAAGTCGGGGAACTTCATCCCATCGCGAATGAAGAAGACCGGGGTGTTGTTGCCCACCAAGTCGTAGTTGCCCTCTTGGGTGTAGAACTTCAGGGCAAAGCCGCGCACGTCGCGCCAGCCGTCCGGGGAGCCCTGCTCGCCAGCGACAGTGGAAAAGCGCGCCAGCATCGGGGTCACACGCCCGGGCTGGAAGAGGTCGGCACAGGTGTAACGGGAGATGTCCTCGGTAATGTGCAGCTCACCGAAGGCGCCAGAGCCCTTGGCGTGCACCACACGCTCGGGCACGCGCTCGCGGTTGAAGTGGGCGAGCTTCTCAAAGAGGTGCACGTCGCGCATATCGACGCTCCCCTGACGGCCCTGGGTAACCGAGTGGTTTTCGCTGATCACATTGGCGCCGTTGAGGCGAGTGGTCTGCTCGCCGCCGGGGGTACGGGCGCCGCCGTTGACAATGGCATCAAGATCGGGATTGTGCTGTTCAGCCATGGGTCCTCCTCAAAGGATTTTTTAATAGGCATCGTCTAATTGATGCCCGCTGCCTCATAACTATACCCATTGTATCTGAAATTCCAATTAATTGTCGTCCAACCGATAGGCATTACTGAAGGCAAGCCTTAGTTCGCGGCACGCTTTGCTAGGATCATCAGGTATGAGACCACCCGCCGGCGCAGGGCAGAACGAGCGCGATGACGAGCACGTCACCGAACTCGCACTCGCCGCTGGGCGCGGCAACAAGGCCGCCCTCACCGAGTTCATCCAAGCCACCCAGGCGGATGTGTGGCGGCTACTCGCCCACCTAGCGGGGCGCGACCATGCCGATGACCTCACCCAAGAAACCTATCTGCGGGTGATGAAAGCGCTGCCTAAGTTTGCCGCCAAGTCCAGCGCCCATACCTGGCTGTTGTCGCTCGCGCGCCGCGTGTGGGTCGATAGCGTGCGCCACGATATGGCCCGCCCCCGCAAATCCATCACCGAGATCGACGATGTCCCCCGCTCCACCACCCCGGCCGCGTGGTCCGAGTGGATCGACGCCCGCATGGTCATGGACAAACTTTCCCCCGATCGCCGCGAGGCCCTCATTCTCACCCAGGTGCTGGGCTACACCTACGAGGAGGCGGCCAAGATCGCCGGCTGCCGCGTGGGCACCATCCGCTCCCGGGTGGCACGCGCCCGGCAGGACATGATCGCCGCCACCGCCACCCAGGATTTCTCCGCCCGCAGCTCCTAGCGCTTCGAGGCGTAGTAGCGCCCCATGAACTCCTCGCGGAACTCGTAGTAGTAGCCGCCGTTGAGCGCCGCCCGGATGCGGTCCACGAGCCCCACCATGAAGTACAGATTGTGCATGGTGCATAGGGTGCCGGCGAGGAATTCCTTGGCCTTGAGCAGATGGTGGATATAGGCGCGGGAGTAGTTCTCGCTCACATAGCCGCCGAGCTCCTCATCGATGCCGCTGAAGTCGCGCTTGAAGCGGGCGGCGGCAAGATTCATTCGTCCATCGAGGGTGTAGACCCCGCCGCGGCGGCCCAGGCGGGTCGGCGCCACACAGTCGAAGGTATCGGCCCCGGCCTCCACGGCGGTGAAAATATCGTCAGGCTCGGAGATTCCGAGCAGGTGGCGGGGTCGATCCTCCGGTAGCTCATCGCACACCCAGCCCACAATGGTGCCGAGGTTCTCTTTCTCCAGGGCCCCGCCGATGCCGTAGCCACCGAAGCCGCGCTGGCCGGCGGCCTCCTGCTCATCCGACAGCTGCACCAACCCTCGGGCGGCCTGGCGCCGCAGGTCCTCGTATTGGGCGCCTTGCACTACCCCCCACAGGGATTGCTCGGGCCGGTGGCTGCGCTCCTCAGATAGCCGCTCGTGTTCGAGCAGGCAGCGCTTGGCCCAGCGGTGGGTGCGTGCCACCGATTGTTCCTGGTAGTCGCGGGTATCGATGAGGGTGGTGAGCTCGTCGAAGGCGAACATGATGTCCGCGCCCAGCTGGTGCTGGATCTGCATGGACACCTCAGGGGTGAAGCGATGCTTGGAGCCGTCGATAACGGAGCGGAAATCCACGCCGTCCTCATCCACCAGCGCCATGCGATCCTTCTTGCGGGCACGGATATCCTCAGCGTTCAGCCCGGAGGTATCCATGGCCAAGACCTTCTTAAAGCCCACGCCGAGGCTCATTACCTGGAATCCGCCGGAGTCGGTGTAGGTGGGGCCGTGCCAGTTTTCGAAGGCGGCCACGCCCCCGGCCTCGTCCACGATGTCGGGCCCGGGCTGCAGATAGAGGTGGTAAGCGTTGGAGAGGATGGCCTGCGCCCCGCTGAGCCGGATCTGCTCTGGGGTCAGTGTCTTCACGGTGGCTTTGGTAGCCACGGGGATGAACGCGGGCGTGGCAATATCGCCGTGCGGGGTGTGAATCACCCCGGCGCGACCGTGCTGGCCCTCGAGGCGACTGGTGATGTCAAAGTAGTTCATGGCGGTTTCTCTTTTCATGCTTATCGACGCTCACTCGCCGCCGATTCCATCTCTTTTTCTAGGCTGGATCCTTCCACATCCAGCGAGGGCAGGATCCGATCGAGCCAGCGCGGCATCCACCAGGTGGCCCTACCCAAAAGGAACATCGTGGCGGGGACGAGGGCCATGCGGATGAGGAAGGCGTCGACAAGCACGGCGACGCCGAGGGCGAAACCGAAGATCTTCACAAAGGGCAGCGGCTGAGTGATGTTGGCGAAGAACACCGCCATCATGATCAGCGCGGCGGCGGTGACCACCCGTGAGCCCAGCAGGAAGCCCTGAACGGTGGAGGCATCCACCACGCTGAATCCGGTGGTGTTGTCCTCGGGGTGTTTACGCAGGGAGATATAGCGCTCGCGCATGCGGGTAACGAGGAAGACCTGATAGTCCATGGCCAGACCGAAGGTGACGCCGATAAGGAAGATCGGCATGAAGGAAATGATGGGACCTGGGGTGTCCACAATGCCCCACAGACCTTGCTGCCAGAACAGGATGGTGGTGCCGAAGGCGGCGCCCACGCTTAAGAGGAAGCCGAGGCCGGCCACAAGCGGCACCATGAGTGAACGGAACACCATGAGCAGCAAGATGATGGCCAGCCCCACCACCACGGATAGATAAATGGGCATGGCGTGATCCAGCTTGGTGGTCACGTCTTGCTGCACGGCGGTCAGGCCAGTGATGCCGATGTCGATGCCGAGGCTGCGGCGCAGATCCTCCGCTTGGGAGCGCAGCGCGTGCAGCAGCTCGGTGGTGAGCGGATCCGTGGGGCCTAGCCGTGGGGTCACCAAGATCTGGGCGGAGGTACCTGCCTCGTTCACCCGCACTACCTGAGCGTGGGCTACATCGGCATTGGCATTAAACTTCTCCGCCGCCATCTGATAAGTCAACGGGGCAACTTGCTCCACACTGGCATCCTCGGGCACGTGGGCGGCTGCCCGGTAGGGGCCGAGCACCGGCGCCTGGGTGTTCATGTGGCTGAGATCCATCACCACGAGGAAGGGGGCGTTTTTGCCCTCTCCGAAGCCCTCGGCCAGCAAGTCGGCGGACTTACGCTGGGTGGTGTCGCGCTCCGCCACCGAGTCCGAGGGCAGGGCCAGATCGAGATTGGTCACGGGAATGCTGAGCGCGCTCAAACCAATGGTCACCGCCGCCAGCACGAGGGCGGGATAGCGCTGCACTTTAGTGATGTAGCGATATGCCAGCCCAGAGGTGCGCTGATAGGAGGGGCCCTCGCTGCGCTTCTTCTTTCTCAGCCCAGGAAGTTTGAGCCCAAAGACCCGCCCTTTGAGCACCCCGAGCAGCGCGGGGATGAAGGTGAGGGCGATCAGCACGGCCACAAACACCGTGCCCGCAGCGGCGATACCCATCCAAGAAAGGAAAGGAATCTTCGCAATAGTCAGCGCGGCCAAGGCGATGATCACGGTCAGTCCCGCAAACACTACCGCCGATCCGGCCGTGCCGAGGGCCATACCGGCGGATTCCTCCAGCGACTGTTCCTCGCCCTTTTCCTCTAACTCGGCCCGGTAGCGGGACAGGATAAACAGGGCATAGTCGATGCCCACGGCCAAACCGAGCATGAGAGCCAGCACCGGCGTGATGTTATTCAGATCCACCACGGCGGTGCCCAGCACAATTCCTAGGGCGCCGATGCCCACCCCGATGACGGCGGTGATCAGCGGCATCCCGGCGGCCACCACGGAGCCGAAGGTAAATAGCAGCACGATTAACGCCACCCCCAGCCCGATCATCTCGGCCTTGGACTGCACCTCGATCGGCTCGGCAAAGCCTGGGCCGCCCGCCTCCACGGTGATGCCGGCCTCTCGGCCCAGTTCGATGGCTTTGTTCACCGCATCGCGCTGATCTTGGTTCACATCTCCCGGCGCGGGAGCGTCGAAGGCGAAACGGGTGGTGCCAATGGTGCCGTCATCGCTGAGCACCCGCAGGAAGTAGGCGTTGGTTTCCGCCAGCTCGCGCGGCAGACCCTTGTCCACGGACTGCTCCACCACGCCGTCAATGAGCTTGGGGTTCACATCTACCGGGTTGCCGAAGGTGCGTTCCTCGGCGGCCTCGGGAAGATCGGCGCGCAAGGAATCGATGACTTTCTGGATGGCCTCGTGATTCTTCGGATCCGCGAGTTTCTCCCCTGGTGGGGCTTGAAAAACCAGGTCCACGTCGGTGGCGAAACCGGGGGAGACGCCGCCTTCAAAGTTGTTCGCCATCATCTGCCCCGCCTCGCTGGAGGGCATATCGGGAATCGAGAAGGCATCATCGAAGCCTTGTTGGAAGCTCACCGCGCTCACGCCAACGGCCGCCAAGATACCCACCCACAGCAGAATCACGATCCACTTCAACCGAAAGCACAGTTTGCCGAGGTGATATAGGAACTTCGCCACAGTATCTTCTTTCCGCTTCGTATCCAGCGTGGGGTGGGCTCGGCCAGCGCACAACGCGGCGGCACTGTCCCATTCATGCTAGTCAACAACGTGGACACGTACGTAACCGCATGGTTTTTTCGATACGCTGAACACTACGATGACTTCCCCCTCTGGGCGGCGCCGCCGCGAACCCCCCTTGCCTGTGAAAGATGGCCTCTCCCCTTCCCGCGTCCGGCTGCCGGACACCGCGGGCGGGCCGATCAGCGCCCTGGAGTTCCTCACCGAGGTGGTACTCAGCCAGCGCCACCGCCACCCTGAGGATGATGAGGCGGCCGTGCTCGCCCGCTTTCGCCGCGGCGAAGTGGTCTCCCCTACCGGCCGCGCCTACGCCCCCGAGGACTTGGTGAGCGTGGGCGCCGATGTGTGGTTCTACCGCACCCCCGCCCCAGAGACGCCGATCCCTTTCGACTGCCGCATCCTGCACCATGACGAGAACCTGCTGGTCGTGCACAAACCGGCGTTTATGTCCACGATGCCGCGCGGACGCCACATCACCGAAACCGCCACCGTGCGGCTGCGCCGCTCCACCGGCAACATGGATCTGGTGCCGGCCCACCGCCTCGATCGCCTCACCTCCGGCATCTTGATGTTCACCACCCGACCCGAGGTGCGCGGCGCCTACCAGCGCCTTTTCGCCGAGCGGGCGGTGGACAAGCGCTATGAGGCCATCGCCCCGCTGCGCCCCGAGATCACCCCACAGACGCTGTGGCGTTCGCACATTCATAAAACCCCTGGCGAGATTCAGGCGGTTGAGCTGGCCGACGCCGCCATCAACGCCATCACTGAGGTGGCAGCCGTGACCCCGCTTCAGGCATTCGAGCAGTACCACCTCGAGCGCGATTATGGCCCCCAGCCCCCACTAGCCCGCTACACACTTCATCCTCACACCGGCCGCACCCATCAGTTGCGCCTGCACATGTGCCACGCCGGCGCGCCGATCCTCGGCGATCCTTTCTATCCGCATGTTCATCCCGACACAGCCGAGAACTACTCCACCCCTTTGCAGCTGTGTTCCACCCACCTTGGCTTCACTGATCCCTTCACTGGGCAGCGGCGTTGTTTTGATACCAATATGAAAATAGAAGCGTCGACACGCTACAATACGATCGTATGAGACTACAAGGAGATTCAATGAATACAACCCCCGCGGCCCGCGCCCTCAAGCTCTACAAATCCTATGGTGAGGGCAGCGCCCAAGTAGTCGCGCTCGACCATGTTGACGTGGAATTTGAACGGGGCCGCTTTACCGCAATCATGGGCCCCTCCGGCTCCGGCAAATCCACGCTCATGCACTGCATGGCCGGACTCGACGCCCCCACCAGCGGCGAAACCTACATCGGCGATACCGAACTCTCGCAGCTTAACGACGCCGCCATCACGAATCTCCGGCGCGACCGGCTGGGGTTTGTCTTCCAGTCCTTCAACTTGGTGCCCACGCTCTCCGCGGCGGAAAACATCACCCTGCCCGTGGGAATCGCCGGTCGCCAAGTAGATGAGGCTTGGTTCACAGAGGTCACCGAGCGCCTCGGGCTGGCCAAGCGGCTCGACCATCAACCCTCCGAACTCTCCGGCGGGCAGCAACAGCGCGTGGCGGTGGCCCGCGCCCTCGTCTCGCGCCCAGAGATCATCTTTGGCGATGAACCCACCGGAAATCTCGATTCCAACTCCTCCACTGAGGTACTCACGATCCTGCGGACTGCGGTGGATGATCTCAACCAGACGGTGGTGATCGTCACCCACGATCCAGCCGCAGCGGCCTATGCGGACCGGGTGATCTTCCTCGCCGACGGCAGCATCCGAGACGACATCACCGAACCGACACCCGAAAAGATCATGTCCATCATGGCCGGGATCGAGGGCCGATAAATGGCTACCTCCATTCCCACCCCGCCCCGGATGCGCACCATCTCCTTGCGCTCGGTGGCCGCACACAAGATACGGCTGCTCCTCACCGTTCTCGCCGTGGTGCTCGGCACCGCCTTCGTGGCCGGCTCCTCCATGTTCACCGCCACCCTCTCCTCCTCCATGAACTCGGCGCTGACCACGGCCTTTGATGATATTGACGTGGTGGCCACCGGCACCGAGCGCTCACCCCAGGGCATCCCCTTCGACGATGTCGACGCCCTACGGGCCCGTGAGGACGTGCGCGCCGTATCAATTCAGGGACGCGACTCCAGCGTGATCCTCACCGACCCCTCCGGCTCCCGCATCCAGACCGGGGCGATGCCCACCCAGGCCATCGCGCTTGTGCCGCCAGAAACCTTGCACGGCGAGGATCTGCCCAGCCAAGGTCACATCGTCGAAGGCGAGCGACCCCACTCCGACGGTCAGATCGCGATCAATCGCAACGCCGCCGAGCGCGGCGGCATCTCCATCGGCGACCATGTGACCGTGCTCGTGCCCGACACCCGCCTCGACGCCGAAGTCACCGGCATTTACGAAGCCCCCTCTGACGACGCAGGCTGGCTCTCCATCGCGATGCGGGAGCAGGACTATCGCGCCCACTTCACCGATGGCGAGCACGTGCAGCTCGCCGCCCTCACCCTCACAGACCCCAGCCGCGCGGATAGTGTCCAGGCCGAGCTTGCCGACGCCATGCCCGACTACATGGTCAACACCGGCCAACATATGGTGGATGAGGCCAATGAGCGCATCGAGTCCGCGCTCTCCTTCGTCACCTATTTCCTCTGGGCCTTCGCCGGCATCGCCCTGCTCGTGGGCACCTTCATCATCTCTAACACCTTCGCCATGCTGGTGGCTCAACGCAACCGCGAATATGCGCTGCTGCGGGCACTAGGTGCTTCACGCACTCAGATCACCCGCTCCGTCGTGGCCGAAGCTGCGGTGGTGGGCGTGGTGGGCTCGCTACTCGGCGTGCTCGCCGGCGTGGGGCTGGTGCGCGCGATCACGTGGCTGCTCAACCGCTCCGATGCGGGCCTACCCGATGCTGGGGTCTCTCTCACGCCCACGGCCGTGATTGCGCCTCTCATCGTGGGCGTGGTCGTTACCGTGCTCTCCGCCTGGGCGCCGGCCCGACGTGCTGGGGCCATCCACCCTGTGCAAGCCATGCGGCCACACACCCCCACCCGGGCCTCCCTCAAGCGGCGCACCCTTGCAGGCGCGGCCGCTCTACTGATCGGCACCTCCCTGTGCGTGCTCTCCGTGGTTATCGACGCAGACGCCATGAGAGTGCCGATGACCCTCGTGGGCACCGGCACCCTCGCTCTTGTGCTCGGACTATGGCTTGCCGGGCCGGCGCTGTCCATTCCCTTGGTCGGCGGGCTGGGCCGCATCATCGGCGCCCCTTTCCGCACCGTGGGGCGGCTGGCCGCCACCAACTCGCGCCGCAGTCCGCACCGCACCGCGGCCACCGCCTTTGCCCTGACCTTAGGGCTCATCATGGTCTCCTCTATCGGCATGCTGGCCGCCTCCATGCAACGCTCCACCGAGGACATCGTGGATGACTCCATTTCCGCTGACTTTGTGCTCACCACCGAGGGCGCAGCCGGGATGAGCATGCCGAGAGACACCGCCGAGCGGGTGCGCGCCCTGAAGGAAGTCGAGAACGTATCGGTGATCTCCGTGGGACCGTTTTTGGTCAACGAGATGCCCCTGAGCAACTCCTTCGGGCCGCCTACCTCCCCTGTGGCGGATAACTCTATGCTCGACAGCGTCCACTTCGATGTGGTCGAGGGAAAGATTGACCTCGACGCCCCAGGCGTGATCCTCGACGAAGCCACGGCAGGACTCGCGCATGTCGGGGTGGGCGACACCGCCCAGGTGCGCCTTCGCGGCCAAGACCGCTCCGTGGAGGTTGTCGTGCAGGCTCTAGTGGATTCCTCCACCCTCTACCCCGGGGTAGTCTCACGCAGCAGCGCCGAGGAGCTTATCGACGACACCGGGCTCGTCCCCGAAGGCATCTACGTCCACTCCGCACCTGGGTACAGCCCAGCCGAGGTACGCCGCGCCATCGAGCACGAAGTGGACCACGATCTCGTCACCTCGGTGAAGGATCCCGATGAGATGAAGGGACAGGCCGCCGCTGAGGTAAGCAGCATGCTCGCTGTGCTGTATGGACTGCTGGCGCTAGCGGTGATTGTGGCGATTCTCGGCATCGTGAATACCCTTGCGCTCTCGGTGATCGAACGCCGCCAAGAGATCGGTATGTTGCGCGCCGTCGGCATGCACCGTCGCCAAGTGCGCATCATGATCTATCTCGAATCGGCTGTGATCGCCCTGTACGGGGCTGTACTCGGCGCCATCGTCGGGATATCGTTGGGCTGCGCCTTCCTTGAGAACCTGAAGGACATGGGCCTGACCAGCATTGTGATCCCATGGGGCACCGTAGGCATCATGCTCGCGGGGTCGCTATTTATCGGCGTGCTCGCCGCCTTGTGGCCCGCGGCCACCGCCGCGCGGACCCGCCCACTCGAGGCGATTACCGACTAAGAAACGGCAAAGGCCCGGACACCGCTGTGGTGTTCGGGCGTTTGCTCTTGTGACTACTTAGGACACCGTGGTGGCGCCAACAGTCGGTAGCACCGTGCAGCTATCGCCACCAAAGGCAGTCTTACCGGCGATAGCAGCGATCACCGGGCCGGGCCCGGTCTCTACGAGGGCGGAAGTTTGAGCATGCACGTTCAGGCCCAAAAAGCTCTCGTCCAAGGGCGCGATACCGCCCTTAAAGGTAGCGAGGTTGAGCCAGACCACCTTCATATCTGTACCCTTCACTGAGGGCGCAAGGCGATCGTCCACACTGAAGATGTGGAAATAGGCATGCCCCTCTGGGATGTAGGGCTGCAAGAGATTACCCTTGCCAAACACCGGCCCCGCCCCGTAATTAGGACCAGGCTGGACTGTTGCGAGCGCACCGGTGACCGGCAGATCGCCCACACCGCATCCGACCACGGGTGCCGGGTAGAAGAACTTCGACTTCGTGCTCACATCTCCCCGTTGGACAGCTTTGGTTTCAGCAGCTGCAGGGGAACCGCTGCCGTTAGCAGCTGGTTCTGCCTTTTCCATCAGCTTCATCAGAGCCTGCTGGACTTCGGTTGATTGCGTGTGGGCCTGGTCGAGGAGCGTATCGACGCTCACTCCCCCAGCCTGAGCGAGATCAACAGGCGGGGTGGTTGGCGCTGCATGAGCGGGCTGGATAGAGGCAACTGCGAGGGTGGCGGCTGCGCAGAGTGCAGCAAGACGGCTAAGGCGCGAGGACATAGGCTTCCTTTAGGGTTCGGAACCATCTCTGGCGCCACACTGAAGGGGCCGGAGACGGTTATGTTTCTATACCTAAGCGCATGATACTACAGTTGCCTTCTGTAAACTAATGACGCCTTAATGACATAATAAGTTTGGAAGGCATTAAAAAAAGAGAGAAGGCGCACCGGGTGGGGTGTGCCTTCTCTCTGTGTTGTGTAGTTTTAGGTCGGCGGTGACTTACTCTCCCACACCCTCCCGGGTGCAGTACCATCAGCGCTGTCGGGCTTAGCTTCCGGGTTCGGAATGGGACCGGGCGTGTCCCCGATGCTATAACCACCGACACATCTATAGGTGTGTTTGGGTGTGTTGTTTCAGATACTGTGTAGTGGACGCGTGCGGCTTATAGCGTTTGGTTTTTTGGTTTGTGGTGTGTTTTTTGTTGGTAGGTTAGTACCAGTCACCTCGAACACATTACTGTGCGTCCAGTTCTGGCCTATCAACCCCATAGTCTGTGGGGTACCTCAAAAGAAACCTGGTCTTGAAAGGGGCTTCCCGCTTAGATGCTTTCAGCGGTTATCCTGTCCGTACGTAGCTAACCAGCCGTGCTCCTGGTGGAACAACTGGCACACTAGAGGTACGTCCGTCCCGGTCCTCTCGTACTAAGGACAGCTTTTCTCAAGTTTCAACGCGCGCGGCGGATAGAGACCGAACTGTCTCACGACGTTCTAAACCCAGCTCGCGTGCCGCTTTAATGGGCGAACAGCCCAACCCTTGGGACCTACTCCAGCCCCAGGATGCGACGAGCCGACATCGAGGTGCCAAACCATCCCGTCGATATGGACTCTTGGGGAAGATCAGCCTGTTATCCCCGGGGTACCTTTTATCCGTTGAGCGACACCCAATCCACGATGAGGTGCCGGATCACTAGTCCCTACTTTCGTATCTGATCGACATGTCTGTCTCACAGTTAAGCTCCCTTGTGCACTTACACTCAACACCTGATTGCCAACCAGGCTGAGGGAACCTTTGGGCGCCTCCGTTACTTTTTGGGAGGCAACCGCCCCAGTTAAACTACCCACCAGGCACTGTCCCTAACCCAGATCATGGGCCAAGGTTGAGATATCCGAATCGGTCAGAGTGGTATTTCACCGTGCGACTCCACACCAACTAGCGTTAATGCTTCCACGTCTCCCACCTATGCTACACAAACCGACCCGAACACCAATACCAAGTTGTAGTGAAGGTCCCGGGGTCTTTTCGTCCTGCCGCGCGTAACGAGCATCTTTACTCGTAATGCAATTTCACCGGGCCTGTAGTTGAGACAGCAGGGAAGTCGTTACGCCATTCGTGCAGGTCGGAACTTACCCGACAAGGAATTTCGCTACCTTAGGATGGTTATAGTTACCACCGCCGTTTACTGGGGCTTAAATTCTCCGCTTCGACCCCGTAAGGGTCTAACAGGTCCTCTTAACCTTCCAGCACCGGGCAGGCGTCAGTCCGTATACATCAACTTCCACGTTTTCGCACAGACCTATGTTTTTAGTAAACAGTCGCTTCCCTCTAGACTCTGCGACCACCACCCCGCCACACAGTGACAGGGTAGGGTCCCCCTTCTCCCGAAGTTACGGGGGTATTTTGCCGAGTTCCTTAACTACAGTTCACCCGCTCGCCTTAGTATTCTCTACTCGATCACCTGTGTCGGTTTGGGGTACGGGCCGGTTATATACATCGCTAGAAGCTTTTCTCGACAGCGCAGGATCACCACCATCCCCACCAAGTGGGTACGTATCACGCCTCACCCTTAAAAGCGGCCCGGATTTACCTAGGCCACGGGCTGCGCGTTTACACCAACACAACCAACGGTTGGCGTGGCTACCACTCTGTGTCACTCCATCACTTGACTACGACAGATCAGGCCCCACGCATCCTCACACACCACACACCACAAGGCATGTGACATATGATTCAGGGTGGTTAGTATCACTGCATCATCATTGGTCGCATACAACCGGGTACGGGAATATCAACCCGTTTGCCATCGACTACGCCTGTCGGCCTCGCCTTAGGACCCGACTCACCCTGGGAAGACGAGCTTGACCCAGGAACCCTTGATCATCCGGCGGCAAGGATTCTCACCTTGCATTCGCTACTCATGCCTGCATTCTCACTCGCACACACTCCACCACTGCTTCCGCTATGGCTTCACCGTCGTGCACGACGCTCCCCTACCCAACAACACACACGGTGTTGCTGTCGTGGTTTCGGCGGTGTACTTCAGCCCCACTACATTGTCGGCGCAGAACCACTCGACCAGTGAGCTATTACGCACTCTTTCAAGGATGGCTGCTTCTAAGCCAACCTCCTGGCTGTCTTCGCGATCCCACATCCTTTTCCACTTAGTACACTCTTAGGGGCCTTAACCGACGATCTGGGCTGTTTCCCTCTCGACTACGAAGCTTATCCCCCGCAGTCTCACTGCCACGCTATAACATTCACGGTATTCGGAGTTTGGCTGATGTTGCTAAGATGATAGTCCCGCTCAACCAACCAGTAGCTCTACCCCCGCAAAGAAACACGCAACGCTGCACCTAAATGCATTTCGGGGAGAACCAGCTATCACGGAGTTTGATTAGCCTTTCACCCCTACCCACAACTCATCCCCTCAGTTTTCAACCTAAGTGGGTTCGCGCCTCCACAACCTCTTACAGCTGCTTCACACTGGCCATGGGTAGATCACTCCGCTTCGGGTCCAGGACACGCCACTAAACACACTAGTTAGTATTCGCTTTCGCTACGACTACCCCACAACACGGGTTAACCTCGCGACATGCCGCTGACTCGCAGGCTCATTCTTCAAAAGGCACGCCATCACACCACCACGGGTGCTCTGACGGATTGTAGACACACGGTTTCAGGTACTATTTCACTCCCCTCCCGGGGTACTTTTCACCATTCCCTCACGGTACTAAATACACTATCGGTCACGCCAAGTATTCAGGCTTACCGGGTGGTCCCGGCAGATTCACAGCAGATTCCACGAGCCCGCTGCTACTCGGGAACACGCACACAACCATCAGCACATGCGTTCGGCTACCGGACTCTCACCGTCTACGGTAGGTGATCCCACACCACTTCGCCTCACACACACCAACAATCGAGATGACACGGCAGTATCACCAACACACATGCCCCACAACCAGCCACACGCAACCCCTGCCGAGTATCACACGCATGACTTTTAGCCATCATCCGCTTTCGTTCGCCACTACTCACAGAATCACTCTTGTTTTCTTCTCCTACGGGTACTGAGATGTTTCACTTCCCCGCGTACACCCCCTATGCGGCTATACATTCACCACAAGGAAACACACACCACCACAGCAGCATGCGCTAGGTTTCCCCATTCGGACACCCTCGGATCAACGCTCGATTGACAACTCCCCGAGGACTATCGCGGCCTTCCACGTCCTTCATCGGCTTGACGATGCCCAGGCATCCACCGTGCGCCCTAAATAAAAAACAGACACACAAACAATCAAAAAACACTAAGAACAAACACAATAAAATTGCTCGCGTCCACTATACAGTTCTCAAACAACACACACACCACCAACCCCACCACCACAAAGCAGCAGAAGTCAGCCAGTGTGCCCAAACAAACAAGACAACCATGTTGCCTCAGACACCCAACAATGCACCAGCTTCACAAACGTTTCATCAACATGCTCGTCAACCACACATCCACGCAGCACACGCGCCATAAACAATCATGCGTGTTCCATACAGGAAATTTTTTTAAAAAAATACAAGCCGTGTCACAACAACCATGACACTTAAATAAGCTCCTTAGAAAGGAGGTGATCCAGCCGCACCTTCCGGTACGGCTACCTTGTTACGACTTCGTCCCAATCGCCAATCCCACCTTCGACCACTCCCCACCACAAAGGGCTTGGGCCATGGGCTTCGGGTGTTATCAACTTTCATGACGTGACGGGCGGTGTGTACAAGGCCCGGGAACGTATTCACCGCAGCATTGCTGATCTGCGATTACTAGCGACTCCGACTTCATGGGGTCGAGTTGCAGACCCCAATCCGAACTAAGACTGACTTTCAAGCGATCCGCTCACCCTCACAGGCTCGCATCGCGTTGTATCAACCATTGTAGCATGTGTGAAGCCCTGGACATAAGGGGCATGATGATTTGACGTCATCCCCACCTTCCTCCGAGTTAACCCCGGCAGTCTCTCATGAGTCCCCACCATCACGTGCTGGCAACATAAGACAAGGGTTGCGCTCGTTGCGGGACTTAACCCAACATCTCACGACACGAGCTGACGACAACCATGCACCACCTGTGAACAAGCCAAAAAGGAAAACACATCTCTGCGCCGATCCTGTCCATGTCAAGCCCAGGTAAGGTTCTTCGCGTTGCATCGAATTAATCCACATGCTCCGCCGCTTGTGCGGGCCCCCGTCAATTCCTTTGAGTTTTAGCCTTGCGGCCGTACTCCCCAGGCGGGGCGCTTAATGCGTTAGCTACGGCACAGAAACCATGAAAAGTCCCCACACCTAGCGCCCACCGTTTACAGCATGGACTACCAGGGTATCTAATCCTGTTCGCTACCCATGCTTTCGCTCCTCAGCGTCAGTAACTGCCCAGTAACCTGCCTTCGCCATCGGTGTTCCTCCTGATATCTGCGCATTTCACCGCTACACCAGGAATTCCAGTTACCCCTACAGCACTCAAGTAATGCCCGTATCGCCTGCACGCCCGAAGTTAAGCCCCGGGATTTCACAGACGACGCGACAAACCACCTACGAGCTCTTTACGCCCAGTAATTCCGGACAACGCTCGCACCCTACGTATTACCGCGGCTGCTGGCACGTAGTTAGCCGGTGCTTCTTCTATACCTACCGTCACCAAAAGGCTTCGTCGGTACCGAAAGGAGTTTACAACCCGAAGGCCTTCATCCCCCACGCGGCGTCGCTGCATCAGGCTTGCGCCCATTGTGCAATATTCCCCACTGCTGCCTCCCGTAGGAGTCTGGGCCGTGTCTCAGTCCCAATGTGGCCGATCACCCTCTCAGGCCGGCTACCCGTCGACGCCTTGGTAGGCCATTACCCCACCAACAAGCTGATAGGCCGCGAGCTCATCTTGAACCAAAAAAATCTTTCCACCACCGACACTAAACGATGGTCCTATCCGGTATTAGACCCAGTTTCCCAAGCTTATCCCAGAGTCCAAGGCAGATCACCCACGTGTTACTCACCCGTTCGCCACTCGAGTACCCCAGCAAGCTGGGGCCTTTCCGTTCGACTTGCATGTGTTAAGCACGCCGCCAGCGTTCGTCCTGAGCCAGGATCAAACTCTCCACAAAAAACCAAAAACAACCACCACAAAAACGCGGCAGCCGAATCAGTAAAAAGCATATAAGCTTACATGAAAAGCCCAATACACTAGCAAAAAAACAAAAAACAAAAAAGGGGCAGAATCCGACGAGGAAAACCCACCCCCAAAAAAATCATCAACACACACTGCACAAAAAATACAGCACACGCATCAAATCACATGCGACCAAACAAACCCCAATCACAAGGGCACCTGACCCACACACAACCAACACGCACACCACACAAACATGCAGCACACATCAACAAAACAAAGCTGGCACACTATCGAGTTCTCAAACAACACTCACTGCGTCTCGGCTTCAAGCTTTTTGCTTGTCCGTGCCGCAGCGACTCGATAAACACTACACAGCATCCATAATCTACACAACCCTGCAGGTCACCGTATGTTTTTCTGCCGTTTATTGAGCGGTTAGATATCGCTTGTACTTCCGCCGTGAGGCCGCGGCACGTGGCGTAGTGCCCACCCCTCGGCCCCGGACTGCCTCTCACCCTCGGCGCGCAGTCACGTGGCCGCGCCCTCGAGGTACACAACAGGGGAGAGGCTGTGCCGCTTCCTAGCCGCAGCCCTTCCCTCAGTCCTTCACAAAGGTGGTTGAGGGCTCACTACTTCATCGCAATCATCATTTCTTCACGCCGACTCGGATGTCCGTCCGCACAGCACGGCCTTTCACGTTCCACACGAGTACGAGGGTGGCCGCCATGATGAGCACGAGGTTGAACACAGTGGGGTAGCCGTAGTGGTTCAGAATTGGCCAGGTCGAGTTGTATGCGGTGATGGCGAATGGGATTCCACAGGCCATGACGTAGGGGTTGTTGAAAGTGCTCAGCATCATGAGGAGCACGGATAAGGCAGCTATTGCTAGTACGAAGCCCGGAAAGCTCATTGCGGATGAGTCGAAGCCGAGCAGGGCGGAGGACAACGTGGCGCATGCTGCAGCTGCCACGCTGTAGACCGCAATGGCCGCAAAGCAGCTCTTCAACCACTGAGTTCGCGAAAGGCCGAAGGCTAACCAGGTACCAAGCGAGGCGGGTTCTTGAGTGATGAATACGCCTCCCATACTTGCGATAACACTGATAAGCACCACGGCGAATTCAGGGTCGGACCAGTCAATAAGCTGCAGGAGCACGATCAGCACTTGGGCCACGAGGAAGAGCACGATGAGCGTGGGCATAGTGAGCTGGACCCGTAATGGGAAACGACGCAAGGCGCGCACAAGGACGGTGGTGGGACGCACGAACCACGTGGACTGTTCCCCCGCGTGTTCCAAATGCGGCCTATCTTGGGCACGTCGGCTGAGCAATGCCTCCAGTATGTAGACGCCGAGGATAAGGGCAGCGAGCCCGGCGTAGCTGTTCCACCACAGCTGATTGTTATGCACACGGAGCAGTCCGGCCAAGATAATGCAGGCGGGCAGCTGTGATGCCGCCGCGATGAGCATGGGGCCGCGATAAAGTTGAAGCCTGCCGGCGCTGTTGACTCCGAGGGCCCACGCTCCTCGTCGCACCTTGTTCCGCAGAGTGGCGTAGACGACACTTCCGAACCCGAGAATCATCACCCCCTGCGCGGGCGCGTCCATCATTGCGCTGAGAAGCGCAACAAAAGCGAGGCCTATGACCCCGATGATGTCGCTCGGCGTGGAGTTCATCCGCATGCTCGAGCGCAGCGGTCGGCTAAATCCAGTGGCTGTCATATCTGCCTCCTTATGGGTCAGTGACTGTTGTGGACGAGTTAGGCTGCAGGCGCAGCGGCGCCGTGGGATTCAGTGAGTGCCTCAAACACGGCAGCCAACTGAGGCGTGTCGATGCGCGCGCGGCGCTGGTCTATCTCGGCCGACTCAAGCGCTGCGACACTGACCAACAGGCGGCTGTGGGTACGCCCATCGCGCCGGCTCAGAACTCCAGGGCCTAGAGATTGGAGGAAAGACTCAACCTCCGCACGGGGCACAGTGAGCTGTCGGTATGCGTCATCGAGCTCATCGATGGGCAGCTGGCCCACGAACTGGCCAGTGGGGGCGAGCACCAAGGCTTCATCGATGACTAGGGAGAGCTCCTCGAGCTGATGAGTGGCCATCACGAGAGTGCGCGGAAACAGCCGCTGTTCTTCTTGTAAAAGGGCGTAGAAAAGCTCCCTGTTCTGCACGTCGAGGCCGAGGTAGGGCTCGTCCAGTAGCGTCAACTCTGCCCGGGCACACAGTCCAACGATCAGACCCACCATGGAGCGCTGGCCACGGGACAGGTCCGCGTATTTTTTGAATTCTGAGAGCCCGAACAAGCCGGCCATCTCCTTGGCGCGGGCGATATCGAAGCGAGGGTAGCGTCGAGAAGCCAAATCAACGATGGTGCCAACGCTCCAGGGGTTTGGGTAGGGATTATCGATGCCCGCATACACGCATCGATCCATCACTGCGGAATTGTCGAAGGGTGAGCTGCCGAAGACACTCAGCTCGCCACCCGTGGCTTTATTTTGGCCAGCGAGGATCGTTAGCAGCGTGGACTTGCCGGTGCCGTTGCGCCCGAGCAGACCGTAGAGGTGACCCGGCTGGAGGTTCAGGTTCACCCCCTTCAGCACGGTGGCGGATCCATACGCCTTGGATAGGTTCTTCGTTACGACGGTGCTCATTGGTAGAGGCCTCTGCTTTCTGCCACTCGGTCAATCAGGGTGTGCAATTCGGTGCGGGCGATGCCCAGTTTCACGGCTTCGTCGATAAGCGGTGCGAGGTACCCGGCGGCAAACTCTTCCCTTCGCCGAGCGAGAATCAGATCACGGGCATCGTCGGTAACGAACATGCCGATGCCGCGACGTTTCTCCAGCACCCGAATATCGGCAAGTAACGCAAGCCCCTTTCGGGCAGTAGCTGGGTTGATGGAGTGAAACTCCGCCAACTCGTTGGTAGAGGGGGCGCGTTCCCCTGGATTCAGGACACCCTCCACGATGGAGTCCTCTACCAAGCTGGCAATCTGCCGGAAGAGGGGAGCGGTAGCTTCATCCATAGCCAGCCCCTTCCTATGCAGTGAACCTGGCGAGACTGCGGCTTATCGACGCCACCTCGCCGGCTCGTTAGTTGGTTGGTTACTTGTGTAACTAACCGTAGAACTAGAGGCGTGGATGCGCAACCCCTGTAACGACACCCGCAGACGGGCACAGCCAAGCACCCCCGGTACCGCCGCTTCGTGAAGCGCTGCCCAAAGCGCTGGTCACGGAAAGATTGGGGGGTGTAGGCGCTGTGCCTTTTCGACGCGAGGGGTACAAATAGGGCACACTATAAGGCACACGGAGGGTGCTTCTTTACCCCCGTTTTAGACAGATGATTATTAATGAGAAACGGATGACGACCATTAGCTATGTTGCCTCGTACACAGGTATTTGTAGATACGTCCTACCTTCTAGCCAGCTTTTACAACTCATGGGAGACGGGGGCCCGCGCCCAGTTAGAGATTGATCTGCCCGAGGTGGTGGCGGTACTGGGCCAGATGATTCAAGATCAGCTGGGCCAGCCGATTCACCGCCAGCTCTGGTATGACGGCCTGCCTGACTCTGGGCCGCACCGCTATCAGCGCGCGCTGCGCACCTGCGATGGAGTGCTGTTGCGGGCCGGCCAACTCATCGAGTGGGGCGAGCGCCGCACCCAGAAGGCAGTAGACACCCGCCTCGTGGCGGACATGGTACTCGCCGGCGTGCGCGGCACCTGCACAGATATGGTGCTGGTGTCTGGTGATGCCGACATGATTCCGGGCGTGCAGGAAGCCTCCATGGCTGGGGTGCGCGTGCATCTCTACGGCTTCGGCTGGGACTCTATGTCCTCCGCACTACGCCATGCCTGCGACACCACCACCATCTTGGATCCGCGCGAGGACTTCGCAGAATGCATGCAGCTGCAAGTCCTTGAAGGGCCCCTGCCGCCCCAGGTTCGACCCAAGCCAATTGGCGATGCCGAGCCTTTGGACGATACCTCACCCTGCCCGGTGCCAGAGCCCACTCTCACCCCAGGTAATCGTGCGCAAACGCGCTCCACCAACCCCTGCGGCACCACCGGCTCGAGCGAGAGCGCCGAAAGCGCCGAAAGTGCCGAGAACAGCGAGCGCTCCGAGGCCTCCTGTGACAGCGGCTCTGCGGACCAGCCCCGCAATCGCAGCGACGAGCCGGTACTGACCCGCCCAGGCGAACCGGCCGAAACCGCCGATGATCGCCCCTATTCCGGCACTACCGCCGCCGAATCGGAGAAGGCAGAGAAAGCCGAGAAGGCGTCCGAAAGCAGCACCTCCACCCCCGAGCCCTGCGCAGACGCCCCAGCAACGCTGTCCACACCGAGTGCGGCCGCGGAGCTAACCCCAGCGCATCTGTCCGGCGACACCCCTGAGCCCGAGCCGCAGCCCACCCCAGCGGACATGGCCCAGCCGCCGCAGCCGGACAGCAGCGGGGCCGTCCCACCCGCGCGCGCCACCGCCAACGGGCCGCAGGGGCTCGATGAACCGGCAGGTCACAGCCCTGCTGCGGGGGATAAGGGCGCGGAGGCGGCGTCGACAAGCGCCTCGGCACCCACGCCCACTCCGAAGCCAGCGCCGAAGCCCTCCATGATGGCTCGCCGACGCAAGCTGCGCTCACGCTATGTGCCGCTGCCCAATGAGGTGTGGGCCTCGGCCGGATTCCAGACGCCCTTTGATGTGGGCCAGCAATACGCCTCGTGGTGGTTCGATAATGCTGCCTCCTCGGAACAGCGCGACCAAGCGCATATGCTCTCCGGCGGCGGCCTGCCCCCAGAGATCGACCGGCCGCTGCTGCAATTCGCCTGCGAGACCTTGCACGAGTACACGCTCACGGAATCGCAGCGCGTCAGCCTGCGCGATGGCTTCCACTCCGGCATTCGGGGTGTATTGATCAATCTCAGCGGGCGCGATATGTAGTGTCCGCGGGCCGGGCGTGAGAGTCACCGGCCACGCACAGCAGAGCCGCCACCGGATCCATTGAAGGGATCATCGGTGGCGGCTCGCGTGATTACGAGGCAGCTGCCAGATCAGCTAGCTAGGAGCGCGGGGACTCCTCGTCCTCCACGATCTCGGCGGGCTCAGCTTTCTCGGAAGCATCGGCCGTGTCGCCATCGGTGAGCGCAGCAGGGGAACCCTCGGCACCGGAGGAGAGCTCGCCGCTCATCTCGGCACGGATCTTGTCCAGACGAGACTGGGCGGCCATATCGCGCCCAGCGGCCTGGATCTCTTGCATCTGGCTGTTGACGGTATTGACCGTGAGCTCTTGGGCACCGAGCGCGGTGGCATAGCGGCTCTCGATCTTCTCGCGCACGCTATCCAAGGTGGGCACAGAATCATCCTGGGAGAACTGCCCCATGGTGTCCATGGCCTTGGCGTTGCTCTCCTGCATCTCCACATGCTCGGCCTGGGAGCGCAGCGCGTTCAGCTCGTTGAGCTGCTCCTTAAGCCGCACCTCGGACTGCTGGGCTGTGGCTTTTGCTTGGTCGGCGGCCTGCACAGCCTGCTCGTACTGGGTGCGCACATCCTCGATCTGGTTTTCCACTGCCACCAGCTGGCTCACGATCACCTCGGCGGTGGCGTCGTATTCAGCACCGGCACGCTCATCGCCTTTGGCGCGGGCATCATCGGCCGCCCGCACGGCGGTACGGGACTGCTCGTCGAGCTTCTTCTGATCCTCTACGAGGCGGTTGAGCTTCATCTCCAGCTGGCGCTGCTGGCCGATGATCGAGGCCGCATGATCGGCGATCTCGCGGTGCTGCTTCTTTGCAGCCTCCTCGGCCTGGTTGATCTGTACCTGCGGGTCGGCGTTTTCATCGATTGCGTTATCGAACGAGGCCATGAGGTACTTCCAGCCCTTGCTCAGTGGATTAGCCATCTAGATCAGTGTCCTTACATTGTGTCTTCGCGGACGGTCACTCGACACGGCGACGCAGCAGGATGCCTGCGCAACCGCAGTTGTAGCTTCAGTGTAGAGAAAATCCCCACGATCCGAGCGCTCGCGGCGCAATCCGAAAACGTGGGGATGGGGTTCACAGCATCCCGGCGCGCCTATACGCCCCGGCCGCGGTGGAAGATCAGCCAAGCCCTACTGCTCGTTCTAGCCCTGTTCACTCTGGGCCTGCTCGACCTGCTTGCGCACCTCATCCATGTCCAGCGCCTTCACCTGGGTGATGAGATCCTCAAGGGCGGCAGGGGGCAGGGCACCGGCCTCGCGGTAGACGAGGATGCCATCGCGGAAGATCATGAGGGTAGGGATGGACTGAATCTCTAGCGCGGCGGCAAGGCCCTGGTTGTTCTCGGTGTCCAGGGTGCCGAAGGTGGCGTCGGTGTGTTGCTCGGAGGCCTTCTCAAAGGTGGGTTTGAAGGCACGGCAGGGGCCGCACCATGCCGCCCAGCAGTCGACGAGCACAATGCCCTCGGCGGTAACGGTGTCCTGGAAGTTGTTCTCGTTCAGTTCGATGGTGGCCATGCGTAATCAATCTCCTTCAAGATATGTGTTGTATGTAGACCGTGGTTTCAAGGCTACATGTGCGTACAACATAGTCGCGGCGCGGTTCATTCCGCCGCTCGTTCGGCAGGGCGTGCCGGCTCGCACTCCTACGCCCCCTGGGGTGGTTCCGCAGCGCGGGATAGGGGAGGGTTAGTATCGGTGTGTGCGCGGCGCGATCCATCCCCCGCGGAATGCGGCGTTCAGAGAGCGCGGCGTGCACCTGTATCCGACTATCACCATCTGTGGCGCCGGCGCGCGTCGCTTGCTGATTTTTCAAGGAATTGAGTGTTGACATGGGCATGAAGAACTACAACGTTAAGGGCATGACCTGCGATCACTGCGCTAAGGCAGTGGAGCAGGAGCTGGAGTTTGTGGCTGGCACCCAGGGTGTGGACGTTGATGTCGAGCGGGGCATTGTCCGCGTTACCGGCCAGGGCTTCACCGATGACGCCGTGACTGCCGCCATCGAAGAAGCCGGCTACGAGGTTGTAGAGGATTAGCCCAGACACCACTCATCTCATGGAGGTGAGTGGTCTTTTTCGCCACCCTCGATACCCCCTAGGGGTATAGGTGTACGATGGGGCAGCGTGAGAGTAACGAAGGAGGACACCATGCCAGACAGCAGCATAAAAGAGCAGGTCGAGCTAGGAGTTACGGGCATGACCTGCACCTCGTGCTCCTCGCGGGTAGAGCGCAAGCTGAACAAGCTCGAGGGAGCAGAAGCGACGGTGAATTTCGCCACTGAGACCGCGCGTATCACTTTCGACCCCGCCCTGCGCTCCACCTCCGACTTTCTCGATGTAGTGCGCACCACCGGCTATGACGCGTTCATTATGAGCGACGCCTCCGCTGCGCGTGACGACGCCACCTCGCCGGCCCCTTCCACCACCTCCTCGGCTCCAGACCAATCCGAGGAGCACCGCGCCCAACACGAGGCGGAGCTGAAGCAGCGAGTTATCATCTCCGCAGCGTTGGCCGTACCAGTGATGCTGCTGTCCATGGTGCCCACCCTGCAGTTTCAGAACTGGCAGTGGGCCGCGCTCACCTTGGCCGCACCGGTATATGTGTGGGGTGGCTGGCCCTTCCACCGCGCCTGCGTGCGCAACGCCCGCCACGGTGCATTCACCATGGACACGCTCATCTCGATGGGAACCACAGCGGCCTTCCTGTGGTCGCTGGTGTCCCTGTTTGCCGGCTCCGCAGGCGAGCCGGGAATGCATATGCACATGAGCCTGTCTGCACATGCCACCGCGGGCACAGACCAGATCTATTTGGAAACAGCCTCCATGGTCATCGTGTTCTTACTGCTCGGCCGATGGTGTGAGGAGCGGGCTAAGGGACGCAGTTCCCAAGCCCTCACCGAGCTGCTACATCTGGGTGCAAAGCAGGCGGCCGTGCTACGCGAGGGACGGGAGGTGCTGATCCCCAGCTCACAGGTGGCAGTCGGCGATCACTGCGTGGTCCGGCCAGGGGAGAAGATTCCCACTGACGGGCGAGTAATAGATGGTCATTCAGCAGTGGATGAATCGATGCTGACCGGCGAGTCCATGCCCATCGAGGTCGATCCCGGCTCGACCGTCACCGGCGCCACCGTTAACACCACCGGCCGCCTCATTGTGGAGGCCACACGCGTGGGCGCGGATACCACCTTGGCGCAGATTGGTCGCCTGGTTACCGACGCCCAGGCCCGCAAAGCCCCCGTGCAGCGCATCGTGGACCGCATCTCCCAGGTATTTGTGCCCGTGGTGATCGGCATCGCGCTGCTCACACTCACGGCTCATCTGGTGGCGACCGATGGTTCTGTTGCCGATGCCTTCGCTGCAGCCGTGGCGGTGCTCATTATTGCCTGCCCCTGCGCCCTCGGCCTGGCCACTCCTACCGCCCTGCTGGTGGGAACGGGCCGCGGCGCCCAGCTCGGCATCTTGATTAAGGGGCCCGAGGTGCTGGAATCCAGCCGCCATGCCGACACCATTGTCTTCGACAAGACGGGCACGATCACCACCGGCGAGATGTCCGTGAGCGCCGTGCATGCGCCCGCTCGCAGCGAGGAGGAGGTGCTCGGCCTCGCCGCGGCCGTCGAGTCCGGCAGCGAGCACCCAGTGGGTCGGGCCATTCGCGCCGCCGCAGCCGAGCGTTCAATCACGGTGCCGGCCGCTAGCGATTTTCAGTCCACCCCGGGGCAGGGCGTGAGCGCCGAGGTGCAGGGGCAGCTGGTGAGTGTGGCTAAGCCTGGGCAGCAGGATCCTACCGAGGTGGTTGAGAATCTGCGCAAGACCGGAGCCACCGTGGTGGTGGTGCGTGTAGATAACGCCCCAGTGGGCGTCATTGCCGTGGCCGATGAGCCGCGGCCAGAGGCTGCCGCCGCGCTGGCCACTCTGGCAGAGATGGGGCTTAAGCCGTGGATGCTCAGTGGAGATAATGAGAAGGCCGCGCGTCACGTGGCACGCCAGGTGGGCATCGCGGAGGAAAACGTGATCGCCGAGGTTCTGCCAGAGGATAAGGTGCAGCAGATCGCTGCGCTGGCTCAGCAGGGCCGGACCGTGGCGATGGTGGGCGATGGTATCAATGACGCCGCCGCGCTAACCGAGGCGGAGCTCGGCATTGCCATGGGCGGCGGCACAGACGTGGCAATCGAGGCCGCGGATATTACGTTGATGCATGCTGATCTCCGCGCCACCGCCGATGCTTTGCGGCTATCGCGGGCCACGCTGCGGACAATCCATGGCAACCTGTTTTGGGCGTTCATCTATAACGTGGTGCTGATTCCTGTGGCCGCGCTTGGTCTGCTCAATCCGATGTTGGCGGGCCTAGCGATGAGCCTGTCGAGCGTGTTTGTGGTGACAAACTCCCTGCGCTTGCGTCGTTTCCGCTCGGGTTTCCTGAACCGCAAGGCTGCGGGATCCACCTCGGAAGGATAGGTCATCCTACCCCCACGGTTCCCCCTGTGGACATATCACTAACTCTGGGCGGCCAACACTTTGTACACTGTTCGACAACCAAGAAACTGCACCGGAGTTCCTCATCAACCATGTCACCGGCGTTTTATGTGGTCGGGTGTCACATCACCCGACCGCCGAGACAGTGTGCTGTAGTGAGACTTCCGCGACGAGAATGAGGATCCACAGTGACTACTGAGAACGCCTACACCGGCCGCATGGGCCACCAGCCGCATACCCGTTCTGGGCAGCTCGTTCAGGAGATCGCCCACTATATTCTCAGCTCGGGGCTGGTCAATGGCGATCCCATCCCACCGGAGCCGGAGCTTCAGCGCATCCTCGGCTGCTCCCGTAACTCCATCCGTGAAGCCATCAAGGTGATGGAAGCCGTCGGAATGGTGGAAGTACGTCGCGGCACGGGCACCTTCGTGGCGGGCAACCCGCTCGCCCCGCTCACCCCGGCCTTGATGTTCCAGGGCATGCTGTCGCTCAACTCGGGCGGCACCGAGGCCAAGGACATCATCACTCTGCGCCGCGGCCTCGAGGTGGCGTTTCTGCCCATCGTGATGAAGGAACTCTCCGAGGATGCAGAGACCAAGCAGGCGCTCATCGCGCAGCTGCAGGAGACCGTAGATCATATGGCTGAGGCTGAGCGCGCCGGCGCCTCTACCGTGGATCTGGATTATCGCTTCCACAATCAGCTCTTCGCTCCGCTGCGTTCGTGCACGCTGAAGCAGCTTAACGACGCCATCTTGAACGTCTACTTCTCCCTGTTGGAGGCGGTAGCCGAACGCTTCGGCGAGCACCCCGTCTTCGAACCCGATCCCTCAAGCCAGCCGCTGGCCACCGCCCACCAAGGCATCGTGGACGCTATCGCCGAGGGTAATGGCGACGAGGCCGTGGAGCGGCTGGTGAATCACTATCAGCCGCTCTCCGAGGCCATCGATAGCGTGATCGCCGCCCGCGAGGAAAGCTAAACCCGCAGCGCGGTACCCGCCGCACTCTAGGCGCGCGCCAGGTCCTTGAAGCGCGAGTAGTGCAGCTGGTGGGCCACTTCCACGGTGCCGATCGGGCCGCCGCGATGCTTGGCCAAAATGATGTCAGCCTCGCCAGCGCGGACATCCTCTAGGTCCTGGGAGTCCGGACGGTACAGCAGCATCACCATGTCTGCATCTTGCTCCAGCGAGCCGGACTCACGCAGATCCGCAAGCTGGGGGCGCTTGTCTGTGCGCGACTCGGGGCCACGGTTGAGCTGTGCCACCGCCACCAAAGGAACTTCGAGTTCCTTGGCGAGCAGCTTGAGCTGACGGGAGAACTCGGAAACCTCCTGCTGGCGGGACTCCACTTTCTTGCCCGAGCTCATGAGCTGCAAATAGTCCACCACGATCAACTGCAGATCGTGCTTGTCTTTAAGCTGCCGGGCCTTGGAGCGGATCTCCATCATTGTCAGGTTTGGGGAGTCGTCAATAAACAGCGGCGCCTCGCTCAACTCCCCAGCACGCTGCGCGATACGTGCCCAGTCATCATCCGACATGGTGCCGGAGCGCATATCGGACAGCTTCACCTCTGCCTCCGCAGAGAGCAGACGCATGACGATCTCCGATTTAGACATCTCGAGTGAGAACAACACAGAGGCCATGTTGTGCTTGATCGAGCAGGAGCGCATGAAGTCGAGCGCAATGGTGGACTTACCCACACCGGGGCGGGCCGCCACGATGATCATCTGTCCGCCGTGCAGGCCGTTGGTGATGCGGTCGAGATCAATAAACCCAGTGGGCACACCAGTAGACAGGCCGCCATTTTGCGCGATCTCATCCAGCTCGTCCATCACCGGCTGCAGCAGATCATCCAGCACCGCGTAGTCCGTCACGGTCTTTTTCTGGGCAATCTGGAAGACCTCTTGCTGGGCGAGGTCGATCATCACCTCGATCTCGGTGTCCCCGGCCGCCTCATAGCCCAGCTGCACGATGCGCGTGCCTGCGGAGACCAGCCGGCGCAGCACTGCCTTCTCAGAGACGATCTCAGCGTAGTAGGGCGCATTGGCAGGGGTGGGAACAACCTCTGCGAGGGTGACGAGATAGGAAGGCCCTCCGGCCCGTTCTAGATCACCATGACGCTGCAGGCGATCGCGGACAATGAAGGTGTCAATCTGTTTATTGTCCGCGTAGAGATCCAGAATGGCACGGTAGATCAGCTGGTGCTGCGGTGCGTAGAAGTCCTCAGGATTGAGTTCCTCGACAATGTCTGTAACCACCGTGGGGGCAATGAGCATCGCCCCCAGCACGCCCTGCTCGGCCTCACGATCGTGGGGCAGCTGACGGGCGTAATCCCGCGGTGTGGAGTCATCGCCGCGGCCGCGGCCGCCGCTGCGCTGAGGAGCAAAACGCCCATGGTTCGGACCGGCGTGATTGTAGCTTGGGGCGCCATCATCGAAGCTGCTGGGAGCGAACTCGGGGGCTGGGGGGAAATCATCGATCGGCTCGGAGGGAAATCCCTCCGGAAGATCGGTGCTGGGGGAGTAGCCCGTGTCGTGTGCCGCGCCGCCGTCCTCGGGATCGGGCGGGAAGGCGTTTTCGTCAAAGTTCGCGGTACCTGCCACGTCGTTCAGCTCCTTTACGTTTCGCTGATCGTCCAGCCATGCCTCAGGCCTCGAGAAGGCCAT
Organism: Corynebacterium ciconiae DSM 44920; assembly: GCF_030440575.1. Lineage (NCBI taxonomy): Bacteria > Bacillati > Actinomycetota > Actinomycetes > Mycobacteriales > Corynebacteriaceae > Corynebacterium > Corynebacterium ciconiae. Next base: position 2,526,797 of record NZ_CP047189.1, read on the forward strand.
ACGAGGCTTCGATTCTATCCGCCACCCTTCCGCGGGCGGCTGATGAGCCGCTCATAACCACCTAGTGGGGGTAGGCCGCGCCATTACATTCCCGCACGCCACGGCCGTGCTAGCCCGGCCCACCAGCGGCTGTGGATAACTCACCTTGCCAGCCCCTTGGGGGAGACATTGTTCACAGCTCAGCGAAGAGTTATGCACAGGCAACTGTGTATAACTCTGTGTACGGGAGGTGGATAGAGCATAAAACTCCTGCTCATCTCTTGCTCAGCCGCCGTTTACCTGCGGTTTTATTAAATATTTGCAGTTCAGGGCGGGTTTTTAGCCCACCACAGCCCGAAAAGTAGCCATCATGGACATCATCAACCCCACTCAGCACCCCCGCCTCAGCGGGCCACACGGCGTCGGATAGCAGCGGTTATACACCGAATCTGGTCCACTTATGCACAGCATCCCCCAGCTTGTACACAGCCCCGGCTGGGGATTGTGCATAACCTGTGCGAGGCAATCCACATCAGGACTCGTGCTACGCCAGCGTGCGGTGCTACTGGGCTGCACTCGCGCGGCTGGAGATACACCACGGGCCCCTGGCGGGGAACTCGTCCCCACCAGAGGCCCTGGTGCGCTGTTGTCGTTGGGGTCGGGATACGGCGTTGATGCCGCTCGACCCGCCGTCTAGTTCGCGTAGATTACGCGGCGACGACCTTGAAGTTCACCTTTGCACTGATGTCATCGTGCAGCTGAGCAATCACCTGGTAGCCGCCGGTGCTCTTGACGAGACCCTTCGGCACGCTGATGGTCTGCTTTTCGATCTTGGGGCCGCCTGCGGCCTCGATCGCCTTGACGATGTCGCCAGCCTGGACAGAGCCGAAAAGCTTGCCCTTGCTGGAGGTACGCATGGTCACAGTGATGTTGTCAAGAGCCTCGATCTGCTCCTTGACCTCGCGTGCGTGATCCAGGCTCTGGATCTGGCGCTGGGCGCGCACACGCTTGATGTCTTCGATCTGCTTCTCTGCACCGCGGGTTGCCACAATGGCCATACCGCGGGGAAGCAGGTAGTTACGTCCGTAGCCGTCCTTCACCTCGACGATGTCACCGGGGACACCGAGGTTCTCTACGGCAGCCGTAAGGATCAGCTTCATGATCCCTGCCTTTCGCTTATGAAAAGAATGAAAAGTGGTTGAGTATTCGCGCTACGTCCCTCCGCCCCGTTAGGAATGTAAGGGACTGGCCGATCAGAACGGCGGGTCGTCATCATCACCCTGGAATCCGCCCGCTGGGGGTGCGGAATTCCACGGGTCATCATTGCGGACGTCGTTCTGCGGCTGTTGCTGGTAGCCACCGAAACCACCCTGGCTTTGGCCGCGGTTTCCACCGCCTTGTCCGCCACCGAATCCGCCCTGGCCTCCGCCAGAGTTACCGGATCCGAAACCGCCACCTTGGCCACCTTGACCGCCCTGGCCGCGCTGCACGCGGTTGACGGACGCCGTGGCGTACTTGAGCGAGGGGCCCACCTCATCGACTTCAACCTCGAAGACGGTGCGGCGCTCACCCTCGCGGGTGTCGTAGCTGCGCTGACGGAGCCGACCATTGACGATCACACGCATACCTTTGCTCAGCGACTCAGCGACGTTTTCCGCCGCCTGGCGCCACACGTTGCACTGCAGGAACAGTGCCTCGCCGTCCTCCCACTGCCCGGTTTGCGAGTTATAGCGTCGCGGGGTGGAGGCCACTCGGAAGTTAGCCACTGCGGCACCCGAGGGGGTGAAGCGCAGTTCAGGATCGGCAACGAGGTTGCCAACAATCGTGATAGGGGTATCGCCTTGTGCCATGGTCTCAGGACTCCTTAGGAGCTCGTTGGTTGGTGTTACTACCAGTGTTCCTGATTAGCGATCGGTGCGCAGCACCTTGGTGCGCAGAACGGTGTCGCTGAGGTTCAGCTTGCGGTCGAGCTCGACGACAGTCTCCGACTCACAGGTGAGGTTAAGGACCACGTAGATGCCCTCTTCCTTCTTGTTGATCGGATAAGCCAGACGACGCTTCGGGCGAATGTCCACCTTGTCAACGGTGCCGTTTTCCTTGCGAACGATGTCAAGGAACTTATCTAGGGACGGGGCTACGGTGCGTTCATCCTGCGAAGGATCGAGAATGATCATGAGTTCGTATTGACGCACGGACCTCATCACCTCCTATGGTCTAGTAATTGTGGTTCGGCCGCGCCCATCGTGGACGTGGCAGGAGGGTCGTTGCGTCAAGCAACCTTTTCAAGGTACACCATCTACCTGCTCTCTTTCAATCGGGCTGCCCTCCGCGCCGATAGCTTATCGACGCCCACCCGCTGCCCACTTACCCCTTCCGCGCAGCGCTCAGCCGTGGGAAACTTTAACGATGACAGGTCTCCCTCTTCTTCTCATCGGTGTGGCAGGCGTGATCCTGCTGCTGCTTTTGGTCATATACGCCCGCATGCCCGCCTTCATCGCTTTGTTGGTGGTATCGGTGGTCACTGGACTTGGCGCCGGAATTCCCCTCAGTGATCTCATGGAGGTCATCACCACTGGGGTAGGCAACACACTGTCCTCGGTGTTGTTGGTAGTGGGGCTCGGCGCAGTGCTGGGGCGCATCATTGAGCTCTCCGGCGGTGCGGACGCACTCGCTTCCTATTTCACCCGCCTGCTCGGGCCCACTCGAGTGGTGGCGGCCGTGTGCGCTGCCGGATTCATCCTGGGGATCCCTGTGTTCTTTGATGTCGGCTACATCATTCTGGCCCCCATCATTTTCGGATTCGCCCGCACCAGCAAGCTCACCCCCGTCACCCTCGGCATCCCGCTGGCGGGAGTGCTGATGGTGGTGCATGTCATCATGCCACCCCATCCAGGCCCCGTGGCGGTGGCTGGGATTCTCGAGGTGGATGCCGGCGTGCTCAGCTCTTTCGGGTTGCTCATCAGTATCGTGGCGGCCCTTGTAGGTTTTGTCATCACCCGCCGGCTCCCCTTAGACCGAGTGCGCACTACCGCCACCGGTCTTGCCGGCGATCACGCCGATACGCTAGCCCAGCGCGAGGAGCAACAGCCCGCTATCTCTCCATGGTTGGTGATTCTGCTGATTGTGCTGCCGCTGGTGCAGATCATGGTGGGCACCACGGGCGCGATGTTGGCTGCGGAGGATTCCACCCTGCACGCGGTGGTGGGCTTCGTGGGTAACCCTGCGATCGCTTTGCTGGTGGCTGTACTCTTGGCGGCCTTTCTTGTCGGCCGCTCTCAAGGATGGTCCTGGGAGAAGCGAGCCGCGATCATGGATGGCGCCCTACCTCTCGTGGCAGTGATCATTTTTGTCACCGGCGCTGGCGGGGCATTCGCCCGCGTGTTGGTGGAGTCGGGAATCGGCCAAGTGCTTTCTGATCAGCTGGTGGCGTGGCATCTGCCGCTGCTGATGACCGCCTATCTGGTAGCGCTGGCGATCCGCGTCTCCCAAGGCTCGGCCACGGTGGCGATGCTCACCACCGCTGGCATTATCGCCGATCCGGTGGCGGCCGCGGGGCTCGACCCGCTGGCGGCCACCGTGGTGGTGTGCGCGATCGGTTGTGGCGCTCTCGCCGCCTCCCATATCAATGACTCTGCTTTTTGGATCGTCACCCGCTACCTCGGGCTCGAGGTGAAGGAGGGGCTCGCCACGTGGACCGTGGTATCCACGCTGTTCTCCTTGGCTGGCTTCGCGGTGTGCGCCGCCCTCTGGCCACTAGTGGGCTAGGGCGGCGGGGCCGTCTTAGTTCAGTGCGGCATCGCCGGCGAAGCCAGTGGCCATGAACACCGCAAAGATAAGCGGAATGAGCAGAACGAAGAAGAAGGCGGCGACGATCCAGGAGATCACCGCCTTGGTGCTCTTGCCATAGGACTTGGCCGCGTAGCCGCCGCCAAAGCAGCAAGCGCCAATGAACACGCTCGCCATCGTGAGGATCATGATGGTGGTGGAACTCATGGCTCTCAGCTTAGCCGCCAGACGCAGCAATCCCCGCTCCCAGGTGCAGCGGGGCTGCGGAAGGGGGAGCGGGGATCGTGGCGTCGATAAGCCTCGTGCTAGCCGGGCAGGAGATCACCCAAGTTCGGAAGCGCGGGCTGTGCCGGTTGTTCCGGCTGCTCTGGGGGAGCGGGGGCCGGTAGCGGCACGTCCGGAATCTCCGGCAGTTCCGGCTCGGCGGGCTCCTCCGGCTGCTCCGTCTCGGAGGTGGTGGTCTCCTGCTGGGTGGTGGTCTGTGCCGGGGCCGCCGGGGCAGCGGGAGCCACATAGCCCAGGTTGGAGTTCGGGGTATTGAAGGTCTCGTAGTCGGCGTTAGCAAGGGCGGAATCCATGGCGGACTTCCAGATATCGCTCGGCAGACCAGAGCCCCAGATCTTGCCGCCATAGGCGTTGATCAGCGGCTGGCCATCATCAGTGCCCACCCACACTGCGGTGGAGAGCTGCGGGGTGGCGCCGATCATCCAGGCGTCCTTGTTCTGGCCGGTGTCGCCCAGCTGGGCGGTACCCGTCTTCGCCGCAGACTCACGACCATTGAGCGCGTGACCGCGGGAGTAGCCGGCGATCGGCTTCATCGCCTGCATCACGGAGTTCGCTACTTCCTCCTCCACGACACGCTTGCCATCGCCCTCGTGCTCGTAGATCACTTCGCCGTCATTGGCCACGACTTTCTGCACGAAGTGTGGCTTGTTGTACACGCCCTCGTTAGCGAGAGTGGCCAAGCCAACCGCCATATCGAAGGGGCGTGACTGGTACTGGCCCAGCACCACACCCAACTGCGAGTGGCCGTTTTCTTCCTTCAGAGTGTGCGGAATCCCCGGCAGGGACTCCGCCACACCCAAGCGGTGCGCCATAGCCGCGGTGTCATCGGGGCCATTCTTCAGATCATCCTGAAGGCGAATGAAAGAGGTATTCAGCGACTGCTTCAGCGCCTGAGCGATGGTACAGGTACCGCAGCTTTGGCCCTCAGAGTTAGTCACCGTCACGTCACCGGTTTGCACCGGAGCGGAGCTGTAGTACTGGGAAAGCGGGATGCCCTGATCCAGCGCCGCAGCAAGGGCGAAGATCTTGAAGGTCGAACCAGTCTGCAGCGGGGCATTGGCATAGTCCCAACCGGCTGGGTCCTCGCCGCCATAGTAGGCCGAGACACCACCAGTCTTGGGGTTGATGGACACCACTGCGGTGCGCAGATTCTCTGGCTCGCCCTGCATGTTGTTTTCCACTGCGGACAGGGCCGCATCTTGGGCGTCGGCATCGATCGTGGTGGTCACGCGCAGACCACGGGTCTGCACATCCTGCTCACTGATACCCAGCTGATCAAGCTCGGCGAGCACCCGGTCTTTGATCAAACCATTAGCGCCGGTGGCCTCGGTGTTGGACTGCACCGTGGCGGGGTCAATCACCTCGGGGAAGCGCGCCTCAGCACGGGCCCCAGGGCTCAGCGCGCCGGTCTCGACCATGCCGTCCATCACGTAGTTCCACCGCTGCTCCGCCTCAGCACGGTTGGTCCACGGATCCAGAGTGGAGGGGCGCTGGATCGCGGCAGCCAGCAGGGCGGACTCCTCTGGGGTGAGGTCCTTGAAGTCCTTGCCAAAATAGGCTTGGGAAGCCGCAGCCACACCATAGGCATTACGGCCCAAGTAGATGGTGTTGAGATAGGACTCCAACACCTGGTCCTTCGACCACTCATTAGCCATCTTGGCGGAGTAGACCAGCTCCTTGAGCTTGCGCTCATAGGAGTGCTCATTGCCCACCACCGCGATCTTCACGTACTGCTGCGTAATGGTGGAACCACCGCCCTTGGAGCCATCACCGGTGAGCTGGCCGACGATCGCGCGCCCGAAGCCGGTAATAGAAAAGCCGGGGTTGGTATAAAACTCACGGTCCTCGGCCGCCAGGGTGGCGTCCTTCATGGACTCCGGAATCTCCGAGAGCGGCACCACCACACGGTTTCCCTCCGGCGGCACAATGCGCGCCAGCTGGGTGTCATCATCCGAGGCGTAAATCTCCGCCACCTGCTTATTCACAAGCTGGTCGGCCTTCGGAACATCCACGAGCAAATAGGCGATCATGAATGCCACGAAGGGAGCGAGGATGATCAACACCACTGCGATGAGGATCGAGCGCCAGACCCACGGATTGCGGGTCTTCTCCTCGCCCTCTTCTACGGTCACGGTGTGTTCAGTCACGATTGTTGATTCCAATCTCCATGGGTGAAACGGCGGCGTTCGGGCTGCGGACGGCCGGCGACCTGCCCAAACGAACTAACTAATCGGTTAAGCATAGCGGGTACGAGGGGAAACAACCATTGTCGCCAACAGGTGATTCCAATGACAATCGGGGCACACCTCCACGCGGTGGACGTCGAAAAGCTTGCCGGCGGAGACCAACTGAGCGATCTCTTCCTCGCTGCGGGCCGAGCCGGCCGCCCGGCCCACCTCGTCGCCATAAATCCACAGCACCTCGCGCATGTTCTCGGAGGAACACACCGGGCAGGATCGCGACGAAGGCGTGCCGTGATACTCGGCTGCCGTGCGAAGCAAGAAATCGCAATCGCAGATCTCGCCGCGCTTCACCAAGCCTTGATGATACAGACGAAGGGTGTGGCGGCGGTTCCACTCGTGACTCACGATATTGCGATATTCAACCACGCTGGCCAGTCTAGCTACCCGCCTACCTATAGCGCTGTCGATATTCCGCGCCGGCAACCTCCCACCCACTGGTGTGTCTGTAGTCACAACTGAATCGGTTTACTTGGGTTCTGTATCGATTGAGCGCGTGCATCGGGGCAAAAACGAGGGCTAGATTCTGAGGAATCACGATCGTTGCACGCCCCCACGAGTGAGGACGTGCTGGCCCGCCGCCCTCACAAGGCCCATGACTGGGAGGTGTCGCGGCGGTACAAGTTTGCTTGAAGGAGTTTGCCCATGAGCGGAGAAGTCCGCGTTGCCATCGTCGGTGTTGGTAACTGCGCCACCTCACTAATCGAAGGTGTCGAGTTTTATAAGAATGCCCGCGATACCGACGATGTCCCCGGCCTGATGCACGTGCGCTTCGGCGACTACCACGTCAAGGACGTCACCTTCGTTGCCGCCTTCGACGTAGACGCCGCCAAGGTGGGGCTAGACCTCTCCGAGGCCACCCGCGCCTCCGAGAACTGCACCATTCAGATCGCAGAGCTGCCGCATCTCGGTGTGGAAGTCCAGCGCGGGCCCACTCACGATGGGCTCGGTCGTTACTACCAGCAGACGATCACCGAGTCCGAGCAAAAGCCGGTGGATGTGGTCCAGGCACTGAAGGACGCCAAGGTAGACGTGGTGGTCAGCTACCTGCCCGTGGGCAGCGAAGAGGCCGATAAGTTCTACGCCCAGGCCGCGATCGACGCCGGCTGCGCCTTCGTCAACGCCCTGCCGGTGTTTATCGCCTCCGATCCCGAGTGGGCGGAGAAGTTCCGCAGCGCTGGGGTGCCGATCGTGGGCGATGACATCAAGTCCCAGGTGGGCGCCACCATCACCCACCGCGTGATGGCGAAGCTCTTCGAGGACCGTGGCGTGCGCCTCGAGCGCACCATGCAGCTCAATGTCGGCGGCAATATGGACTTTAGAAACATGCTCGAGCGCGAGCGCCTTGAGTCCAAGAAGATCTCCAAGACCCAGGCGGTGACCTCGAATCTCAAGACCTCACCGCTGGCCGGCAAGGTGGACGATCGCAACGTGCACATCGGACCCTCGGACTATGTGGGCTGGTTGGATGATCGCAAGTGGGCCTATGTGCGCCTCGAGGGCAAGGCCTTCGGCGAGGTGCCCTTGAACCTGGAATACAAGCTCGAGGTGTGGGATTCCCCGAACTCTGCGGGCATTATTATTGACGCCCTGCGCGCCGCGAAGATCGCCCTCGACCGCGGCATCGGCGGGCCGATCGACGCCGCCTCTTCTTATCTCATGAAGTCCCCGCCGAAGCAGCTGGGCGATGATGAAGCCCGCGCTCGCCTCGAAAGCTTCATCGCCGGCGACTAGCACCTCTACAGCTGGCGCCACATACCCGCCTTCCGACCGGCCACGGACATCGGCACGCACGTCGATGTCTGTGGCCGTTGTGCTCTCTACCCTGAGCGGGTGACCCCTGCTCGGCAGGGCCCAGGCCAGCAGGGGAGCGCTTACCGCCCCGAAGGCTACGAAAACGTAGGTTTAAGAAGTCCTACCTCTGGGGGGAGCCTACCCCCGCGCAACGCGCTCACCTGCTTAAATACTTTTCCATCTGAACAATTTTTAGGACGGTACTGTTTCCTCCCTAGAATATGGAATATGAACGCGCAACCTTCTTTTGACCTTGCCCGGAACGTGCGGCCCGCGCTGACCCAGCTGTACGTCACCTATTTCCGGCTTGCAGAGCGCTCCGACCTCACCGGCCCCCAGCTGACGATCCTGTCTCGGCTGAAGTCCGATGGAGCGGCGCGTATCAGCGAACTAGCCAAGCGAGAGGGCATCCGCATGCCCACCGCCTCCAATGCCCTGCACCAGCTTGAGTCCCGTGGCCTCGTGGAGCGTGTCCGCGACAATAACGATCGCCGTGGCGTCCGCGTGCAGCTGACCAACCAGGGAGCGATCGAACTCGATCGGGTCGGCGAGGAACGCATCGCCCAACTGGCCGACATGTTTAGCACCCTCGAGGACGAGGAAATCGCCGCCATCGAAGAGGTGGTGCCGATCATCAATCGCCTCGCCGAGCGCTACACTGCGCAAAAGCACAACGGGGAGAAGTAAAACACCCCGCGGGTGTGTCCGCCACGGTGTCGCTACCGAGCCGGCTATCGGACTACAATGCGGACACACTGGGGTGTAAGCGCCGCGCGCTCGCCCCGCGTGTCCCTGATACAAGTAGATGTCCGCCCAGATGAAAGTTGAGCGCGTGAGCCCCGCTCGGCCCCGCCGCAGCGGCTCATGCATAGACGCCTATGCCTGATTCCCGCCTCCGCGTATTAATAGCGTGGCAGCCCGACGCCGCCAATAGCGAAATTCTCGATGCCGTCGCGTGGCTGCACCGTTCTGGGCCCATCACCATCCGCGCCATCTCGGCATTCACCCGGCCATGGCCCCAAACATCACTGTCCAAACTCGGCGGCAAATACAAGAAGTGGCTGAAGAAGCAGGAAGAGGCCAGCCGCGAGGTGGTCACCGCTGCGCTGATCGACGCCGGCGTGGACAAAGAATGCTTCGATAAAAAGCTCGCCGTCTTTGCCGATGGCTCCTCCGAGCCGCACCTGCTCACCCAGGCCGCCAAGGACTTCGACGCCGACATCATCATCCTTGGCCCCGCCCAGTCCGCGCCTAAGGGCCGCTATCTCGCCGGCACCACCGCCGATGCGCTGCTCCACGCCTCGCCCTATCCGCTGGCGCTCATCCCGCGCGAGGTGAAGCTGGGCAAGCGCGGCGTCAACCGCGTGTCCTGCGCCCTCACCGAGGAGGCCGGCAGCGCCGATGTGTTCGATCACGCCGCCGAGGTAGCGGAAATCTATTCGGTACCGCTGCGCATCGTGGCCTTCGTCCCCGACCGGGTGGGCAACGCCCTGAAGTCCACCAACAGCAAGCTCGAGTCCGTGCTGGCTGATGACGCGCGCGAACACGCCTTGGCCAATCTTGATCGGGCGCGGGATAGCGTCGTCACGCATCGCCCCGAGTTGAAGGTGGAGACGGAACTGGCCACCGGCAGCGGCTGGTCCGAGGCCATGGACGCGGTGAAATGGAAGAAGTCTGATCTGCTGGTGGTGGGCTCGGAAGATAGCAACCCCATCGCTCGGGTGTTCATGGGATCGCATACCTCTGCCGTGCTCAAGCACGCGCGAGTGCCCGTGATGATCTACCCCACCACCACCTAAATCCGCCCGCCGCGAGAGGCGGGCACGACACAAAAGGAGTCAAGGAAGCATGCGCACAGCAGTCGTTACCGGCGCCAGTGGGGGAGTAGGGCGCGAGATCGCCGAGCAGCTTATCGACGCCGGCTGGTCAGTATATGCGCAGTATCGTAGCGATTCACCCAGCACGGACAAGGCCCGCGCCGCCGTCTCCCACGCCAGCTGGTTCCACCTCGACTTCAACTCCCCAGAGCCGGACCTTTCTGCCGTGCCCGAGATCCGCAGCCTCGACGCGCTCATCCACTGCGCCGGATACTGCCAGCTCAACCGCATCGAGAATGCAAGCAGCGCAGAATGGCAAGACTCCTTTAACGTCAACCTGCACGGACCGGTGGCGCTCACCAACCGACTGCTGCCTGCACTACGCGCCGCCCAAGGCACCATGGTGTATCTCAACTCGGGCGCGGGTTTTCGCGTCAAGCCTGAATGGGGTAGCTACGCGGCCTCTAAGTTCGCCGCCCGCGCTTGGTGCGACGGGCTCCGCGAGGAAGAACCAGACATCCGCGTCTCCTCTGTGCACCCTGGCCGCATCGATACCCGGATGCAGCGTGCGATCGTGGCCTATGAAGGCGGCACCTATGAACCACGTGAGTTCCTGACCGCAGAGACAGTGGCACGCTCAGTGGTGCAAGTAATCACCACTCCCATGGATGCCCACCCGGCAGAGCTGGTGCTACGCCCCCGCTCCCACTAGGCGCGCCCTTCGCCGCGGCGGCCGAAGGCGGACCCCATCTAGGGACGCGACCCAGCGAGTAGGGTGGCCAAGCGAGTAAGGAGGCCCAGCGAGTAGGGTGGCAAAGAAAGAGGCCTCGCATCCATTGGCCTGCCAGAGTCGCAAGCACAGCACGTGCGAAGGGGTGAGACACCATGCCATCCGAACCCGAAGAGCAACCACGCTCGGCGAGCGAGGACTCCGCGGACACCCCATCGGCCTATGCCAGCCAGCCCGAGGGGCACTATTTTGACCCCACGGTAGATCGAGTTACAGCACCCCGCCGCGGCGTTTCCCGCGAGGAATTCGAACGCGATCCCCTGTTGTGGTTCGAGCACAGCCGACGCTCCTCCCGCTGGGCGGTGTGTTATCTGCTGGCGGTGCCCACCCTCACCATTCTCACCGGCCTGCTGATCGCGCTGCTCTCTCGTTCTCAAGGTGGGCCGATATGCGAAGCTGGGCTCTCCACGTGGATCTGCAGCCGCGGCTATGAAATCGCCTTCTCGCTCATCCCCCTCGGGGTGGCGCTGACGGGCACCTTTGGCGCCTTCTGGATTACCTACCGGATCTGGGCGCGCTATGGGGCGTGGCGGCCCTGGTTAGCCATCATCTGGGTTCTCATCCCCGCATCCTTGGCGTGGATGACGGGCTTCGGCTGGATGTTCGTCAACGGCCACCACTAGCAGCGATGCCTCCCCGCTCGCGGCGGGACCTACTGACGTCGCTTATACCCGGCCGCTAGCGGCCACTGGCGGCCACGATCTCTGCGCAATCCTTGTCGCCGCAATGCCCCACGGAGCTGGCGCACTCGGGGCACATGAGCGTCTGCTTGCGGCAGGCCTGATTGCCGCAGTTGTGGAAGTCATTGGTCTCTGACCCGCAGTGAGCGCAGCGCCCCAATTGGGTGAATTCGCCGCCCTCAAACTCCATGTGCATGCGCCGGTCGAAGACATAGAGCGAGCCCTCCCACAGACCAGAGTTGCCGTACTTTTCCCCGTACCGAACAATGCCGCCGTCGATTTGGTAGACCTCTTCGAAGCCGCGGTTTTTCATCAGGCTCGAGAGCACCTCGCAGCGGATACCGCCGGTGCAATAGGACACCACCGGCTTGTCCTTCATCCAGTCATACTTTCCGGAGTCCAGCTCCGCGATGAAGTCGTGGGTGGTGGATACATCGGGAACCACGGCGTTTTTAAACTTGCCGATCTGGGCTTCCATAGCATTGCGGCCGTCGAAGAACACCACCTCTTCGCCACGCTCCTCCACGAGCTTGTTGACCTCCTCGGGCTTGAGGTGGACCCCGCCGCCGATCACGCCGGACTCATCCACCTTCAGCTCACCGGGGGCGCCGAAGGCAACGATCTCATCGCGCACCTTCACCGAGAGCTTCGGAAAATCCTCGGCGCCACCCTCAGACCATTTGAATTCCATGGGCTTGAAATACTCCCGGGTTTTACGGGCGTAGATCTTGCAGGCGTCCATCCGCCCGCCCACGGTGCCGTTAATTCCGTGCTCGGAGATCAGGATGCGGCCCTTCAGCCCGAGGGATTCACAGAGGTCGCGCTGCCACAGCATCACGGCCTTCGGATCGGCGATGGGCTGGAACTTGTAGTAGAGCAGGATCTTCGAGAGCATATACCGATCCTATTCCGCTGCGGCAGCGAGTTCCTAACCACCGCAGGGGGCAGCCCAGCAGGCGTTCAGCGACTTAAACGGTGTTCTAGACTGTGGGCTATGGAACCTTTCGATATCAACGCCGGCCGCTTCTACCTGCGGGCGCTGCACAACCAGACCACCCTCGATGATGGCGCCACCTTGCGCGCCATCACCCCCACCCCGCCGATCCAGTCCAATGATGATGCCGAGGATGGCTGGATGAGCAACAGCTGCTACAGCTGGGCGGTATGCGAGCAGACCTCCTCGGATCTATTGGCGTTGGTCACCTACGAACCCGCCACTGAGACCGTCACGTCCTATCCCGCGGGCGATCCGGAGACGGTATGGGATCACAACCGCGAACTCGAGCCCATCACCCTCGGCCAGGCTGCCGCTACAGGCGAAAAGGCGGTGCGGGCGCACATCTAGTGCCACCCCCACCGCCTCCTGCGGGGCTATTTACTAGCGCTTACTTCCGGAACAGCGACTTCTTCTGATACTCCGGATCGGAGGTCACCTGGATATCGAGGTTGCGGAAGAGGGCCTCATCCACTGAGCCGAGAATGGTGGTAGTGTGCACATCCAGTCCGCGCAGATTGTGCAGCTCCTCGAGGGCGCGGCGGGCGTTGGGATCGTGATCCGCAGACACACTCAGAGCGATGAGTACCTCATCTGTGTGCAGGCGCGGGTTGCTGCTGCCGAGCTGCTCCGTCTTCAGGGTCTGGATGGGCTTAATGGAGCTGGGCGCCAACAGGTCCACATCCGGCTCGATGCCAGCGAGGTACTTGAGCGCGTTGAGCAGCATGGCCGCCGAGCAACCGAGCAGGGCAGAGGTCTTACCGGTGATGATCTCGCCATCGTTGAGCTTCATCGCACTGCCTGGCTGGCCGGTCTCCTGAGCGATGCTGCGTGCCGGCTCAATGACCGGACGGTCGGTTTCGTGGATACCCTGCTTACCCATGAGCAGCCGGATACGACCGGACTCCAGCGGGGGCTTCTGGTGCTTCTTCTCTTCCACCAGCGCCTTGTAGTAGCGGCGGATGATCTCCTGCTTGGCGGCCTCCTGGCACACTTCATCGTCGCTAATGCAATTACCCACCATGTTCACACCCATGTCGGTGGGGGACTCGTAGGGGGAGTTGCCGGAGATCTTCTCCAACAGGTGCTTGAGAAGGGGGAAGACTTCCACGTCGCGGTTGTAGTTCACGGCTTGGGAGCCATAGGCAGCCAAGTGGAAGGGGTCGATCATGTTTACATCGTCCAGATCAGCAGTTGCTGCCTCATAGGCGGCATTCACCGGGTGATCCAGCGGGATGTTCCAGATGGGGAAGGTCTCAAACTTGGCGTAGCCCACATCGATGCCGCGCACGTGCTCGTGGTAGATCTGCGAAAGACAGGTAGCCAGCTTGCCGGAGCCCGGGCCGGGGGCGGTGACAATGATCAGGTCGCGGCTAGTCTCGGCGTACTCGTTCCGGCCCAGACCGTCCTCGGAGACAATGTGCTCGGTATCGGCGGGGTAGCCCTCGATCACGAAGTGGCGGGTGACCTTCAAGCCGAGGCGGGTGAGCTTGTCTTGGAAGGCGGTGGCGTGCTTATTGCCGTCCGCGCATTGGGTCATTACCACGTTGTCCACGAGGAATCCCCGCTCGCGGAACACATCCACCAGGCGCAGAACATCGTCCTCATAAGAAATGCCAAGGTCGGCGCGCATTTTGCCGCGCTCGAGGTCCTTGGCGTTGATGCAGACCATGATCTCGACTTCATCCTTGATGTTCTCGAGCATCGCGATCTTGTTGTCCGGGGTGAAGCCGGGCAGCACGCGGGAGGCATGCATATCGTCGAAGAGCTTGCCTCCCATCTCCAAGTAGAGACGTCCGCCGAGACTCTCGCGGCGCTCCTTGATGTGCTCGGATTGCATCTGAATGTACTTGGAGCGGTCGAAGCCAATGGCGGGTGAAAGCATAGAGCAACCTCACTTGCGATAAGAGCTTAAAGGGGCGACAACTGGCGTAGTGGCAGCGGTCGGAGTGAGGCTCTGTGGCGGCCTGCGTTCTCACTAACGGCCGCCGCTACGGTTACCCTGAGATACTACCGCCGTTGCGAGAAAATTGCATAAAACACCCATAAACGTGCAGGTAGATCGGCTATTTAATTTCTGTTTAGTGATAGATTTTAGGCTCGAATATAGGCCTCAAGACGATCCATGGCGGCCTCAATATCATCCGTGTCGCAGGCATAGCTCAGACGGATCCACCGCTGGCCCTGCACGGGGTCAAAATCCACCCCGGGCGCCACGGCCACCCCGGTGGCGTCGAGAAGCTCGTGGGCGAACCGGAAGGAGTCCGCAGTGATGGACGAGACATCCACATAGCAATAGAAGGCGCCATCCGCCGGTGCGATCCTGCCGAGCCCCATAGCGGGCAGACGAGTCAGGAGGATCTCACGGTTGCGGGCGTAGCGCTGTACATGCGCGTCGAGTTCCTCGAGGGCGGCGTGGTCAAACGCCTTCACGGCTGCCTGCTGAGAGAGCGCCGGCGGGCAGACCGTAAAGTTAGCGTGCAGGCGGTCAAGCGGTTCCACCAGCTCCGGTGGAACGATAAGCCAACCGACCCGCCAGCCAGTCATGGAGAAGTACTTACTCACGCTGCCCACAATGACTGCTCGGTCAGTAAATTCTGCCGCGCTGCGACACTCGGCCCCATAGCTGATGCCGTGGTAGATCTCATCCGAGATCAGCACCACGCCGTTCTCATCGCACCACTGCGCTAGTCGACGCAACTCCGCCGGATCCATAACCGTGCCGCTGGGATTTGACGGGGAGGTCACAATCACCGCGCGCGGCCGAGGAGTGCAGGCCTCAAGATCCTCCACCCGCAGCTGAAAGCCATGCTCGGGGTCAGTAACGTCAATCTCCACAAGCTTCACTCCTAGAGCCTGCAGCACATTGCGATAGGCGGGATAGCCCGGCCGTGCCAGCACCACTTCATCGCCGGCATCGCATACTGCCAGAAACAGGGAGGTAAAACCTCCCGAGGAGCCGGTGGTGATGAGAATGCGCCTAGGGTCTACCTCCACTCCATAACGGCGGCGATAATAGCCTGCGATCGCCTCCTTCAGCTCGGGCGTACCGCTGGCGGCCGTGTATCCGAGAATATCCTCCCGCACCGCCGTCTCAGCCTGCGCCACCACCGGACTGGGGGCACCGGTAGAGGGCTGACCGACACACAACAGCAGGGCATCACCATGGGTTGACTGGCGCTCAAGCGCACGGCCGAGGATGTCCATGACGATAAAGGGCGCCACCTCACCCCGCTGAGAACGGTGCACCGGCACACCCGGGACACTTGCCGACGAGGGGGCAGTGGGAGAGCAGGCAGTGGGAGAGGAGCTAGAAGAATGCAAAGGTGCTGGCATAACCTTTAGTATGACCCACGATGTCCTCGACAGCGGGAAGTACCCGAGGATAGCTGGGGGTATCGCCCCGCCCGTGCGCTGCGGCCTACACTTGGACACCATGCCTGAAGGTCATGTGATTCACCGTCTCGCCCGCCAGCTCACTGGGCACTTCGCCGGCCGCGTCGTGCAGGTCAGCTCGCCGCAGGGTCGCTTTGCCGCCGCCGCGGCGCAGCTCGACGGCCGCCGTATCGATTCCGCCGATGCGTGGGGAAAGCATCTCTTCATTCACTTTGACACTCCTTCGCCGGAATCGATCGTGCACATTCATCTGGGGCTGATTGGAAAAGTGACCTTTGAGGCCCCAGCGGAGCAGTGGGGCCAGATTCGGTTGCACATTGCCACTGATGAGATCGCCGCAAATCTCCGCGGACCCCAGTGGTGCCGGTTAATCACCGCCGGGGAGCAAGCAGACGCGATTGCAGCACTTGGGGCGGATCCTCTGCGAGAGGAAGCCGATTGGGCGGAAGTATCCACGCGAGTAGGCCGCTCCAAGCGCAGTATCGCCTCGCTGCTCATGGACCAGAAATACTATGCGGGCGTGGGCAATATTTACCGCGCCGAGGTGCTGTTTCGGCAGCGGATCAACCCGCTCACGCCGGGCGCAAACCTGCAGCCCGAGCAGCTGAAGGCCATCGCCAAGGATCTTCGCCAGCTCATGCGCGAGGGGGAGCGGCACGGCTGGATCGATACCGTGTTGCCGGAGCATACTCCGGAGGCGATGCGTCGTCCCGCGCGCGAGGATGCCCATGGCGGAGAGGTCTATGTTTACCGCCGTGCCGGTCAGGAATGCTTGGTGTGTGGACATCCTGTAGCCAGCGGCCCCATGGAGGGTCGCAACCTCTTTTGGTGCCCCTCCTGTCAGAGCTAAGGCCGCATCGCCCGCGACCGTCGCCATGGCGCCTGCTCAATCTCTCCGTCCGCCGCGGAAAGAGGCGGGGGTAACGCAGGTCACCACCCTCAGTGGCCCCACGCACGAACCGGTGGTCATGCCCCAGATTTCGCTATTCTGGGAGGGGACACGGCTTCACATTCGCGTCACTGAATTCACCATCGAGCCCCACAGGGAGGGTGCCACATGAAGAAGCTGATGAATGACCCCCATGACTACGTCGCCGAGTCCATCGCTGGATTCGCCGCGGCACATTCCGACATGGTGCAGATGCACACCGAACCGCTGTTTGTGTCGCGGTCCAATGCCACCCGCAAGGAGCAGGGCAAGGTCGGTCTGATCTCCGGTGGAGGCTCGGGCCATGAGCCCTTGCATGCGGGCTTTGTGGGCACCGGTATGCTCGACGCCGCTGTTCCTGGTGCGGTGTTTACCTCGCCCACACCCGATCCCATTCAGGCCGCCACAGTGGAGGCCCACCGCGGGGCGGGGGTGGTGTATTTAGTCAAGAACTACACCGGCGATGTGCTTAACTTCGATACCGCCGCCGAGTTGGCCGAATTCGATGACATCGAGGTGCGCCAAGTGCTCATCAATGACGACGTGGCGGTGGAGGATTCGCTCTATACCGCTGGTCGACGCGGCGTCGCCGGCACCCTGCTGGTCGAGAAGATCACCGGCGCGGCCGCAGAGCGGGGCGACAGCCTCGATGAGGTGGTCGCTGTAGCCGAGAAGTGTGTGGCACAGGTGCGCTCGATGGGGGTGGCCCTTAGCCCCTGCCACGTGCCGCACGCCGATAAGCCCTCCTTCGAGTTGGCCGAGGACGATGTGGAGCTCGGTGTAGGCATCCATGGTGAGCCCGGCCGGCGCACCACGAGCTTCGGCAGCGCCGACGAACTCACCGACGCGGTACTGGATCCAATTATCGGCGATCTGTCGCTAGCCGCTGGAGAGCGCGTGATTGCCCTCGTCAATGGCATGGGCGGTACCCCGCTCTCGGAGCTGTACATCGTGTATCGCCGCCTCGCCGAACGACTTAATGAACAACAGGTCACTATTACCCGGTCGCTGGTAGGTAACTATGTCACCAGCCTCGATATGCAGGGCTTTTCTATCTCCCTGATGCGTGTCGACGCTGACCTGCTGGCGCTTTATGACGCCCCCGCCCACACCCCCGCTTTGAGCAACTAAGGAGCCTGAAGAACAATGTCTGACCTTTCCCTGGATTGGGCCCTCGCGTGGATTAAACGCTGCGTGGCCGACTCCGCCACCCACCGCGTAGAACTCACCGACCTCGACCGCGCTATCGGCGATGCCGACCACGGCGAGAACCTTGATCGCGGCTTTGGCGCCGTATCCGCCACCCTGAAGCAGTCCACCCCAGACACCCCAGCGGCGGTGTTCAAGTCCGTGGCCGCCACGCTGATCTCCACTGTCGGCGGCGCCTCCGGTCCGCTGCTCGGTACCGCCTTCATGCGGCTGGCCAAGGTGGCCCCTGAGACCATCGACGCTACCGCTGTGGCCGATATGTACGAGGCCGCCGTGGCGGGCATCCAGGCCCGCGGCAAGGCCGAGGAAGGGGAGAAGACGATGGTGGATGCGTGGGCGCCGGCCGCCGCCGCTGCTCGCGCCGCTGCCTCCGAGGGGGCCGATGCCGCCACCGCGCTGCAGGCCGCCGCCGATGCCGCCGAGAAGGGCGCGGAAGCCACCATCCCCATGCAGGCCACCAAGGGGCGCGCGTCCTATCTCGGGGAGCGTTCCGTGGGGCATAAGGATCCCGGCGCCACCTCCTCGGCGTACTTCCTAGCTGCGGCTGCCGCTGCCGCGAAGGAAGGCGAATAGAACATGGCCGTTGCTCTCGTCTTTGTTTCCCACTCGGCTAAGCTCGCCGAAGGGTTGCGCGATCTCGCCCAAGAGATGGCCTCCGAGGTGGACATCCGCGCCGCCGGCGGCACCGCCGATGGCTGCATCGGCACCTCCATCGACGTCATCGAAGCGGCCATCACCCAGCTGCGGCGCGCTGGTCGCGAGGTGGTGATCCTCACCGATCTAGGCTCAGCAACCATGACTGTGGAGATGCTGCTCGAGTGCTACGAGGACGAGCCGGTCCGCTTTGTAGACGCTCCCCTCGTGGAGGGTGCGATTGCGGCTGCCGTCGCCGCCCAACAGGGCGTGGACCTGCCGGGGGTGGTGGCCGCGGCACGCAACGCCATGTACGATGTCCGCCCGCCGCGTGACGACGCCACCTCCACCACCACGGCCCCCGCGGACACCCACACCCCGCGGCATGCGGCAGCCGAGACGGAACCGACGCCAGGCTATAGCCGCACGGCCACGGTCGCCGACGAGGCCGGCCTGCACGCCCGCCCCGCCGCCCTCATTGCCGAGATGGCCGCGGAGGCCGAGGGTGAGGTGGAGCTCGATGGCGCCGATGCGGCCTCAGCGCTCATGGTGATGGGGCTTGGCCTCGGCAAAGGTGAGACCGTAACGATCACCGGCGAAAAGGCTGATGCGGCGGTGATCGATCGCATCGCTGATGCCATCACCACCGGTGTGGATTAGGCGCGTAGCCCCTGGAAGACGTAGCTGAGCGCCATATCGGCGGCGTCTTCGGGGTCGCCCTCATAGCAGGCCGCCGTGGTGACACAGCTGCTGATGATCAGCTCAGCAATCACCAAGGATCTCAGTGCGGAGCTGAGGCGCTGGGCCGAGCGGGCGGCGTCGACATGCGTGATCAGTTCGCCCCGCAGGTACTCCCGCACCGTCCGCAGGGGCGCGCCAAGCTCCTCGGAGCCGGTAGCGGCCACGGCGAGACGAAGGCTGCCCCGATCCTCCGCGAGAGCCACGGTGAGCTCCCACACCATGTTTTTGAGAATATCTAGACCGTCATCCTCGCCCTCCACGGAGAGGGTGACGATGCTGGAGCAGGTGTGCTGCGCCCGTTCGGCCACAGCGGCGATGAGCTCGCCTTTCGATGCGACGTGGTGATACACCGCGGACTTGGTGATGTTTAACGCCTGCGAGATCTGACTGATGGATGTTTCCGCGATCCCGCGGAGGAGAAACTGCTCCTCGGCGGCGCTCACGATGTCCGCGCGGCTGTTGCCGGGCCGTCCCCTCCGACGTGGCTGCTCGCTCACCTGCTCCCTCTCTTCCACCTGGCTGGTCGAACGATCACCACGATCGCCCCGACCTGAAGCTGAGTGCCCAATAGTACAACACCGCGCTTTAGAGCAGCAGCGTCGCAGCTAGCGGGCTCGGGGCGGGCCCAACACTGCCAGCATCCACCATCTTGTCCGGATCACCCAGTCGCGGACCGAGGGCATAAAGCACCATGATTACGGCCGTGAACAGCACGCATACCCCTACGGCGATTCTTTGCATCAGCGGGGGACACACCGTGGCCAGCCACGCCCCGAGGGCCACACCGAGGGTGTTGTAAAGCAGATCATCGATATCGCTATAGCCAAGCCGGAATATATATTGCGCAATCTCGATACTCAGACTCAGCCCGAACCCCATGATGGTGGCCATACGCACGCGGTCGGCGCGACCCCGAAACAGCAGCACCAAGAGGAAACCCAGCGGGGCGAAGAGCACCAGATTTCCGGCCACGTTGAGCACGGGGCCAATGATGCTCTGCGCATTCCAGAAATCATCCAGCGGCAGCAGCTCGAGGCCGCGGTGACGGTGAGCCTCGCGGCGCCACAGGTGGCCAATGACAAATACACTCTTGAGCAACGTCAGGGCAATAATCGTGGCGAGCATTAATACGAGCGCAGCCCGCACGGTCCACGGCCGGGGGCCTGTAGTCCGTGCGGGCTGCGGCGAAGTGCGAGGGGCTATCATGCCGCCAGTCTAACGACTGGCCTCGCCTCGCGGTGTGCTTTATTTCACGACCAAGTTGATCATCTTGCCCGGAATCACGATCTCCTTCACCACGGTCTTGCCCTGAAGATGCCCAGCCACCTTCTCATCCTTGGTGGCCAACTCCACAAGGGCCGCCTTATCGGCGTCCACCGGCGCGTGGATTCGTCCGCGGACCTTGCCGTTGACCTGAACCGGCAGCTCCACGCTCTCGTCCTTGAGCCACTTCTCGTCCCAGGTGGGGAAGGGCTCGTAGGTGATGGTCTCCTCGTGGCCCAGGATGCTCCACAGCTCCTCAGCGATATGCGGCGCAATTGGAGCCAGCATCGACACCGCCGGCTCCACGGCCGCCCGCGGGGTGGCGCTAGAGGCGTAGTGCTTGGTGAGGAAGTTGACGTACTCGATCAGCTTGGCCACCACGGTGTTCATGCGCAGGTTCTCATAATCCTCGCGCACACCGGCGACCGTGCGGTGCAGGGCTTTGAGGGTGGCGTCGTCAAGCTCCTGCTCAGAGACGCTGCACTCGCCCGTGGATTCTTCCGCCACCAAACGCCAGAGGCGCTGCAGGAAACGATGCGCGCCCACCACGTCCTTGGTCGCCCAGGGGCGGGAGGTATCCAGCGGTCCCATGGACATCTCGTAGACGCGCAGGGTGTCGGCACCATACTCGTCGCACATGTCATCCGGGGAGACGGAGTTCTTCAGGGACTTGCCCATCTTGCCGTACTCCTGGTTCACCTTCTCACCCTGGTAAAAGAACTCGCCGTCCTTCTCCTCCACCTCCTCGGCGGGCACGTACACGCCACGGGAATCCGTGTAGGCATAGGCCTGAATGTAGCCCTGGTTGTAGAGGCGGTGGTAGGGCTCGCGAGAGCTGACATAGCCGAGATCGAAGAGCACCTTGTGCCAGAAACGGGAGTAGAGCAGGTGCAACACGGCGTGCTCGACTCCACCCACATACAGATCGACGCCGCCGCCCGGTGCGCCCTCGCGGGGGCCCGTCCAGTAGCGCTCGTTGTCGATATCGCAGAACTGATCCTGGTTCTTCGGGTCGATGTAGCGCAGCTGATACCACGAGGAACCCGCCCACTGGGGCATGACATTGGTATCGCGGGTGTAGGTCTTGGGGCCATCACCCAAATCCAGCTCCACATGTACCCACTCGGCGGCCTTCGCCAGCGGCGGGTGGGGGGAGGACTCGGCATCATCAGGATCAAAGGAGACCGGCTTATAGTCCTCCACCTCGGGCAGCTCGATAGGCAGCATCTCCTCCGGTAGCGCGTGGGCCACACCCTGCTCGTCGTAAACGATGGGGAAGGGCTCGCCCCAGTAGCGCTGGCGAGCAAACAACCAATCGCGAAGCTTGTACTGGATCTTCTCCCGACCGTGACCCTTTTCCTCGAGCCAGCTGATCGTAGCCGCAATGGCCTCCTGCTTGCCGAGGCCGTTGATATCCAAACCATCCTGGTTGGCGGAGTTCACTGCGGTGCCTGCCTCAGTGAAGGCCGCGGTGGAGATATCTCCGCCTGCGACAACCTCGCGAATCGGCAGGCCGAAAGCGTGGGCGAATTCATAATCGCGATCATCATGGGCCGGCACGGCCATGATCGCCCCGGTGCCATAGCCGGTGAGCACATAGTCACCGATAAACACCGGTACCTCTTCGCCGGAAACGGGATTGACAGACTGCACCCCGAGGTACACGCCGGTCTTTTCCTTGTTTTCCTGTCGCTCCAGATCGGATTTAGCAGCAATAGAGGAACGATAGGCGGCCACCGCCTCCTGCGGGCTCGCCGAGTTGAAGGTCCACCGCTCGTCCACATCGCCATAGGCTTCTGGGGCATGCTGCAGCAACTCATCCACCAGCTCATGCTCGGGCGCCAGCACGATATAACTTGCGCCGAAAAGGGTATCCGGGCGGGTAGTAAACACAGTGATGGTGTGGCCCGCAGCAGTGAAGTCCACCTCGGCGCCCCGCGAACGGCCGATCCAGTTCCGCTGCATAGACTTCACCTTCTCCGGCCAGTCCAGCAGATCCAGATCATCGATGAGGCGGTCCGAGTAGGCGGTAATGCGCATCATCCACTGCTGCAGATTCTTGCGGAAGACGGGGAAGTTTCCACGCTCGGATCGCCCCTCGGCGGTGACCTCCTCGTTAGCCAGCACGGTACCCAAGCCAGGGCACCAGTTCACCGTGGAGTTGGAGCGGTACACCAGCCGGAACTCGTCGATAACCTCGGCGCGCTCGACCGCATCGAGCTCGGCGAAGGGGCGGCCAAAGCGTTCCGGAGTGGCGATCTCGCCCGACTCCAGCAACGGCAGCAGCTCGCTAATGCGGCGCGCCTTGTTGTTCTGCTCGTCGAACCAGGAGTCATAGATCTGCAGGAAGATCCACTGGGTCCAGCGATAAAAATCAGTATCCGTCGTGGCGAAGCTGCGGCGCGGATCATGTCCCAGGCCGAGACGACCGATCTGGCGAGACATGTTCTGAATATTCGCCTCGGTGGTGGTGCGCGGGTGAGTTCCGGTCTGCACCGCGTACTGCTCAGCCGGCAGGCCGAAGGCATCGTAGCCGAAGGCGTGCAGCACATTCTTGCCCAGCTTGCGATTAAAGCGAGCGAAGGCATCGGTAGCGATATAGCCCAGCGGGTGCCCCACGTGCACCCCTACACCGGAGGGGTAGGGGAACATGTCTTGCACGAAGAGCTTGTCCTTCGGAAGCTCCTCGGCATCGCCGATAGCCAGCTCTCCTACCGGGTTAGGGGCATAGAAGGTGCCCTGCTCGGCCCAGTACTTCTGCCACTTCGCTTCGATGTCGGCTGCGAGGCCGGCACGGTATCTATATGCGGGTACATCGCTCGGGTTAGTCATGGCTCATAGTGTAGCCGGTGGCCTCGACCCTTCTCGCACGGCCATGGGCGCGGCACCCCGCATGCTGGGGAGTGTTCTCTTTGGACACATTCAGCAGGGTTGGGCCGTGCTGGATCCACGGGGCAGAGATGCGATGTTTCACGTGAAACATCCCTGTGGTCGGGTGTGGTGGCATTTACTAACCGTACATACACTAAACCGCCCAGACTCTATCTGAATGGACAGTCTGGGCGGTTGTAGACGCGAAGTTTAGGCGACTTTGTGTTCAGTATTTTCGCCTGCGCCGCGTCCGCCGGAGAGCTTATTCACGATCATCGCAATCGCACCATCGCCGGTGACATTACAGGCGGTGCCGAAGGAATCGATCGCAATATAGGCAGCGATCATCAACGCCACTTGATCATCGGTGAAGCCGAGCATCGAGCTCAACAGCGTAGATGCAGCCATGATGGCACCGCCGGGCACACCCGGGGCAGCGATCATGGTGATACCCAGCATGAGCACAAACCCAAAGGCCAGTGCCGGACTCACAGGCGTTCCCGCCATGAACATTATGGCGAAAGCGAAGAGCGAGATCTTCATCATCGATCCCGAGAGATGAATGGTGGCGCAGAGGGGCACCACGAAACCTGCTACGTTAGCCGACACCCCATTCTTCTGGGCGCAGGAGTAGGTGACAGGGATGGTGGCTGCGGACGAGGAGGTGCCCAGCGCGGTGAAGTATGCCGGCAGCATCGTCTTCCACGCCTTCAGGGGGTTGCGACCCGCGATCGCGCCGGCAATCAGGAATTGCACGAGCAGCAGCACGAGGGTGGCCACGATGGCGAGAATGAGCACCACGGCGAACATCGTCATGGTCTCACGCATGTTTCCGTTCTTGCCCATGGAGAGGAACATGCCGAAAATGAAGATCGGCAGCAGCGGAATCACGAACTTAGAGATCGTCAGCTGCACAATCTCTTCCACCTCTTTGGCCAGCCCGTAAGCGGTGTCCGCCTTCACCACGGTCATCCCAATGCCGAAGATGAAGGCTAGGAGCAGTGCCGTCATGATGTTCATCAGCGGCGGCATCTCTACTTCGAAGTAGGGGGAAAGTGCCCCGGCATCGATGTCCACGGCATCGCCCAGCCCTTGGGAGGACAGGAGGGCAGGGTAGAGGGCGCGGCTAAGCCCATAGGCGGCGAAACCAGAGAGCGCCGTGGACGCATAGGCGATACCGGTGGTGACGAGAAGCCACTTACCCGCGCCGCGCCCGATACCCGCAATGGCGGGAGTAATGAGCGCGAAAATGAGGATCGGAATGAAGAAGCCGAGGAAGTTCCCGAAGAGTCCGTTGAAGGTGACGAAGACGCGCGCCAACCAATCAGGGAGCACGAGACTCAGCGCGCTACCGAGAAGGATTGCCACGATGATCCACATCAATAGCGAGCCGAGGAAGCCCCCCTTCTTTTTATCCGAGGCGGCCGAGGCGGCCGCGGCTACCTGTCCAGTGTTCATGACACACCACTTTCATTTACGTTACGTGACGTTAGATCACTATTAGGATGACACTGACCATCGTGTTTTTGTCGATATACAGCGCTGTGAACGATTTCCGCTGGTCAGGGAGCTACTTCCGCTAGGAGAGTGTGCGCTACCGCCAACCACGAAAGGAAAGTGTCCAAATACTGAGATATCTTTGTGCAAAACTGAGACGCCTGTGTGTAGGGCTCAATCTACCGCACGATAGGTACTACTCCATCCTCACTCCCCGATCTGCGGCTGAGAGATATCCGACACCAGCGACACCCACGCCACCTCAACACAGGCACTGGGAAGGCGCACGGGGTAGGGGAGGGGGAGCAACCCCGGTGAGCGGGGCGCTTTCACGCCGTGTTGCTGCAATGGCTTAAAGTGAACTTTATGGCTGTTCTCGGCATCATCCTGATCATTCTCACCCTCCTACTCGTGGTCGTCGGCGCGCTCGCATGGACCAAGCGGCTGCCGGGCAATGGCGTGATCGGCATCCACGTCCCCGAAGTACGCACCTCCCGCGAAATGTGGAACGCCGCCCACGCAGTCGCGGGCCCCGTGTGGCTCGTCGCCGGCTTGGCCATGGGCGTCGGCGCGCTGCTCGCCTTCGCTGCCGAGGGGTGGATGTGGCTGCTCGTCGTGGCCGCCGTGGTCGCGAGCGTGGCGCTTGTGGGCATCGGCGCCTCCCTTGGCGCGAAGACCGTGGCTATTATCGACGCCAACCGCAAGATCACAGACGCCCAATCCGCCCAGCAGCCCTCCTCGGCACCCCAGGCCGCCCAGCCTCAGGTGGACGTCGACAAGCTGCGATCGGCGATGAGGCAGTCCCAGAACCCCGGTGAAGCCTAGGGAAATCCGCATATAGTTCAGTGCTGGGTGTATTATCCTCAAGCATGAGCTTCCACGAAACCCACGCCGACGCCCTCAAACGCGTTGGCACAGCGCTCGCCAGCGACACGCGGCGGGCGCTTCTTCTTGCCCTCATGGACGGCGTGCACTACCCAGCGGACATGGCTGAGCGGCTGGGCATGGGCCGATCAAACGTGTCCAACCACCTCACCTGCCTGAGCAATTGCGGAATGATTCACGCCCACAGCGAAGGCCGTCACGTGCGCTACGAGATCAGTAGCCCCCAACTTCAACAGGCACTCTTGGAACTGTCGCGGGTGGTGTTGACTGTGCACGAGTCCGACTCCTGTTTGGCACAGATAGACAGCAGCCATGACTAAACCCTGCGGTTGTTCCTGCGAGGGCGAGGACCGCGCAGAAGCGGACGGCCCCTGGTACCGCGACCGAGACATGCTCCTAGCGCTCGGCGCTGGCGTGGCTCTTGCGCTCGGGTTTGTCCTGCACCCGTGGTTCTACTACGCCAGCATCCTGCTGGGTGGCGCCACCTTCGTTCCTGGCGCACTCACAGGGCTCGTCCGCAATCGAGGGCGCGCCCGGCTGGGCATCGCGCTGTTGATGTCGATCTCGGCCCTGGGGGCGATCCTCTTGGGCTTTCCCGGCGAGGCCGCCACCTTGGCGTTTTTATATTCCCTCGTGGAGGCCATCGAAGATCGGGCGCTAGACAGAGCACGCGATGATCTTGAATCGGTGGATCAACTCTTGCCCGACACCGTGGAGACTCGCGATCGCGGCCGGGTGCCGCTGCGCGAACTCGCTCGAGGCGAAATGTTTCACGTGAAACCGGGCCAGCGTGTGCCCACCGACGCGCTTATTCGCACAGGCAGTTCGCATATGGATGTTTCGGCCGTGACTGGGGAGCCAGTACCGGTCCTCGCTGGGGTAGGGGAGGAGGTGATCGCCGGATCCATCGCCCTCGACGGGGCACTGGAACTCGAGGCCACCGCCTCCGGTGCTGAAAACACGCTCTCAAGCATCGTGGAACTCACCACCACCGCACAAGAGCGCAAGGGAGCCGCAGGACGGCTCGCCGATCGGATCGCAGGGGTTCTCGTTCCTGGGGTGCTCGCGCTTGCAATCACCACTGCTGTGCTCGGCAGCTTCTTCGGCGATGCCGACATATGGATTCCGCGCGCACTTACCGTGCTCGTAGCGGCATCTCCCTGCGCGCTCGCAATCTGCGTGCCCATCACCATTCTCGCCGCCTTGGGCAGGGCTAGCCGCATGGGCTGTGCGGTGCGCGATGCTGCCACCGTGGAACGCTTCCGCAGCATCGATACCATCGCTTTCGATAAAACCGGCACGCTTACACGAGGAAAACCCCGGGTGGTTAATATCTCGGCGGCCCCAGACTCGGAAGCCGCCGAGGTCCTCTGCCTTGCTGCCTCCCTCGAACGCCACAGCGAACACCCACTGGCGCAGGCGATCGTGCAGGAGGCGCAACGCCACGGGCGCGAACTCGTGGATGTAACACAAGTGCGAGAGACTCCAGGGGAGGGGATATGCGGTCTCGTGCAGGGCGCGGAGGTGCGCGTGGGTCGCGCCTCCGAGCACGCAGCTGCGTCCGCAGATCCAGGCACGAGCCTGGTAGAGGTGCGCCACAACAACGCCTATCTGGGAACGATCGCCCTCGCGGACACTCTCCGCGAGGAGGCGCCAGCAGCGGTATCCACTCTCCACGCTCAGGGGCTACACACGGTGATGCTCAGCGGTGATCGTCAGGAGGCCGCCGAGCTCGTGGGGAATGCAGCGGGTATCGCTGATATCCGTGGTGGACTCAGCCCAGCCGCTAAGCACGCTGCCGTGGATGGGCGACGCTGGATCATGGTGGGCGATGGCATTAACGATGCCCCAGCCTTGGCGGCCGCCCACATTGGCATCGCGATGGGTGCCACGGGCACTGACATTGCTCGCCGCAGCGCCGATATCACCTTCGTTGGCCACAGCCTGAGTCTGCTACCGCCGGCGATCCGGCACCTACAGCGAGCACATCGGATTATGTTGACCAACCTGGTTCTGGCCTTAGCCATCGTTGCCCTCTTGCCACCCCTGGCGCTCACCGGAGTGCTGAACTTGGCCGAGGTGGTGGCCGTGCACGAGGTAGCGGAGGTGCTCATCATTATCAATGGTGTTCGAGCTGGAGTCCGGACCCGAATGTGAGTACACGATGGCCGTTACCCCCATCTAGCCACCCTTATCAGTGGCACTGAGCAAAGAACTGCTAAAGTAGCTGCCATGTTGTTGCACGAATTCACTTCCAGCACCCACTCGTGGTGGTGGCGCGCCAGCTAGGGCGAGCCACGAATTCGGCCATCCAACGTCTTTTTCTTTAAGGCTCGCCCGCTCCCAGCGCGGCGAGCCTTCTGTGTTGCCTATCAAGGGCGGGGCTCGTCGCCACGGGGGAGGTGGCCCCCACCGACCAACCTAGGCTTCAGAAGAAAAGAGCACGATGACATTCACCACCCCGCCGCACTATGAGCCCACAGTGCTGCGCCGCCCAGTGCGCTACCATCGCGATGCCTCCGAGGTCTATCGCGCCCTCTGCCTCAACGGACCGGATGCCCCGGCGGATTCCGTCCTGCTTGAGTCCGTCGATATCGAGTCAAAGCGCGGCGTGAAGTCGCTATCGGTTCTTAGCGCGTCGCTGCGCTTGACCTGCACGGGTCATGTGGTGAAGGTGGATGTTGTTCGTCCCTCTGGCGAGCCGATCGCCGCGATGCTTGCTGAGCGTCTCGCCGAGTTCCGCCTGCCGGGCGAGACTCTGGCGTTTTCTTTCCCGCCCTCGACGGCCGTGGACGAGAAGGAACGGCTGTTGGCGCCCAGTACTGTACTGCCGCTTCGGATCCTTCAAAGCGAGTCCAGCTTTCAGGACGGCCTCCTGCCTTTCCTCGCGGGCGGCTTCGCCTTCGACTATCTCGCCACCTTCGAGGAACTGCCCGAGGTAGGGGAGGGGCCCAACACCTATCCGGATTATCAGTTCATCCTCGCCGAGACTCTGCTGGATATTGATCACCGCTGCGGCGAGGCCACCCTGGCCCGCGTCAGCACCAGCGCCGCCTCCCGCGACAGCGATGCCGCGGAGATGGAGCGCATCGCAGCGCTTATCGACGCCCACTCGGAGCCTGCCACCGCCGACACCTCCGAGCCAGCTGCTGATGTTTCACGTGAAACACTCTCCGCTACATGCGATCTCAGCGACGCTCGCTTCCGCGAGGTCGTGACCAACCTCAAAGACAACATCTATGAAGGTGACATCTACCAAGTCGTCCCCGCGCGCACCTTCAGCGTTGATTGCCCCGACGCCTTTGCTGCCTACCGACAACTGCGCGCATCTAACCCCAGCCCCTACATGTTTTATGTGCACGGCGCTACGGATGATGGCTCCTTTGAACTCTTCGGCGCCTCGCCGGAGTCCAACCTGAAGTTCACCGCCGAGGACCGGACCCTCCAGATTTATCCAGTGGCTGGGACCCAGCCACGAGGCCTCAACCCCGACGGCAGCCTAAATCGGGAACTCGATATCCGCAATGAGTTGCTGCTCCGCACAGACGATAAGGAAACCGCCGAGCATGCGATGCTGGTTGATCTCGCCCGCAATGATCTCGCTCGTGTGGCGGTGCCCGGAACGCGCGCGGTGGATCGTCTGATGCAGGTAGACCGCTACTCCCGAGTGATGCACCTGGTGAGTATCGTCAGCGCCACCCTCGCCGAGGACTTCGATCCGCTGGATGCCTATCGCGCATGTATGAACATGGGCACGCTCACCGGCGCCCCGAAGCTCAAAGCAGTAGAGCTTCTGCGCAGAGCAGAGGGGGTGCGACGAGGAAGCTACGGCGGAGCTGTGGGCTATCTCGCCGGTAACGGCGATATGGACAATTGCATCGTTATTCGTTCCGCCTTTGTCCGCCACGGACGGGCGCACGTGCAAGCAGGCGCGGGCGTGGTCCGCGACTCGGTACCGCAATCGGAGGCCGACGAAACCGTCCACAAGGCCTATGCGGTCTTGCACGCTATCGCCGCCGCAGCGGCCAAGGATCTTAAGGTGGAACGCGCATGAGCCAGATCGTTGTGATTGATAATTACGATTCCTTTGTCTACAACTTGGTCGACGCCATCGCCGCAACTGGTCATCTCTTCACCGTGGTACGCAATACCACGCCCGTCGCGGAGATCCAGGCACTGAAGCCGGACCTGCTCGTGCTTTCTCCGGGCCCAAGCCACCCCTCGGATGCGGGCACCATGACTGACCTCATCGCCGCCGAGTTGGGCACAACCCCAATGCTGGGAATCTGCCTCGGCTTCCAAGCCCTCATCGAGCATTGTGGGGGAGTGGTCGCCCCCTGCGGCCCCGTCCACGGGCGCATGGACTACATGACACTCACCGAAGCCGGGGCGCATTCGGCGCTCTTTGCTGGGCTAAGCATTCAGCCCGATCCGGATCACAGCGCAGGCGCAGGCGATACCGTTCCCGTCGCCCGCTACCACTCCCTGGGGTGTGTCGATGTGCCTGAGAGCATCGAGTCTCTAGGGACCTGCCCCTCGGAAAAGGGAGAGGTGATCATGGCCGGCGTGATTCACGGTGAGAATAACCGCACCGATGCTCTCGGCCTACAGTTCCACCCCGAGTCCATTCTCAGCCCCGCCGGACCACACATCATCCAGCGCGCTATCGAGCTTCTGCTTCCATAATGACGGGCCCACGCCCAGGCACTGCCCGACGGCAGTGTTTCACGTGAAACGAAAGGCAACCACCATGGCAAATCCCACTGCGGTTGAACAACTCAAGCTCTTCCTCGATAATCCCCATCCCACCGTGGAGGAGGCCCGCGCCGTCTTCGAACCACTAACCGTAGGCGACTACGACGACGTACACATGGCCGCACTGCTCGTGGCTATCCGCACCCGGGGCGAGACCTTCGAGGACATTGCTGGGGCCGCCCAGGCCTTCCTCGCGGCGGGCCGCCCCTTCCCACTCACCGGCACGGGTCTCTTGGATACTGCAGGCACCGGTGGAGATGGCAAGAACACCATTAATATCTCCACGGCCGCCTCCCTGGTGACCGCAGCGGGTGGACGCGGTGTGGTTAAATGCGGCAACCGTTCTGTGAGTTCCAAGTCTGGCTCCGCGGACGTTTTGGAGGCGCTCAACATCCCCCTGCAGCTCGATGTGGACCGCGCGGTGCGCTGGTATGAGGCAGCGAAATTTACCTTCCTCTTCGCCCCTGCCTATCATCCGGCGATTGCGCACGTTCAACCTGTCCGCAAGGCGCTCGGTATTCCCACCCTCTTCAATATCCTCGGCCCCTTGCTCTCGCCCGCCCGCCCCGAGCTGCAAATCATGGGTATCGCGAAGCCGGAGTTGGGCGAGACGATCGCCCGAGTGATGCGAGAGCTCGGACGTCGCCGAGCACTCGTGGTCCACGGCAGCGGCACCGACGAAATCGCTGTGCATGGCCCCACCGATTTCTGGGAGCTCAACGAGGGGGAGATCACCCACTATCGCCTCAGCCCGGAGGAGATGGGTATTAGCACCTATGATCTCTCCGCCATCGCCGGTGGCGATGGCGAGGCCAATGCGCAGATGCTGCGCGCTATCTTTGCCAACGAGGCCCCACAGGCTCACGTGGATGCGGTGGCCGTGAACGCTGGCGCCATGTTTTATCTTCACGGCGTAGTCGATAGCATCGCCGAGGGCACCGCCCGCGCCAAGGATGTCATCAGTAGCGGCCAGGTCGAAAGCTGGCTCGCTCAGCACGAAGGGACTGATTATGCCGAGCACTAACACCTCCTCTCTGCCGACGATTCTGGAGGAGATCGTCACTGCCCGCCGCGGACATCTCGCGGACATTCGCGCTCGCATTGGTGGGGTAGCAGCGAGTGATCTTCCACCTTCTACTCGTTCGCTCTACGAGGCGCTGCAGGGCTCTCATCGCTTCATCTTGGAGTGCAAGTCCGCCTCGCCTTCCTTGGGGATGATCCGCGAATCTTACAATCCCGCAGAGATCGCCCGCATCTACTCTCGCTTTGGCGCCGCTATCTCCGTGCTCTGCGAGCCCGAGCGCTTCGGCGGCGACTACGATCACCTCGCCACGGTGGCTGCGAGCACCCACCTTCCAGTCCTGTGCAAGGACTTCATCATCGACGAGGTGCAGGTCCTCGCCGCCCGCTACTTTGGCGCCGACGCTATTTTGCTCATGCTTTCGGTGCTTGACGACGCCACCTACAGCCGCCTCGCCGCATGTGCCGAAAGCCTAGGTCTGGATGTACTCACCGAGGTGCTCGACGAAGAGGAGATGGCCCGCGCTACTGCCTTGGGGGCGCGCATCATCGGCGTGAATCACCGGAACCTCCACGATCTCACCATCGATCTCTCTCGCTCCGCCCAGCTGGTGCCGCTCGCTCCCGAGGGCGCGGTCCTCGTGGCCGAGTCGGGTATTCGGGATCATGTGAGCGTCGAAAAGCTTGGTGGCTTGGTCAATGGATTCCTCGTTGGATCCCAGCTCACCGCTCAACCGGATGTAGACGCCGCCGCTCGTGCCCTCATTTATGGCGAGAACAAAGTGTGCGGCCTCACCTCACCCGCGGCGGCTCAGGCGGCCTGTGCGGCCGGTGCCGTCTATGGCGGACTCATCACCGAGCCCAGCTCACCCCGATATGTTTCACGTGAAACCTCCGCCGCGATCATGTCCGCGGAACCCGGATTGCGTTATGTGGCCGTCTCCCGCCAACGCTCTGGGTATCGGGAGCTGGCCGAGCGTGGAGTCTACGCCGTGCAGATCCACGCACCGTTGTCCGACACGTGGGAAGGGGAGAGGCAGCTCATTGCCTCGGTGCGCGCCGAGGTGGGGCCCGATGTAAAACTCTGGCGCGCGATCTCGATGAGCGAGGAACATGGGGCCCGCATGGCCGAGGCCCACGCCAGTGGTGGCCTAGTGGACGCCCTCGTGCTCGACAATGGCGAGGGTGGCACCGGGGTGAGCTTCGATTGGACCACTATTCCAGACATCGTGAAGGACCGTGCCCTCATCGCCGGGGGAGTGAGCCCAGCGAATATTGAGCAGGCCCTGCGCACCGGATGCGTGGGAGTAGATATCAACAGCGGTGTCGAGTACGGCCCAGAGGCTGGGGAAACGTGGCAGTATCGGAAGAACAGCGCCGCGATTCGGAGTGTCTTCGATTCCATCAAGGCCTTCCACTTCGATCCGCCCACCGCCGCAGCCGATCCGACAAAGACAACCCATCGGACAGACAATTAAAGGAAACGATCAACGATGACACATTCACCCCACACCACAGAGCGGGAGACACTCCTTCCCGCCTATTTCGGAGAGTTCGGGGGCCAGTACGTGCCCGAGCTCCTTATTCCGGCGCTCGATCAGCTAGAGCGCGCCTTCGTCGATGCGATGGAGGATCCCGCCTTCACCGAAGAGCTGGCTACCTACTTCCGTGATTATCTCGGCCGTCCGACCCCGATTACCGAATGCTCCAACCTCCCTCTCGCGGGCCAGGGCAAGGGACACGCCCGTATCTTCCTCAAGCGCGAGGATCTGGTGCACGGAGGGGCCCACAAGACTAACCAGGTGATTGGCCAGGTACTGCTGGCCAAGCGCATGGGTAAACACCGCGTCATTGCCGAGACCGGTGCAGGCCAGCATGGCACTGCGACCGCCCTCGCCTGTGCTCTCCTCGGACTCGAATGCGTGATTTACATGGGCTCGAAGGACGTCGAGCGTCAGCAGCCCAATGTCTACCGCATGGAGATGATGGGCGCGAAGGTTGTGAGCGTGAACTCCGGCTCGGGCACTCTCAAGGACGCCGTGAATGAGGCATTGCGCGACTGGACTGAATCCTTCGAAGACACCCACTATCTGCTGGGCACTGCCGCTGGCCCGCACCCTTTCCCGACGATCGTGCGTGAATTCCATCGCGTGATCTCCACCGAGGCGAAGAGGCAGATGCAGGAACGCATTGGCGGGCTGCCGGATGTAGTCACCGCCTGCGTCGGTGGCGGCTCTAATGCCATCGGTATTTTCGCTGACTTCATCGAGGAGGAGTCCGTGGAGCTGGTGGGCACCGAGCCTGCCGGTTTCGGTCTCGACTCTGGTAAGAGCGGCGCCCCGATCTGTGCCGGGCGCATCGGCATCCTGCACGGCGCTAAGTCTTATCTCATGCGTACTGCCGAAGGACAGGTGGAAGAGTCCTATTCCATCTCGGCTGGGCTGGACTATCCGGGCGTGGGTCCGCAGCACGCGCACCTGTCCCACTCTGGTCGCGCAAGCTATGTGGGCATCACTGATGCTGAAGCACTGGAGGCTTTCCAGTTGCTCACACGCCACGAGGGCATCTTGCCCGCCCTCGAATCCTCCCACGCCTTGGCCTATGCCCTGAAGCGGGCCAAGCTTGCTGAGGAAGAAGGCAAGGAGATCACCATTCTGGTGTCCCTGTCTGGACGTGGCGATAAAGATATTGACTATGTGCGCCGCACCCTGGCCGAGCACCCCGAGTACACCTTGAAGGAGAACTAAGCATGTCCCGCTATGACGATCTCTTCGCCAGCCTTGAGCAGCGGCGCGAAGGAGCTTTCGTGCCCTTCATCATGCTCGGCGACCCAGACCCCGACACCAATGTGGAACTCATCTCCACCCTTATCGACAATGGCGCCGATGCCCTCGAGCTGGGCGTGCCCTTCTCGGACCCGGTGGCCGATGGTCCCACTATCCAAGCCGCTGATATTCGGGCCTTTGACGGGGGCACGGACTTCGCCGCGTCCTTGGAGATTATCCGCCGCGTACGCTCCGCCTATCCCGAGATCCCCATCGGGCTGCTCTGCTACGGCAATGTGGCCTTCTCCCATGGCCTCGATAGCTTCTACGAGCAGATCCATGCAGCCGGCGCTGATTCTGTGCTGATCCCCGACATCCCTGTCCGTGAATCCACCCCCTTCCTCGAGGCCGCCCAGAAGCACCAGGTGGATCCCGTGTTCATCGCCCCGCCGAACGTGAACGAGGAGACTCTCGAGCGCGTCGCGGCGATCTCTCAGGGTTATATCTACACCGTGTCCCGTCTTGGAGTCACGGGCGTGGAGTCCGAGTCTCAGACAATGGGGCTACCCGAGATCGTGAAAAACATTCAGCGCTTCGGCGGTGCCCCTTCGCTCTTGGGCTTCGGTATCTCTACCCCGCAGCATGTAGCCGATGCCATTCAGGCTGGAGCGGCGGGTGCCATCACCGGCTCCGCCATTGCCTCGATCATCGAGAAGTATTGCGAAGGCGAGCACCCGCAGCCCCGCTCGGTCACTGACCTCGAGGCGCTGAAAAAGGAATTGGGAGAGTTTGTCTCCCGCATGAAGGCCGCGACTGCTCGCTAGCCCGCGCCAGCGAATCGTAGCCGCCCGGTAGGGGGTGGGGGAGGGGAGTGTCTACAGGCACTCCCCTCTAGCGGGTTCGGGAGCGAAAAAGGTATAATGAAGGCACGATTCTTAGCACCTCTGGCTAGGGCACTTATTCATAACGTGACAAAACTCCATCCCTCCCTTAGAGCGTTCGGACACCAGCTAGAGTCACTCCAGAGTGGAGCAAAGTCACCGTCTATTCGGTCTGTTATCTATAGAGTAAGTATTTGGCAGGACCCATAACTTCCTCCACCCAGACGCTGTGCGCTGGGTTTTTATTCTGTGGGTTTTGCCAACTACCGCGGCACTGAGGGGACACCCCTACGAGCTCCCGTCTGATTGCAGACGGCTACTAAGCTGAATAAGCATGCGCACGAGATTTCACCTGCGACCGCCCGACCCGCTCATCGTCTTGATTCTCTCCGCAGTGGTGCTGGCCATTCTCCTGCCCGCACGCGGCTGGTTTGCCGATGCCTTCTCGGTGGCCACAAACATCGCTATCGCCCTGCTCTTTTACCTCTACGGCGCCAGGCTTTCGCCCCAAGAAGCCCTCGCGGGTCTCAAGCATTGGCGGCTGCATCTGACGATCCTGTCTTTCACCTTCGTGATCTTCCCCCTCATCGGCATTGCTCTCACACCGCTCAAAGCTGTGCTATCCACGGGTCTGTATCTTGGAATCGTCTACCTCACCCTCACACCCTCCACTGTGCAATCTTCGGTGGCGTTTACCTCCATCGCGAAAGGCAATGTAGCCGGAGCCATCGTCAGTGCCTCGCTGTCGAATCTGCTTGGCGTTGTGCTCACCCCCCTATTGGTCATGCTGATCATGGCCCAGGGGACAGGCATCACCGTGGGCCCTGAGGTATTTATCAAGATCGCCATGCAGTTGCTCGTGCCCTTCGCCGCTGGGCAGCTCACCCGCCGCTGGACGGGGCGCTGGGCGGCCGCCACGGGCACCAAAATTGTCGATCGCGGCTCGATCACCATGGTTGTCTATTCCGCATTCTCTGCGGGCATGGTCGCCGGTATTTGGGAGACCGTGAACATCTGGGAAATCCTCTTCCTCATTGGCTTCTCCATAGCCCTGGTGGCTGCCATGCTGTGGCTGACCCGCTGGGTCTCCCAGCGCCTAGGCTTTAGCCGCGAGGATCAGATCGCTATCCAGTTCTGCGGCACCAAAAAGTCCCTTGCTACTGGGCTGCCCATGGGTGCTGTGATCTTCGGCCCGGTGGAAGTAAGCTTGCTCATCGTTCCTTTGATGATCTTCCACCAAGTGCAGCTGATGATGTGCTCCTGGCTCGCCGCCCGTTATGCCCGCTCGCACTAAGATCACCGCCCATATGCCCATCACCGATGGAGGTTGTTCCATGACTCACCCGCAGCACACCGGCGCGGCACAGACTCTCTATGTGCGCATCAGCATGGCCATTGAAGCTCATGCCATCACCCATGTCGCAGAGCTGGAAGAGATCGACGCCCAGCAGTGCCGCATGCTGCGCGTGGTTGAGCTCAAAGGCCCAGCCAGCACCTCCCACCACGAGCACGAGATCACCGGCTCCGCAGCACTGAATGCCCAAGGCAGCTTCAGCCTCAGCGGCATGGACGCTCCGCCCAATCCCGTGGTGCCACACCCTGATCTTTACGGACAGTTTGAAGACATCGTGGCCACTCCGCTCACGGCTGCCGAGTTCGAAGAGTATTGGTCCCAGCGTGGCTAAACCACGCCACCCTAGGCACGAATAAAGCTCGGATGTTTCACGTGAAACATCCGAGCTTTATTGTTTTAGTTTTCCTCGTGGTCCTCGGTGAAGGTACTCAGTACCGACAAGGGGAAGTTCTGGCGCTTAAGCACATCGCCCCACACATCTGCCATCCGACCAGCTATCACATCAGAGGGGAGGGCTGGTGCAACAAACCAATGGCCCATCTCGATCTCGGCATGGAGCTCGCCGGGTTGCCAGGTGGTGTGGCCGGCAAACAGCCGCACCACTTCCAGATAAGGCTCAAATACCTCCGCGGGCTCTTGCATGTTCAGTAGAACGATGCGGTTACATACCTGCTCATAGAGATTCGGGTTTTCAGTCTCCAGCCCATTGCGCAGCACGCCGAGCCCCAACACGCCTTCAGGGCTCGTGATTCCTCCGGCATAGAAAACACCTGGGCTACTCAAGAGGGGAGCCCATTCCGGAAGCACATTGGCCACTGCGGCCTCCGAGGGCCGTGTGAGGCTTAGTGCCATCGTGTGGCGCGGGCTGTGATCGATCACCAACAGGGCGTCGCGCTTATAGGCGCCTTTGTCCGAGTCTGGCTGCTGCACCACAATCGAGCCGATCTCAACGGGATTGCGTTCCATCGCGTTGAAGAGGTTGTCGCCGAAATACTGTTCCATGCCGGTGCGTCCTTTAATTCTGCTCGTTCCACCAGGCGCGCAAAGCCGCGATCGCGTCTTCGCGTTCCATGGGGCCCCGATCTAAGCGGAGTTCTTTCAAATACGTCCAGGCCCGACCGACCTCCGGTCCGGGCGACAGACCCAGGATCTCCATGATGTCGTTGCCGTCGAGATCTGGACGCACGGCCGCTAGATTTTCCTTCTCCGCAATCTCCTCTATGCGTTGCTCGAGCTCGTCATAGGCCCGCTGCAGGCGCTGCGATTTGCGCTTATTGCGGGTGGTGCAGTCCGAACGGACCAATTTGTTGAGCCGCGGCAACAGTTCCCCGGCGTCGTGGGCATAGCGCCGCACCCCGGAATCCGACCACGGCGCGTCGCTATAGCCGTAGAAACGCATGTGGAGAAACACCAGCTGCGAAACATCCTTCACCACCTGCTTGGGATACTTCAGAGCCCGCAGGCGATGGCGCACCATCTTGGCGCCCACCACCTCGTGCTGGTGGAAGCTCACCGCGCCTCCCTCGTGGAACTCGCGGGTGGCGGGCTTGCCGATGTCGTGCATCAGGGCGGCCCAACGCAGCACTAGATCCGGCCCCTCGTCGCCCTCGTGCTGGGTGGCATTACGCAGCACCCGCTTAGAGTGGGCGTACACATCCTTGTGCTGCTTGTGCTCATCTTGAGTCAACCGAAGCGCTGGAACCTCAGGCAGCACGTGATCGGCTAGGCCGGTATCCACCATAAGATCAATGCCCTCCCACGGGGCGCAGCCGAGCAGGAGCTTGCTCATTTCCATTTGCACCCGCTCGGCGGTGATGCGGGTGATCTCGCCGTTCATCTCCTCCATGGCTTGCCGCACTCGGGGCGCCACGCTGAACTCCACCTGGGAGACAAAGCGAGCGGCCCGCAGCATGCGCAGGGGATCATCGTGGAAGGACTGCTCTGGGGTGGCGGGGGTGTCGAGCACCCCAGCCTGCAGATCGCTCAGTCCTCCCATGGGATCATGCAGCTCTACATCGCCTTCTGGGGTGATGCGCACCGCCATGGCGTTCACCTTAAAGTCACGCCGCACGAGATCACCCTCGAGGCTATCGCCGAAGCGCACCTCGGGGTTGCGGGAGGTGCCATCATAGGTGTCACTACGGAAGGTAGTGATCTCGATCTGGGCGCCGTCCTTTTCTGCAGAGACGGTACCGAACTCGATTCCGGTGTCCCACACGGCAGGGGCGTAGGAATTGAGAATATCCATGATCAGCTCGGGTCGAGCCGAGGTGGTGAAGTCATAATCGATGCCACCACGGTCAAGGAAGGCGTCACGAACACTGCCGCCCACGAGGTAGAGCGGGTGGTGGTGGGCGTCGAAAAGCGATGCTAGATCAGCAAATCTCTGGCCAATCTCGCGCAGCCGAGCGAAACCCGGCAGTGCATCGGACATGAATCTCCTCCGATTCCTTGCACAGTGCGGCGGCGCCCTGGTGGTGCCACCGAATATTTGTGATGAGTCTACTCGTGATGTCGATGTACCAACCGGCGGCTGGTCACGATACGATCAAGGGGATGAGTACCACGAGTAGCGACGCCGAGAATTCGGCGCAGCGAACCAGCGAGTCTAGCAGCACTGGAGGCGCCGGTTCCAGCAGAAACACCAGCCCCGACACGGCGAGGGGCCGGTCTCGTGGTGCCTCCTCCCGGCGATCGCGCCGACGGGCCCACACCCCAGCGCACACCCCGCCGCCGGCAGAAGCCAGCAGCACCGACCACGCCGAGGGCCAAGGCGGTGCCACCAGCGGCTCCGGTTCTCGGTCCGGCTCGGGCAATGGATGCCGGCGGCGTAAGCGCGGCGGACGGGGCGGCCGCGGCTCCCAGCAGCGGGCCAAGCGTTCTCAGCACGCACGCAGCGAGGATTCCGAGCCCTCCACCACCTCGGGGGAGGGTTCCTCGCGGCGACGCCGCGGACAGTCTCAGCAGCGCTCCGGCCGCGGCGCCGCCCACCGCGGGGACGGCAAAGGACAGAAGAAGCAGAACCGCGGCAAGAATCAGCAATCCCAGAACTCCCACGGCTCTCGCCGCGGGGGCTCAGCCAGCGCAGGGGCTAAGGGAGGCTCAGGCTCAAAGAGCAGTAAAGCCGCTAAGGGCAGCAAGGGCCAGCGAGGCCGGGGTGGCCAGCCGTCCATGCCCACCTCTATTGAAACCTCCGCGGGCGGGTTGGTGGCCTCTGGTTTGGCGGAGGCTGTGGATGAGCACGGCGCGGTGGATCTGTCCCGCATCTACGTGGCGCTGATTGGCCGAGTGGATCGGCGGGGCCGCTTGCTGTGGTCCATGCCGAAGGGGCATGTGGAAAACGGCGAGGCCCACACGGCTACCGCGGAGCGTGAGGTCTGGGAGGAAACCGGCATCAAGGGCGAAGTCTTAGGCGAGCTCGGGGTGATCGATTATTGGTTTGTCTCGGATGGCACCCGTATTCACAAGACGGTGCACCATCACCTCTTGGCTTATGTCGATGGGGATTTAAACGATGATGACCCCGAAGTCACCGAGGTATCGTGGGTGCCGGCGAATTCTCTGATCGAGCGCCTCGCCTATGCCGATGAGCGCAAGTTAGCGCGCACGGCCCATTCCTTGATGCGGGAGTGCGCGGTGCGTTTGCACGCGGAGGGAAGGACAACACCACGGTGAGTTCTACGCGTCGTCTAGCCGCGTCTGTGGTGGCAGCAGCGGTGGCCGCCACGACGCCGCTCGCCCTTGCCCCGCAGGTTGCGGCTTTTCCGGTGGTGCTCGATCCGAGTGATCCACAGGTAGCGCAGCAATGGGTGAATCCATACATCCGGGCTGAGGATAAGGCCTCGCCACTGCGGGTGGAGATCGCCCCATTGGAGCAGTCGCATTGGGATCCGCTGCGCCCGTTGAGCGTGCAAATCTCGATCACCAACACCTCGGATAGCCCGATAACGGATGCCTCGCTGAAGCTGTTTCGCGGGGATGCCACCACCGATCCGGAGCACGCCGCCACCATGATGACAGTGGGCTTGGAGGCCTATCCTTATTCCCTCACTGGCGAGGAGGATCTGAGCATCGGCGCTGGTGAGAAGCGTGAGATCACGCTCACCGTCACCCCTGGGGCGAGCGCCGATCGGATTCGACCGGGCGTCTATCCCTTCCTGGTCTGGGCGGGCGCCACCGCGGATTCGGGAGCGATATCCACCACCGAGCGTTTCCTCATGCCCACCGATCCCATTCGGCCTGCGCCTGCGCTTGTCGACGACACCCCGCAGGAGATGTCCCCACCCGACAGCCAAGAGCCGGACGGCCCGAGTGGCCTGACCATGCTCCTGCCCATCACCGCCCCAGCCGATATCACCCCAGGCGAAACCGGTGAGGCTCCCACCCAGCCCACCTTGTATCTACGGGATGATGAGTTGGCCACCACGATCGTCTCCGGTGGCCGATTAGATCAGCTTCTCGATACCTATATTGAGCGCACCGCGGACGATGCGGCATTGAAGGAGTCCACCTGCCTGGCAGTGGACCCGCAGCTGCTTTCTGCGGTGGATCGGATGAGCGATGGCTACCGCGTCTCCGACACTCGGCCCTCCCCAGTGGCCCCGGCCGCGAGACTCCGGGATCGCTGGGATACCCCTTCCGAGGAAAGCCTTTCTGAGGCCGGTTCCAGCACGGTGGTAGCGGGGGAGTGGATCGCTAAACTGCACCGCGCCACCGAGAACAGCTGCGTTGTAGCGCTGCCTTGGGCCAATGCGGACGTGAATGCGGTGGCCGCCACCGGTAATCAGTGGCTAGCCCGCGAGGCTGTCACTCGCGGGCGGATGACGGTGGAGGAGATCCTCGGCCGACCCGTCAGCAGCCAGGTGGTGATTCCCACCGCGGGCTACATGACGCAGCGGGCGGAGAGCGTGGTACACACCGCCTCCTCGGATCTCACCCCAGACGAGGCGTGGACGCGGCAGCGTCAGCAAAGCCGCCAGCACAACCACTATGACCACGCGCCCGATGTGCTCACCCAGGATGAGGCCCCGCAGGAGGAACGCATCCCTGATTCGAGCTTGGGCCAAGCTGAGGTGCTGCTGGCTGATTCCGCCCCGGCGCCCTCGGGCGAGGGCGTGAAAGCGGTGGGCTATAACTCAGGCCTAGCCAGCATGGTGGCGCGCATGGGCAGCGCCCCGGTGACGACCGCCTATTCTGATCCCCGCTACCGCTTCGATTACACCCTCGATTCGGCCACGGCCCGCCGCCAGAGCGCCAGTGCCGCCCTCGAGCTCGCGGCGCTCAATGCGCAGAAAGCTAGTGAGCCGCTGCTAGTGCTGCCGCCAGCACAAATCAGCAGCGGCGATGCCGATGCGCTCTTCGACAGCGCCCACTTTGTGCTGAACAAGCGCATCAGCGCCCCGATGGATATTGCGGACTACGTGGACACCGCCGCTGCACCCTCCGGCACCCGGGACGTGGTGGATCCAGCGGCAATGAGCGACCGCGAGATCATCACCACCAGCCAGCAGCTGCGCTATACCGACGAGGTCACCCGCCTGATGGTGCGTGATGCCAATATCGCACTGACCCCCTATGGTTTTTCGGCGCCGCTGCGCCAGGACATTCTGCGGGCACTCAGCCGCACCGAGCGCGACACCCTGCGGCGCCACACCGCCGCCACTGAACGCGCCGACAGAATCATCAAGGGCAACCGCGCCATGCTCATGGAGCTGCGCGACGCGGTGGCCTTGCTGCCGCCGGGCAATGTCTACACCCGCACCAGCAGCTCCTCGCCGCTGCTCATCGTGGCGCGCAATGGTCTGCCGCTGCCGGTGGATAGCCACATCGGCTACTCGGCGCCGCACAAGGTGAAACTGGAGCTACCCGAGCAGCTGCGCATCCCCGCGAAGGGATCGATCACTACCGAGCTGACGGCGCGGATTCCCGAGGACGATCAGCGCACTGACCTCGAGCTGTTCCTACTCACCCCCACCGACACCTTGATCAGTAATCCGGTGGATATCTCGGTGCAGACTCGCGGCACCACCATCAACCGCTGGCTCGCCGGGGTGCTCTTGGCACTGTTGGTGGGCCTGATGGCGCTGCGCACCGTTAAGCGTCGCCGCGCTCGCTCGACCCAGCAGCCGCGCACCGCCGCCGACCGCGCTCTAGCCCGCGCCGAGGCAGTATCCGCGGCCGAGAGCCAGCAGCGGGCCCACCGCCGAGATGCAGGGGGCTGGGGCAGCGAGAAGGCGTCAACACGCGCCCAGTATCCGCCACGTAGACATACTCACCACCGCGACGGGCCAAGCGATGGGGATGACCCGCCGCGGCCCAGACGCAGCAGACAACGCCGACCGAGACGAAACCCTCCGCCGGAGACACCGGGGGAGGGGACGCGCTCCTCGCGACGATCGAGGGACAGCTAGAACACGAAACGTGGTTGAGAAGTGACAGACAAGCACACGCCAATAGAGGGCCAGCGCCCAGGCTTACGCGGCCGTATCGTGCCGCCGGCACCGCCCGCACCGATCCCCGAATCCAGACCTAGCGTTCAGGAAAAGCGCAAGCAGAAGCTGGAGAGCCAACACAGCGATCATTCGCAGCTTTCGGCCGAACCGGCCCAAGCGCTCTATGAGGCGCAGCAGGATGCCGCCAACGAGCCCGTGGCCGCTGCCGGCACCTCCTCGCCGGTGGCTACCCAGCAGGAGGACGAGCAGGGCACCACCAGCGACTCCGATGTGGTGCGCGCCGGCGGGTCCATGGCAATTGCCACCCTGATCAGCCGTATCACTGGCTTCCTGCGCAACCTCGCCATCGGCGCCACCCTCGGCTCGGCGGTGGGTTCGGCTTTCACCGTGGCCAACACCCTGCCTAACCTCGTCACCGAGATCGTGCTGGGCGCGGTGCTCACCTCCTTGGTGGTGCCGGTGCTCGTGCGCGCCGAGAAGGAGGATCCCGATAGGGGAGCGGCCTTCATCCGGCGGCTGTTCACCTTGGCGCTCACCTTGCTGGTGGTGGTCACCACGATCGCGGTGGTCACCGCCCCGTGGCTGACGCGCATCACCATCGATGATGAGGGCAAGGTCAACATCATCCAGGCCACCTCCTTCGCCTATCTGGTGCTGCCACAGATCCTGTTCTACGGCATCTTCTCGCTATTTATGGCGGTGCTCAATACCAAGG
The DNA here is from genome assembly GCF_030440575.1 of Corynebacterium ciconiae DSM 44920. Classification (NCBI taxonomy): domain Bacteria; kingdom Bacillati; phylum Actinomycetota; class Actinomycetes; order Mycobacteriales; family Corynebacteriaceae; genus Corynebacterium; species Corynebacterium ciconiae. The sequence goes on from NZ_CP047189.1 coordinate 2,570,527, forward strand.
GTGTGTTCCGGCCGGGCGCGTGGGCGCCGGTGTGGAACAACGTGGTGTGCTTGGCTACCTTCGCCCTCTACTGGCTGGTACCTGGGGCCTTGGACCCGAATGAACAGGCCTCGGTGACAGACCCGCACGTGCTGTTGCTGGGCCTGGGCACCACGCTGGGCGTGGTGGTGCAGGCGCTGCTGCTGGTGCCGCCGCTGTTGAAGAAGGGCATCGATCTGCGGCCGCTGTGGGGCATCGATGATCGCCTCAAAGAATTCGGCGGGATGGCTATCGCCATCGTCATCTATGTGGCGATCTCCCAGCTGGGCTACATCGTGACCACTCGTATCGCCTCCAATGCTGATGCCCGCGCCCCGCTGATCTATCAGCAGGCCTGGCTGCTGCTGCAGGTGCCCTATGGCGTGATCGGCGTGACCCTGCTGACCGCGATCATGCCGCGTCTGTCGCGTAATGCCGCCGAGGGCGACGATAAGGCCGTGGTGCGGGATCTCACGTGGGCCTCCAAGCTCACCTTCGCCGCGTTGATCCCGGTGATCGTGTTCTTCATGGCCTTCGGTACCAACATCGCTAATGCGCTCTTCGCCTATGGCCAGTTCACCCCCTCCGAGGCAGATATTCTCGGCTGGACGCTGAGCTTCTCGGCCTTCACTCTCATCCCCTATGCGCTGGTGCTTTTGCACCTGCGCGTGTTCTACGCCCGCGAGGAGGCGTGGACCCCCACCTTCATCATCGCCGGTATCACCACGGTCAAGATCGTGCTGTCGGCGGCCGCACCCTTTGTGGCCACCTCCTCCTCGCGCGTGGTGATTCTGCTCGGCGCGGCCAATGGTTTCGGCTTTGTCACCGGCGCCGTGATCGGTGTGTTCCTGCTGCGCCGCAAGCTGGGCTCGCTGCACGGCAAGGAGATTATGACCTCCACGCTGTGGGTCATTGGCGCCTCGCTGGTGGGTGCCGGGGTGGGCTTGGTGCTCGATTGGGTGCTGGCTCTGACTGTGTTGGGAGCCGCCTCCTCGGTGGTGATTATGCTTCGCACCGCGATCACCGGCTTGGTGTTCTTGGTGGTTACCGCGATCGTGCTCTCGCGTTCGGGGCTGCCGGAGATCGCCGCCTTCGCCCGGCTGCTCAGCCGCGTGCCGGGGCTCAACCGGGTGGTCAGCGCTCCGCCGGCGGCCGCCGAGGACGAGGCGGACGATGGTCTGCCTCAAGCCACCACCGCCGAGCTGTCTACCCAGCTGGTCACGGTGGAGCCCTTCACCGCCTCCCCGGTGCCACCGCCGATGTCCGCCGGCGAGGTGCGGGCCCCGCGCCTGGTGCCGGGTGCCGCGGTGGCCAATGGCCGCTACCGGCTGCTGCGCGATTATGGCCGCGTCCCGGGTGCGCGCTTCTGGCACGCCCGCGACCAGCGCACGGGCCAGCAGGTGGCGTTGGTCTTCGTCGATACCCAAGGCATGCAGATTCCTGCCGCCCCAGTCAGCCCGGCTACCGCGGCCCAGCGCGCGGCCGCGGTCACCCGCACCACGCGGGCTTTGGCGGAGTTGAACCATCCGGCGATCGCCAAGAATATTCATGTGTTGCCCTATCGCGCGGGCTGCCTCGTGGTGGCGGACTGGGTGGAGGGCACCGCCCTCAACTCGCTCACCGCAGGGGCTCGGTCTGGCTCTAGCCGCCAGCGTTTCACTGGGGCGAATCCGCGCGCGGTAGCCTATGCCATGAGTTCGCTTCTCGACGCCGCCGCCACGGCCCACGACACCGGGATCTCGCTCGGCTTCGACCACTTTGATCGCATCCGTGTCAACACCGATGGCCGCGCCGTGCTGGCCTTCCCGGCGGTGCTCGAGAGCAACGACTATGGCCAAGACATGCGCTATGTGGCTAAGGCCGTGGAGCAGCTGGTGGAAGACGAGGGCACGGGCCGCGAGCTGCAGTACCTCACCTCCAAGCTCTATGACACCGAGACGGTCAACCCACGGGTGATGGCGGATGATCTCTACGAGTTCGGCATGGGCTCGGATCACCCGGAGCACTATCTGGAAGTGGCAGCCGATGCCGCACCGGAGCCCACCTCTTCCCCGGGCTTCGGCTCCAAGGGTTATACGCGTACCGGGTTGACGTTGGTCTCCGCCGCCACGGTGGGGTTGGTGGTGCTGGTGGCTGCCTCCAGCGTGTATCTGCTTGGCATCTTCGGCGGTAACCGGGCCGACAGCCCGGTGAACTCGGATTCCATTTCCGGCGCGCCAGAAAAGGTGCGCAACGCCACCAAGGTCAAGCTCACCCGCGCCGAGGAGTGGGAGCCGGGCGATCCGGCGGCCCGCCCAGCCGACTGGCCGGATAACCCGCAATTGGCGGAGCTGGTGATCGACGGCGATGTGGCCACGAGCTGGCACACCGATGATTATCGCGCCCAGTTCGGCGAGCGCGAGGAGATCAAAAACGGCGTGGGCCTGAAGATCGACTTCGCCCAGCCGGCTTCCCCGGCGGAGGTGGAGTTCCACGCCGGTACGGGCGGCACCACGGTGCGCATTCTGGGATTCACTGACGATTCGGATGCCGTGAACTCGCGGGAGCAGCTCACCGAGTTGAGCCGCGCGGTGCTGCGCGATGGCTCCACGGTGGTCACCCTGCCGAAGCCGAGCAAGGGCGAGGAGCCCACCTACTACCGCGGCATGGTGGTGTGGGTGGAGCGGCTGCCGATGCCCGCTGGCAGCGGCGCCTCCCCGCGGCCTGCGGATATTCAAGAGATCCGGGTTAAGGGCGTGGTGGATACTGTCTCGGATGCGGGGGCAGGGGAGCGTCGATAAGCGCCATGCTTAGGTCACCCTCGCCCCAATATATGAACCTTTAGCTCAGCTACATCCCCCTATATAGGTCCGGTGCACACCATGATGTGCATCGGACCTTTTGCTGTGTTCGCCGCAGTGCGCAGACTAGATCTACGCGCCGATCGCGCACCGTGAACCTGACCACTTTTGACATGTTCATCGTTCATCTGGGGGGAGATCATGAACACATCACCGACCATCGACACCCAACCAGACCCGCTGAGCCTAGCGGAGCGGATGCGAGCCGATGTGCAGCTGGTGCACGAGCATCTCGCCGGCAACGAGAAGGCTTTTAGCCGCATTGTGCGCCAGCATCACACGAAGCTATTTCTCACCGCGCGCCGCTATAGCCGCACCGAGCACGACGCCTGGGACATCTTGCAGGAGGCCCTGCTGAAGGCCTCGCAGCGCATGCACACCTTCCGCGCCGAGGCCACGCTCTCAACCTGGCTGCACAAGCTGGTGTCTAATACCGGCTACGATTTCACCCATCGCCGCCCGCATCAGCGACATGAGCTGGCCGTAATGGACGATGACACCCACGCTCGCGCCATCGACTATCGCCACAGCCACGATCCTTTTATCAGCGAGCTCTCGCGACTGGCGTTGCTGGCGATCATGACCAGGCTGCCACCGGAGCAGCGCGAGGCGCTGTATCTCATTGATATCGCCGGCTACACGGTGGAGTGGGTGGCCGATTATCAGGACGTGGCCGTAGGCACCGTGAAGTCCCGCCGCGCTCGCGCGCGCACCAAGCTGCAGCAGCTCTACACCGACCCCAACGAGATCGAGGAGCTGCTCGCCGGGGCGAACTAGCCGCCGCATGCTTATCGACGCTCACCGCCACCGGCAGGGAATGAGACCGCCCTCGACGGTGTTGTGCCCAGAGACAGCGCCCGCCGCGGCTCTCTCCGCGCCCGCCGTGGCAGGCGCGGCCGCTTGGGTAGGGTGGCAGAGGTAGACATTGACGAGCCGCCGCCACCGCTATCCTGAGGCGGCGCCGCACGGCCGCAGCCTGCGACCGCGTATGTGCATAACCCACCATCCACGTAATAGAAGGACATACCCCACTGTGAGCGATACGATCCACGACGTCATCATTATCGGTTCCGGCCCCGCCGGCTACACCGCCGCCATCTACGCCGCCCGCGCCGAGCTGAAGCCGCTGGTGTTTGAGGGCTACGAGTACGGCGGGTCCCTCATGACGACCACCGAGGTGGAGAATTTCCCCGGTTTCGCCGAGGGCATCATGGGCCCGGAGTTGATGGAGCAGATGCGCTCCCAGGCGGAGCGCTTCGGGGCCGATCTGCGCATGGAGATGGTGGACTCGGTGGAGCTGTCCGGCGAGGTGAAGATCGTGCGCTCGGGCGAGGAGGAATTCCAGGCCCGCAGCGTGATCTTGGCCATGGGCTCCGCCCCACGCTATGTGGGTGTGCCGGGGGAGAAGGAGTTCCTCGGCCGCGGCGTGTCCGCCTGTGCCACCTGCGATGGTTTCTTCTTCAAGGACACCGAGATTGCCGTGGTCGGCGGCGGCGATTCCGCCATGGAGGAGGCCACCTTCCTCACCAAGTTTGCCTCCAAGGTCACGATCATTCACCGCCGCGAGGAGTTCCGCGCCTCCAAGATCATGCTGGAGCGGGCCAAGAACAACGAGAAGATCGAGTTCCTGGTGAACAAGGTGGTCGAAGAGGTGCGTGGCGATTCCAAGGTGTCCTCGCTACTGCTGCGCGATACCGTGACCAATGAGACCTCGGAGCTGCCGGTGGCCGCAATGTTCGTGGCCATTGGTGCGGATCCCCGCTCGGACATTGCAGCCGGGCAGGTGGAGCTCACCGACACCAAGCATGTGCGGGTCCAGGAGCCTTCTACCCGCACCAGCGTGCCCGGTGTCTTCGCCGTGGGCGACCTGGTGGATAATCACTATCAGCAGGCCATTACCGCGGCCGGCACCGGCTGCCGCGCCGCTATCGACGCTCAGCAGTATCTGGGTGAACTCGAAGATGACCTGCACTAACACTATTTTCTCGATGCCCCAAGGAGATCCCCACCATGTCTGAGATCATTAACCTCACCACCGATACCTTTAAGTCCACCGTGATCGAGTCCGAGAAGCCGGTATTGGTGGATTTCTGGGCCGAGTGGTGCGGCCCGTGTAAGAAGCTTGGCCCCTTGATCGAGCAGGTCGCCGAGGAGGTCGGCGATGCCGCCGTGGTGGCCAAGGTGGATGTGGATGCCGAGCGCACCCTGGGCGCCATGTTCCAGATCATGTCCATTCCCACCGTGTTGATTTTCAAGGGCGGCGAGAAGGTAGCCGAGTACGTGGGCGTGCGCCCGAAGCGCGAGTACGTGGAAAAACTGACGTCACTTGCGTAACTGGTAGGGTTGAAAAGACAGCGTGAAAGTGCGTTTCTCAGCGACTTTCGTTTAGCGGCTAGCCCGCGCCTACAATAGTGACACGCTGAGTTATCAGTTGTCGCGCTGCGCCGTGAGTGGCCGCGCTGTGCGGCTGGAATCAATCTAGAAGGGACCTCGGTGGTGGACGTTTTGCGGGTTGGTGACCGTAGCCCGCGCGTAGCGGAAGTACGGAAGAGCCTTGCTCGTCTAGGACTGCTCTCCGTCGACGAATCCGCCGACGGATCAGCCGATGATTTCGACAGCTACGCGGCAATCGACACGCTGTTTGACTCCGCCCTCGCCGAGGTCGTCCGTGGCTTCCAGCAGTCCCGCGGCATCATCGCCGACGGACACGTGGGCGAAACCACGCTCCGCGCACTCCGCGAAGCCTCCTACACTCTGGGGGCCCGTGTGCTGCAATACCAGCCAAATAACACCCTGGTGGGCGATGATGTGGTGCAGCTGCAAACCCAGCTGCAAGAACTCGGCTTCTACACCGATCGCGTCGACGGCCGCTATGGCCCGAATTCCTTCGACGCGGTGAAGAACTACCAGCTCAACTACGGTCTTGAGACCGATGGTATTTGCGGGCCGAAAACCATCAAGGCCTTGAGCCGACTGGGCCTACGCATCACCGGCGGCTCCCCGCAGGCCATCCGCGAGGACGAGCAGATTCGCCGCGCCGGCCCGCGTCTCGCCGGCAAGCGCGTGGTCATCGACCCCGGCCTCGGCGGCAAGGACCAAGGCATGACGGTGGTGGGCACCTATGGTGCCATTACCGAGGAGGAGATCCTCTGGGATATCGCCACCCGGCTTGAGGGCCGGATGATCGCCGCCGGCATGGAGACCATCCTTTCCCGCCCGCGCGGGGATAATGCCTCCACCGAATCCCGCGCCGATGTGGCCAACGCCTTTGGCGCTGATCTCATGATCTGCCTGCAGGCTGATCGCTACAAGAACGACAAAGCCTCCGGGGTGGCCACCTTCTACTTCGGTTCTGAGCTTGGCTCCTCCTCACTGACAGGGGAGAAGCTCTCCGGCTTCATCCAGCGCGAGATCGTTGCCCGCACACAGATGACCAATTGCGGCAACCATGGCCGCACTTGGGAGCTCCTGCGGCTGACCCAGATGCCCACCGTGGAGGTCGTCACCGGCTATCTCACCAACACCGAGGACGTGGCGAAGCTGACGGATCCGATGGTGCGCGATGATATCGCCGAGGCCATCGTGGTGGCCGTCAAGCGCCTCTACCTCATGGATGCCGATGACCAGCCCACCGGCACCTATAACTTCGCGGAACTGCTCGAACAGGAAAACCGCTAAGACTTATCCCTGCCTGGCCCTCAGCAGCGCAGCTCGGCGCTGAGGGCCTTTCGTGCTGCCTCCGCTAGCTCGCCGGTGTCTGGTGGCAGGGTGATCTCTAGCCGGGGCACCACGGGGTGCTCACGCACCACCTCGAAGCCTGCTGCCTGCAGCTCCTCTTCGCTCATCAACCCAATGCGTTCGGGCACCCAGTCCAGCTTCTCGCGGCCGCTGGCGCGCCAACCAAAGGCCTGCACTGTGTCGATGCCGAGCTGGGTGAGGTGCATAAGGGCGGCGTCGATAAGCACCGGTGCAGTGCCCACATGCGGGGTGCGAAACAGGGAACTGAGCAGCATTGCGCGGCGCGGAACTGGGCCGGTGGGCAGCCTCGATATCCCCCGCGCGAGCACCGGTGGGCAGAAGAAGATGGTGCCAAGGGTCTCGCTCGGGGTGATGAGGTTGAAGCCGCAGGCACCCAGGGTGGTGGAGGCGTGGATGATCCACGCTTCCTTCTCTAGCGCGCTATCGCGGATGAGGGCTTCATCTGCGGCCGCGATCTCCCAGAAGATGCTGCGGCGCGCCTGCGGGTGGAGGTGCTTCAGTCCGCGCGGATCTAGCGGTAGTAGCTGGATGTGCTCGGCGCCCGTCATGATCAGCGGCTAAGAGTAGGGAAGCTTTAGCGTCCGAGAAGCTCGACGATGCGCTCAAAGTCCTCGCGGCCGGCGAACTCCACGATGATCTTGCCCTTCTTCTTGCCGGCCTGCACCGTCACCTTGGTGTCGAGGCTATCGGCCAAGGACTCGGCGGCGTGGCTGAGATACTCCGGCTGCGGGGCCTTTTCCCGCGGCTTCTTCTTCTCCGCCTCCTCACCACGGTTGAGCAGGGTGACGGCCTCCTCGGTGGCGCGCACGCTCAGCCCCTCGGCCACGATGCGCTGCGCGAGCTTCTCTTGGGCTTCCTCGCCCACCTTCACGCCCAGCAGGGCGCGGGCGTGACCGGCGCTGAGCACCCCAGCAGCAACCTTGCGCTGCACGGAGACCGGTAGGGCCAGCAGGCGGATCATGTTGGTGATGACCGGGCGGGAGCGGCCCAGCCTATCGGCCAGCTGTGCCTGGGTGACACCAAATTCCTCTAGCAGCTGCTGATAGGCGGCGGCCTCTTCGAGCGGGTTGAGCTGCACCCGGTGGATATTTTCCAGCAGGGCGTCGCGCAGCATCGTGGAGTCCTCGGTCTCGCGAACGATCGCGGGAATCTCCTGCATGCCGGCCTTGGTGGCGGCACGCCAACGGCGCTCACCCATGATGAGCTCATAACCCTCAGCCACCTCGCGTACCACTATCGGCTGCATGAGGCCGAACTCCTTGATGGAGTGAGTCAACTCAGCCATGGCCTGCTCGTCGAAGACCTCACGGGGCTGCTTTTCATTGGGCTCGATCAGCCCGATGGGGATCTCCCGGTAGGTCGCGCCCACGGGGGTGGAGTAGTCCTCGTGTACATTCTCTGGGCGACGGCGCGGGCCACCGTTGCGGCCCGTAGCGCCGCCTTGGCTGGCGGAGCCACGGCCGTTGCCGCGCTGCCCCGCATTGCCCTTCTGGCTGGGCTTCTGGCCGCCCTGCGAGCCGCCTTTCTGCCCGCGTGACTGCGTAGAGTCCTCGCCGGGAGTGCGCGGCCCATCGCCCAAGACGATGCTCGCGGCGTTATTGCCGAGCCGAGGCTTGGCGGAGCCATCGGGGATCAGGGCTGCTAGACCGCGGCCGAGACCGCCTTTACGAGTTTCATTCGCCATGGTTGCTCAACATCCTTCGTTTGCGTTTCCGCGTGGGCACTTCCGGGGGGCTAGAGACGACGCCCGTGGTGGGCCCGCTGGCCTTAGTATCTTTGCTCGACCACAGTGGCGTCAATACCGATTTATTCGGGGGCTTGACCGATGGGGGAGGACTCCTCGGTGGCGGGGTAGTCGCCGCGATTGTTCAGCTCGCGCGCGGCGTCCAGATAGGCCATCGCACCCCGAGAGCCGGGATCGTATTCCAGCACGGTTTGCCCATAGCCGGGCGCCTCCGACACCTTCACGCTGCGGGGAATCACGGTGGTGAGTACAACCTCGCCGAAGTGATTGCGCACCTCGCTGGTGACCTGCTCGGCCAGCTTGGTGCGGCCGTCGTACATGGTGAGCAGGATGGCGGAGATGTGCAGCTCCGGGTTGAGGTGGGTGCTGATCATGGAGATGTTATTCAGCAGCTGGCCCACGCCCTCGAGCGCGTAGTACTCACATTGGATCGGGATGATCACCTCGTTCACAGCGGTCATCGCGTTGATCGTCAAAAGACCCAGCGAAGGCGGGCAGTCGATGAGCACATAGTCCAGATCGTGCTCGGTGAGGAAGTCCTCGTTGATGGCATCGGCCAGGCGGTATTCGCGGCGCACCATGGATACCAGCTCAATTTCCGATCCGGCGAGATCAATGGTGGCGGGGATGCAAAAGAGATTCTCCGAGAGCTCGCAGCTTTGCATCGCATCTTCGGCGGTGGCCTCGCCGAGCAGCAGCTCATAGCTCGAGACCGTGCCTGCCCGATGCTCCACGCCGAGCGCGGTGGAGGCGTTGCCCTGGGGGTCAAGATCGATCACCAGCACCCGTAGCCCGCATATCGCCAGGCCTGCGGCAAGGTTGACGGAACTCGTGGTTTTACCCACCCCGCCCTTCTGGTTCGCAATCGTCATGATGCGCGGGCGCTCGGGCCGAGGCAGCTTTAACGCATTCGGGGTGCGCACCTGCGCCGCCCGCTGTGCCGCAGCGGCGATGGGCGTGTCGTCCCACGTAGAGTCCTGCATGCTCGCTGATCTATCCCCTCTATGCTGGCCTATCGGAAACACTGTATGCGCGGCGGAGATGAGGGCCGTCATGCTTATCGACGCCACCCTCCTGTCGCGCACACCTAGCCCCCTAGCCTAGTGCCTCACGGTGCCGCCAACCAATGGGGTGAGAGCGTGAGAGCACCCACGCTAGCGGCTAGCGCCGCCGTGGAATGCTGATCACCGTGGTGGGCTGCTCGAGCACCCCTTCACCAACAGTCATGATGTTGGCAAGACCACCGCCCGCTTTGGTGATGGTGGAGTGGTCACGCTCCCACTCCTCGTGCACGCTCGCGCCCTTGAGCGCAATCATTTTTCCCCCTGGCCGAACGAGCGGCATGCACCAGCGCGCCAGCTTGCCCAAGGGGGCCACCGCACGGGAGGTCACCACATCGAAACGACCGACCTCGGCACGCACGCCCTTTTCCTCAGCGCGGCCGCGCACTACCCGCACATTGCTCAAGCCGAGCTCCTCGACTACCTCATGGAGATAGGTAGAACGCTTCAGCAGCGGCTCGATCAGGGTGATGGAAAGATCCGGCCGCGCAATAGCCACCGGAACGCCCGGCAGGCCCGCCCCGGATCCCACATCGGCCAGCCGCTGGGCATCGGCGGGGATAGCCTCGGTGAGCACTGCGCAATTGAGGATGTGCCGCTCCCAGAGCCTAGACACCTCACGCGGACCGATGAAGCCGCGTTGGTTTCCCGTAGTGGCTAGGGAGGCGTGATAGCGCACCGCTAGATCTAGCCGCTCACCAAACACACTCTGGGCGCTCTCCGGTGGCAGAGCCAGTTTGCTCGTCGGGCCATCCTGCAGCTCTGGTTTCACGTGAAACATCCCTTTCCTCATGCATTCTGTCCTCATCACTATACGTCGCCTGTTCCGAGCGCCCCTAGGGGCGCCAATGCCAACGGCCCAGCACCTCGGAAAGTGAGGGGCTGGGCCGTGAGGGTGGCGTCGACAAGCGAAGAACTAGGAGTTCTTACCCTTCTTCGGGTTCTTCGGCTTTTGGCCGGGGCGAGGTGCAGTGGTGCGCTTCGCCTCGCGCTTACGCGCCAGCTCCTCTTCCTCCTCGGCGTCCACCTTGGCAAAGATCCAGCGCTGCTGGAAGAAGGTCCACACGTTGTTGGAAGCCATGTAGAAGAGCAGACCGATGTGCCAGAAGACACCGGTGAACAAAATGATGCCGGGCATGAACCAGAGCATCATCTTGTTCATCATCTGCATCTGGGTGGCCATCATGTCATTCTGCGGGGCCTTGGTCTTGCCAGAGCGGCGACGCTCTTCCTGGCGAGCGATGGACAGCCGAGCGTTCATGTGGGTGGCGAAGACCACGATAAGGATCAACGGCGCGGCCACGGCCATAATCTTGCCGCGGGTGAAGTCCACCGTGCCGAAAGCGCCGAACATCTCATTGGGCATCGAGATATAGGAGGACAGCGGCACCCCGAAGATACGGGCGTCCAGGAAGGACTGCACCTCGTCCACACCGAAGATGTAGTTCGGGGTGTTGCGGTTGACCTCGATGGACAGCCCCAGCTGAGTGCCGCCGGTACCGGTGCGGTTGAAGGAGCGCAGCACGTGGAACAGACCGATGAACACCGGCATCTGGACGAGCAGCGGGATACAGCCGGCAATGGGGTTAACACCCATCTCCTTTTGCAGCTTGCGCGACTCCTCCATCATCTTTGCCTGGTCGTTCTTGTACTTCTCGCGGATGGCCTGCATCTTCGGCTGCATCTCTTGCATCTTCAGCGTCGAGCGCATCTGCTTGAGCATTGGCTTGACCAGGAAGGCACGGATGGTCACCGTCAAAAGAACGATGGCGAGCACCCAGGACACACCTGAGTCAGGGTCGAGGACATAACTGACCACCTTGTGCCAAAACCACAAGATGGCAGAAATTGCGTAATAAATAGGATTCAGCACGGCGTTCTGAATGCTCCTTAGCTGCTCTGTGGTGTGATCGTCGTTTCAGGGGTGTACAGCAGCGCGCCCAAGGACAGTCGCGGTGCCTCGTGCCACAAAAAACACAGCCACACGGGGTATTCACTAGCGCCGCCGCTGGCGGCACACATGCGAGTATTATTTAATCATTTTCTCTCACCATGAGGGGGCACAGGATCATAACCGCCTGGGTGCCACGGCCCACATTTGCTCAGCCGAACCACAGCGAGAAGCAGCCCCCGAAGGGCTCCAAAGCGCTGCAGGCTCTCATAGGCATAGGCGCTACAGCTGGGCTCAAAACGGCAGCTCGGACCACTTTTAAGACCGGAGAGATAGCGTTGATACAGCCGCACCCCGCCCAGAAGGAGCCGGGTAATGGGCCCTGGCCGGCCGTGGTTATGGGGATGCGACGGGGCGTTCATCGGCTCGGCCCTCGTGGACTCGACGCTCGCCGGCTTGGCGCTCGCCGGCTTGGCGTTCATCGGAGCGCCGACGGCTGCGCACGAGTGCTCGTCTGACATCGGCCTCGAGTTTCTCTGAGGTGGCATCAGCACTGGCAGGCAGAGCCCGAAGTACCACCCGATCAGCGGGTTCGAGCTCCGTGGCGAGCTGGGCGCAGATATGCCGCAGCCGTCGGGCAACGCGGTGACGAATCACAGCATTCCCGACGGCTTTGGACACGATGAGCCCGAAATGCGGCCCACCGAAGCTCACCTGGGGCTCCCGCTCGTGGGTCGCCTGGGAATAATAGGCAACCACGCGCTTGGTTCCCGCCCGGCTCGCACCGGAGACGGCCTGCGAAAATTCCGCAGAGGAACCAATCTTGAGGTTCTTCGGAAGCATCAGTGCGCCCCTCGAGTTCTTCTTTGAAGGTGAAGGCTCAGCACCTATCAGGCGCCATGCCTCACGGGTGAAAGAAAACTACGCGGTGAGGCGAGCACGGCCCTTGCGGCGACGTGCAGCAACGATAGCGCGGCCGGAACGGGTGCGCATACGAGTACGGAAACCGTGGACGCGGGCGCGACGACGGTTGTTGGGCTGGAAAGTCCGCTTGCCCTTAGCCATAGGTCAAACACTCCTTGAAAGTTTGCTGTCATAAGCTCCGCATCACCGAGTAGATGCCGCGACCACCGTAGTGATCGAGGCACTGCCGCTCGGCACTGCCATGGAACTCATGAGATGAATTCTTTTTCTTCCCTCTCCCGCCGAGGCGGAAGACGGATGCAGATCGATGCTTCAGCTTCAGCGAGCGTGGTGGTAGCCCACCGACGAGCCGGCGCTCGGGTCAGCGCACTGTGTCGCAAAAGCATCGTCCACACGCGGCCCTGCCCACCGCACCACCACGGCTCAACCTCAGGTTGACCCCGCGATGCAGCTGCGTGACCGCAATAGACCTAGACAGAATACGGTATGGCTCCCGCGGATAACAAGTTGCCACGCCAATAAGATTCGCAGCGCTAGCTGGGCTAACTTTCATGCGTGTGGTTATAGAGCTGCAACCGTGCTGCAGCTTCGCCCCACCCCTAAGCACGGCCCCAAAACCTTTAGCTGGGCGCAAATAGTACGGGTGTACTGGTAATTAGATGCATCATGTGCCCTCTCTCATAGCCGCCCACTACCGCCTGGAAGCACCGACTCACCCTCGAGACCGCGGCCTCGCCACAGCTGCTGCCACCGCGATCCAGCGGGGGGAATATGAGCATTTTTTACCCCTGAAATCCGGTTGATGTAATTCCCTCTGCCCTAGGGACTCAAGCGCACGCTGTGATCCTGCGCTGATGCCGCGCCCGCGAATCAAAAGGGCACGTCATCCGCAGCACTCCAAATTCGCCTAGAGGACAGGGGAGTGGAGCCGCATAGATAATTACAGCATTGATATTCCTCGCGAGTGTTGGACTGCATCTACCGCCGGCGGGTAACAATGGAACACGTGAATAAAACACAGCTGTGAACACCCTGGGGCTGTGGATAACTCTAAAGCTGAACTTGAGACTCCCCTGAGAGCGAACCCTTAACGCAGCTCAGTAGCCATTTTTTCGGCGATTTAGTTATGCACAGGCTCTCGGCTAGGCTGTGGATAGCTCTTGTGCAGTCACGTTATCCACAGCTGTGGATAACGTTGTGGAAAACTCTGCATCACCATAGAGTTCGGCCCCGCCGGCTCTGTGCACACCCCGGTGCAATCACATCGTGGTGCATCCACAGCCAGAGGCCGTCTGCAGCCTGTCTCAACCCGCCCGCGTGGGGGTTATGCACAGGCCTATGGACGGTCGCTGGCGGTGAAAAGAGATAATCGAAGGCGCATGCATCACAGCCAGTGGGCCTCGAGGTGTTCCACAACCGGTGATTGCAGCTCCGTGCGAGGACCCGCCTGATAGCAGCGGAAACGACCTCCTCGCTGGGAGTATCGCGTCAGCTCTGCAGTGCAGAGGTGATGCTGATGTGTCGTTTCCGCGCGCCGTCACATGCCGTGGTGGCGTTATGCCCGTGATTGTCCGTCCACCCGTGTAGTAAGGGGTTTTCCCT